>JARLHX010000150.1 GCA_031292035.1 Negativicutes bacterium | reverse complement strand
GCCGCACATTTGCAGGAAACCACGGACAAAGTGCAATCCCTCCTTTGTCAACTGTCCAGAACGCTCGATCATGACCAGATGCGGTATTTGGTGTCGGCATGGCAAGATGCTTTGGAGCGTTCCGCTAAAGCCCCAGCACTCGACCACCTCGAACGCAGCGATCTTGCAGATTCAATTGCGACCTGGCTTGAAGCCCGCGGCGTGGCGGTCGCGTGGGAACTCGCCCCGACCTTCGCCAACGCCAACGTGGACACCGTCTGGCTTGAGAAATTCGAGAGCAAACTTCCAGCGGTCAGCCATGCGCACGCTCTGGGCTGGCTCGAGGCGCGCCTGAACCTAAAATCGCTTTTGAGTCAGGTGGAGCAAAGCACCGGACGGATTTCAGAGCTGGTGAAGGCCGTCAAATCCTATTCCTACATGGACCAGTCCCCGATGCAGGAGGTGGACATCCACGACGGTCTTGAAAGCACCCTGACGATGCTGGGACATAAACTGAAAAATGTCACCCTGGTCCGGGCATATGATCGCTCGCTGCCGCGCATCATGGCTTACGGCAGTGAACTCAACCAGGTTTGGACCAATCTTATTGACAACGCCATCCACGCCGTCGATGGCAACGGGAATATATGCGTCGGAACCTGCCGGGAGGACGAGCAACTGGTGGTTGAAATTGTGGACAACGGTCCCGGCATTCCGCCGGATGTGCAGTCACACTTGTTCGAGCCGTTTTTCACCACCAAGCCAGTCGGCAGCGGCACCGGACTGGGCCTGATCATCAGCAACCGCATCGTGGCCGATCGTCACGGCGGTGAAATCGAATTTGAATCCCGACCCGGCGAGACCCGTTTTAAAGTCCGCCTCCCTTTTCCTCGATTCAGTGTTGGTTGAAAACTCGTGGGTGGGGATCGGCTTTTCGGCAGATTTTACTTCCAGCTTGTCATAACAGAAAAGAAATGTGCTTCGAAGTCATGCGGGTATTCCAGAGTGTTTGACCTTATGTAGCAAAACGCCGCTTGATCAATATGAAAATACCGGTCGCTTTCCGCCGTCTGAGATTTTTTTTCTGACAGTCGGTTTTAGCCTTATTTCCGCCTTCGCCATCCAAGTGGACGAGATGTTTAGCCTGCTGCACACCTAGCTTTGTTTCTCTTTGCCGGATCGTAACTGTCCGCCAGTTCACGCGCGCGAGAATGGCCGACGAATCCGACGCCTTGTGCGCAACGATCAGGCATCCATCGCCACGCTTCACCGGCTCATGCTTGATCAGATATGAAATCTCAAGTGTTGATGAACAGGTTTTGGCAACAATTGGCAACACCAATGGTGCTCCAAGGTGCCCGTTCCTGCGGAAATCAGCGTCAAACTTGAATTCACAAGTCACTAAATACTAATAAAATATGGGATTTATGCAAAACACGAATCATGGTTCGATTCCCTTCACCCCATGCGAAATCCTAAACTGAAGGGCCTCAGAGCCGGGAGGCGGGTCAAGGTGGAAATCGAACCGACGAGATTCTCAGATGCTTCTAAGTTTCTTGGGAGGGTACGGGCGGCAAAAAGTCCTATTAGCCTGTACATAAATACCCCCGCAATACCCCCGTGTTTTATCTGCCGACGCCTGCCGAACGACACCGTTATAGATTCTGTGCCTGCTATAATATGCGCAATTACTGGTGTTTTTATTTGGTCGCTTAATTCGGGTACAAGAGGTCGGGAGTTCGAATCTCCCCGCCCCGACCATT
>JARLHX010000015.1 GCA_031292035.1 Negativicutes bacterium | reverse complement strand
CGCCTCTGCTCCGAACCTTTTCATCGATTTGGGTGTTCCGAGCTAACATGAAGGACTGTGGCGGACTTTTTCTGGTTTTGGCCTGCGAACAAATTTACCGTGCCCCGACGCGGCCCACAATTGACACCGGGAGGCTTGCAAATGTTTTCGCTCTTATTCCCTTCGCATCGGCTGGCTGTTAACCTGGCTGTTAACCTGGCTGATACCTGGCTGATACCTGGCTGTTTTCACGCTGTTATTTTTTACCCAAAAATCCACAAATCCCAATTAAATCGTCATTATACGAAAATGCCCAAAAAAGATCCGCTGTTTTATCAGCGGAAACAGCGTACGCCTTCATCTCGGGGATTATTGCAACCACAAAAGTTCCGCCGAAAAAATTGTGGCCAGGAGGGGCGAACAGCAAACGGTGAGGTCCCGTTTTTTCCTCGCGCGATGCCGGATGTCGGCGCACGGAACGTGCGCCGGCGGCAAATGGCGGGTGCAGGGCGGACGCCGCCCTGCGCTTTTAGTTCTTTGCATTTTGCCAATATCAAATGGGTTGGTAGGCTTTTGATTGTATGGTATAAACCTCAGGAATTCCTAAAAAATGGTTTCAGTCTAAAAGAGCAGTCATCAAAACCCAGTGCGTCCTCGCCGCTCTGCCAGCGCAAGCGTGCCCGGCGGCTGAAGGCTCCATAACCTGCCGGGGTATTTCAAATCATGGCGGCTCAATCTCCGGAAAAGTCACGGTGCGCAAAAGCACTCGGCGTTCTGCCGGTATTTATCTCCCTTGCCGCCATCGTGACGCTTTATGTTCGGGGTGCATCATTTCTGGGCGAGCCTCAATACCTGGTGGGAGTCGCAAATACCGTTTATATCGCGATTATTCCCGCCATAGTGGCCTTCTATGCCGCCAGGACCTATCTCAAAACCGGCGCCTTAAACGTTCTGCTGATGGGATGCGGCATGCTCGGGTTCGGCGCGTGCGCCGGATCGGCTGGGTGGTTGACAGTATTGCCGGGCGGGGCGGATTTTAATGTCGCCCTTTACAATACAGGGGCTCTGCTCGGTTCCGTCTGTCATTTCGCAGGGTCGATCCCCTCCATTTTCCGGCAATCGCACCAATGGAAGCTGGAGCGAAAACCGGTTTTGATAACCGCCTATTCGGCGCCCATCCTGTTCGCGGTTCTTTTCTCATTTGCCACCGTCCAACAAGTT
>JARLHX010000149.1 GCA_031292035.1 Negativicutes bacterium | reverse complement strand
TCCTGTACAAGGACGATGGCTCTCACCAGATCCAGCCGGTTTGGGGGTTGCCCGGCCCAATAATCCGCAGACTTGGAACCGGTACGCGTATGTCGGAAACAAGCCGCTTCAGACCGTGGATTCGCTTGGATTAGGCAATTGAATGGGAATGACACAGTACGATTGCCAGCTGGCGATACAAGAAAGTAATATCATGATAGGACTGGGAGATGGGGGGATTGGGTCAGGGGGGTATATCCGTTACGCAGGGCCGTCTTATTCTGTCGAGTACGGTGGAGATGTGCTATTCGGGCAGGATGTATATTTTATTTCGGTGCCTGTCACGGGTGGTGGTATTTCCATCGGGTATCTCTCCTCCGGCAGCTTGGGACCCCTCTCCTCCCCAAATAACGGCACCAATAACAGCACTCCTCCTGACCCGACAGTCAGCTGTCAAAATCAAGCAAGGGCAGCGGCTAACCAACAACCTTCAATGATGCCGAATGCGAGTTCCCTTGGAACTGGTTTTCTTAGCGGGACGATTGCCGCTATGAGGTCCGGTTCGTTGAAAGGTGCAGTAGTCGGCTTCGTGATTGGTAATATTGTGCGACCAATCACAAATGCAGCACTGCAAGGGACTGCGTATACGGGCACGTATCTAGGATGTGTTGCTAATGCCACGGCTGGCGGCGTTGTGTACTACTATCCGGTCGCTCCATAGGAAGTTTGACGAACTCGATGTCGGGGATTGGGGGATGGGGCGTGGAAAAGCAGCCGAGCACAAAAGATGTTTCCAAAGCGAGTGACCCTTGGGTCATAAAGTGTATTGTCGTTAGCTTGCCGTCTTTACTGCCGGACAGATTTCCTCTTCATCCCCATTTGGCCTTTGGTCTCGGGCTTTTTGTGTGCCTAGTAGTTCAACATTTTATTCCACCGAGAGGGCGGCATTTTGGGCTGCTATTCGCACTAGCGGCAGTTCTCGTGGTGATAAATGTGATATTCCAATGAACAGGCTGTGGCTCCCCCAGAGATGTTTTGGCAGGCCGCCTTTCGTGGCGGCCTTGCTGTCTGTGGCGGGGCGGTTCTGAGCCGGTTACCGCGCGGTATCGGGGAAGGTTAAAAGCGTTCCATGCTTCGCATGGGTTGGGGATGTCGCGGTAGGGATACGGATTTCTCCGTACCCCCCGCACAGATCCGGACAGGCGGATTTCCCGCATCCGGCTCTTGCCTCAGGTGGTGACGCGCAGACGGCGCGAGGGATAAGAATGGCAGATATGGGCCGGAGGAAGCCATCGGCGGATGAGCCGTTGCATGCGCTCCCACTGGACGCGTCCCTTCTGGCCCCGCCGTTCGAGCGCGTGATGCCAGAGGTTACTGACCGTGAAGCGGAAGTGAGCCAGTGCGTACCGGTTGCCCGGCACTCCGAAGTATCGGATATGCCCACTCACAACGGACTTCAACCACTTGCCGACTTCAGGAAC
>JARLHX010000148.1 GCA_031292035.1 Negativicutes bacterium | reverse complement strand
CAAAGATCGCCATCAATCCGATCGCCGCGAGCGGCCCGGCAAAGGCGCCGACGGTGTCCAGCGCCTGGCGCAAGCCATAGGCACGCCCCCGGATCGCAACCGGCGTGACATCGGCCAGCAGCGCATCGCGGGGGGCATCGCGAAGCCCCTTGCCGATCCGGTCGATGAAGCGCGCGCCGAGAACGGGGATGGGGCTTGCCGCCAGCGGAAACAGCGGCTTCGACAGGGCGGCCAGGCCATAGCCCAGCAGGATCAGCGGTTTGCGCCGCCCGATGCGATCGGACAGATACCCGGAAAACACTTTGGCGATCGCCGCCGTTGCCTCGCCAATGCCGTCAATCGTGCCGACCAGAGCGACACTGGCCCCCAGTGTCAGTGTCAGGAACAAAGGCAGCAGTGCGTGGATGATCTCGGACGAAGTGTCCATGAACATGCTGACCAGACCCAATGTCCAGACAGTGCGGGGGATCCTGGTCGGACGATGATCGAGGTGCGATGGCAAAGAGCCGGTTTCCTCTTGGCAGGCAGCGGGAATGGCGCGGTCGGTCGTGTTGTGGACGTGCCCGCTCGAAATGGCCAGCATGGTTCGCTGAATTTGCATCTGCTTGGGGCGAGTCTGTATGCCCATACGGCGCTTGAGCAAAGCCGGTCCGCAGCGATCACCTCTCGTGCCCGATGACGCCGTCAATCTTGGTTGACGACTCGTCAGTGAACGGAATGGGTGCAATTTAGGGGTTTTCGCACCTGTCACCGTAACCCACGCACCTGTCACCGTAACCCACTGTCACGCGGCGCAGCAGCGATGAACACACGCCGGGGACAGCAACCAGCGCCGCGCCCAACGGCTGAGCCGGTCGCAGCTCCATAAACGGCCAAAATCCACCCGATGTGTCGCACGCGACACGCAAACGCCCACATGTGTCTCCAGCGACACGCGGCCTTTACCACGCGATTACAGATGGTTGGCTATTTCTCGTGTCGCACACGACACATCAGCGCCTCAAGGAACGGTGCGTAACGTCCACTACCGACACACCATCGAACGCGGCACCGCACCACGTTTGGGGCATTCAGGTTAGCGCGCGCCGGAAGACGTCCCTTGACGGGAGAGTTTGGGGGTTTTCGCACCTGTCACGGTAATTCCGGTAATTCTCGCAATATCGATAGAACTATATTTCTCAACATATAGATCGCCCCAGAGACAATGGAATTAACAAATATCAAATTGGCGAAATATCGAATATTATGCACTTCATGACCAGAAGCGCTCATGAAAATCTTAAATATTAACGTTAATATTGAAAATACGACCATAGTCAGCATTATAAATATAATCGCTGCCGATATCCATAAAAATGGCTTGGCAAATAATTTGAATGCCGCAGGATTTCGTTTCCAGAATTCAAGTGTGCCCCTCCACATAACAAGATACCCCACTTAATAAGTGGAGAAATTAATAATAAATTCGCCATGCATTTGCACTAGAACGCCTTAGAAATAATCCCGCCTATATCGGAAGGGATGTTCCTAATCGCATTCGGCGTGAGAGTAACCTGGAAGTTGCCTTGCCCTCCCGAGAAAGTACCAGCTCCAGCAAAACCCGCTCGCCCGGCTGCACCACCCGCAGACCAATTACCGCTGGCATCGCGAGTCGCACTCACGGAACCAGCCAATCCATACCCTGCGTCACCTTCAATATATTTTGACGTTCCCCAATCGAAAACGTGTTGAGATACAGAGTTTGCGGCACTTATCTGCACTCCTGGCCCAGCTCCAACGTAAGCGCCAAGGCCCACGAATTCCGGGGGAATTCCGGGGACGCAATACATATCTAGGAATTCCGGGGACGCAATAGGAATTCCGGGAATTCCGGGGACGTAGGAATTCCGGGGACGTAGAATTCCGGGGACGCAATACATAGAATTCCGAGAATTCCGGAGAATTCCGGGGACGCAATACATATCTCGTCATGAAGCTACACCTTCGCCCTTCGGCTTTGGTCCAGGTTTTTGGGGTGCAAGCGGCCTCGCCAGCGCAATTTCCTGCTGCACAATCCATTCAGGGGCAGCAAGCGGGCGTCCGGTGGAGAGGCGGGCCTCGATTGCCTCTGCAATCAACTGGCCGTTTTGTGCAAGCTCGCCAGCCCCCAGGCCCAACGAGAGCATTGCGCGCCAATTGCGCACATGGGCGCCCAAGGCCGCAATGTCCGTCAGCGGATCATGGGGCAAACGCTTGCCCGCGATGTGACTGGCCGCGCTCGACCAGCGCCAATCACCCGCTTGCTCGACAAGCCCCGCCGCCACAGGGTTGCGCTCCACATACCGCACCGCCGCCATCAAATGGCCATCATCCATCGGGTATGAAGAAAATCGCCCCTGAAACAGATAGCCACGCCAGCCTTCTCGAAAATTGATATGCCGGGTGTAACGCCGATGCGCCTCTCCAAGCCCTGCGCGCAAACCATCACGGGTTTCAGGCACAAGGATCAAATGAACGTGATTGTCCATCAGGCACCATGCAAGGCAACAAACCCCAGCCTCACGCAAGCCTTCGCTGAGCAATTCCAGATATAACGCGCGATCCGCATCCTCGAAAAATATCGGCAAGCGACGGTTGCCACGCTGTGTAACGTGGTGCGCCACTTCGGGGATCACTATTCGCGCTAGCCTTGCCATCGGCCAAACCTGACACCAGAGCGCGCACAGGTCAATTGGGTATTGCGTCCCCGGAATTCCACGTCCCCGGAATTCCAATTCGTCCCGCACAGGTCAATTGGGTATTGCGTCCCCGGAATTCCAATTCGTCCCCGGAATTCCTGCGTCCCCGGAATTCCCTGTACCGTAATTCTAGTGGTGGCTGAACAATTGGATTATTTGGGTGCCGTAAATAAGAAAAATAATAGCAATTGCCGCCGGTAGTACGACATTCGCAATTATGGCCCAAATAATTGTTAATTTAGCACTTCTATTTCTATGAAGGCCGAACTGATAAGTGGGGTCTGGAAATAATTTAGAGAAATATACGGAAAATCTCAATGTAAAATACATAAAAAATAATAAAGCAATGCTGTATTTTGTTATTTCTTTAAATCCTGGATCTGATCCTAAATTCAAAGCAATGAAGGCGCCGGCGCAGCATGATAGAAATGGAATCAGATATTCTCTCGTGATTTTTCGGTAAAGCCATGAATTTTCCGGCTCGTAGCGCCGCATAAAATTGGTCATGCTATCTTTGATTCTCGACAAATATTGATGATCAGTCTTTATTAAAATTGATTTTTCCTTAATCCATCCGGATTTTAGATTTATCGTGATGGTGGTTTTTCCATACTCACCATATTCCACTGAAACGCTGTTTATTTCAGATATTTCATTATCCATGATCTCAAGTGCATAGTTAAGTTTTTGGCTATCTAGACTAATGGAGTTTTCCCAAGATACGGAGTATTTTGGAATGAGTATATTTCTAAGTGACCTAATTCTCCAATCGGATTCTTCAGAATCTGTAGAATCTATCCTGATTATCTGCTCGACATCTTTGGGAGCGAGGCCATTTTTTCGTGCGTATTGATCAATAAGGATATCATCGAATGATCGCAAATGGGCGTCTAAGTCAGATAGAAACTGCTTGCTGACAAGCAGTGGATTTCTGATTGGGATGTCTTGCCTAACCGTCACGTCATACCCCCAATTGCACCGCGGCTTTGGCCCACGCTTACCAGATTGCAGCGATAATCCAGAATTTCGTTCCATATTCCCCAGCCACTTTGGGGTGTTACGTTAACACATGCAATAGCCCTTCAATATCGGGCAGTCGCCAACTCGCTCGCCGCTTTCCGGCTTGCTTTGAGCTTTTGCGGCTCGCGGGGTGGGCTGCGGCGCATGCGGGCGATGGCGCGCGCGGGAGAGGGCAGGTTTGGGCCTACGGTTTTCCCCGCGCGGGGGATTTGGGTTCCTTAAAGCTGCGTTGACTATCGTTGCGATTGGCTTGGGCGGTGAAAAGGTATTGCGTCCGGCGGGAACGAGGTTTCGATGGCCACGCTTGCAGCTTTGTTCACGGATGATCGGTT
>JARLHX010000147.1 GCA_031292035.1 Negativicutes bacterium | reverse complement strand
TCTGCTGACTGTAAAGAAATTCTCGGTGATGAATATGGGCTTTGTCGCATCGGCGCCCTTTGTGGGAGCGGTACTGGGCAATTTGCTCGGGGGCTGGTTCTCCGACAAGGTGGTAAATAAGAGGCGTAAACCGACCATGCTTATTACCGCGGTGTCCACGGTCTTTATGATGTATGCACTGACTTTTTCGCCCAACGACCCGGTGCTGTTGGCGATTCTGCTCTTTATTACCGGCCTGCTATTGAATGTGGGCTACTCGTCCTTCATGGTTTATCCCATGGGGCTGACAACGAAAAAAACCTATCCTATCGCCATGGCGGTTGTCAATACCGGCGGGCAGGCGGGCGGTGCCTGCGCCCCGTTGATCACGGGCATGATTCTCGACGCCTACAGCTGGGACGTGGTATTCATGTTTTTGGCGGCCTGCTCCGCGCTGTGCGTCCTGGTGCTGCTGACAATCACCGAACCGGTGGAGGATCCGGTCGGCGCTGAGCCGGTCGGGAACAGCTGACCAGGGGAATGACACTTTTGTGACACCGTATTTTCTCTTCTTCGTGCTATAGTCATAAATAGGAGCCGGCGTCGACGCCGCCCATATGAGATTCAAGCTTCCGGTTTCGCTGAATGGAAGCTCAAAACGGCCTATTGGCTGCTTTGGGCTTCCATTTTCTTTTGACTGGCAGTTTGCAATGGATGGGTGAGCGCGGCCTTGGCTCCTATTTAGATTGGAGGAGGTATGAATATGGATCGTCACTGGACGCTGGGAGGCGGGACGGACAAGGCCGCGCCGGGTAAGTCGCCGCGGCTCGGCGAGTATCAATCCGGGCAGGTTGCCGCTTTTATCAAACGCTATCAGGAACTGCGCAGCGCGGTGGAACTGGCAGCGGCGCGGCATGAGCGGACCGGTGGGGGCGGCTCCGGCGGCGGCAAGGAGGAGCTTCTGTGCACCCTTATCGATGTCGATCAAGCCATCGACCGGCTGTCGCCGAGGCAGAAAACGGTCCTGAAACTGATGAAAGCAGGGCAGTCCTGTGAGCAGATCGGCACAAGGCTGGGGGTCGGGACGGTCACGGTGAAGTTTCACGCCCAAAAGGGAATTGCCCGCCTGACGACCTATCTGAATTTGTCCTGACCGGTACGGATAAGAAATAGGAGGAAAAATCATGAAGTACTACACGCTGGAAACGCTGGAGAGAATCTACCGGCGCGAATGCCCGCAGCTCACCGACGACGAGGTCCGGGGCAAGGCGAAGGAACTGCATCGGGCCCTCAACACCCTGGATATCAGCTGGAAGCGCAGCAACCGCCGCTTTTATGGGAATATCGAGCTGATCGGGATCTAGGCGGGGGAGGCAGGGATTATGGAGGAGAGAGTCTAGGAAGAAAGACAGAGACTTCCAAAAGCGTATTGCTGGCTCGATACGCAGGATTTTGCTTTCGGATCAACATGCAAGTGCAAATTTTTTGATGCGGAATGCGGCTGCCTGGTCGAGGCTTTTCTCAATCGGAGAAAGCGAATGTCCAGTGACGAAGCTCGTCCGGCTGACGCTTAGTCTTTTTGCCATTTGATGTACGGATAAAGAATAGGAGGAGAAAAAAATGTATTGTCCGCTACTTTGTATCAACCCCGACAATAAGGTGGCCTCGTTCGGCCAATGTCTGCAGGGGGCCTGCGCCTGGTGGATTACCGCCGGCACCACCGGCAAATGCGCAATCTGCCAAATGGGGGTGTATGCCGCCAATCACTGATGTAATGAGAAGTACCGCTAATGAAGACAAGGAGGAGACCACATGATTCCAACATTGAATCTGAGCGACATCATCGGCAAATGGCGGGATGCTTTGAAAGCAAGTGTGCCGATACAAAATTTCTGCTCGATGACGTATGGCAAGTCGCCGAGCATTTTCGTCGGCGTCAACGGCCAGGCACCGCCGGCGGCAAGCAACTGCCCGATGATTATCATTTATCCGGGCTCCAAGGCGGAAGGGCTGGAACTGCAGGAGTTTACCTATCACCTCACTGTAGGCTGGACGATATCACAGAGTACGGTGACTGTTAACAACAATGTAACGGAATGCACGGGCATTTCGGAATGCAACGCCCTGGGCCAACTGATCTACCAGGAGCTGGCCCAGATCAGCACCGACAACCCGATCAGAGTAGTGAACTACAGCATCGAGCCGATAGCCTATTTTCCCCAGTTTCCCGGACGGATGGATGTCACCGTAAAAATCAAGACTGTCAACGGCTACAGCATCATTTATTAGGGAGGTATTCACATGGCAAGAGCAAAGGGATTCAATTCTCAACTGGCGCTGGCATTTGAAACCACGTACGGACAGACGCCAGCCTCGCCCACAGGCTATAACATGCCTATGAACCAGTCGAAAATTACGATCAACCAAAATCTGATCAACTCGGCAACCATCCGCGGCCGCCGCGATCAGGCCCAGATGGCGGTCGGCAATACCGACGTAGCCGGCAGCATCGTGGTGCCTGTCGAGCAGATCGCTTTCGGATATTGGCTGCGAGCGATGTTTGGCAGCCCCACGACCACCGGTTCCGGCGATCCTTACACCCATGTTTTCAAGGTGAGCTCCGGCCAGCCGTCGCTGGTGCTGGAGCAGCAGTATCCAGACATTCCGGCCTATGAAATGTTCAACGGCTGTAAAGTAAGCGGCTTTTCCTTCAGTTACGGCGGCGACAGCGAACTGACCGCCAGTATCAATATTATGGGCGCCAAAAGAACGGTGGGCGCTGCGCCCTTCGCGTCGCCCCTGACCAGTATCGCCGGCTTGAAATACAACAACTTTCAGGGGACGATCGAAGAAGGCGGCTCGCCGCTGGCCATTGTGACCAGCGCCAGCCTGACCGCCGACTTCGGTCTGGACGGCAATACCTACGCCATCGGCGGCGGCGGTTTCCGGACCAGCCTGTCGGAGGGCAATCTCCAGGTCTCCGGCAGCATCAACGCGTTTTTTCAGGACACGGCACTATTGAATAAGGCGATCAACAATACGGAAACCTCGCTCAAGTTCAAATTCACCAACGGCAACCACAGCCTGCAGTTCTTCATGGAAGAACTGTTTTTCCAGCAGACTTCACCCGGCGTGGACAGCGATAAGGGCATTAATGTCACGCTGCCGTTTAAGGCCTATTATGACAACGGCTCAGGCGGCAGCGTCATCGTAGCGACCCTGGTCAATGGGCGTTCGTCTTATGCGTCGTGATAAAGCCGAAGGTAATTTGAAAAAGTAATATTAGATGAGACCAAACAGAGCCTTTACGCATTGTTTTGCTAAGACAATGCGTAAAGGTATTTGGTAATTAAGTTGAACAATGAGTACTTCTTACCTTGCTCGGGAAGAAGAAAATTTGATTAGAGTAAGAACTCGGTTTTTTCGAAGTAGATGTTTAAGAATCTAAACCGACTAGGGGGTGTTTAATATGGGAGTCAAAGTATATAAATTAGAGAATGGGAACTATGTATTGGTTGATGGTTTAGAAGCGGAGAGAATCAAGACTATTGATGACTTAAAATCACAGAATACCCTTTTATCAGTTGCAGGAGCAGCCTTAGCCATACCTGCAGCAGTCGTATCAGCTCCCGAATTAGCTGTTATTCTTGCCGGTGCTGGAATTATTGCGTCTGCAAAAACTATGTTTAACAATGAAGATATACGTAAACTTGAAGGTAAAAATATTGATTATAAATATTTGTTAGAGCAATTTTCCGCCTTCCAAGGGGTATTGTTTCCTGCGGCTTCCTTAGCCGCGCGAGGATTACAAACATCAGAGAATATTGTCAAAACACTTGATGGGACCGGAATGGCATATAGCTTTGTAGATGCAAGAAAGAGTGTTTCAGATCTGTCTCTGGATCGGCAGCATTACAAAATTGTCCGGGATGAGGATATCAATTATGAGAATTGGAAGGCTGGGCAACAATCTCGAATTAATAACCAGACGACAGAGCATAGTTCATATTATGGGAATGCACTTAAAAAATTGGGCGAAAGAGCAGCAACAGAAGGGTCTGACAATATTAGCGATGCCAGCACCACTAGCAAGCCTACCATGAATGAATATGAAACAGCTCAGGCAGTGTATCAGGCTACCCAAAAGACAGAGCATAGTTCATATTATGGGGATGCACTTGAAAAATTGGGTGAAAGAGCAACTGAAGGGGCTGACGATATTAGTGATGTCGGCACCACTAGCAGGTCTACCGTGGATGGTTATGAAACAGCTCAGGCAGTGTATCAGGCTACCCAATCGCCTGGGCCGACTTCAGAATATCGGGATGCAATTAATGCATTAGTACAAGACAATAATATCCAGCCCCCGACAAACGCAATTACTTTTGACACAAAAGGTTTTATTGATGCGATAGAACATAACTATGACGGAATTCGTGATTATTTCAATAGTTGGTTAGGGAGGTAAACGCTATGGCACAGTTTCCTAGTATCCAACAGCCTGTATACCCGTTAACAACCAAGATCAAAGATCCTTCGCTGCAATCCGAAATGGAGAATGGACTGGTCATTTCCAGGGCCAAGTTTACACGGATGCCCCAGAGTTTCGTCCTGAAATGGAACGCCTTGCCGGCCGCCGATTATGCGGCCCTTCGGGATTTTTACCGCATTACGGTTTTGGGCGGCAGTATGACCTTTGAGTGGAATTATCCAATTGTTCCCAATGACCCGTATTCCGGACAGTTGTTCTCGGTCCGGTTTACCGGCGGGGACATCAGTTTCGATCTGGCGGCGCCGGGGTACTATTCCGGTGCGCTGACGATTCAGGAGGTGTAGCATGTTAAGTCTGTCAATAGCCGGCGTGCTGGAAAAAAACAAAATAGCCAGTGACGGCGTGTGGCTGCTGCTGCTGGAAGTTGACCTCCCGGACGCGGAGGAGCCTTTGCGGCTGGTGCGCAACAGCGAAGACATCGCCTGGAACGGCTGCACCTGGAGCGCCTTCAACTTCATCCTCGGCGAGATCAAGGAAGACGGCAAATCGCTGCCGTCCATACCGCTGCAGATTTCGAACGTCACGCAGATCGTCCAGGCCTATGTGGAGGAGAACAACGGCCTGACCGGCACGACGGTGACGTTGCGGGTGGTCCATTCCCAGCATCTTGACAATGTCCTGCCGGAGGTGGAAGAGGTCTTTACGGTGCAGTCGACTACCTGCGACAGCCGCTGGGTGACGTTCGAGCTCGGCTGTGACGTGTCGGTGCAACTGCGGTTTCCTTTCCGGCGGGTGCTGAAGAACTTCTGCGCCTGGCGGGACCGGTACCAAGGCATCGAGTGCGGGTACTCCGGCTCTCTGCCGCCGTGTGACGGCACGCTGCAGTCCTGCCGTGACCGGGGCAATTCGCTACGCTACGGGGGCGAGCCGAGCATACCGGAAGGCGGGCTGTACGCGTAATCAAATAAGTAATAGAAGAAAAATTGTCTAACACAAATCGCCGGTTGGGCGATTTTTTGTTTGGGGAGGCAGTATGAATAGTAAACTTGACGACTTGATCGGCCTGGCGTTTGTAAACGGTGGGCGCGATCCCACCGTGGGCCTGGACTGTTGGGGGTTGTCCACGGAAGTCTTCCGGCGCTACGGGATAAATCTGCCGGACTACAAAATCTCCTGTGAAGATACCAGCCGGATCCATAGTGAAGTGAATGAGCAGCGACCGTTCTGGCGCAGGTGCGAGGGGGAAATCCCGGTTCCTGCGCTTGTTGTCATCCGGTTTGCCGTGTACTGCGATCATACGGGGGTATATATCGGCCAAGGGCGGTTCATCCATACTCGCAAGGAAATCGGGGTCAACATCGACCGCACCGACAGTCCGGCCTGGGCAAAACGGATCGAAGGCTTCTATGTGCCGGAGGTGATACGATGATCACAATTACCCTACTGAAAAACCCGTTCAACCATCATGACAGAGAAGTCCACGCCTGCGAGCACGTTCCCGGCACAACGGCCTACGAATACGTGCAGCCCTATATCCTGGGGCTGGATGACTTTGTTGTCAGTGTCAACGGCAATATCACGGAGGATGCGAAAGAGCAAATTATCAATGATGAAGACTGGATTGCAGTTTTCCCGGTTGTTGGTAAGAGCGGCTCGGATTGGTTCAGAAATATCTTCACAATAGCGTTGGCTGTTTGGACTGCTTCTCCTAGCTTTACAAGTTTTACGGGTATGTCAACAGCAATGTCAAATAGTTTCTTGGGGCGTATGATAGCCGCCGGTGTTAATATGATCGGCGGCGCCCTTATCAATCACTGGTTTCCACCGGCAAAGGTGGACCGGCCGACAGTTAATGTCAACCCGGCCTACAACTGGAATGTCCAGTCGCAGACCGGCCAGGGCAACGCCCTGGCTGTCACTTACGGCACGATGCGGACGGCCGGGCAGATCCTGGTCCAGCATGTGTCGAGCGATGAGGACAACCAGTACTTGAACATCCTGCTGTGTGGCGGCGAAGGGCCGATTGATGATATCAGCGATATCAGAATCAACGATAATCCTATCGCCGACTACAAAGGCGTGACTTGCGAAACCCGGCTGGGCGTCAACGATCAAGCGGTAATTGCCAATTTCAACGACACGTATGTAGATCAGGAACTGGCCTACGAGCTGATTACCGACAACAACTGGGCGACGCAGCAGACCGAGGGTAATGCGGTGGAAGGGCTGGAAATCACGCTGCAGTTCCCCAACGGGCTGTATTATGTCAATGATGACAGCAGCTTGGGAAATGCCTCTGTCACTGTGCAGGCGCAGTACCAAAAGGTCGGCGACGCCAACTGGACCAACTTTACCGACGGAACATCGTGGTCGGTAACCCAGAGCCCCCTTGGTCAATTGAATGTGTTATCGGTTAGTCCGACCGCGCCAAGGGAAATATGGACAATTACCTATGTCGGCCCGGCGTGGCAGCCTAATGGTACGTTTAGTCCCGGTCATTTTACCGTAGCAGGGTCTGTTTCCGGCGTGCAGCCGAACGCAAATTTTTATGAAAACTACAATAATGGGTTAATAGCCTTCAATATTACCGGCAGGGCTGCTGGAATTTACGTCGGTTTTTTACTCTCTGGGGCACCTTTTACAATTGATGTCAAACCCAATATTAATCTGGCAATTTCCGCAGCTAAAAACACCACCTTCCAGCGGACCTACCGTGTGGACAACCTTCCTGCCGCCCAATACGCGGTGAGAGCCATGTGCACAGCTAAAAGCGGTACCAGCACCCGCTTCTCCACCCGGGTTTTCTGGACGCAATTGTCGGACATCCTGTATGACGATTTTGCCCGTCCCGGGAAGGCGCTGGTCGGCATCAGGGCGTTGGCAACAAGCCAGCTGAGCGGGGGCATGCCCAGCATTACCTGGCAACAGACCCGCAGCAACGTCTGGGTGTGGAATCCCGATATCGCTCAGTACGAACAAAAATCGGCCACCAACCCGGCCTGGGCCGCCTATGACATGATCCACCGCTGCCGGCAAATTAAAAATATCAATACCGGCAGTTACGAGTTTGTCGTCCAGGGCGCTCCGGCGTCGCGGGCGGTGTATCAGGATTTCGTCAACTGGGCGGCTTTCTGCGACAGTGCAAACTTGTCATTCAACTTTATCTTCGATACGGCCACCGACCTGTGGTCCGCTTTGCAGAAACCGGAGGGGGTCGGCCGGGGCAGGGTCATCATGCGGGGGACGCGGTACGGCTGCGTCTGCGACGCGCCGGGTGAGCCGGTGCAGCTGTTCACGGTGGGCAATATGATCACAGACAAGTTCAAAGAGAGCTTCATGGGGCTGAAGGATCGGGCTAACGCGATTGAAATCAGCTTCACCAATAGGGACAAAGACTATCAGAAGGATGTTATTACAGCCTACGCTGATGACTATGACGGCGCGACCGAACCGAATATCACCCAGATCACCCTGGATGGCGCCACCACCGTCAAGCAGGCTTACCGGGAAGGCAAATACCGTTTGCGACTCAATCAGTATCTGCAGCGGACGGTAGATCACAGCGCCGATATCGACGCCATCGCCTGCCAGATCAACGATGTTGTTCTCCTGGCCCACGACGTGCCGCAGTGGGGCTTTTCCGGGCGTCTGCTGAACGCCACGGCCACGATACTGCAGCTTGACCGCCAGGTAACGATGCAGTCGGACAAATCCTACGCGGTGGCGGTACAGATCACCAACCCGGCGGCAACGACCGCCCAAGCCGCCCAAAGCATTATTACCGCCAGTGTGCGGGGTGTCGCGGAGGAAACCACCACCGATACCGTGATCCTTACCAGCCCGCTGCCCGGTATTCCACAGAAGTGGGACCTGTACAGCTTCGGCGAAACGAACAAGGTAGTCAAACCATTCCGGGTGCTTAATATCAGCCGGGACCAGGATATGCGGCGCAAGATTTCCTGCATCGAATATATCGAGGAAATCTACGACGAGGCGACGGATATACCGGAAATCGATTACAGCAGTCTGACTGCGCCGGTTGCCAACAATGTTTCCGGATTGAGCGCTGAGCAAGTCACCTGGATGACTGTCAACGGTACGGTTTCGTCACAGATAAATCTGTCGTGGCAGCTTGGGCGCGGCGATTACGCGGACAAGTTTGTCATCATGCTGTCAAATGACAACGTAAAATGGACAGTAGCGAAGGAAACTACCGCATTCTCCGAAAGCATCGATGTCCAGCCTTACCAGACTTATTACATTATGATCATTACGGTGAAAGGTCTTAGTCGATCCAGCGGAACGAGCATCGGTCCCGTATCCACCGGCCGCGACAGTGTTCCCCCCGATGTCCAGAGCATTCAGCTGGCACAGCTGGCTAACAATGTCAGACAGTTTCATTGGAGCTACACCTATCCTGAGCCTAATGACGTCGCCGGGTTTGCAATTCGCGCCAATCAGGGCACGTTACCGTTTTGGGAAAACGCCATCCCGCTGCATACCGGCGTATTGACGCAGCAGCCGTTCGAAACGGCTGGTTTGCTTTCCGGGACCTGGTGCGTGATGATCAAGGCGGTGGACAATGCCGGCAATCTCAGTGGCAACGCGGCGCATTGCATCGTGAGCCTGGGGCCTGATGTGGTTGATCATTTGCTGCTGAGCACCGACTACTATGAGCGTGGCTGGTCGGGAGTGAAGACCGGCTGTTATGTTGATGGCGACGGATATCTTGCGGCCAATCCCCCCGGGGAAGTTATGTTCTCCTCCGACCCGACGGTGCCGATGTATTCGAATCTCAACGCTCGAATGTTCGCGGCAAATTACGGTTCCTTTACCTATCAGGATACCTTTACGTTGGCCGAGGCGGCCAATATGTCCGTCGCCATCGATTGCGACGGTGTGCCGCAGCTCTGGTACCAGTCGCCATTCCCTCAGCCAATGTTTACCGGCTCCAATGATCCGATGTTTACCAATCCGGGTGGCCCGATGTGGATGCCTGGACAGTGGATTCCCTACACGTCCAAGGTGCAACTGGCGGCGGGGACCTATAATCTCAAAGTCACTATGGCGGCAGGGTCCATTTGGCCCCGTATCCGTTCGCTGGTCGTCAATGTCGATACTCCGACGATCACCGAGATTATCAATGATGTCGCTGTCCCGGCCAGCGGGACGCGGCTACCACTCAGGAAAAGCTTTGACAAGATTCTCAGCATTAATGTCAGCATCCAGTCCGGGACCTCGGCGGTTGGCTTTTTGACAGTCGATAAGCAGACTACAGTCGGAGCAGGCCCGGAAATCGTCCTTGTCGACACAAACGGGACCCCGACGGCCGGCACGATCGATGCCACCATTCAAGGAATATAAGGAGGGTAAACCATGTCAACAACGTATACCAGACCGAATGTGACCGATTTGTCCAATTCAACGGAAACCCAGGGCCAGTTCCAGGTGAACGCGACCAATCTGGTCGGGTTTTACAACCAGGCCCATCAACTATGGACGGCCTCGACGGCCTATGCTGCCGGAAATGTCGTAAAGTCCTCGGCACTGCCGAATCTCATTTTTGAATGCAGCGCGGCCGGGACGAGCAGTGCGTCGGAGCCGGCCTGGCCGACCTTAGAAGGCCAGACTGTGATCGATGCAACGGTCACCTGGACAGCCAGGCGGCAAGGAAGCGGCGGTCCCATGCTCCAGGCGGTCTATCTGCCGCCTTCGCAGGCTGTTGCCAGCGCCGGTGGCGTTCTTTCCATCCCGGCATCGACCAATTATGTGGTCGCCAACGGAACCGAAAATATCACCGGCATCACCGGAGCGTCCGGTCCTCCGGCCGTCCATCCCGCCGGCTCGCTGATCCAGATCCGCTGGAATACGGCAAGGATTCTTGTCAACTCGGCAGCCCTGATGATCCAGGGCGGAGCCAACCGGGTGACCCAGGCCGGGGATGTGGGCGACTACCAGTTCGAGGCAGGCGGCGTCGTCCGCGAGGTCGGGTATTTCCCGGCCACAGCGCCAACCATCGGTGGCGGCAATCCCGGTGTAAGCAACTACATCGCCAGCGGCCGGAAGTTTTCCCTGGATCCGACGGCGCTGAAACTGGACATATCGGCTGGCGTGGATTATATCAGCGGGACGACGGTGAACATGCCGGCCAACAACGTCACGCTCCCAGCCCGGTCGACCAACCTGGTCTACGACAGAAACGACTGGACAAGCGGCCTGGTCGCGGCGGCTTTTCCTGCGGCGGATTCGGGTACGGTGGCTCAATGGATCCTCGACGGCAGCGCCAACCCGGTCAGTACTCCGGTCGGGAATAATCTGACCCGATCGGGAGGGATAACCCAGGTTGACGGCTGGATCGGCTACGGCGCCCAGGGCGACGGCAGCAGCGGCTACTATGTCAGCGCCAACAGCAACGGGTTTCCGATTGGGGCGGCGGCAAGAACGTTGCGGGTATTATGGACTTGTCGAAGCGCTTCCGCTGGAGTAATTATTGCTGGATATGGAGGAACAACGGGATCGTCCTTCCAGATATACAACAATGGAGGAATACTTGCTTTCTATGATGGAACCAACACAATAAATTCTGGGTTTAATTTCTCTGTTGGGCAGACGTATCTTCTTGAAGTTGGTTACGATGGGGCAAATATCGTCTTTTTTGTGAATGGTAAGCAGGTTTTTAAGGGCGCATATTCAGCAACAACTGTTGCCGGAGTATTGTATCTTATGAGAAACTCGCTTGCGCCAGGATATGAAAACGGCATAATCCACTATGCAGAACTTCGCAACGTGGCACCAACAGAACAGAACTCCGGTCCTATCGCAAACAAGCTTTGTCTTCCCTGCCGCTACATCGGATATTCTGGCATTTATCCGTCGATCGCGTCCGGCGACTTGGCTACCTATCATGAGTGGAGGTTTTCGGAAATATCCGGCAGTAATGTCGCCGACAGTCAGGGGGCCAGTCCGCTAACGGGAACGGCTACGGGGACGACTATCGTTAATAGCGATATTATCAGCGGAGCAAAAGCAAGGCAGTTTAACGGTACAAGTGACAAAATAACGACTTCTTCCTACGCTTTTCCCGCTAGTTTTACGCTGATATCTGTCGTTAACATTCCAAGTTATACGGCTGGCGGTTATATTGTCGACAATCGAAATGTCGGAGCAACAACAGGATGTGCAATGAATGTTGATGCCAACGGTAAGGTAGGATTTATTTCTGCGTCGACGGCCATCCAGTCGGCATCTAGTCTTCCTGTTGGTAAACCAGCCTTTGCCGCCTTTTCGTGCAATGCGGGAGTAACTTCGTTTTATGTCGATTCTCCCTATGTTGATTCCGTCTCCACACTTGCAGCAAATACAACGGCTGGAACGCTTTACATCGGAACGAATGGAGCAACCAGTTCCGCTTTCTTTAAAGGAACGATGGATGAAGTTATTTTTATTCCTCGCGCTCTTAGCCAGGCAGAAATAGCGGGCTATTACAAATCACTGATGAATCAGTCCGACCGGACCATAGTTGACGACCTTTGCCCTGCCAACTCCCTTCTTCTCGGCATGGCCCAAGCCGGCAGCAGTGCGATAACGTCGGTTAACGATTCCTGGTATGCCTATGGACGGCGGGAAGGGTTCGGCCAGGCAAGCGGTAATCGGCGTGTATTCCTCGGGTGGAAATATTACAGTGGGCTAATGGGGTTAGTATGGCAGAATCCTTTCGGTACGCGAAAAATAAGAACATATTTTTCATGGGCGCAGGATGCCAGTGGTACCAATGAAACCGATGTAATTTCTCAGTTTTTCAATGTTTCTCTTTATGGTGTACTTTTATATGGTAGTTCAGCATCAAGAATACAAATTCAGACCAATACGGCGGGAGTAAGTATTTTAAACGGATCATGGCAAACTTCAGGTTATATCGGATGTTATGCGGAGGTAATCGAATAATGCTGCGAAATAAGCTTCATCACTGTTATTCAGCTAAGGGCTAAATTGCGTTTCCGGGTTTCGCTCAGCAGCCGCGCTAAAGCAGCCAACAGACACGTGTCTGTTGGCTGTTTTTCTTTTTTACGCCGGCGCCTCATCACGGCCTTGTCCACTTGCTTGAAACAATCGTTTTTCCGCGAAAAACGTCGAATAACATCCTGCTTTCGAATCGGCAATTTGCGGTTCACGGTGGATATTCCTGTGGTATAATATTGATGGTGCAAAGGGGAGCGGGCCGGGTTGTCGGGGGAGGCCACTGGGCAGTCCGGCGCCGGCCTCAATATTTTTTAGGGGGAGTTTTATGCAACCGACGCGGTTTCGTTGGTATCTGGCTGTACTTATGTTTTCCATTACTTTTATGTCTTACATGGACAGGGTCAACTTGTCGGTGGCCACGCCGACGA
>JARLHX010000146.1 GCA_031292035.1 Negativicutes bacterium | reverse complement strand
GATCCAATGCCGTCAATGCATGTGGCGGTCCATTTTGCCTTCATTGCCTTGCCGTTTATTCCCCTGCGCTTACACCCACCCGTGGGCGTTTGCCTGCCCGCCGTCTGGAACGATTCTGCCGGCGTTTTGATGAAATCGGGCCGGTCCGCGGGTTCAGGAAAATGTCCTCCCGCTGAGGTCCCGGATTCAACGCACGGTTGGCGCGGCATGCGCCCTTTTTTAGCCCCGTGAAGCCCCGTTAACCCCAAAACGATCCATTCATTCTATGGATTGACCCCTTTTCTGAGGGTTGATGGCCCGCTTTCAGGCCGATCAGCCCACGGGCCTGGCGGTCCAGGAGTTGGAGATGCTGGTGCGCACGGCCGTCTTCAAATCGGCCACCGCCATCGTCGGCTGGCTTTTGCAACAAGCGTCCGACCGGATCGACGCCGCCTACCAACCCAAAACCGGACAACAATACAAAGGGCGGTTCAGTCTTCAAATCGACGGGATGTTTGGTCAATTTCCCCTGGCACGCGCTTATTACTATGACCCAGTAAAAAAGAGGGACATTATCCCGCCGATGCCGCGTTGGGATTGGAAGGGAGCTACACGCCGGCCTTGGCCCGGCTCATGTGTCTGGAAGGAGCCGATGAAGCCAGCTACCAAAAAGCCGAGCTGCATTTGGCCGAGACCGGCGGCATCCAGGTTCAGGCCCGGCAAATCCAGCGCCTGGTCCAACAGGTGGGCGCCGCCGCCCAAAAATGGCAGGAACGGGAGGCCAAAGCGGGTGCGCCAGCGGTGCCCATTCTGTATGTCAGTGCCGACAGCACCGGGGTGTCCATGCGCAAAGCGGAACTGGCGGGGCAAGCAACCCGACGGCAGCGCCAAAACGCGCCAAGCCTATCTGGGTTGTGTGTTTACCCAGCACCAGACCGATGCGGCAGGGCATCCGGTGCGCGACTATGAATCGACCACGTATGTTTCCAGCTTCTCCGGGATCGATGAGTTTGGCCCCGTCTTACGGCAGGAGGCGCTGCGTCGCGGCCTGGGTTTGGCGTTGCGGGTTGTGCTGCTGATCGACGGGGCCGAAGGCCTGGCCCATATGGGCCGGCTTTGTTTTTCCAACGCCCTCCAGATCGTGGATTTTTATCATGCCCTCGAACACGCCGGCCAGGTCCTGGTCGCGCTGTTGGGAAGCAAGGAGCACCCCGAATATCAGACCCGGCTGGGGCAGTGGGCCAAGAAATTACTTGATGACAAAGTCGAGCAACTGATTGCCCAAGCCCGCAAGGAAAGCCTCGGCCGATCCCAGGCCCAGGCCGTCGAAGACGAACTGACTTATTTCGTCAACAATGTCGCGCGCATGCAATACGGCACCTTTCGCCGCCAAGGCTTCTTTATCGGCTCGGGCGTCATTGAGGCGGGTTGTAAAACCGTCATTGGCACTCGCTGCAAGCAATCGGGTATGTTCTGGAGCGAACCGGGGGCCGAAAACATCCTGGCCTTGCGCTGCATCCAGAGCAGCCGTCGCCTTGCCGACTTCTGGAAAAACCGCCTGAACGATCACGCTGCCCGTTATGACGCCCTGGCGCTGGCGGCTTAACCGAAGAAATCTGTCGCGCGCCCAAATCAATCGTTTTGCGATTTATTCACTTGACATCACTGTGTGAATACTGTGAATTTCTGTCTGATTTTCCCCCAAATGCCCAGCCGCAGGGCCCAATATAAAGGGATAAAGAAATGGCAAACCACAAGCTGTTGTGGATTTCGCGGAATTCCCAGTTCCGATAAACTTCCAAATACTTGACCGCCAGAATTAAAGGGTGTCTGGATTGGTGCCGATAGCAACCTTGACGGCTGCAGTGAAAGAGCCTAGCTTGCCATGACCTGACGGGAAAACGCCGTATGACGACCGAGACAAAAACAGCCTATATGCAACCTGAAGCCCCCTCGATCTCAATGAGGGAAATTCCTGTTTTTATTACAAAAAGCAATTATTTCCGCGTTATTCATGTTGATGGTTTTTTTGGCGGGGGTACCCCAACCCCTGGGAATTTAATGCTGACGGTTTATAGCCACCGGCTTCCATTCCCCGAAAGAGCTGCCATTGATGGGGTGGGCAACGAAATACCATCAAAAAGGGTGACGCATGATGGAATAGAACACGAATATGAAGCCTCCCTTGTGATGAATCTTGCCACCGCAAAAGCTCTAAATTTGTGGCTGGGTAACGTTATCAGCAATACCGAAAACTCCTTGAAGGAACTGCAATTGATACAAATGCGAAACCAGCAAAAATAATTTATGAAATTGACTCATACTATTCAGTATTATGGGACAACAACTCTGACTTGTATCGTGTGCAACGCCTCATCCATGTCCGCAATTGACAAATCCTGCAATCAGCCAACTCAAGTGGTGGCCAGTGCTCCGATTTCTATAGCTGACCCAGCCATAGCCCGACTATGCCTAATACAACGCATGAAAGCCTTGCAGCTGAGGCCATTGCCTACCTTAGAGAAAGCGCGGGCGCAGTGGGCGGCTTCAATGGAGTTCAGCAGGAGATCATACGGCAGGCCAACTGCCTCTATCACTGGGCCGAGGAACGCGGCCTAATTTTGACGGATGCTTTTTGGGCTGGCTCAGATAAATTCGATGACACACGCGAGCATCACGTTTATTTGCGACCTGACCGCCGCATTATTAAATGTACAAAGCCGGGCAGATTTGGCCTAGGACATGGGGCCGGTGGAAGATACGGGAACCATTGCGATGCCACGCCATTGTTTTACCTACAGAGGCTCGAATTAATGAATCAAGAATTTCCTACGGATTTGCGATTTGAAGGGATGGCACTAGGTACATCAGAATACGAAAATGACGGCCGCCTATATCCCTACATCATAACTTCTCAGCGCTTCATAGAAGCAGCTGACAATAACAAATCACATCCCAACGAGGAGGAAATTGAAGACTTTATGAGGCAACTGGGTTTTAGTCTGGTTCAAGAGACTACTACAAGTTGGGTGCGTGAATCGGATTTGCTTGTCGTTACGGATACCAAAATGCTCAACTTCATCATTTCTGACAATGGCATTATTCCCATTGATTTGATAATCGGTCGGAAACCTTAGGGGAAATACCGGATGAATTCTCAAATCAGGAGACTACCTCGTTATGCGACAAGTTGCACATCTGGGTCACATCTCGACATTCGACATTTGGCGCAACTGTTTTACTTGCTCCCCGATCCGCGGCGCTGCGCCGCAAGCGGCATTCATACCGCCGGATCGCCA
Organism: Negativicutes bacterium; assembly: GCA_031292035.1. Next base: position 440 of record JARLHX010000146.1, on the reverse strand, counting down.
CCCATGCCGCGCCGTAATCCTTCATTCCCGTCCGCCGGGCCAGTTCGCCAAGCTTCAATCCGCACACCAGCCGGCCGAAATACAACACCAGATCTTGGGAGTCGAATGTTGAATGTTGGATGTTGAATATTGGATGTTTCGCGCGAGGTTCATGGGCAGATCGGCGGGCTGGACTGCCAGGAGATTTGCCGATGAAAAGCTGGTGCACCCGGCAGGACTTGAACCTGCAACAACTTGATCCGAAGTCAAGTGCTCTATCCAATTGAGCTACGGGTGCGACCGTTATTCTGCAATGTTTTCGTCAATATCATCAACTGGCGAATTGACGATCTGATACTGTTTTCTGATACTACCTGCATGTCAGAGAGTCCAACAGAGTCAAAGCCTGCCGAGTGGCAGAATACTCAATACTCAAATTTGGTTCGCTACAATGCATCGGG
>JARLHX010000145.1 GCA_031292035.1 Negativicutes bacterium | reverse complement strand
CAGTCATCCAGGCGCAGCAGAAATCTGCCCAAGTCGGCCGGCCGCTCGATCGCCGGGTTGCTGGTCACCACGTGGCGGATCTTCAGCTCCTCGATGTTGCTTAGCGCCACGTTGCATTCCACCCAGCCGCGACCCTCGGCAAAGCCTAGGATGGCGCGGATGATGGTGCGGTTGCGCCGCAGTTCGGTGATGATGGTGGTGATGCGCCCCGGCTTGATATCGCTGACGGGTTTATGGCCAATGGTAGGCAAGATGTGGTTGCTCAGCGCACCGCGAAACCCCGAGATGGATTTGGCCACCAGGTCCGCGGACTTGAATTTTAGCCATTGCTCGGCGACGTACTGGAAGGTGCGCGCCTCTTTGAGTACCTGCGCCTCGATCTTGGCGGTCTTGGCTTTCAGCGGGGCGATGTGGTTGGCCACTGGCAAAGCGGTTCTCCTTGCCATGCAGGCGATATTTCAAGCGCCAGTACTTGGAGGCGGTTTTGCCGACCTTGCGCGAGGTCCTCACCTCGAGGTAGAGGCCGGGCACTTCGCCGTCGGCGTACTTGCCGGGTTCGACCGCCGAGCGAACGAAGGCATCGCTGAGTTTTCGTCGGAAAACGAGGGCATCATGTGGGGGGCATCGTTTTCAAAAAACCAGAATGTGCCCCCAGTTATGCACCTGCGAGCTCTGGAAGTCAGTGGGATTTGATGGACGGTAATGGACTGACTCGTGATGTAACTCGCTGCTTTTAAACGGTTTATTGGATGTCAGTGGAATTGCGTCAAAGACTGTCCGGATCCCCGTTACGCATCGCATCGTAAATCCTCTCGGTATTGGCTTGGAGACAGGGCCATTGGGGAAATAAGCTCCCGAGCCTCTCTGGGCAGTGCCAACCAGCTTGTAAGATTTCGGCCTCGTATTGCACGAGGCCGCACCAGCGCAACACGGCATCGATAGGTCGATAGAAGGATTTTGCCAGCGGATTGAAATTGTCGGTGCACATGTACAGATTGACCTCCATTTCTGATGGATAGGCCTCCCGTGGAACAGTACTACGTCACCCATCTGCCGGGACACTACTGGCAGTGGCTACTTGTTCGGACTTAAACTTCGGTGAGGCTATTCCATTTGTCTAATACCAAAGTAGTTAACTTCGATTGTCGTCCAATATTTTTCCTGGGAAATCACGGCAGGTCTCTGCATTCCCGAAAGAGTTCGGTAACCTAGAGGTTTAACCTGTCGATGCTACGGTATCCACTGTCAAGATAGCCGATTTTAGGTGGGGTTCATAGGAGGGACCGCTTCAGAGTTGTTCAGACGCAAGGTAGGAATACGGATTTATGTTCACCAACGTCTGCAGAAAAAGCTCGGTTTAGGTACCTATTTTCGACCTCGGTATCCATTCAGCCTCACT
>JARLHX010000144.1 GCA_031292035.1 Negativicutes bacterium | reverse complement strand
CCCCAAAACCCCAAAACCCCAAAACCCCAAAACCCCACGCATGCAACCCGTGATCGAAATGCAAGAGTGCGAACGAATCACCGCCGGCTATCAGTTGGGTAGATATGATGCTATATAGCAGCCGACTGAACCTACACCGGAAGCGGCGAAGAGTCCCCCACGAAGTACAGCAGGTACCTGAGTTTTGTGATGTATTCCAGTACCTCCACGAACGTGCTAACATTGATCAGCGACCGGTCAGCATCGACACCACAGTCCACTGCACAGATTTCGAAACAGTGGGAGACCAGCGGATACTCTCTGCGCGTTTGGTTCAAGCTCGTTGTATTCAACAGCGAGTACGCAATGGTGGTCCCGTAGCCCGTTAGCATGAGGCTGACCATGGCACTTTTGCTCCTGTCGCTGCAGACCGCGAGTTCGGCGTTGTCATGGTACAGTTCTCCTTTGGTAATTGCTACGACTGGCGAGAAGTTCTGTCCGTAGTCGTCCGTGTAAAACAGCTTAATATATGGGTGGGGCTTTAAGGTGCTGTAAGAGACAAAGAGACGCTGGCCAAGGGCTCGGAGGCCCGTAAGACCGGATATGTCATCGCCCTTTTCCTGGATCTGTCTCACAGTAGTCCAGCTGACCCCGTTGTTATTGGAGCGAACGTAGTATAAGCCATCGCTGAATTTGCTTCCGCGGTATGTCACGTGAATAATTGGCTTGTTCATCCACATGTTGTATGCAGCCTGGGCGAAATTCTGTCCGTACGTTGATTCGTACATAGGCTTGCCGACAAAGCACGGGACAGAGAAGACCGAAGAGCCCGGGGCGCGCGAGATGGCCCGGATCTCTTTGTCGTAGTTCTGCATCAGGATCAGTACTCGGCCTGTCTCCGCGATGTAGATCATGTCCTGCAGTCCTTTCTCCTTGCCTTCGATAGGGATGCTTGCGGAACGGGTCCAGGTCCTCCCGCCATCGAAGGATTCCGTGAAGTTAATAGCAGTCCAATGGATGTCGACCAGCCCGTACGAAAGGGCTGCCAACAAGTGCTTTCCATCCCCAGCCCCGCGTATGACCGCACGCGTAGAGTACGTCTGGTCAAAGTCAGCGCGGTACAATATCTGGCCCAGGTCGTTGATCGCGATATGAAACGGATGGCGGGCAGTCGTGTTGTACACGAGCACGTGGCTGACCAGGGTGACCGGGTCGCGATAAACTGACTCCGAGCTGATATGGTGCGACTCGTTGAACAACAGCACTGGCCCGGTCCATGTGGCCAGCGCGAGTGTAAACATCACGCCAATGACAATGAGTGTTAGGGCGGGTCGCATCTAAGAAAATATTAAGATATAATTGCGGCCGCAATGTATAACACGAAATTGGCTAAAGCCGCGGAAACATAGCAGACGGTATCAATCCGAACGAAAATATGCCGACGCGCACAGTGACTGTATCCTACGTTGGCTTTATGCAAGAAAATGTATTCTGACGCAACCCTGGCGAGAAGGGGTTTTGGGGTTTTGGGGTTTTGGGGTTTTGGGGTTTTGG
>JARLHX010000143.1 GCA_031292035.1 Negativicutes bacterium | reverse complement strand
CCAGTTCGCTTTCGGAGGTTTTCCTGTTGTACGCCGAACAGGCCAGGCTGGCCTTGCTGTCGTCGACGTTGTCGCAGGGCGTTGGGCCGTCGTCGGCTGCGTGTGCACCGGTGGCTGCCAGGGCCAATACCAATAACCATGATTTCATTTGCGACATCCCCCGCCATTGAACAGAACAATGGCGCAGATTCTGGCTCACGATGGGGGTAAAAGACAGGGGGGGACATGAAAAAGCGGCAGGCGCTCAGAGGCGGATACTTTCGAACAGTTGATGGGTGATATTGCTTAGTTTTTCCCTGACCGGAGCGCGAAATTCCTCGTAGGCACCTTTGCGCAATATGAGGCGATGCGCCTCGTTATGCACGGGAAGTATGCCGAGCATCGCCAGATGCTTACTCGCGTAGCCTGTTCCGGTGCGTACGGCCGTGACAGTCATGGTGATATGGCCGTCGACAGACTGACTGCAGGGCATCATCTTGAAGCTGACGCTGAGTTCTCTTCGTGAGCGTTGCAGGAACAGGTTGAAGGCGGCGGGAGTTTGCGACAAACCGACCTTGCTTTGTTCCATCAATTGCCTGGCGGCGCGGCCTCCCACTCTTTCCAGGACGTTCAGGCCTACCGTTTCGGAGGGAGTGGTTTCGTAACCAAACCAAATCTCACTGTCGCTCGCTTGAGTCACCCAGCCCATCTGTTTGAGGTTATCCAGATATAGCGGATACCACATGACGAAATGCGTGTGCTGGTTGTACTGCTCGCTGGCCCACAATTGCGCCAGCAAGGTGCTGTCCATCACATCAATGAGATTGGCATCAGACAACCCCTGTTCCAGCCCCATGATGCCATCGTTGAGCACCAGGGCAGCGTTTTCGCTGACAGCACTGGGAAGGGTATTTGCGGCGGTAGCTGTCCGAAGGGTGGGCTTGAGTAGCGTGAGTTTTATGTCATCGATAAAGCGTAGCCGGCGCTCCAGCTCTTCTGGTTCATAGGTATGCATGTTTCTGGCTCCTGCCAATTGGGGGGTGATCCTTCATGGGTACCTTAGGCCTGGAGGAGCGCAGCCGGGAAACAGGCAAGGCTTCCCGGCAGGGGGGTAGTGCCGAGTCGTTGGGTTCACAGGAGGCAGCGGTTGTTGGTTCAGCATCTCAACGGCATCAGCTCGGCAGGGCCACCGCCGATGATGGCGGCACCAGGGGAAGGAGCCCGATTCGTTCGCTTTGCAATTCGTCTTGCAGAAAATCGACTGAATGTTTTTTGTTTTTAGGAGTAATCCTATGTTCGAGGTCGGTTGTTCCGATTATCGTCCTTTCGAGTTTTAAATACCGGGCCAATGGAGTGGCTCGCGCTCATCGAGCCGAGTCATGTTGTGTCGGGTATTACTCGTTAAACCAATTCAGGAAGAATGAAATGATGTTATTCAAAAAAACCTCCGTGCT
>JARLHX010000142.1 GCA_031292035.1 Negativicutes bacterium | reverse complement strand
TCACCAACGGCAACCTGGTTTTTCAGGGGGCAACGGTCGGCAATGTGAGTATTCAGGGTTTTCGGGATCTCACCATAGAGCCGACCATTATCTCATCGGGCACGGTTAATATCGGCGCCACGCGCAACCTGACCGTCGGTAATGTGACCAGTGGTTCGACTGGCTATCTTTACCTGGTGGCGGCTGGCGAGAGTTCCAACAATGTCGGCGAGCTGACGCTCAATGGTACCCTCAGCGTCGGCGATAGCAGTACGGGACTCAACCTTACCTCCGGTACGGATGGTTCCGGCAATCGGTTGAGCGAGAATTTCACCAGCAGTAACCTGATCTTTCAAAGCGGCACAGTGGGCGAGGTACAGATTGAAGGCTTCCATAATCTAAGTATAGCCCATGATATTATCTCGTCTGGTGTTATTGTACTCGATAACGATGCTCTCAGCGTGCAGAGCTTAACCTCCGGTTCCGGCGCGTATATCGACCTGAATGGATCGGCTATTACCGTCCTCGGGAGTACGGGCACCACACGCACCTGGAACGCCAATACCGCCACGATCTACGCTGACCATTCAATTTATGCCGGAGCCGCTAATCTCTCGCTTATCACCGATAATTTTTCTGAGATTACTAACACCATCTCCGGCACTGGCACGCTTTCCTTCGCACCCTATACCGTTGGCAAAACCATCGGCATCGGTACGAACGCGGCCTGTGGCGGCAGTTGCGATATTTCATTCAACGATACAGAGTTGGGTTATATCCAGCCGGGCTTTGCCAATGTCACCTTCGGCAGCGCCAGCGCGGGCACTATCGACATCAACACCGGCAGTGCCATCGCCAACCAGAACCTCACCTTCATCAGCGGCGGCAGTATCACGCTGGATGCTTCCGGCGACAGCAGCCCGCAGGCGCTGACCAAAAATGGCGGCGGCAATACCACGCTCACCATGGAGGCGGGAACGGACATCGTGCTCAACAACGCCATCACCGCCAGCGGCACCGGCGCGATGAACGTCGTGCTTGATTCGGATACGGCGTCAGGCGGTGGTGTAATTGTTCTGAATAGCAATATCACCTCCAACGGCGGCAATATCACGCTGGGGGGCCAGGAGAGTAACCCGGCAAATATCGTGGCTGGAACAGGATATGCAGTCGGAGACGCGTTGCAGGCATCCGGTATTTATATCAATGGTATAATGGTAGACGCTGGCGGTGGTAGTATTATCATGAATGGCAGACCTGAATCTAGCAGTGGCTATTTCGGCCTATGGCTTACCGGTACCAACGGCACGATACAAACAAGTGGCAGCGGCAACATAACCCTAACTGGCAATGGCACGGCTGGGGGAGCGTCTTCATGGGACATTATTCTCGGCTATGGTGGTAGTGGCGATAGCGTTAAAACCACCGGCTCGGGCGCAATTACGCTGACGGGTATTTGTACTACATGCCAAGGACTATATGCAAATAATGTGTTCGGTGGCGCGTCCGATACTGGCAATATTACTGTCGATGCTAATATAATAGGTAGCTGGTCTGCTACCGCGCAAACCACCGGCAACGTCACTTTCACGCCCCATACCGCCAGCACCAGCATCGGGTTCAG
>JARLHX010000141.1 GCA_031292035.1 Negativicutes bacterium | reverse complement strand
GCGCTGCCATCGACCTGCATGTTGCTGGTGGTCAACTCCCACAAACCGGGCTGCAGCATCTGCGCCTGGGCGAACGAGGCAGACAGACTTAATACCAATGCTACAACCGGAAAGCGAATCTTCATGGGTAACTCCTCAAGACACCAGCCTCTGGCTGGATAATAGACTTTGACGCTTAATTCGCTGTTCTGTTGCAGCGACAATTAAATCGAGACATGGTGAGCATAACGTGGTCTGTTAGAGATCAAACACTAGGAGGCAGGGTTACGCATGGATTTCCACAGTCCTTATTTTTTTGGCTATCTAATTGGCCTGATTCACCTGCTTGGCCTCATCGCCGCCGGCCATGCCGTATTTACCGTGCGCACCGCCCAAGGCGCAATTGCCTGGGCCATGTCGCTTATCTTTATGCCTTACCTCACGCTGATTCCCTACCTTGTGTTTGGCCGCAGTACCTTCGATGCCTACATCGAGGCCCGTCGACAGGCCAACCGGGAGATGCACACCGCCATCACCGACATGAACTGGCGGCCCTGGGTGCAAGAAGCCGTCGCCGCCCGCAGCTCGACGTCCTATGCATCGTTGCGGGCCATGCCGAAACTGGGACGCATGCCTTGCCTGGCCAATAACCAGGTCAGCCTGCTGATCAATGGCAAGGCCACCTTCGAGGCTATTTTCGACGCGATTCGCCAAGCACGACAGGTGGTGCTGATTCAGTTCTTCATTATCCACGATGACGACATCGGTCGGCGACTGCAGACACTGTTGCTGGAAAAAGCCGCCGAAGGCGTCGAGATCTACGTGCTGTACGACAGCATCGGTAGCCATGCACTGCCCAATGAATACGGGGACGTGTTACGCAATGCCGGGGTCAAGGTCCGTGCCTTTGCGACACGGCGTGGCTGGCTCAACCGCTTCCAGATCAACTTTCGCAACCACCGCAAGATCGTCGTTGTCGATGGTGTGAGCGGATTCATCGGCGGGCACAATGTCGGTGACGAATACCTGGGTGGCAATCCCAAGCTGTCACCTTGGCGCGATACCCACGTAAAAATCAGCGGGCCAGTCATCGCCTGTCTGCAGGAATCATTTGCAGAGGACTGGTTCTGGGCATCACGACAATTGCCGCCACTGATTCTGCCGGAAACCTATGAGGACGACGGCGTCCTGTGCCAAGTAATGGTCAGCGGTCCGGCAGACCCCCAGGAAACCTGTTCGCTGTTTTT
>JARLHX010000140.1 GCA_031292035.1 Negativicutes bacterium | reverse complement strand
GAAGATGATCCCAAGCAGCGGCTCTAGATTTCCCCTCCCCTTCCAGAGGCATTCGAACCGAGTCAAGTGTTGCACTCGATTGTATGGCGGCCCTGAGGACAACCGGCTGAAACTCGCCGGGCGAACCCGGCGCGCATCATGTCCCACCCCTTTTCGGAGAATCAGAGAGAGATGGGAATCGAAAAGCGAATATTGAGCCGATCGCCGCCGACGTCGTTTCTTGTATAAACGTCGCGGTTGAATTCGGCCATGACGTGAATGCCTACGAACTGATAGCCGAGCAGCGGTCCCAAGCCAAAGTTGACCGCCTTGCAACCGCCGTTCGCGGGACAACCCGCGGCGATGGCGCCAGCACCGGAGTCGCTCGTGGTCTGGGTGACCTGGTTGGCTCCCATACCCACCGTCCACTTGCCGATGGTCTTGGTCACGGTGTAATCGACATCGAGTTGCTGGCCTGACTTGTACTGAGTCGTGGTGTTTTTGAAGTTATAAGAATAAAAGGCATCCATGCTTAGATTCCATCCGTCATGCAGCCAGCTCACTCCCAGCTCGGGCTGTACGGTCCAAAAGCCGTTACCTGAGCCTAGCCCACCCCCCGCAGGGGGATGGCCCGGAGACGAACTGGCGTCATCCACATCAACCACCAAGGCGGTTTTTACGTGGAAATCATTGGGCAGGGACCAAGACAAGATACCGGGAACCAAGACGGTATTAAATGTGCCCCAATGGCCGTTGTCGGACAAGTTAGCGTCATTGCGAATCTTCAAGTTGGTATAATCCAAGGGCTTGGCCAGCGCCATGGCGTAATCGGCGCCCAACACCTTGAATCCGGTCTGCCATAGGACGACAGGCACCTCCACCTGAGCATCGACCTTGACGCCAGTCTTATGACCACTGTTGTCGTACTGGCTGAACGAAGCGGAGTAACTATTGAGCACGCCATATATACCCGGTGGCGGCAGGGCGCCAGCCGAAAGTCCCTCGTCAATACCTGGAAGATGGGGATCCCACAACTCCCCCGCACACACTTGGCCGGCAGTTAGCACTAGAAACATCGACGCAATGGCAACAGACGTTATTGGTTTCATCTAGACATTTCCCCACGATATTGTTTTTGTGTTAGGTCTTTCAATAACTCTTCCGCATTTTTTTCGACACACCTCCCCGCCAAAGGTCGAGCGATTAGCCAAGCGACCTCATGCTGGATCAGCCGGTCAGAGTGCAATCTGGACGTGGCACGCCCTTCAATTCCGAGCGCTTACAAGGCACCGAAACGCAGAGCAATTACGTCAACATACTGCATCAAGCAAGAAAATAATAAACACATTTCTTCTGATTTTCTGGCTTTTTTTGAATTTTTTAACGAAATGATTCTCATTATCATAATATATGTGTCAACAGGATGATTTATATTCAAAATTCCTTCATTAGCTTATCGGCGTCCTCGTTTTTTGACAGGCCGATCCTGGGGGGCATTCAGAAACGCCTTGCGGGCTGAAGAAAATATCCTTCATCGATGCTCAAATAACGAAAAACGCAAACAACTCTGCCCGGGCGAATCAAGTTAATATTCAAACTCACCTGATTGATCCGGGAGCGTCCACCCTTCATTTATCCGTTAATTTAAGTTGTCGATCTTCTGGGGGTCGAAAACCCTGTCGGGAAATTTATTGGGACTATTCCCCGAGCATGGGTTTTGGGAAAATGTGTTTGGCGGACAGCTTTACGGAAACGGCCTAATCGGTTGAGGAATCTGTTTCGATGAACGTTCGATTACCCTCCACCGAGGCGCACGGGGCGGCTAGTGTCCGGCCTTGGAAATACGTTCCCTTTTTGACGAGCATCTGTTGCTGCCGGGCAAGGCGCCGCGACGAGTCATAGCAGGGCTATGCCGAGGAGTGGCAAGGCAGCGTGGCGGCGACAGGTGCCGTCAAAAGGGAACAGCTTATTTCCGAGACAGGACACTAGAGGTGCTCCGAGCCGGGCGAAGGGACTGGCAGTAACCAGCAAGTCAAATCAGACGTGTTTTTGCGAGGGTGATTGAGTTATTGCCCGTCATCATTTTTTTGGCTTATCGTCGGCTTCGGCCTGGCCTG
>JARLHX010000139.1 GCA_031292035.1 Negativicutes bacterium | reverse complement strand
TGTTCTTATTATAACAAATCCAACTGCCCGACAATATAGTAACATGACAATTTAGTGAATGAATCCATGGGACAAATGTCATAATATTCCACCGATTACCGATTCTCTATCACTAGGAACTTGCCAGAGGGTTCGCTTCAGACTAGAATGATGCTATGAAATTTGATGTTTTCACCCTGTTTCCGGAAGTATTTCAACCCTATTTGCAATCCAGCATCCTGCAACGTGCTGCCGAAGGCGGCCTGTTAGAAGTCAACCTGCATAATATCCGTGACTGGTCGACGGACCGGCACCATACCACCGACGATGCACCCTACGGCGGCGGCGGGGGCATGGTGATGAAACCTGAGCCGGTTTTTAGCGCGGTTGAGGATGTGTTAGGCGCACCGCCGGCCTGCCCGCTGATCTTGTTGACGCCGCAGGGCCGCACTTTTAACCAAAAGATCGCCCAGGAATTATCCGGGCAACCCCACCTGGCGCTGCTGTGCGGACACTATGAAGGCATCGATGAGCGCATCCGGCAGCACCTGGTGACCGATCAAATTTCGATCGGCGACTACGTCCTGACCGGTGGCGAGCTGCCAGCGCTGTGTTTGATCGATGCGGTAACCCGGCTACTGCCGGGGGCGCTGGGCGATCCGGATGGGGCGCAGGACGATTCGCATGCCTCGGGGCTGCTGGAATATCCTCATTATACACGCCCGGTTGATTTTCGCTCCTGGCGGGTGCCGGATGTGCTGCTTTCAGGCAACCACGCTGAAATCGCCCGCTGGCGCAGGCAGCAGGCTTTAGAGCGGACCCGCCAGCGCCGTCCCGACCTGCTGGAACGAGCCGAGCTAAGCCAGGCCGACCGGTTGTATCTGGAAGAGTTGAAAGAGCAAGAAGACGGTCAGGAAAACGACTGGACTGAATGAAAATAATGAGACTAATGGATATAGATATGCCACAGCGGTGTGATTGGTCAGAAATAAATGAAACAATGGCTAAATACCATGATAATGAGTGGGGAATTCCTTTACATAATGATCAGAAATTATTCGAGTTCTTAATACTGGAT
>JARLHX010000138.1 GCA_031292035.1 Negativicutes bacterium | reverse complement strand
CATTCAAATTGATCACATGGAAATCAAAAGCTTTAAGCTTGCCCGCCTGTTTCGCCTTCAGGTAATGGTAATAGGCGACCTTGCCCAAATCCGGGAACTTATAATCATACACCACCGCGCAAAATTCCTTGGCGATCAACTGGCGAATGAACGGATTAACAATTCCAAATGACTTTCCCGAACCCGGCGTGCCAATCAGTATCGTGCCGCGAAAGGGATTGACGATATTGATCCAGCCGTCGCGCACTTTATTTTTGTAATAAAACTGCATCGGGATATTTACCGAATAAGGCGTTTCCACCGGCTTTACCGGCTGCATAAAACTTTCCCCTTCCACATTCCACACATCTTTGCCCAGGCCGGAGCGGATCAGCTTGGAAATATTGTCCATACCTACGCTTACCATCAATGCGCCCACCAGCGAACAAACCATATACAGCAGGTTGAACCAGCTCGTATAACCAAATGCTAACGCCGAATCCCGGCCCTGGTAAATGATACTGCCAAAAAACAAGAGCAGGCCAATGGCCAGCGGGTAAACGATCTGCTTTTTAGGGTCAAGATCCTGCTTCTTTTTAGCGAGTGTGCCGATGCTCACCAGGCAGATCAAAAGGAAGGTAAACAGCTTGCTGTAAATCAGCTGTTGGTAAATAACGATGTGGCTGGTCTTATCAATCGGTTTATTAAAAAAGCCCCAGAACGGGGCGTCTTTGTAGATAAAAATGACGGCTTCGAGTGCAATAGAAAGATAAATAGCGCATTGCAGAAAGCCGTGCAGTTTATGCTGCTCGTGGGTCTCCTCCATAAAAATAAAATGATTAAAGTGTGAGGCGTTCGACACTGGCAATGGTATCGTGTATCGCTCCGCCGTGGCTGAATAATGCCAGCCGTTCAAGTGTAAAGTTTCGGCCTGTGCCCATGACTATCGAGTGGTAGCCGAAAGTTATGACAATACCGTTGGGTGCCAGGCAGCGTGGGATTTCATCCTTTAACTGCCGGAACGGGCTGCAAACCATCCCCTTATACATCTCCATGCTTTTGCGGTAAGCATAAGGCGGATCAAGCAAAATGGTATTAAATTTATCCCCCTGCCAACTGCGCAGAAACTCCAGTGCGTCGAGGTGATAATCGGCAGGCATAGCCGGATCGAGATCGTTGCGGGTCTCATCAATGTTTAATAACCTTTGGCCTGCAAAGAGATTCAACACGCGGCTTTTACATCTGCTTTCCACCCAAATGCGCATAGGTTTAACCGAGAAGGTATAACGGTGCAGCGGACAGCGGAAATGTTCAAACTGCACCATCATTAAATTATTTAGTGATTAAAAATTAGCGCCCCATGCCTTCGGCGGGGTATCCCGGCAGGTCAATTGATTGCAGGCGCAACAGCCGCAGGTTTTCGGAGTGGTCGAGCGTATCTTCGATTTTTTGTTCTTCGTCCTGTTCAACTTCCTCATCCGCAGGTACGGCCTTCATCTGCGTTTCCCTGATCTTGGCCGCGATCTCGCCTTCCAGCCGCCGCAGTTCCACGCGCAGTTCAGTTAATTCACCCTCTTTCTCAAAAGTTTTCTGGCTGAGTTCGCGCAGCGTCGGCATTTCGATTTCGAGTTCAGAATGTTTTTTTTCGTAGGTGTCCCGCAGGCCGTTTACCTTGTCAATGGCATTCAGGAAATAACGGGCTGCCAGTTTGGGATTATCGACGTTGGGATGGCCGCCGCCGGATAGGTATTTGATCCCGCCGGGCCCTTCGGCAAACAGGTGGTTTTGCAACCGGTATTTAAACAGGTTGTCTTCCTCATAGCCTTCCTTTTGCTGGCGTATATAAAGCTTAAAGCCATACAATATTCCGATCTGCTTTTCATCCGGCTCATCTCTTTTCGGCTTCCAGCCACGGTAAAATTCAATGATCTTTTTGCCCAACGCTTCGGAATCAGCGAAATCATACCCGGTTAAGCTTACCGGATTGAGTTTTGTACCGTCCCTGGCAAATTTTAGTTCTTTTTGATACAATGCCTGGTCTTTGAGCACGCCGTCCAATGTTTCCTTCACGCTCATTAATTCCTTTTCGGCGTTTTCCAGGCTGTAGCGGTTTCGCGCAACCTCTTTAAAGTGCGCTGACTTCCAGCCTTCCAGTTGTGCCACCTTCTTTTCCACTTTGGCCTTATCTAAAAGGGTCGTATCGCCGGAAAGAATAGCTACATACTCGGAAAAGTTCATACCGCTCTTTTCATCCAGCGCGCCTTCATCCAGTGTGCGGACATTCAATTCGCAATTTTTCATCTGCGAGATAAAGGTCTGCTTGTTTTTAAGCAGGTTGAATTTGTAAGCATCCAATGACTTCTCTACGCCATAAATAAAATTGAGCACTTTGTTATTGTAGTGCTTTTTTGCCAGCCAGTTGCCCTGGCGGGCACCCCGGCCGTCGCGCTGCTCCAGGTCGCTTGGCCGCCAGGGTGTATCAAAATGGTGCATCGCTAAAACCCTGGCCTGAACGTTCAAGCCTGTACCTGCTTTCTGTGTACTGCCGATCAGCAGCCTGATCTCACCGGCGTTCATTTTACGAAACAACTCCGGTTTTTGCCGGTCGCTCCAGTCATGGATAAAAGTGATCTCATGTTCAGGGATCTCAAAATCCCGGACAAGCTTTTGCTTAAGGGCATCGTAAATATTAAATACCCCCGGTTTTGGTGTTCCGATGTCGCTGAATACAATCTGCGTACCTTTATGCTCGTTGCTGAGATGATAAATTTCGGCGATCTTACGGGCGCAAACATTTACCTTATTATTCGGATGATCTTCATATTCCGGGTCGATCAGCCGCATATCTGCCGACATTTTTTTGGCATAATTGGTGGCAATCAGCATCCGCGCATTGTCTTCTTCTTTTGTTAGCGGTGCCCGACCGATCAGGGTTGCGTCGCCTGTTTCGGCAAATTTCATCAGTTTGGTAATAAAATCCTGCTGATCCGGTGTAGGCTGGATATTCACCAATGTCTCTTCCAGTTCCGGCTTATCCAGCGCAATATGCTTCGCAGTCTTGTAATCCGTGATCTCGTTATAGAACAAAGCCAATTCGGGCACCTTAATGAAATGCCGGAAGCGCTCTTTGGCGGTGATCTGGTTGGTGACCGAAAACTCAAAGTCGGTGGTCTTCTTGGCGAATACCGCCGCCCATGCGTCAAAATTGCCTATATGCTGTCGCTCCAGCTCATTTGGCCGCAGGTACTTAAAGATCAAATACATCTCGGTCAGGCTGTTGGAGATCGGCGTACCTGATAAGAAAGTAACACATAAGTCCGCATCGAACTTTTGCTGCAAGGTGCGCACGGCAAAAAGCATGTTCAAGGCTTTTTGGCTTCCTTCCTGGTTGCCCAAACCTGCTACCCGTGTATGCCTTGTCGTAAAGGTGAGGTTCTTGAACATATGCGATTCATCAATAAAGAGATGATCAACATTCATTTCCTGGAAGTCTATGCCCATATCCTTTTTATGCTCAATCGCAGCCAGCACAAGCTTCAGTTTGACTTCGAGGTTATTCTTACGTAACTCCAGCCCCTTCAAGATACTGCGCGACACTTCGCCGCCCAACGACTTCAACGTGTCCAAATCCCGTTCAATATTGTCCAGTTCGATCTCAAATATCTGCTGCTGAATCTCCGGTGACTGCGGTATCTTGCCGAACTGTTCGTGCGTCAAAATAATACAGTCCCAGTTGTTATTTTTGATCTGGTGAAAAATAGTTTTGCGCTTGACCGGTGTAAAGTCTTCCTTGCCAGGGGCTAATATTTTTGCCTGGGGATAGGCCTTACGGAATGTATTAGCAATTTCTTCGACATTGGCCTTCATAGCCAGGATCATCGGTTTTTGCACAATACCCAGCCGCTTCATCTCCATTGCGGCGATAATCATGGTGAGTGTCTTTCCCAATCCGACCTCATGATCAATCAAGCCGCCGTATTCCTGAATAATACGCCAGGCAGCGTCACGCTGCGACGCATATAGCGCGGGTATAGCTAATGCTTTAAGGTCAAGGCCCGGGAATGTCAAATGGCTGCCATCATACTGGCGCAGCACATAACAGTTAAAGGTATTATTGTATAAATCTTCGAGGTTTTGCTTTTCCGCGTTTGGCAAATCACGCAGCCATTCTTCAAACCGGCTCCGGATGGACTCAATTTTCTGATGGCCCAGCTGTATTGCATCGTTATCCGGCAGCCGGACGGCGCTGTCGCCTTTACCGACGGTATAGCTAAAGTAGGGACTGGTATTTTCCAGCGCATGCTCCAGGAGCGCTGCGCCCTTCATTTTAATGCCTGACTTCGGCATAATCGCAAATTCCTCGTCGGTTTTGGCGTTGCCGTGCCGGTAATTCACCTTAAAAGAATCGACCGATGAAAAGAACTCGATGTTGGTTTCCAGGCTAAACAAGTCGCTGGCGAATTGCTCATAATAGCGTATTGGTATCCAGCGTTCGCCCAGGTTAAAGTCCAGCACTTCAAAGGGTATCTTTTCCGGCTGTACGCGCCGGATGGCGGCGAGGCTCCGGGCCAATTGAATATCTTCCGGGTTTTCAGCGGCTATTTGTTCCGCCTTTTCGAGTTTGGCGACCACGTTGCCTGACAAATAAGCATCGGTGGTTTCCCAAGCCTTGCTGGCCGGGTTCAACAGGACATTGCGGTCCAGCTTGCGCACCAATTCATGCTCGTCCAGCCCGGTCATTTTACCGATATAATCCAGGTCAACAAAGCCTTTATCATTCAGGCTCCGCGCCAGCGCCTCAGCAGGGTCATCGGTATGCAGGTTTTCCTGCTGCGGGAATACCGGCCCGTAAAAGATGTCCGCTTTTGTCCAGGCATCGTTTTCGCGACGCTCCAGCGATGACAAAATAGTGAATCCCAGTGCCGCGTCCTGCAACAAACGGTTGCGGTTGATAGGACGGTTCAGTTCGCCGTTCCTGCCCTTAAAGCTTTCGTAGTAGCGGTTCAGCAGCACGCGCAAGTCAGGCTGTACCTGCAAGGTTTGTGCTTCAGCAGCATATAGCTCCATATAGGTGTCGCGCAAGGGAATATACTGCCTAAAAAAGGAAATGTCCTTTTGCTCATCGAAGGGCTTGAAATCCGCAGCGCCGTTTTCGATCAGGCCGGTCAAACCGGCTTTCCCTTCATGAATGACTAAAGTATCGCGGGTATAAAACGGCTTCAGCGCCGTAAACGGCACCGGCCGGTCGGGTAGCAATTGGAATGCACCTTCGAGACTTTTGTCGCCTTCATAGCGGTAGTCATGCCCGAAATGCTTGAGTTTGGCGGATAGCGCTTTCAGCTCATAGCTGAGCGTATTGCCGCTGACCCATTTATTGGAAAAGCTCAGTTCCTGTACATTGCTGTATAATTTATACAGGTAACGGCCGGACTCTTTCGCCCTCGCCGTAATCAGCACAATGCTGTCATGTTCGGGTTTTGCGGTGGTTCGTATGGTACTGATCTGCCTGCCGGTTGCCGGATCGACAAAAGCCCTGTCTATATCGGACAAATAGCCCTGCGCCTGGTCGTTATTGACAGACGGCGCATCGAACAAACCGAGCTGACCCTGACCCGCCGATTGTTCTGCCGCAACTTCAGGCATTTCCAGAAACGTAAAAAACCGCTCGTTTCCGGCGGTTTTTTGGGTGTCTTTTGTACTGCTTTTTTCTGCGGCCAGCTTTTGCTGCAAGGCCCGCCATCGCTCCCGGTCAAAGTTGGCCGCCAGGCCTTCAGCGATCTGTTCCATCAGCGGCTGACGAATTTCCTCCAGCGGGCCTTTCTGCCAAACCATCTGCATGGCCTTGCCATATTGGTTTTTGCCTTCGCCTTTGGTATCGCCCAACAGCAGTTCAGGGTGGCGGGCGATATAAGCGTTGAGCGAGAAGCTGCCAAAGCTGTTTTCCTGCTCAACCGTATCTATCAGTAGCATTTCCGCTTCGGTAAACTCCTCCTTAAAATCATTCTTCTGTACCAGCAATAAATGGCTGGGCGCTTCTGTATTCGCTGTATCCTTCATCAGGTTTTCCGGCATGACCGACAGGCTGATAAAATCCGCAGAGGTAAAGACGTGCTTACGCGCCAATGAATTGGATGCCGTATTTAAAAAGGCGTCGGTTACGAGGTAGGCCAGTAAACCGCCGTCACCTAACTTGTCCAGCCCTTTGGCAAAAAAGTAGTCGTGTATTTTGGAAGTGACCGCGCTGCCCTGGTAGGCTGGATCATACACCTGGAAATTACCAAAGGGGATATTGCTGGTGATGAAATCGTATTTGCCTTTTTCTTCCGCCGATGTTTCTTCAAAGCCACGAACCTGGACGATACTGTCTGGCGTCAAGGTCAAGGCCAGCGCCATGAGTACCCTGCCGGTCAGGACATCCTTTTCTACCGCGTTGATTTCCTGTAAATCCGGGAAGGCTTTTACCGCTTCGGTGATAAATACACCCGCGCCTGAACTTGGCTCATACAACCGCTGTGGTATAAGTTCCCGGCCGTTCATGGCTGAATATAAGGCGGCAGGCACCAGATCAGGCGTATAGAATGCCGTAGTAATGCTGTTTTTAAGCGTGGCAATCGCAGTTTTATAATCAGCGGGCGATAGTTTTTCCTGCAAAAGCTGGTGCAATTCCATCATCAGCGGATAAAGCCGCAGGTCATTGGCCGAGGCATTTTGCGCAACCCAGCTTTCTTTATCACCTGCGCCAAATAAAACTGCCTTCAGGCCGCCGAAACCGGCATAATTTCGTAAGACTGCGGCTTCTTCGTCACTATAGCTATCCTGTTCGGAAAAGGCCAGCCGCAAGGCCTCGATATTGCCCGATAGCTTTTTTGTACTGTTAAATGCCATGATTATTCTCCTTCCAGGTATTCAGCGATGGTGCCGGTAACGGCATATCGCAGCAGGCGGATGTCCTCGCTTTCTGGGAAGCCGAATTCGTCAAAAAGATGCGCGCAGGCTGCCAGCAGGTTCAGCAGTTCATAGACGAGGATGCCGCTAACGTGAAACGTGAGATGGACTGCTTCAAATTCTTCCTCAAAAACCGACTGCAAGTAATCGAAACGCGCAAGTTCGTCCGGTTCAAGGCTTTTCAGGGGGTTCATTACAAAGGGATAGTATCCGCATCAAGGACATCCTTATAGCTGACATTCAGCGTAATGACCCTGCCGGAGAGCTGCTTTTCGCTCAATTCGATATGCAGCAGCTTATTTCCCGGAAAGCTCATTTTCTTCAGGACGATGATGTTGCGGTAAGTTTTTTGAAAAAAGGGACTGTCAAAAAGGATGAACAAAGGTTTGATCTCGACCGACTGCACATTGGTGGCTTTGGTCACCTTTTTATCATCCACCTTAAAGCGGAATTCATCAATATTATAGGCCAGGTTGGTTTTGTTGTGGTACCCTAAATCGATAAAAATATAATCGCCTGCTGTGTACAAATGGTAAAGTGACGCTTTCAGGCCAAAAGCTTTGGTCTTTTCAATAGCCTTACCCGGTGAACGGCAAAAGAGGTTCAGGGCAATACTTTTGAGCTGCGGCTGCGAAAAACCCACGCCCGAAATATCCAATGGCCGGGTGTCGGCTGGCTGTATTTCGATCTTTTCATTTTCGGTGCTCGTGACCGGCCACAAGTGATATTGAGCAATAAATTTTTCACCGGCAATCGTCACGATGGCATCCGTCAAACAGGTATCCTTTTTAAACCGCAGGCGAAGCACATTCGGTAAAGGCAGGTCGCCTTCGATATTCTTGT
>JARLHX010000137.1 GCA_031292035.1 Negativicutes bacterium | reverse complement strand
TTGGCTTCAAGCCGAAGGTTGTCGAGAAAGTTAACCTTGATTTCCATGCGGGATTACCATAATAACGAGAATAACGAGTGGCCGCTATTATCTGGTTTTTTTAGCCGGAAGTCTTGCGCTTTTCAGCAATGGCCGCTGACCGGTCCCACGCCACCTGTCTGCAGCAACCAATCCCTGGCAGCAGAGTCATACCAAACCTCGTTCCGGGCAGGTTTCAGGCAATAAAAATACAGAACTATGTGCCAGCAAGCCTTACGCCAAGCGAAAGCAGGCATCTTGGTGCCAATACCATTCAGCGACTACCAAACGACTGTAATTCGTTGCATAAATGCCATGAGGGTAGCGTGTCAGCCAATGACAAAAATTAGCTATAGATATCTATTGGCATGATGCGATATTTTTATTCAAAACAAGTAGATATATTTTCATTTGAAAATGCTGCCAAAATTAAATTTCAGGGTTATTTATATGGCCGCGTATTTCAACTTGGCAAAGCTCTTCTGCATTGCGCGTTTCAGAATGTTTGGTGGCTGATCAGGCAACGTCGATCACGACCTTGCCGATAGCGGTGCCCTGCTCAACGGCATCGTGGGCCTGCCGGGCCTGATTCAGGGTGTAATGTTGAGGATCGACCAACGGCTTCACTTTACCTTGTTCAACCAGTCGAGTGGCCTATGCGAGGATGTCGCCGTGATGCGCACGACCGTTGCCAGTCAGCATGGGTAGTAACACAAATACGCCAGACAGCGTTGAGCAGCGAAGCGAGCCAGTGGCCAGGTTGTAGGCGCCGAAAGCCGCGCAACTTGCGATGTGGCCGTAGTGGCGAATGGCGGCAAATGAATCATCCAGACATTTCCCACCCACCGTGTCGTAGATGACGTCGAAACCTTCATTGCTCGTGTGTTGTTTCACGTACTGCTCGACCGAGACGCTTCGGTAGTCGATAGCCGTAGCGCCGTAACCCTCGACGATAGCGCTTTTTCCCGGTGAAACGGTTGCGAACACATCGGCACCCAATGCGCGGGCGATCTGTACGGCCATATGGCCGACACCTCCAGCGCCCCCATGAACCAAGACTTTCTGGCCTGCCTTGATCTGAGCGCGATCCACCAGACCTTCCCACGC
>JARLHX010000136.1 GCA_031292035.1 Negativicutes bacterium | reverse complement strand
TCAACTCTAATTATAAGACGAATTTGGACGGAATTTGTTCCCTCCCTCGGGCGTTCAAACATGCACACGCACCGTAGAGACGCAAGATATTGCGTCTCTACCCCATCTAACCGCTGAGGAAGGCGACCATCTGTTGCGCAATGCGGCTGAAATCAGGGCCAACCCAAAAGAAGTGTCCGGTGCAGCCGGCCTCGCACAGCGCCGCTTGCGGGATGTGTTTTAGCGACCACTCGGCATGGCTGAAAGGCACCGAGTTGTCCTCCCAGCTGTGGATGACCAGGGTTGGTTGCCGGATTGACCTGAGCAGCCCACCTCCCACGGTATGAGTGGCGTCGATGCGTGGGAACGCTTTTCTTACCGGTCCCCGGTTGTAAATGAAAAGGCGGATTAAAGCTGCGAATCCACCTGTTAAAGATCGTTTTATCTTACCGATAGAGCTTTATTTGTGCTCTGTCATCAACCTCTGGCACAGGCGTACCCCTTCCATCGCATCGGCGGTCCAGTAATCCGCGCCCACGTAGCGGCAGACCTGTTCGTCGATCAGCCCGCCGCCGATCATGATCGGGAAGGATAGGCCGTTTGTCTCCGCTTCGGCCCGCAGCAGCGAGACGGTATCCTTCATCATTCCAAACGAGGCGGTGATCAGGCCCGAAAGACCCACGATATCCGGGCGGGTTTCAACCGCTTTTTTGGCAAAATCCATTGGCGGTACATCGATGCCCAGGTCGATCACAAAAAAGCCGTGGCACGACAGCAGCATGCCCAGGATATTTTTGCCGATATCGTGGATATCCCCTGAGACGGTGCCCACCAGCACACGCCCGGACGAGTGCTCCTCGGCGCGCTGCTCCAGCAGTGGCTGCACCATTTCGACCACTTCTCGGAAAATCTCACCCGACATGATCAGCCCGGAGATAAAGTATTTGCCATCTTCGTAGCGCTGGCCGACCAGGCGCATGCCTTCGTTGCACTCTTCGATAATTTTCAGCGGATCATCGCCTGCCTTCAGGCGTTTCTGCACCAGATCAAGTAGAGCAGTCTCTTCAAGATCCGCCATCAAATTCAGAAATTGTGTGTGGAGATCCGTTTGATCCATTGGCATGCCTTAACTGGTCAATAATCCGACTTGAGTGGTAAAACGCAGGCGATCCGCCCGGCCGATAAACCAGCCCCAGCTGATCGGTTTTTCATCAAAATCGTAAAACAGGTGCAGCAAACGAAAAGCCGCCATCGGCTGC
>JARLHX010000135.1 GCA_031292035.1 Negativicutes bacterium | reverse complement strand
TCGCAATGACACAAAATCCTATATGACATTGCGAATGAAGCAATCTCACTGCGATCTATTAGAAAATTTCAGGAACCAGCCAGAAAACGGTACGGGTTGGATTATAGTACGGGGAAAGCGGAATAGGCAAGCCTTGGGAAGCGGGTTGAACGGCTATGCGAATAAAAAATGTCTGAACCCGGATTTGTGGGATTGAAGGATTATCCTGATTTTGTGGAAACCAGAGCAGGGCCAATCGCATACTTGCTGTACAGGCGCGTATTTCGCCGGATTGTAATTACAGTTTGATTTTATACCGGCCAAGAGCAGCCAGCGGATTTTTTGGAACGGATTGAGCGGATTGGCTGATCCGCAGGTGTATCTTTATTTGAAATTTCGGACCCATTGGTAGACGATTTATCCTAAAAGGCTGGTAGATTCTTAACCTGGAATCGTTATTTTGTCAGTCTTTTGTCAATCAGATACTCTATTATTATGATGTAATCGGTAAGTTGACAACGAAAGTTGGTGACGCAAAGCCAAAGGGTCTAAAGCTGGAGAAGGCCTTCCGGCCATGATCGTCAGGCAGCCGAAAATTGGAGGATGTACCTTTCTCGAAGACCTGGTTGAAAAACCAGGTCTTCTGTTTTTAAGGGGAGAGGAAAAGTCTGAACCACAGATTTGGGCAGATTTATCGGATTAGGCGGATTGGGAGCCGTCTAAACCCTGATTTTCAGCACCGGACTACAAATCATGGTTCAGACCGGCACTTATTTGAATTCATTCCCCAGGTAGCGCGATAATAGAGCAGAATAATTTCACAAACCTGCCTGACCGAGCGCCTGGACAGGTTGTATTTATGGAGGGAAAAAATGAACCTGGTACCTGAGAAGAACAAAAAAGCGGGAGTATGCTACGCCTACAGCGACGATGGGCTGGAGCTGCCGGTCATCGACATCACCCACCCGGCCTTTGCCTTCGAGATGGATGACGCCAAGCTGAACGCCCTGATCGACAGCTTCGTACGCGGGGCCAATATACCCGCGGCGGCCCTGCAAGCAGCCGCCCAAAAGTCGATCCTGGTGCGCGGTTTTGTCGAATCGGCCGACACCTTTACCACCGGCATGATGACCTATCTCAATAAACTCGAGCCGGATAACCTGGGCGAGGGTTATGCCGGGCCGCTGGACCGCCAGTGGGCCGTCAGCCTGAGCCCGGTGACCTTTCGCTGGCGCATGCGAGATGTGGCGCGCCTGCTGGCCGATGGCCTGAGCGCTGCGCTCGCTGCCCGCCCGGGCGCAGATGTGCACCTGATCAATATTGCCGGGGGCCCGGCCATAGACAGCCTCAACGCGCTGATCTTGCTGCAAAAAGAAGACCCGGCCCAATTAGCCGGGCGGCAGATCACGCTGGACGTTTTCGACCTGGATGCCGAGGGTCCGCACTTTGGGGAGCGCGCCCTGCAAGCGCTGCTAGCCGAGGGCGCCCCGCTGAATGGCTTGCAGGCCCGCTTTGAGTACGTTCCCTACGACTGGTCAAAGCCGGCCCAATTAGAAGAACAGCTGGCCAGGCTCGATTTGCAGAAGGCGGCAGTAGCCGGCTCTTCAGAGGGCGGGCTGTTCGAATATGCTGCGGATGAAGACATCGTCGCCAACTTGCGGGTGCTGCGCGGCTGCACCCCGCCCGACTGCGTGCTGGCAGGCCCGGTGGTACGCAACGCTCAAACCCTGGATGAGCGCCTGAAGTTTTCGGAGCAGCTGGCAGGACGCCCGGCCATCCGCTTCATCGGGCTGGAGGCCTTTGAAAAGCTGGCCAGGCAGGCCGGTTGGACTATCGAGCGCAGTCTGGACGGTCCCATGCATCAGGTGGTCAGCCTGAAAAAGGTCTGAACTATTTTTAGAGAGATGAGGGGAATCCTGCGGGGCACATCATCGAACCTGCCCTCCTATCGGAATTTGACATGCTGGCAGGATGCGGGTATAAAATAAGCACATCCCTCCAGATCCTATGGGTGCAGAGTGCGAGGCGGCGAATAACCGCCTCTGCTTATTAAATCCAGATGGTGCGCCGAGCAACAGAAGAAGAGGTTATCAGTGAGCCAGCTAGACGTTACAGAAGACCCTCGTAAGGCTATCGTTGCCAATGAGCTGGCCTGGCATGAACAAGAAAGCCAGCGACGTTTCTCGCTCGACCGGTTTTTATATGCGGCGCCCGCTTTTGACCGGATCGTTCAGTCAAGTTTCACATTCTTGCAGATGAAACCCGGCGAGCTGGTGCTGGATATGGGCTGCGGCGAAGGCAAGGAGACGCTGCTACTCGCCCGGCAAGGGTTGACCGTGATCAGTACGGATCTTTCTCGGATGCAGCTGGGTCGAGCCCGCCAGCTCATCCAGGAGAAGGCTGCGAATGCCAGGGTTTGCTTTGTACAGGCCAACGCCGAGGAGCTGCCGTTTGCGGCGAATTCCTTCAGGATCATTTACGGGAAGGCCATTTTACATCATCTGGACCCCGGTCTTTCCGCTCAGGAGGTTAAGCGGCTGCTGCGGCAAGATGGCCGGGCAAGCTTTGCCGAACCGCTGGCGCACCATCCTCTCTTTTGGGCCGCCAGACGGCTGACGCCCCAGCTCCACACCAAAGATGAGCACCCCTTACCCTTATCTGAACTGCGGCGTTTTGGCGCCCATTTCGGTCAGGCAGAAATTGAAGTACATTTCCTTTTTGCGCCTGTGAGTTATGCGGCGCGCAGGTTGCCGGGAGCAGAGCACATTTTTCGACGCCTGCACAGCCTGCTTCAGGACATAGATCAGTGGCTGTTTGACCATTTCAGGGCGTTAAAAGAGCTGGCCTGGTATGGGTTGGTCAAAGTTGAAAAGTGAGAGAAGATGGGAGGCCGGTTGCGGCTGAAATGGCTGGTCGCACTTTGTGGGTCACACAAAAAGATAGACTTCGAGATTGCTTCACCGATCGAGCTGGTGCAAATGCGGCAAAGTGCGCTCCGCAATGACATTCACATCAAATAAGGATTAAGCATGCATAGCGGGCGGATTAATTCCGGCGGCCCAATAGGGTCCGTAGGCGGTTAGCAGTAAGGTCTGATAAGAAAACTCGTCGGGCGGGATGGGCATATCATTTTCCAGCCACCAGGTTATCAATCCAATAATCGAGCCGGCGGCATATTGGGCGACTATCTCCAACGGGATTCGTCCCTGGCCTGGCTGCGTAGCAACCAGCCGGAAGCGCTTGATGGTCAGATCGGCTAAATACTTGCGTAAGCGGTTGACCAGAAAAGGGATGCCGTTTTCACCCAGGATGATCCGGTAAAATTTGGCGTTG
>JARLHX010000134.1 GCA_031292035.1 Negativicutes bacterium | reverse complement strand
CACGAGGTTGCCCCCGCCAGCCCCTCAAGCTGGTGCGTCTGCCGTTCCGCCACTACCGCGTATTGGGAAGCTGTAAATTTTAAATGGTGCGGTCGAGTGGATTTGAACCACCACGAGGTTGCCCCCACTAGCTCCTGAGGCTAGCGCGTCTGCCGTTCCGCCACGACCGCATGTTTGGTGCCGGGTATTGTCCAGTTTTCGGTTTTATACCCCCGAAACCGGTTGACGCTATTGCTAACGCCGACAAATACTATTATACAATTTTATTACATAAAGTCAATATGCAAATCCTGGTTTCTTTCATTTATAGCTAATAATATCCCTGCACCCTCAGCTAGCGACCAGCGAAGTGACAGCAGGCTGAATCTCCGCAGCAGACAATTGCCAGCAACAAAGCATAAATCCAGGGTCACCTTTTTTGAGTCAGGCCCCATTCCCAGGCATTCCAGAGGTTGCCGGACTGGCTGGGGTTGGGACGGTAGTTGACCACCGTATCCTTCACAGCGTCGATATTGGAGCGGAAATAAAGGGGAATGACCGGCACTTCGGCGGTAATCAGTTCCTGGATCCGTAAATAGGCCTGTTTTCTGGCCTCCAGATCTGTCAGCCGCCCTCCCTGCTCAGTCAGCCTATCCACCTCAGTGTTTCTCCAGCCGGGGTAGTTCTGCCCTGTATAACCGTTCCCCTGAGCAGGAATATTTTTCGAATGCCAGAGGTTGATGTCATCCGGGTCGGCACCAGCCACCCAGGCGTACATCGCCGCCTCAAAGCGGCGGGCTTTCAGCACGTCGCCAAAGAAGATCGGCGCATCAATCAGCCGCACGTCAACCGCGATTCCTATCTCTTTTAGCTGTTGGGCGATGGTCTGGGCTACCGTTTCCCGGGTCTTGTTGCCGACAGTGGTGGCCAGACTAAAGGACAGTCGCCGGCCGTTTTTAGCGAAGATTCCGTCTGTGCCCAACTGCCACCCTGCCTGAGTCAAAAGCTCCCTGGCGGCGTTGACGTCGCGGGGCTGAGCCTTGGTCACAGGGTTATAGGCCCAGGAGATGGGCGACTGATCTCCTGCTGCCGGGCTAGCCACACCCTTGAGAACGTTATTGACGATGGCCTGCTTGTCAATCCCCAGGGCGATGGCCTTCCTGACCCGCATATCCTGAAAGAGGGCGTTGTCGAGGTTGAAATCAAGGTGTTCCCAGATCATGTTGGGAGTCACCAGCGCCCGCACCCCGTTCACCCCTTTGACCTGTTCAAAGAGGCTGAAAGCGATATTGCTGACCACATCCACCTCGCCTGCTTTCAGTTGGCTCAGCATAATACTGCTGTCAGGCAATATCTTGTAGATGATGCCGTCCAGATTTGGCCTGCCGCGAAAATACGCAGGATTAGCTTCCAGTACAATGGCGTCGGCAATCCGCCATTCTTTGATTTTAAATGGCCCCGTTCCCACCGGGGTGCGGTTGAAGGGCGCCTTATTCAAATCACCAGCCGTTTCCAGGGAATGCTTGGGCAAAATAACTGAAAACAGGCTCAAATAAGGTGCGTAGTACTCCCGAAAGCGGATGACAACCGTATTGGCGTCCGGGGTATCCACCGCGGCAATTTTATCGTAACCATCCCGCACGATGACATTGACCTTGCGGTTCATAATGGTTTCCCAGGTAAACTTAACATCAGCCGAGCTGAAGGCAGCGCCATCGTGCCAGGTGACGCCAGGGCGCAGTTTATAGGTGACAGTCAGACCGTCAGGACTGACGCCGCCATTTAAGCGGGACGGCACCTCGCTTGCTAGGTCGGCCAGCCATTCCCCTTTGTCGTTCAGCTGTACCAGACCGCTGAAAATCAGGCTACCCACCTCGGAGGTGGCCAGCAGGTCGGACAGCAGTGGATTGAGGGTGTCGGGCTCCTGCAGGCTGCCGTATATCAGTTGCCCGCCGGCTGCAGCCTTTTTCGCCGGCTGTGTCTCGGCCGTGTCTTTACGGCCGCAGCCCAAGTTCAGCAATAGCGCCGTCGCCAACAAGAGTACTAGTCCCCATTTTCCGTAACGCAAAAAAACGCCTCCTACCCACTGCGGGAACGCGCAGTCGGGATTTTCCTGACAACCTCTATTTGCCGTATAGCTCGCGGTAGCGCTCTTTTGACGCCAGCACCTTTTTCACGTAATCCCGGGTTTCAGGGAAGGGAATTTGGCTTATATCTTTAAAATCCACCGTCCAGCCATACTGCACCATCCACTGCCTTACATTGCCCCGGCCGCCATTGTAGGCGGCTAATGCCAGAATTTGGTTGTTTTGAAATTCCCGTCTCAGTGAAGCCATATACCAGGTACCGAATTTGATGTTTACTTCAGGGTCGGTGAGCAGGCCAGCCGAAAAATTGGGGTAATTCATCTGCGTAGCCACCCACTGCCCGGTCTCTGGCATCATCTGCATCAGTCCGACAGCCCCTTTGGGCGAGCGGGCTACCGGAACAAACCGGCTTTCGGTGCGAATCACCCCGGCGACCAGATAAGGGTCGAGTCCATTTTCCTTGGCATAACGGAAAACCGTCTCTTTGTGCGGGAAAGGATAGACATAGTTCTTTTGGAACCAGTCGCTGCTATATATACCATAGCCGACCGCAGCCAGCAGCACCGCCGTCAGAACCAGCGCTCTCAGCCACTTGAAAATGCGCAACATAATCACTCCGTCGTCTCATACTCTGCTAAAGAGTATGTGCTAAAGAACCAAAAGATGCCGGACTACTTGGCAGCCAAACTGCGCTGCCAGGCCGCCTCGACCTGTTTTTTGGTACTCTCAAAATCCTTACTGTTATCAATTACCACGTCAGCCAGGAGGGCCTTTTTTTCAAGGCTCATCTGGGAGTTGATGCGGGTCTCGGCTTCCTGCCGGCTAAAACCATTCCGGCCCATCAGCCTGGTCAGCTGAATGGCGGCATCAACCTTCACTACCCAGGTTTCGTCAATCGCTTCGGTCCAACCGGTTTCAAATAAAAGAGGTATATCGAGTACCACAGCCACCTCACCCCGTATATGGGCCGCCGCCACCGCCTCGCAGACACCCGCGCGAACCCGGGGATGGATGAAGCCTTCCAGCTTGGCGCGAGCCTGGCGGTCGCTAAAGACCTTGTCTGCCAGCCATTGGCGGTTGATGCTGCCGTCCGGCAATAAAGCGTCCGGTCCCAACCAGTCGACGATCTCTTGCCAGGCCGGTTGTCCTGGTTTGACCGCCTCCCAGGCCAGTTTGTCGGCATCTACGATACAGGCGCCCAACTTTTCGAGCAGGCTGGCCACTGTGCTTTTCCCGCTGGCAATACCGCCGGTGAGCCCAATGATCCGCATGATTACCGCCTCCTAGCGCTGGCAGGTTGGGCAAAAGTGGGTACCGCGCCCTGCCACCTCGGTTTTGGCGATCGGCGTCCCGCAGGTATTACAGGCCTGATTTTTCCGGCCGTATACATTCAAGTGGTGCTGGTTACTGCCACTCTTCCCATCGCCGTCGCGGTAGTCCCTAAAGGTGGTGCCGCCGTGCTCGATGCCCTGATGAATGACCTGATTGATCGCATTGTGCAGCTTGACCACTTCAGCCTCGCTGAGGCTGGCACCGACGCGTTCCGGATTGATTCCGGCCAGGGCCAGGCATTCGTCGACATAGATATTGCCCAGACCGCCGATAAGTTTTTGGTTTAAAAGCAGGGCCTTGATCTTCCCCTTGCGACCAGCCATCGTTTCCCGGAAATAATCGAGGGTAAACTCCGGCGACAGAGGTTCAGGCCCCATGCTGGCCAAACCGGCGATCCGCCAAAGTTCGGCTGGCTGCAACGCATAGAGAGTACCCAAGGTACGACTGTCGGCGTATTCCAAAGCATCGCCGCCGGTAAAATGAAAGACGATGCGGGTGAACCGGTCAGGCGTTGTGCCTGGAGTAAGATAGCGCAGACGACCGGTCATCCTAAGATGTACCACCATCACGCAGTCGTTGTCAAGATGAAACAAGAGATATTTGCCGCGGCGCTCCAGGCGAGTAATCGCTCCATGGGTGACGACAGCCTGAAATTCGTGGGCTGTCGGCCATTTTATCAATCGCGGCAACAACATTTCCACTTCTTTGATATGTTTTCCGGTCACCTTGTTCTCCAAGGTGCGGCGAATGGTTTCCACTTCCGGCATTTCCGGCATCTGCAGTCCTCCGTTATTTGGCCTCAGCCCAATTTTTCCCGCTCTTGACGTCGGTGGTCAGCGGCACCGCCAGACTGACCGCCCCTTCCATGGCCTCACAGACGATAGCGCCCACCTTGGCCTCTTCGTCAGCCGTTACCTCCAGCACCAATTCATCATGGACCT
This sequence comes from Negativicutes bacterium, assembly GCA_031292035.1. The sequence continues at coordinate 42,373 of JARLHX010000134.1, read as the reverse complement.
GGAGCAGGACGCGGCTCTTCAGCCCCAGCTCCAGTAGCCGGCAAGAAACCTCAACCATGGCTTTCTTAATGATATCGGCTGCCGTTCCCTGAATCGGGGTATTCATAGCTGTTCGTTCGGCAAAGGACCGCAGGTTGAAATTGCTGCTTTGGATCTCCGGCAGATAACGTCGCCGGCCGAACAAGGTGGTCACATAGCCTTTATCGCGGGCATCGGCCACCATCCGGTCGATATAGTTTTTCACCCCCGGGTAGCGGGCGAAATAGCTTTCAATATAAAGTCCGGCCTCTTTGCGGTTGACGCCGATGTCGCGGGACAAGCCGTAGTCACTGATCCCGTAAACAATCCCGAAATTCACCGCCTTGGCCCGGGACCGAAGCTGGGACGTCACCTCGCTTTCCGGCACACCGAATACTTCGGCGGCGGTAGCGGTGTGAATGTCCTTGTTGTGGCGAAAAGCTTCAATCATGCCGGCGTCGCCGGACATATGGGCCAGCACCCGAAGCTCGATCTGGGAATAGTCGGCAGACAATAAAGCCGTATAGCCCTCATCCGGCACGAAGAGTTCGCGAATCTTGCGGCCGATCTCGCTGCGAACCGGAATATTCTGCAAGTTGGGTTCGGAGCTCGACAACCGGCCAGTGGCAGTCACCGTCTGGTTGAAGGTGGTGTGCAAACGGCCGCTCACCGGGCTGATCAGACCGACCATCCCGTCCAGATAGGTCGACTTGAGCTTGGTCAGCATGCGGTATTCCAGCAGCTTATCAATCAGCGGGTGCTCACCTGCCAGTTTTTCCAGTACCTCAGCGTCGGTAGAATAGCCCGTTTTCGTCTTTTTCTGTACCGGCAGCTTGAGCTTTTCAAACAAGATAACACCAAGCTGCTTGGTAGAATTGACGTTGAACTCCTCCCCGGCCAGTGCATAAATTTCCACCAGCAGGGCTTCGACCTTGCGGGCGATCTCCTCAGACATCACCCCGAGACGGCCGGCATCCACCTTGATCCCGGTATGTTCCATCACCGCCAGCACCTGTACCAGCGGCAACTCGATTTCCTCATAAAGTGCCGCCAGCCCGGCCGCAGCCATTTTATCAGCCAGCACCGGGTGCAACTGGCTAACGGCAGTAGCCGCCCAGGCAGCAAAATCAGGGCCGCGCACTGCGCCTTTCTCCTGGGTCGGAGCCGCCTGGCCAAGGTATTTTTCCGCCAGTTGTTCCAGCGGATAGGCGGCAGCCGTGGGGTCGAGCAGGTAGGCCGCCAGCAGAACATCAAAGCTGAGACCATTCAGCGGGGTATTTGCCGCCAGACAGGCACTGGCCAGCGTCTTAGCGTCATAAGTGATCTTCAAAATAGCCGAGTCGGCCAGCAGCGCCAGAATATCCTGCCAGCCATCAGTTTCAGCCGCTATATAGGCAGCGCCGCTCTCCAGCTTTGCCGCCAGCCCCTTCCACTCCACCGCAGGCACCTGACCGACGGTAACGGCGATGCATTCCAAGCGGCCTGCACGGCGGATCTGGTCGACACAGGCTGCAATTTCCGCCCCGGTCGCCAGAACACGGGCCTGGGGCAAAGCAATGGCCTTAGGGGCACTGGCCTCTTGTCCAGGAAAAATGACGTCCAGTCTGGCTAGCAGACTTTTGAATTCAAACTGGGTAAATAAATCCCGCAGCCTGGCGTTATCAGGGCGCAGGCAAAATTCTTCCTCAATAAAATCCAGCGTCATATGGCAGTCGATGGTAGCCAGTTTTTTCGATAAAACCGCCAGCTCGCTATTTTCCCGGAGATTTTCCTGCAGCTTTTTGCCGGTCACCTTGTCAAGATTGGCCAGCAGATTTTCCACCGAGCCAAATTCGGCGATCAGTTTGGCGGCCGTCTTCTCACCCACCCCGGGCACACCGGGAATATTATCCGACGCGTCGCCCATCAGTCCCTTAAGATCGATAATCTGCCGGGGAGTCACCCCGTATTTTGCTGCCAACGCCGCCTCATCGAACAAATCCATCTCAGAAATGCCCTTGCGGGTCAGAAGAACATGAATCGAAGAATTGATCAACTGCAGCGCGTCGCGGTCGCCGGTGACAATGATCACTTCATAGCCCTTTTGCTCCGCCTGACAGGCCAGGCTGCCGATGATATCATCAGCCTCAAACCCGTCCTCTTCCAGCATGGCGACGCCAAAGGCCCGCACCAGCTCGCGCACAAGCGGAAACTGCTCTGCCAGCTCGTGCGGGGTCGCTTTGCGGTGGCCCTTGTATTCAGCATACATTTCGTTGCGGAAAGTCACCCGGCTTTTGTCGAAAGCCACAGCCAGAGCATCAGGCTTGACGTCCGCCAGCAGTTTGACCAGCATGGTCGCGAAACCGTATACGGCGTTGGTGTACTGGCCGGCCGCCGTGGTCAGGAGTGGCAGTGCGTAAAAGGCGCGATGCACCAGACTACTGCCGTCGATGATTACAAACTTGCGGGACATGCCAACACCACCTTAGCACCATTTACCTATAACTGTTATATAATTGGCTAGCAAAACCAAAATCCCTTTCTAGTTTTATAATTCATCTTCCAGGTTATGCGTTCAAAAAGCCCGCTCTCCCCGGTAGGAGTCAATGCCAGCTCCGGCGAATAGAATACTGCGAGGAAAAAATGACAGGCAGGTGAAGCCCATGGCTGATAACGACGAAAAAATCCCGCCAGTTCAACCCATCCGTAGCATCAATATCGTGTCCATCCGGCCGTTCGGGGCCGAGCCACGGCTGCCGCAGGGCTCTAAAGGGGCTAAAGTACGCCGCCGTCCAGAACCCGAAGGCAACTTACCGTGTTCCATCACCCCGGAAAAGGTCGACTGCAAAATATAAAAAGCAAGGCGGAAACAAAATGTTTTCCGCCTTTTTCTTTTGGCTACTTAGGAAGAACCCTAAACTGCCGGAATTACAGGGAGAATCAACTATAATTTTTTTATTTGATGGATGGCAAGCAGTCCGTTGGAGCCGACCAGATGACCAAGCAGTGTTTCGGCATCCATCGCTTGAGCATGCTCGATGATCAAGTGCCCCCGGATGGCCGGCCCTGACAGGTAGCGCTCATGAGACGAACTGGTAAAGCCGATGAACTTATCAACCTTCGTTTTGAGAACCTGTTCAAGATGTGTTTTCACTTCGACGATAGTAACTTCCTTATTGTGAGGGTACTCGACCAAAATATTGAATAGCTGGCGTGGCACAGTATTCACATCCTTTCAGCGATGAAATAGATTGTCATAGCAACGCGATTCTCCGGTTGCCTGGATAAGGCATCAGTCAGCTTCTTTCAGGGAGGCGATAAATGCTTCAATCAGATCAGGATCGAATTGGCTCCCGGCGCAGCGCACCAGTTCGGCGACAGCCGCCTCGTGACTCATGGCCGCACGGTAAGGCCGGTCGCTGGTCATGGCATCGTAGGCATCAGCCACCGCCAAAATGCGGCATTCCAACGGAATGTCCTCCCCTTTAAGCCCCAGCGGATACCCGTCGCCGTTCCACCACTCCTGGTGTTTCAGTATCCAATCGGCGATCGGCATGAGATCAGCCGACGATTGGGCGATGCGATAGCCTATCTCGCAGTGCCGCCGCATCTCTTTTCTTTCTTCAGGTGTCAGCGGCCCTGGTTTCAGCAGAATATGATCGGGAATACCAACCTTGCCGATGTCGTGGAATCTGGCCAAAAGCCGGATTTCCGCGATTCTTGGTTCCGAGAGTTTCAGCTGCTGCGCCAGCCTGGAGGTCAGATCCTGCAGCCTGTCGGCATGCTCCTCGGTGACAAAGTCACGTTCCTCCAGTAGCTTCATCACCGTCTGGACAATGGCGCTGCGGACACTCTGCGAGTGATGCAGCTTTTCCCGGTACATATGATTGTCCGCGTCCCGCAGCAAATCCTGCATCGAAGTCTCACGGTCCAAACGAATGGCATAACCGAATGAAACGCTGAGGGGAACCCCGAAGGCTTTTTGGTTGTACTTTTCGATCTGGGTCCGCAGCCGGTTGGCGAGGGTATATGCGACCGTTTCGCCTGTCCCGGGCAGCAAAATGGCAAATTCGTCGCCGCCGATCCTTGCTGCCACGTCGCCATGACGGATGACCCGCCGGATGAGCCTGGCAGTCGCAATCAGCAGTTGATCGCCCAGCGCGTGCCCAAACGTGTCGTTAAGCAGCTTCAAACCATCAATATCACACATCACGATGGTGGTAGGGAGATAACGGTCATCGTTAAAACGATTCAGTTCCTCCTCGAAATAGGCCCGATTGTAAAGCCCGGTCAGGGCGTCGTGCATCCCCAGATAACGCGAAGTTTCCTCAGCCTGCTTGCGCTCGATGGCCATTGCCACCTGGTTTGATACAAAGGATAAAATGTTCTGGTCCTTCTTGGTGTAGCGGACCTGTTCGGTGTAGCTCCATACCGACATAACCCCAAACACTTTGTTGTTCACACTTTTTAGGGGGACGCCCAACCAGTCGGTACTGGGCCGCTCGGGAGGTATAATCTCGCCTTTGGCTTCCAGCCTGGCCCGACTTTCCGGCGTAACCAACAAGGGTTTGCCGGTGCGGATGACATATTCAGCCAGACCCTTGCGGAGATGTCTCTTCGTAGCGGTTTCTTCCAACTCGTTCACCCGGTAGGAGAAGAGCAGCATCCCGTTTTTCTCGTCATAGGTGGCGATCATAAAATTCTTGGCCAGGATCAAATCATTGATAATAGCGTGTACCGACCGATACAATTCTTCCAGGTTGTCAGCCAGACTGGCGGTTTCTGAAATTTGGTACAAGGCCGTCTGGAGTTTCTCCGTCATCTTGCGTTCGGTAATATCGCGAGCGATGACGCAAACGGCTGAAACTACGCCGGTTTCACTTCGCAAAGGAACCTTGATGATATCATAAGTATGGGTTTCCCCTTTGACCGGAACCGACACTTCCATCTTGACCGTATTCCCGGCCAAAACCTCACCATCTTTCTCGGTGAGCTTGTCCATCACCTGCGAATTAGCCGGGCCGGCACCGGTGCGGTCCGCCTTGCCCAGCAGCTTCTTGGCGGCGTGGTTGGTTAAGAGATATTTGCCGCTGGCATCGCGGATATAAATAACATCCACGGCGTTGTCCACAATCGCCCGCAGTTCTTGGACCAATTGCTTCATCTGCTCGTAGAGAGCCTCGATCTCGGTGTTCTGAGCCTGGGTTTCTTCCAGCAGATTATCCTTTTCCTCCATAGTGAACAACAGGTTTCGCCTCATCTTATCCAGGCTTTGGGCCAGATCGACGACCTCCTTGGCCCCGGCCCGGGGAAACGACTCGGTCAACCTGCCGTCACCGAGTTTCTGGGCGGTTTCACTGATCCATTGGAGGGGCAGGGTAATCTGATAAATAGTAAAATAGATAATCAAAAAAATCACCGTGGCACCAAACAGCAAGATGACAGTCAGATAGTTGAGGACCTTTTTCGCTTCCGCGCTAAATGCCGAATCCGGCAAGACAACCGCTACTGTCCAGCCTGACGTAAGCACCCTTGAAAACTGGATATGATAGGAAATACTTTCCCGTTCAAACTCAAACGCCTTCCCCTCACCGGTCAGGAATCGGGAATAACTCGGGTAATACAGCCCACTGTGCGTAGCCGCGATGCTCTCCCCCGGCGAACCAAGACCACTGTCAGTCGAATAAAGAATAATGCCCGCCCTGGAAATCAAGATCACCTCGGCCTGCGGATGAAATAGCGCCTCCCTGGTCAGCCCTTCCAGCACACTCAAATAGAGGTCACTGCCGATCACCCCCGGAACGGCGGTCTGGACAGGATAGGCCACCGTCAGGGAAAACTTTCCGGTCTGGACATCAGGATATGGTTCAGTCACCACAACCGTGTTGCGCAGCATGGCGTCTTGATACCACAGTCTGCTGGTAGGATCAAAACCAGCCAGAGGTTTGGTCGTCCGGGTGGTAACATGAACCTTGTTGGCAAAGCCGATATAAAGATAATCGAATTTATCGCTGAAACGGGCGGCCATTCCCTCCAGATACCCTGGAAGTCTGGGATTATCCACCTCGAGTCCGTCGACTTCGACCTGGGCGGCTATGCTCCGCAGAATCTGCCCCCGTTCGGAGAACCAGCAATCCATTTTGTCGGCCGCTTTTTCGGTTTCGGACGCCATGGCAACTGCGGTCTTCTCGTATACCGCCTGTTGGACAAACGGTACAATCAAATACACCAGGCAAGCGCCGGTGACGATAAGGCTGATACTGATCCAAAAGAATAGACGGTTGCCGATATTCACTGCAATTTACTCCCCAACCAATGTGGCGGATACGGCAGGAAGCCCGTAGTCAACCCGTAACATAAATACATTCAGCGATTTACCACTGAAATCCTTCCTTTAATTCTTTATTCTGACAACGATTTCGCATCTCCCCTACCTATTTTCATAAAAAAAAGAAACGGCCCCGCCGAAGCAGGACCGTTGCGGTTACGATTTTAATCAGATTGCCGGGGCACCAGCAGCTAATCATTCCCGCCCTTCACCTGGAAGGGATAGGTCAGTTCAATGCTCCGGGCCTGCTGATTCCAGTAGACATAGGTCTGAAAAACATCATAAATCTTGGTGATTTGAATATAAGGGGCGTCAGCAATCGAAGCGGTCGGTACTTTACTGCCATGCAGCCAGTAGGATACGTCCGGAGACCGGATGATCTTTTGGCCGACGGCTTCGGCCAGCGGCAGCAGCGGAATGGCCAGCACGCCGTCCACCACCTGCACATCGGCCGCCAGTGGTTTGCCGTTGAAAAACAGCTCCAGTACATCGATTTCCAAAATATTATCTTCCGGCTGCCATACTTGCTGACCACCGAACAATAGCTGGGCGTCGCGGGCCGTGACAAAAACCCTCTCACCCATGACCGTTCCTGGTACAGAGCGCTTCCCGCCCCGCACCTGCTGATTTTGTTCATCCCAGGCAATACTGGCATTCAGTGCGCCTGCCACCGGCCAAACCGGAATATACAAAACATTCTGCACCGTGACGGCCCAGTCGGCAAGCCGTTTGCCATTCACCCTGATGTTGCCGAGATGAGCAAAGACGATTTGCTTGTCGGCTTCTTCCTGAATGAGTCGCAGGATTTCCGCATCGCTCAAATATCCATCCAGGCCCTTTGCGGCAAGCCTGTTTTTCGCCTGCGCCACGGTCACCGCCTGATACCCGTAAATATCAGGATAGATGCCGATCGACGCTTGACCCGTATGATCGATACTCACCTTCACCCGCTCGTACGTGATCTGCACCGGCGTTCCATAGGGCACCACTTCAAACAGTTCCTCAGCGTCCTCCTCATGCATGCGAACACACCCATTTGATACGGCCTGGCCGATTGCCCAAGGGGCATTGGTGCCGTGCATGCCATAGAGGGGAGCAAACCCCATCCATCTGTAACCGAGGGGATTATCAGGCCCCGAAGGGACGGCCTCGCCAGTCCGGGGCGGATACCACCAAGGGTCCACCTCCTTTTCAAAAATCGCGAAACTGCCCAGAGGAGTCGGAGTAGATGGTTTACCGATGGCGACTGGATAGGTCTTGATCAGCTCATTGCCGGAGAATAAATCCAGCGTCCGGCTGGGAAGATTGATAACGATGCCAGGCGAGCTCGGAGCCGGACTGATCTTGGCCTGACAGGGGATAACAGCAAAGCTCACCAGTAAAGCTGCCAGCACCGCGGAACGAAAAACAAACAAGGGCATCCCTTCTTCTACATTAGTTACACTAACATATATGAAGGATGCCCTTGACGGTATACCAGAAAAATTCTGCCAAACGCCCAACCCTTACAGGGATTGGCAAACCTCGTCAGCCCAGAGGCTATTGCAGATTGAACAGTTGTTGATGAGTAACCGGCAGACGCTGCGACCGGTTATCGATCACCGGCAGATAAATATGGACCTTGGTCCCGTTGACCGGATCGGCACTGATATCAATGAAACCGCCGTGTTCGTGGATGATCCGCTGGGACACAGATAGCCCTAGGCCGATACGGTCGGTTTTGGTGGTATAAAACGGTTCAAAGATCCGCGGCATGATCTGTGGCGAGATTCCGGGCCCACTGTCGGCAATCGCCACCACCATCATGTTGAGTTCAGCGTGAGGCCATGTTCTTAGATTGATTGATCCCTGCTCAGGCATCGCTTCGACAGCATTTTGAATGATATTGACCATGGCCTGCTTCAAAAGATTGGCATCAGCCGTAATGGTCGGCAAACCTTCGGTCAAGTGTTTGTCGATAAGAATCTGCTCGCCGCCCAGTTGCTTAAAAGTCAGCAACAAGGCCTCTTCCAAAACTCGGTTTACATTGACTTCCGGCTGTTTATCCACCGACAGTTTGGTAAACAAAATAAGCTCTTTGACGACATTATTGATATAAGACGCCTCATCCAGCAACGTCGCCAGAATCTCCCGCCGCGCCGTGTGACCGTCGCCCTCCACCCGATTGACCATGACCTTGAGACAACTATTGATGCTATTGAGAGGAGTCCGCACATGGTCGGCGATGCCCGAAGCCAGTTCCCCCAGAGACATCAGCATCTCGGTGGTTTGTATCTGCTTGATAGAGGCCTTCACCGCCGAGACATCCTGCAGTACGACAACAACGCCGCTCAATTCTCCTCTGGCGTCACGAAGCTTCAAAGCGTCGACATGAAGAAAAACCGGCTGTTCATTGACCATGATTTTTACATTGGCAGTATAGAAATCCTCGTACTCGGCAATCGCGAAAATCTTCAAAAATTTGTCCCCGAAAGACTGAAAGGCTGACTCCGCCCGTTTGCCGACCAACTGCCCCCGCTCAACACCGAGAATGATTTCAGTTTCCCGGTTGATATTTTTCACCCGCAAAGCTGCATCCAAAAACAGCATACCGGACTTAGCGGATGTAAAATAATCCTGATACTCTTCCTCCCGGAGAAAACGCCCCAGTTTATTGTCACATGCCTGCGCAGAATACATTACCGGTCTCCCCCTCACGCCCACACCTCATTGTGTGATAAACCTTCTTGTAGCGGGGTGGTTTTCCTCTTATTTTTCGTCAAGTATTTTTCGTAAAATACCGACAAAATGCCGTTTGTCAAGCACTTCATTTGTCGAATAATAGACCGATAGTACGAGAAAAGCTTGCGTTTTCTACCTTTCCCTCCCCGACCCATTCGACAACATAGTGTATCAATAGCATGGATTCCATAATATTCCACACAATTTTCGGCTGATTGTCTGTCAGTCTCTGGAAATAAGCCAGGCCGGCTGCCGCCGGCCCTTCATTCACCGATATATTTTTGTTGAAAATAGGCAGGGTCGATTGCCTCCGGCACCACGGCATGAAACCGCAGCCATTCGTTCCCGCCTTCTCCTTTGGTGAGCAAATAAGTCTTGGCGGGAAAATCCCGGTCATCCACCAGCAGCAAGTCCTCAGTGATCAGGGCATCCTCCACGTCGTCGCGGGAAAAGGCCTTACTGTAAAAATACTGATCAATCGCCAGCAGACTGCCGTCATCGTCATATACCGCCCCGAAGTAAACCGCGCCGCAGTCGACGGTAAATTCGTAGCCACTGACCATCTCTGGGGTTCGGCTATCCAAAAATACCCGTTCCACTTCAAGCTGGCTCATTCTCATCGTCATTTTTTATCCTCCTCACTTTCTCGCTACCATTATTCCCGTGAGCAACCGTCTTATGCACCCCTTGGCTGGCCGAAAAATCTTCCACCCGGCCAAGGATTTGACACGATTGCCACCGAACCACTACATATAACGACAAGGAGACTGATCCATGACATCAAAATACAAAGTGGAACTGCTGCTGTGGGCAGCGGTCCTGTTCTGGGCAGGCAACTACACCGTCGGCAAATTCGGCATGCGGGATTTTTCGCCCCTCCTCTTTACCGCCCTGCGGTTTATCATCGCCACCCCCCTTCTTTTCTTGCTATTGAAGCACCGGGAAGGCGGCCTCGGCTTTTCCCGGCCTGACCTGCCGCGGATCATCGCCGTCGGCATTGTGGGCATTGCCATCTATCAGACCGTGTATATCGCGGCCGTCAAATACGCCTCTGTGACCAACGCCGCCCTCGGACTCGGCGTTTCACCGATTTTCACCATCCTGCTCGGCGCGGCAGCAGGGCAAGAGAAACCCAACACCCCGGCTCTGGCCGGTTGTATCGCCGCTTTCGCCGGCCTTTTCCTGGTCATTCGCTTTAGCCCTGCCTACAGTGGCCTGGCGACGACGGGACTATTGGGCGACGGACTGGCCCTGGCAGCCGGATTCCTGTGGGGACTCTATCCCATCCTAGCCACACCGCTGCTAAAAAACCACTCCTCCCTCTGGGTCACCAGCCACGCTTCCCTTGTCGGCACCATCATCCTCCTGGCCTGCGCCCTGCCGGAGGTTGGCACCTTCGCCTGGCAGGCAGTGTCCCCGGCAGGCTGGGCTTCGCTGTTTTACTCGATCGGACCCGCTACCGTAATCGCCTTAGTTGCCTGGAACCACGGCGTCGAAAAAATCGGGGCTAACCAGGTCATGATCTACATGTACCTGATTACCCCCGTAGCCATCATTATCGGTGTATTGACAATCGGCGAGACGGTCTCCCTCTTGCAGGGCGTCGGCGGAGTCATCACCATCTGCGGCGTTGTTTTAGCCAAGCAGTCTATGTCGAAACCGACCAGCGAATAGTGCTGCCCCGCTCGGTGGGAACAATCTCGAGGCGGGCTGAAATCCGTTCTTTTAGCTCAGGGACGTGAGAAATGATCCCCACCAGCCGCCCGGTATTCTGGAGCTCGACAAGGGCCTGCATGGCCATGTCCAGCGACTCGGGGTCCAGTGTGCCGAAGCCCTCATCAACAAAAATGGTATCCAGATAAATTCCCCCAGAATAACCTTGGACGACATCAGCCAGCCCGAGCGCCAGGGCCAGCGATGCCAGGAAGGTCTCGCCGCCCGACAGGGTGGCAACATGACGGGCTGTACCCGTGTAATTATCCTCAATCTCGATATCCAGCCCGCCTGCTGCGCCGCGGTGCAATAGGTCGGTCATCCGCCGCAGGGCATAACGCCCGCGGCTCATTTTTTTCAACCGGACGTTGGCGGCCAGCATGACTTCCTCTAATAGCGCCGCCAGAACAAAGCGATGAAAACTCAGTCGCTGCGCGTTCTGGCCATTGGCTACCTCGGCCAGCCGCCCGAGAAGGGCGTATTCCTGACCCCGTCCGGCCACCTGACCCTCGATCCGGCCAAGCTCTGCCAGCCATTCCCGCCGCTTGGCGACACCCTCCTCCAGCCTCGCCTGGGCCGCGATCAGTTCGTTCTTGGCTTCTTCAGCCTGGTGCGCCACCTCTTCGGCATTTTGCGGATCAGGTTCGGCAAAACCGGCCGTGACCGCCTCAGCTAATCTTACCCGTTCATCAGTCAACAGTTTGGCCGCGTCATAGTCTCTGATCTCCTGCTCCAACGATTCCATCACCGTCGATGACCGGAGCGCCGCCCGAAAGGCCGCTTCATCCCCAAACCCGGCCACGCTGATACGGCGGACAAACTTGTCCTTTTCCTCGTTCAGCCTGGCCGCTATCGCCGCCAGACTCGCTTCGGCTGCGGCGTGTGCCGCCTTGCGCCCTTCGACTTGGCGGGCGCTTTTTTCCGACGCCTCGCGAGCCTGCTCGAAGGCGAATCGCAGTTGCTCACTGCGCAACGTGGCCTGCTCCAGCGCCTCGGCCAATCGTCCTGAGGCACGCAACACCTCAGGGATGGCTTTTTCCCGTAAGGCTGCCACCGCTTTGGCCTGCGCATACTCGGCTGCGCACCGTACGGCATCGCCCTCGACTACTGCCAGCTTGCCATCAAGTTCTTTCGCCGCAGCCGCCAATTGATCCATTTGCTGCTGGATGCCAGGCAGCTTGTCGGCCGCCTGTTCGGCCAGTGCCAAAGCTTGCCGCTCGTCGCTGGCTATCGCCTGGAGATCGGCCACTTCGACTTTCGTTTTTTCGCCAAGCAGCTCACTCAGACTTTGCCCTTCCACCCGGCAACCTTCCAGTTCCACCGCCATATCTGCCGCCTGTTGGCGCACCATCGTCAATTCGTCTTCGCGTTGTTTGAGCCGCTGCGCTTTACTATCCAGGTCAGCGCCGGAAACGCCCCCCACCGCACCATGACTAGGGGCGGGATGATGCTCCGAACCGCATACCGGGCATGCCTGCCCCTCTTTCAATTCCCTGGCAAGCTCCACCGCCTGACCCTGCCGCCAGTCGGCTTGCGCCGCCTCAAGTTCCAGTCGGGCTGCGGCCACCGCTTGCTCCGCCTTCGCCAATACTTCCTTGGCGTTTTTTTCTTTTCTGGCAACCGCAGCGTAGGCTGCCCGCAACTCGTCCAGTTTCTCCCGCTGCTCGACAATCTTCCGGGCCGCCTGCCAGGCCACCTGCCGGGCAGGCGCCTGTAGCGTCTCTTCCCGCAGTCTGTCTCGCTCCTGACGGGTCTCTTCTATTTGCTCAGCAGCCTTTTGCAGGCTACGTTTATGTTGCTCATAAGCCTCTTGCGCCGCGCGCGCTATCCCCTCAGTTTTAGTGCTCTCCGCCTGGGCGTCGGTCCACTGCCGCAATCCGGCCTGCATATCAGCCAACTGCCTCTGCGCCTCGACCGCTTCCTGCCGCTGCCCCTCTTTAGCCACTTCCTGCTGCAGGGCTTCTACCGCCAGCTGGGCCTCTTGCCCGGCTGCGGCAAGCTCGCTCCCTGCCTGCTGAAAATGAGCTGCCGCCAGTTGCCACTCGCTTTCCCGCTGTGCGAGCTGCTCGGCGAGATCGCCCAACGTCGCGGCCTTCCGGGCAGCAGCCAGCTCTTGCCGGTTGCTGTCAATCACCTGCGCAGCAGCAGCCAGTTCAGCCAATTGCTCTTTTGCCTGCCTCATATCCTCGAACTGGGACTTCAGTAGCCTGACGGCAGCCAGTTGGTCCTGGGCCGCCTGCAGGGCCACCTGGGCAGCAGCGGCTGCAGCCGTCAGGGTCTTGCCCTGCGCCTCGTCGTCCGCCAGCCGCCCGGCCAGTTCGGCGGCCGAAGCCACCCCAGCCTGCTCCAGTGTCCACTTCTTTTTATCTTCCAGTTCCCTTACCTGTTCAGCCAGTTCTTTGGCCTGTTGCTTGAAATAGTCCTCGATCCTCCGGTAGAGCTCGGTCTGGAACAGGGTCGCCAAAATGGCTTCCCGGTCCTTGGAGTTGGCCAGCAGCAGCCGCCGAAACTCGCCCTGCGGCAGCATCACCACCTGGCGAAACTGCTCGTATTTAAAACCCAGCAGTCCCTCCACCGCCTGGGTGACCTTCTCCCAGCGACTGGCAAGTACTGTCCCCTCTGCTCCATCGTCGCGCAGACCGGTTCGTTTCCACAAGGTGGCGGACGACGGCATGGTGGTATTGCCTGAACCGCGTTTTTTCAGCACTTCCTGCTCTGGCGAGCGCTGGATACGATAGGCGTCACCGCCCAGAGAAAAATCGAAAATCACCTGAGTGGCGACAGTCGGATCGACATAATCGCTGCGCATCTGTTTGCCGTCACGAACATCGCCGCTGGTTTTGCCGAACAAGGCGAAGCACATGGCATCCAGAATCGAAGTTTTGCCTGACCCGGTCGGGCCGTGGATCAGAAAAAAGCTGGCAGTACCCAACCGGCCGAAATCGACCGCTTCACTCCCGGCGTAAGGCCCAAAGGCGGTCATAGTCAGCCTGAGCGGTCTCATGCCCCCACCTCCCGTTCCCGGCGGCCAAAGCCATCCAGCAACCTGGTCATTGTCGCCGTCTCGGCCTCATCCGGCGGCTGGCCGGTAACCTGGGCGAAAAAGCTGGTGAAAAGGTCGGCTTCGCTCTGGCGGCGGTGATCGCCGCGATGGGCTTCGGTGCCTGCCGCAGCTGCCTGGAGTCGTTCCAGGTGCAGCACATTGGGGTAAGCCTGCCGCAGTTTTCCCATAGCGTCCAAAATGGCGCCGCGATCCCGCAAGGTCACCATGACATAGTCCTCGTTATTGTCGTCCCGGCCGCCCGCGGTCAGGATCTCTTCCAAAAAACCTTCCAAACAGCGGACATCCCGCCGGGGACGAAGGGCCACCAGCTCCACCTGCGCATTACCGGTGGCATCCAGTTCCACCAGCGCTACCGACTTTTTATGTCTGGCCTCGGAGAAGGAGTACTTCAGCGGCGACCCGGCGTAGCGGATTTCAGAGCGCCCAACCTGCTGGCCCTGATGAAGATGTCCCAGGGCGACATAATGGAAGGAATCAAAAACCCCGGCACTGACGGTAGCCAGGCTACCGATACTGAGAGGACGCTCCGACTCGCTGCCTGTCCCGCCGGCGACAAAAGCGTGAGCGATGCCCACCCGGCGCGCACCAGAAGGCACTGAGTCTTGAATGCGCTGGGCCAAGAGCGCCAGCGCCTGCTCGTGGCTGTGGACCTCCCCGTCAGCCAGCCGTTCGCGGACCACCGCTGGTTCGGCATAAGGAATCGGGCAAAAATAAACCGGCCCGTGGGCGTCAGACAGCACCACCGGCTGGGTGGCCGGCGACACCTGGCCGAAGACATAGAGATTCTGCCGGGCCAGCACCTTTTCGCCGAAGCCCAGCCGTTCAGGACTGTCATGGTTACCGGCGGTAACGATCACCGGCACGCGGCAATCCAGCAAAATCCGCGACAATACGTCGTCCAACTGACTAACCGCCTCCGGCGGCGGCACGGCACGGTCATAGACATCGCCGGCCAGCACCACGGCGTCCGGTTTGACATCCCGCACCAAATCGACAAACTGTTCCAGGACATAAGCCTGGTCTTCAGTCAGATGAGTATTATGAAAAATTCTTCCCAGATGCCAGTCGGCGGTATGGAGAAATCGCAAACCCGTCTCCCCCTCATCGTTATCGGTTGGGCTCAACCCACCAATCCATGTTGCTATAAGGCCGGCGAAGCTGGGCCAGTTCCTGACGGGTGGCGATAAATTGCCGTTTGATGTCTTCTAGCAGCCTGCTGTGGTGATCCATTCCGGCTGGTGAAAATCGCAGATGGCCACCGGCCGCAAAATCAATGCCAAACCCACCGGCTGCTGATTTTAGCATCCCCTCAGTCCCGCACATCACGCAGCGCACCTTTCCGTCCGGCGCCAGCTGCAGCAGACTGCTGCCGCACCCCTGACAGCTGATCACCCCAGGCGCCTCAATGTCAGCCTGTCCATCATCGACCAACCGACCGGCCAATTCCCGGGCAGCAGCCAGCACCTCCGGGCGGACCGCCTCGCCGGGGCTGGCCGCATTCACCAGCATATCACCCTGCACCTCGAGATGGAGAAACCGGGCAAAATTGTTCACTGCTTCCCGGGCATAACCCTCCCAGCCTGGCACGCCGTAAGTCACTGCTGTCACACATTTCTTGCCGGTATAGTCGGCGGCGTTGGCCAGCACCGAAATCAGCCGGTCGTTGATGGTTTTAATACTGGTATGCGGGCCGAGGAAATAACAAGCCGCCGCGATGATCACCGCGTCAGCCGTTTTGATTTTATCCAATAAAAAGGCCAGGTCATCTTTGACAATACACCCGGCCTCGGACGGCAGACAGGCATAACAAGCATTGCATTGCTTAATATCAAGGCTGGACAAGCGGATCATTTCTTTTTCCGTGTCAGCCGGCAATGCCGACAGCATCTCCTTGACCAAAATCTCTGAATTGCCGTTTTTCCGGGGCGATGCCACCAGACCAAGAACTTTCATCCCCATTGCCTCCTACACTTTCTTTTTTCTCTAAATTTCGCCGCAGCCGGCCTGACTTCCTCTGTCTGCCCCCTGGCCAAATTCGGCGTTGTCAAGCCTTGGCGCCTATAGTACAATGAATATAATCTTACGATAAAGGGTGAAAATATGGAGCTTTTACCGTCTTCCGATTTTTGGTGGCGCTATTTCATCTATGGCGCACTATTTCATTTTGTCGCCATTACGCCCTTCTGCAAAACCGATCAGCAGGCCGGCCTCTTCCGTTTTGCCGGCACAGCCGTCGGTGTCCTGCCGGTACTCCTTCGCGAGGGACTCTTAAACGCCCTCCTCATGGCCGCCTTTCTCTATGGCTGGACGATGGCCCTGAAATTCGTCAAATCGATATTCAAATAAATCTGCCAAAACCCCCGGGTCTCGCCGGGGGTTTTTATTTATCGCTTTTGGGGGAAAATAACGGTGGAGGTGATGATTCTCCACCAGCCACGGCAAATAAACGCAGCAGGAGGTGTGGCCATGGTTCAGCCCAAACAGCCCGCCAGTGCCAAACAGCCGCAGACTCCACCGGAGCGCGAGCCCAAGACACTGAACACTACGCCTTCGCTCAATCCGCACGTGGATTTTGTCAACCGAACGTTACCCTAGCAGGAGGTGTTTCTATGGTCGATGTCCCGATTCCCGGCAGTGTCCGCCGTGACGACCGTCAGCCCAAACACGGACCCTGGGGTGGCAAAACCATTGACGCTCTGTCCAATCCCCAGGGCAGCGCCCAGTTCCCCCCGGGCCAAAAGGTAGAAGCCATCCCCAAGCCCCATCCCGAAAAACCGGACAGGTGAGGTGAAAAGATGAAGAATTCCGGCGAACAGCAAGACAAGGACAGCCAAGGTGCCGCCAAAGTATCCGGCATGGTAAAAAACAAGCAGACCACAATGACAGAAAAAGGCAAGCAGGGCGGGAAATAAAAAACGAAGGGATCATTCCCTTCGTTTTTCTTATCAGTATTTACCCTAATCCCAGGTTGTGCATAATGGTCCTGGTCTGCTGGGCTTTATTCATGGTATAGAGGTGGATGCCGTCGACCTTATTATCAAGTAAATCCCGCATCTGCCGGCAGGCATAGTCGAGACCTGCTTTCTCCATCTCGGCGGGAAAACCGCCGTATTTTGTCATAATCCTGCTCAGTTCGTCGGGTATCGCGGCACCGCACAGACTGGTGATGCGTTTAATCTGGGCGGCGTTGAGCACCGGCATGATCCCGGCTGACATGGGGCAAGCAATGCCGCGGCTGGCCAGCTTGTCCCGGAAAGCGTAAAAATAGCGATTATCGAAAAACAGCTGAGTCACCAGCAGGTCTACCCCCTGGTCCACCTTCAGCTTGAGATATTCGATGTCCTGCGCCAGATCCCGGCACTCCAGATGCCCTTCGGGGTAGGCAGCGGCAGCGATGCTGAAAAATTTACGCTGCCTGGCATGGGCAATCAAATCCTTGGCGTAGCTAAAGCCACCGGCTGGCGCTACGAAGGCCGTCTCCCCCGCCGGCGGGTCACCCCTGAGGGCCAGGATATTTTCAATCCCCAGCTCCTGCAGGCGGTCGAGAACGGCGTCGATAGTCTCTTTCGTCGCTCCCACGCAGGTCAGGTGGGCCACCGTCTCCAACCCGTAGTGATTTTTCACCTTGTCGACAATTTCAATCGAGCGGGACGAACTGCTGCCGCCGGCGCCGTAAGTAACACTGATATAGGCCGGCTTCAGGCTGCGCAACTCCTCCACCGTCTTAAAAACAGTATCCAACGGGAGGTCGGGCTTCGGGGGAAATATTTCAAAAGAAACCACCGGCTTATCGCCGCCAAACATTGCAGAAATCTTCATCAGACGACCTCTTTCCGTCAAATTATCGCCAGTTATCCGTCGGGGATGTCCTCTTCCTTACAAGTCCTATCAGTGGATGGCCAATCATGTTCCTGCTTACTCTCTGCGGACCATTGACAGCCAATAACAATCGCCATTCATCAAACAGAATTCTACTCTATTTTTCCCGCCGATTGACAATTATAAAGATTATAGCACAAGAATAAGAAAGATGGCTATACACCTGTCAGATATTTTAATGCTGCCGCCCTTGCTCTTGCCCCTTCCCGGCGGCAAAGCTATAGGGAGCAATCAGCAAAAAGACACTACCGACAAAATCATCGTTAGTGTCCTGATACTACTAATTAGAATAGATCTGGTTTTCAATTACTGAAAGGTAAAATAAATATGATGGATAAAGCTGGGATGCGGCTTTAGAATTTTTTCCAGCTCGCTTGTCGTTATATTCTCGGTGCAATGGACTTCAATTAATCCCTTCATGATATGTGAGGTTTTGGAAGAACTGTGCTCCATTTTCAGGGGGATGATTTGATTAATTCTGGAGTCCTTGACCTTGTTTTTTATCCAGTCCCACAACTGAGTAGCTGCATTTTCATCTTCAATAAAAAACCTTGCTGGGAATATTTTTACCAATATCGTCGCCTCCTCTACAAGATTTTTCTGGCCATCGCATTCATTGTAGTACTTTATTATACCACAGATATCCCAGATTGCCGCTTGCATCCCAAAATAACTGTCTAATATTTCTCCAACATCCGACAAAAACAAGCAAACGATAAGCCAGAGACATCACGGAAACCCGGCTACATTGCTTCTTTATCCAATACATTTCGCAAATTAGAATAGTAAACCTCACCGGTAACGGGTAGACTATAGCCGGAGGTGAGGATTGTGGGGTTCAAGGATTTGCCGGGCGGCCAAAATGCCAGACCGCAGAGAAAATCCACCGATTTTTCCAAGGAACTAGCACCAAAACCCCAGCCCAAAAATCCCGAGAAGTAGAGATAGGTGATAAAAAGACAATCGGGCGGCTTCTGTTGAAAGAATCACTCTCACGCATCTGTCAGGCAACCCCGAAAAGGGGTTCTTTTTTTGATTTCTCAACGTCAGTCCCCCGACCATCTTTACTTCCTTTCGAAACAGCTGGCAGGATTTTCGTCACCCTGGGCGAATTTATGCTTTCATCTTACTTTGGAGGCGACAAGAATGAAACAGAATATACTGGGCAAGACAGGGATCGCCGTTTCTGAGCTCTGTTTTGGCACACTGCCTATCGGCCCCCTACAGGCAGACTTTCCGGTGGAAAAGGCGGCGGAAGTCATCCGCTACGGTCTGGAACAGGGGATAACCCATATCGACACCGCCCAGCGCTATGATACCTATCCCCATGTCCGGCAGGCCCTGGAAGGCTATTCCGGCCAGGTCATCATCAGCAGCAAATCCTGGGCACCCAGCTACGAACTGATGCAGCAGGCCATCGAAGAGGCCCGCAAAGCGCTCAACCGCGATACCATCGACATCTTTCTTCTCCACGCTGCCCGGGCTGGCGCCAAAGTTTTCGAGGAACGCAAAGGCGCTCTGGAATGTTTGTGCGATGCCAAAGCCAAAGGCTGGATCCGTGCCACCGGTATGTCGACCCATTCAGCCAAGGCCGTCCGGCTGGCGGCCGACGTTCCAGAGATCGACATCATCCATCCGCTGATGAACCTCATTGGCCTCGGCATTCTCGACGGTGACCGCGAAGATATGCTAGCCTCCATAGGGTATGCTGCCGAGAAGGGCAAAGGCATGTATCTGATGAAAATCATGGCAGGCGGCCATCTGGTCGACCGTTTCCAGGGAGCCATCGATTTTGCCCGCACGGTGCCCGGCATAGCCGCTTTTGCTGTGGGAATGCTCACCCAGGCCGAAGTAGACGCCAACATCGCCTATCTCGAAGGACGGGAACTTCCGGCATACGTAGCCGCTCTGGTCGGGAAAACCAAGAAGAAGACCTATGTCATGGACCAGTGCAAAGGCTGCGGCAACTGCGAAAAATTCTGTCCCAGCGACGCCATCCATGTTGTCGACAACCGGGCGGTGGTCGATCCGGAAAGATGTCTATTGTGTGGCTACTGCGTACCCCACTGCCCCCAATTTGCCATCCGGCTGATCAGCAAATAAACCAACTATCTGCCTTTCCCGGTAATCCCACAGCAGCCTTTGTTCGCTCCGAACAAAGGCTGCTTTTTCTCTTCCCGCTGGTCGCCAGTCGTATGGCAAAAGAAGTTTGGTGTGGGATTAAAAGGATTTTGTCGAATTAAGAAGAATTACTCAATGATAGTTAGTCCCCCATTGAAATGTTGGGTAGTAGCCGCCGGCCCGCCAAGAAAGAGCGCGCGGCCTCCAATCATTGTTTCCATTATGATACTAAGGAGTAAAGCATGTCATTCAGGCCACGGGCCTCACTTGTCCAAAGATTGTGTCGTATCCTATTGCTGCTATGGATGGTTGCCAACATCGGTCTGGCGGTTTCCTATGCCTCGCCGTCGTCCGACGGCGAAGAGCAAAACCGCCGTTCCCGCCAGGAAGCCCAGGAACGCCAGCAACGCGACCAGCAAAAAGACGTCTTTTTGCAAAAGGGAGCAGCGGCGGCCCGGGATTTCCCCCTGCCGGATGAAACGCCGTCCTTTTTTATCACCACCCTTCTCCTCAAGGGCGACAGTGTTGAGCGCATTCCCTGGGCCCAGGAAATGCTGCAGCATTACGCCGGACGAAAAATCGGCCTTGTCGGCATCAACCTCCTGGCCAACCGCCTCGCCAATGCCCTGATTGACCAGGGCTACATCACCAGCCGGATCGTCATCCCTGAACAAGATCTCAGTTCAGGAACCCTGACCTTTGTCCTCGTTCCCGGCCGGATCGGCGCTATCCGTTTGGATGAAGCCAGCGGCAGGAAAAACTGGCAAACTGCCTTTCCCACCCGCCCGGGAGATATCCTCAACCTCCGTCATCTGGAGCAGGGCCTGGAGCAAATGAAACGGGTGCCGTCCCAGGACGTAGAAATGCAAATCCAGCCAGGAGCAAACCCCGGCGAAAGCGATGTCGTCATCAGCGTGAAAGAAACACAGAAATGGCGATTAACCCTGACGACAGACGACTCCGGCGTCATCGCCACCGGCAAAATCCAAACCTCCGAAGCGCTGGCCATGGACAACCTCCTGGGTCTCAACGATCTCTTCAACATTTCCTTCAACAGCGACGGCGACCGCCGGGGCTACCTCCGAGGCACCCGCGGCGACAGCATATATTACTCCCTGCCTTATGGCGACAGCACCTTTACCTACTCCAACTACACCTACCATTATCATCAATACATAAATGACAGCTCGTCCCCCTTTCAGTTTTCCGGTGAAATCACCAACGCCTCGTATGGCATCAGCCAGCTGCTCCACCGCGATCAGACAAGCAAAACCAGCCTGGACTTCAGCCTAATCAAAGGCACCAGCCGGAGCTTCATTGAAGACACTGAAATCGAAGTCCAGCGCCAAATCACCACCGCGGCCCAGCTCGGCCTGACGCAGCGGCGTTACCTCGGTCAGGCAACCCTCGACACAACCCTGGCTAACAAGCGGGGCGTCCCCTGGTGGGGAGCGCAGCTCGACCCGGCAGCCCAGTCGGCGGGGTCCCCGACCACCCGCTACAGCATCTGGCTGCTGGACACTAGTCTGACGACACCGGTAGCCATCGGCGATGCAAAGGGACGGTACACCGTAACCCTGCACGGCCAATACTGCCGCAATCTCCTCTTTGCCAGCGAATTTGTCAGCATCGGCAACCGTTTCACCGTCCGCGGTTTTGACGGTGAGCAAACCTTATCAGCCGAACGGGGCTGGTATTTACGGAACGAAGTCGCCGTACCCCTCAGTGCGAAAGGCCTGGAAATTTACGCCGGTCTGGACGGGGGGCAAGTCGGTGGACCCTCAGCTCAAACCTTGCTTGGCAGGACCCTCATCGGCTCGGTGGCAGGACTGCGCGGCAGCGGGAAGAACCTCTCTTACGAATTTTTTATCGGCTGGCCACTCAAAAAACCGGCCGGATTCCATACCGCCTCGCCCACCTTCGGCTTTCAATCCACCTATCAAATCTGAGCCATTTTTGCGGCTCGTCCAATCGCTAGACCCACATACAACCGGCCTTATTCATTTTAAAGGGAGGCAACAGAATGCTCTTGAAAAACAATCGTAGCCTGGCGAAACTCACCATCCTGGCATTTGTCCTGACCATGGCCCTCCAGCCGGTAACGGCCTCGGCTCAGGTTGTGGCTGACGCCAACGCCGGCAAAAACAAGCCGGTAGTAACCACTGTCAACGGCGCACCGGTAGTCGATATCACCGCCCCTTCAGCTGCCGGCGTTTCCCGCAACCTCTACCTCAAATTCGATGTCGGTGCAGAAGGCGTCACCCTGCAGAACTCGACCGCCCTCGCCAGGATCATTCTCAACGAAGTCACCGGCCCAGGGGCGAGTTACTTCAACGGCCCACTCACCGTAGCCGGCCAACGGGCTGATGTCATCCTTGCCAACCCCAACGGCATCGTTGTTGGCGGCGGCAGCTTCATCAACGTCGGCCGGGCGGTACTGACCACCGGCACAGCTCTTCTTGACCGCTGCGGCTCGCTGGATTCCTTTCAGACAACAGGCGGGCAGATCACCATCGACACCAACGGCCTGAATGCCAGCGGCGCCGACCGTCTGGATCTCATCAGCCGGGTCATGGTAATTAACGGCCAAATTCATGCCAAACAACTCAACGCCATTGCCGGCGCTAACAGTGTAAGCTACGCCACCCTCGACACCAAACACATCGACCGGACCGGCCAAGCGCCGCAAGTCGCCATTAGTGTGGGCGCCCTGGGCGGGATGTACGCCGACAAAATCAAACTCATCAGCACCGAACGCGGTGTCGGTGTCAATAGCTTGGGCACCATTGCCGCCTCCGGCGGCGACCTGACCCTCAGCGGCAAAGGAACCATCACCTTAAAAGGAAAAACCGCCGCCTCCGGCAATGTCACAATACAGGGTTCGGCCCTCGATCTGTCTGGCGGCAACCTGTACTCTGGAGCCAACACCAGCCTTAAAGCCTCTGCCGGCGAGCTGAACAATACCGGCGGCCGCGTCAACGCCAGCGGCGATCTGACCATTTTCGCCGGAGCTGTCAACAATACAGTCGGTGTCTTGAACAGCAGCGGCAATCTTACCATCACCACCGGCGCCGCCAATGAACACCCGCATTTCCACGGTGATTTCCGGGACTTCTGTTCCCGCCAAGCCGCCAGTATCAGCCAGTACGGCCTGAACAACACCAGCGGCGTTCTCAACGCCAGCGGCAATATCGTCATCACCACCGGCGCCATCACCAACACCCAGAATCTGACAGGCAATGCCGCCAGCAATAGTCAGTACGCCATCAACAATACCAGCGGCCGCATCAATACCAGCGGCAATATCACCGTCACTACCGGCGCCATTACCAATATCCAGTATCTTTCCGGCGATGACTGGGCCCGGGCCGCATCGACCATTGCTGCCACCAACAGCCAGTACGCCTTCAACAACACCAGCGGCTTCATCAATACCAGCGGCAACGTCACCATCTCCACCGGCGCCATTACCAATATCCAGTATCAGACCGGCGACTCCTGGAGCCGGAACGTGCCGACCGTTACCACCAGCAGCAGCCAATACGCAGTCGACAACACCAATGGCCACATCAACACCAGCGGCAACGTCACCATTACCACCGGGGCCCTCACCAACACCCAATACGCTTTCGGCAAGACGGCGACAGTGATTGCCAACAGCCAATACGCCTTCAATGACAAGAACGGCTTTATCAATACCAGTGGCAACGTCGCCATCTCCACCGGCAAAATCAACTTCAACCTCTATGACTTTGGCGCCTGCGGTTATCACTCCACCCTACCGACCATCAGCAGCGACATTCAATACGCTATCAACCGCGCCGGCGACTACATCAACACCAGCGGCAGCCTCACCATCACTACCGGTACCGTCCAAACCAGTCAGAAATGATAAGCGGAAGAATCTAAAAGTCCTATTCGTTCTTTCAAAAAAAAGTAAAAAAGCCTTCTGGCGTAATGCGCCAGAAGGCTTTTTTGTTGTTCCGCAAAAATCCGATCTTGTTTGCCAAAGACAGCTACCGTTTCTTATTTCCCTTTTTGGCTTTGAGGCGAGCTACCAGTTCCAGGCCGCTCAAAACGGCAATGCCAGTGCTCCATACAAAAAACAGAGCCGCCAGAACAAACAATCCAATATAGGCGATCTGACCCGGATTGACCGGGGCCATGGCAAGCACCCTGAGATAAAACGTCAGCTTGCTCACCAGTTGGCTGGAGTAAAACTCAAAAATCATCAGAAGATAAATGATGACAACCACCAGCAGGATGGACATTCGTTCCATCTGAACCCTGTTTTTCAGCCAATAATACAGCCGCACCCCAACCTCCCCCTTTCCCCTGATGCACCGCAGGTTATCTTAGTTTTATCAGAATCGGCGCCTTTACGCAATAGCTGTCAGGCAACATGCCAAAATAAAAAGAGCCTTGCGGCTCTTCGAAAGAATGGATAAACCGGTCAATGGACATGAAACGAATAGTTGTCGCCGGCGTTGTTGTCCCAATTATTGGCGTTGTCTTTAAAACACAGATTCATCGTATTGGCGGTGGTCACCGGTATGGCGGCTTCAAACCCTTGCTCAGTCCTGATCATTCTGTAATCGGCAGTTTTTTTCCAGTCGTCGCCAAAACCGACATGTACATAGACCCTGTCGGCGCCGCTGTCGGCCAAAAGACCTTTGTAAACTACTCTGGCGGTCTCCCCTTTGGCGGGAACGGCCGGGCTAAGAGCGACACCGTTGCCAGCGTATTGTTGGTTGCTGTCTTTGCTTAGGCTCACCTTTATCCCTCCTTACTCGGAAATAGTATACCCGTCCAGAAAAAAGGTTATGTATCAGCTAACGTTGGTATTTGACCACCAATTCAGCCAAACGGGCAGCGATCTCGGGAGTCAGCGCTCCTTGTCGTAGTCGCCACTGCCAGTTGCCGCCGCCCACCGTTCCCGGCAGGTTCATCCGGTCTTCGCCCCCCAGACACAGCACATCTTGCACCGGCACAATGGCGATACAGGCTGCGTCACTGTAAGCCCGTTCAATCAGCCGCCAGCAAAAGTCGCCCAGACGAACGCCCTCCTCCAGCCCCAAATACTTGCGTACCCCGGCTGCCGCCTCAGCCTCTAGGCTGCCATACCATCCCAGGGTGGTGTCATTGTCATGGGTCCCGGTATAAATCACCATATTATCCTCGCAGTCATCAGCCGAGCACTCGCCGATTACGCCGCTGCCGAAGGCAAAATGCAGCACCTTCATGCCGGGATAATTGAACTTCTCCCGCAGCCGGATGACTGCCCGGGTGATGATGCCGAGATCCTCGGCAATGATCGGCAGCCGTCCAAGGTGGCGCTCCATGGCGGCGAAAAAATCCGCCGCCGGTCCCTCGACCCAACTGCCGCTGACAGCGGTATCCTCACCTGCCGGAACAACCCAATAGTCGACAAAGCCCCGAAAATGGTCGATGCGGACCACATCCACCAGCCGAAACAGCAGACGCAGGCGCTCCTGCCACCAACGGTAGTCGTCGGCATGCATGGCCGGCCAATCATAGTGCGGGTTGCCCCAAAGCTGGCCCGTTTCGCTGAAATAGTCGGGGGGCACTCCGGCCAGCGTCAGCGGGAGGCCGGCCTCATCCAGCGCAAAGAGCTGCGGATGGGACCAGACGTCACTGGAGTCCTGTGCCACAAATAACGGCAGGTCGCCGATGATACCGACACCCCGGCTGTTGGCGTAGCGTTTCAGGTCATCCCACTGCCGGAAAAAGGTGTACTGCAGAAAATAATGATAGGCGATTTCCTCAGCCAGCTGTTCCTGATAGCGCACCAGCGCTGCCGCTTCCCGGGCGGCGGCCGGCCGGTCCCATTCGTTCCAGGCACGGCCGCCGAAGTGATCTTTCAGCGCCATAAACAGCGCATAGTTTTTCAGCCATAGCGCGTTCTCGGCGGCGAAGCTCTCATAGTCAGGGTCAGGCGGCCGGCGGCGGAAGGCCGCAAAGGCCCGGCGCAGCAGCCTTTCTTTATAGGCTTCTACCGGGCCGAAATCCACCCTGCCGCCGTCAAATACCGGTGGAGCGGCGATATCGGCCGCCTCCAGCAGCCCCTTGTCTACCAGCAGTTCGGGTGAGATGAGCAGATGGTTGCCGGCAAAAGCCGAAAGGCAGGCATAGGGGGATGCGGCAAAACCGGGCGGATTGAGGGGAAGGATCTGCCAGTACTTCTGACCGCTTCTCGCCAAAAAATCGACAAAGCGGCGGGCCTCTGCTCCGGTGTCGCCAATCCCATAGACTGACGGCAGCGATGTCGGATGAAGCAGCAGCCCTGCGGTCCGGGCAAATGTGGCCGGATGTTCGGTCCGCTCCATGAGCAGCTTGCCTTCCAGCGGTCCGAGGGTGACCTCCAGCCTGCCGTCCGTCATGTCGACCGCCTTCTCCCCATTCAGCACGTCCACCAGTTCATCCTGGCAATAGCAACCGATGTCGCAGGCAAAGGTTGCCGTATGGTCCCGGCTACGGTTGAAAAGCAGCACCGCCATATTGTTCTTGGCCGGTTGGCCGAACACGTCGCGGCCGTGCTCGATGCGCCGCACATAGCCGTAAATATCGCCGCTGACAGGCAGCGGCAGCCACTGCCCGGTCCGGAGCACGGCAAACTTGTTGCGCAGTCCGATCATTTTCTTGTACCAGTCGAGCAGTTCCCCATCCTCCCGCCCCCAGGGATAGGTTCCGCGGTTGAAAGGGTCGGCATAGCCTTCCAGTCCGGCTTCGTCGCCGTAGTAAACACAAGGCACGCCGGGAAAGGTCATCTGCCACAGTACCAATAGCTTGAGCCTGGCGACAGCCAGTCGCCGCTGGTCGGGCGGCAGACGATATTTGGCCTGCTCGATAATCGTCATACTATCCTGGGGAGGGGCCTCGCCCAGCAGGGTCAGGATACGGGGAACGTCATGGCCGCCCAAAAGATTCATCGCGGCATAAAAATTTTCCGCCGGATAGTTTTCGCATAGGGACATGAACTGCTGCTGGGTCTCGGCGGCGCTATGGCGGCCAAGAATAAAATCCAGCAGCAGGTTGCGGAAGGGATAATTGGTCACCGAATCGAGTTCATCCCCCAAGAGGTATTCCCGGGTATGCTCATAGCTCACCTTGCGGGAAGCATCCTCCCACACTTCGCCGATAAGCACCGCCTCCGGGTCCTCCTCCTTGAGAACGGTCCGCAGATGTTTGAGAAACTCGTCCGGCAGCTCGTCGGCCACATCCAGACGCCAGCCTTTGACCCCTGCCCGATGCCAGTGCCTAATGACACTGTCCTCGCCGTCGATAATATAATTGATATAGGATGGCTCCATTTCCTCGACGTTGGGCATAGTACCGATACCCCACCAAGACTCGTACTCATCAGGAAAATGGCTGAAGCGATACCAACGGTAATAAGGCGAATCAGGAGACTGGTAGGCCCCGAGGTCAGAGTAGCGGCCCTCTTTGTTGAAATAACGGCTGTCGCTGCCAGTGTGGCTGAACACTCCGTCCAGGATGATGTTCATGCCCACGTCGCCGGCCTTGGCACAAAGCTCACAAAACAGTTCATAATCCCCAAACGTGGGATCGATATTTTTATAGTCGGCAGTATCGTACTTGTGATTGCTTGGCGACTCAAAAACCGGATTAAAATACAGCGCGCCGACGCCCAGCTCCTTTAGATAGGGCAGCTTGGCCAGTATTCCCTGGAGGTTGCCGCCAAAGAAATCATAGGCAAAAATATGGGCGTTGCGCATATCCCGGACATAAAACGGCGTATTGTCCCAATAGGCATGAATCACACTGCCTGGCGGCAGATTGACAAGCTCGCCGCCCGGCCGGCCATTATAAAAGCGATCGACAAAAATCTGGTACATCACTGTCTGCTGGAACCAGCGCGGTGCGGTGGCGCCCTGGCGGAAAACGGTGATCTGCCAGGACATTGGGTCAGGTCCGCCGATCTGCCCCGGACCGCCGAGGCCCGAGGGATTGCCGTAGTAATAGGTTTCATTCCGCCGCCCGACAGCGAAATGGTACCATAAAAGACCGGGCACTTCCGGTGCAGTGATGGTCGCCTCATAGATCCTGGCATCGCCATCGCTTTGCCTGTGCATCATTGCCACCTGCTGCTCGTGACCATGATGCCACAGCCGGACATTCACCCAGTCGGGCGGGTCATTGGTCCACACCCTGAGGCGCAGTTTGACCGGTGAATCAGCAGAAACAGCCCCAAAGGGGCTGCGAAAAAAAACATCATGTGAATCGTGCCAAAGCCACTCTTGCTCCATTTTTATCACCCGGCCTTACGACGGAAATGTGTTCGGACCGGTAGCCTGGCGGGGCATGGCGCAGCCGTGCACCAGCTTGGCGAACGCGTCGTCCGAGCGGCAATAGCAGCGGACAGGCACCGCCGGTCGCATCTGCCAGATGTCCATGGAGTATTCGGTGAAGGTCCGGTCACCGGAGAACTTGCCGGAGTGGGCGATATTGTGAATACACATATTGCCCCAGGTCTTTTTGTCGCGGTAGAGTTTTTCCACGCGGATCTGGGCGTCCACATAGGCGGCGAAATCCTTGAGGACAAAAAACTGGTCGCCGTGATAGAGAAAGGCATCGAATAACGGCCGGAACTCATCCGGTCCTGTCGGTAAAAACCCGTTGATCAATTGATCCAGGACGGTTTTCACCCGCTGATCACTGTTATAGATATCCCAGGGGTTGTAGCCGCCATTTTGGTAATAGTCCATCACTTCCTCGGCAGTCAGACCGAAGGTGATGATGTTGTCATCCCCCACAGCGTTGCGGATTTCGATATTGCCGCCGTCCATGGTGCCGATGGTGACGCCGCCGTTCATCATGAACTTCATGTTGCTGGTTCCACAGGCCTCGCGGCTGGCAGCCGGAATCTGCTCACTGACGTCAGTCGCCGGAATAATCATCTCAGCCAGCGACACATTATAGTTTTCTAAAAAGACGACCTTGATCTTGTCGCGAATCGATTTGTCATTATTGATCATCGACGAAAGCGTATTGATCAGCTTGATGGTCCGCTTGGCCTGGGCATAGCCTGGCGCGGCCTTGCCGCCGAAAATGAAGGTCCGGGGCGCCAAGTCCATGTCGGGATTTTCCCGCAGCCGGTTGTAGAGGTGCATAATATGAAGGACATTCATCGTCTGGCGCTTATAGCCGTGAAAACGTTTGATCTGGGCGTCAAAGATGGAGTCCGGGTCGACATAAAACCCGTTCCAGTCTTTAATATAACGGGCCAGAACCACCTTATGATGCCGTTTTACCGCCGCCAGGCTGTTTAAAAAGGTGTCGTCATTTTCGTATTTCAAAAGCCCGAGCAGATCGCAGGGATAATGGATCCAGTCGGTTCCCACCGCGTCGTTGATCACTTCGGTGAGCTGCGGATTGCATTTGATCAGGAAGCGGCGGTGAGCTACCCCATTGGTCTTATTATTGAACTTGTCAGGGTAAAAATGGTAAAAGCCATGCATTACCTTGTTCTTGAGAATCTCGGTGTGAATCTGGGCCACCCCATTGACGCTGTGGCTGCCGACAATGGCGAGATGGGCCATGTGGACATTGCCGTCGGCCAACACCGCCATCGAACGGATGCGGTCCCACTGCCCCGGATAACGGTCCCAAAGTTCCTGGCAAAAACGTTCGTTGATCTCGTTGACGATCATATAGATCCGCGGCAGCAGCTGCTGGAACAAATTTTCCGGCCATTTCTCCAGCGCCTCTGGCAGGACGGTATGATTGGTGTAGGACAGACTGCTGACCGTAATGTTCCAGGCCTCATCCCAGCCCAGCCCCTCCTCATCGATGAGGATGCGCATCAATTCCGGCACCGCCAGGGTCGGATGGGTATCATTAATATGCACCGCCACCTGATCAGGCAGGCTGGACATCGGCAGTCTTCCCTGCTTGAACTTGGCGATGATATTCTGCAGGCTGGCCGACACCAGGAAATACTGCTGTTTGAGGCGCAATACTTTGCCCTCGTAATTCGAATCGTCAGGATAGAGTACATTGGAAATAGTCTCTACCGAATTTTTGTAGTCGATGACCTTCAGGCAATCGTTGCGGTTGAAGGCCGAGCAGACAAAATCAGCCTTAGCCGGCTCGGCGCTCCATAGCCTGAGGGTATTGACCGTTCCGTTCTGATACCCCACCACCGGAACATCATACGGGACCGCCAGTACCGATTCATAGTTTTCATGGTAGTAGCGCAACTTACCATTGGCCTCCACCCGGACGCTGCCGCCAAAGTGGATCGGCACCGCCTCTTCCCGGCGGCGAAACTCCCACGAAAAGCCATCAGTCAGCCAGTTATCGGGAACCTCCACCTGATAGCCATCCACTACATCCTGTTCGAAAAAGCCGTAGCGGTAGCGGATACCGCAGCCATGGCCCGGCAGGCTCTCCGCCGCCATAGAGTCAAGGTAACAAGCCGCCAGCCTTCCCAGGCCGCCGTTGCCTAGGCCGGGGTCTTCCTCGGCGGACTCGATGTCTTTAATGTTGGCCCCCAGTTCAGTCAGGGCCGCAGCACAGGTGTCGTAAAGCCCGAGATTCATCAGATTGAGGCCGAGCATCCGGCCCAGGAGAAATTCGATGGACAGGTAGTATACCTGCTTTTGCCCCTCCTGCTGCCGCTGCCGGTCAGCCTCGATCCATTGCTTGGCAATATAGTCGCGTACCAGACCGCTGAGGGCTTTGTATCGTTCGCAGGTTGAAGTCTCTTCAAAGGTTTTGCCGTGCAGCTTTTCCAGCCTGTCCAAAAATTCCGCTTTGAATTGGGCTATGCTGAGGTCCATAAAAGGTTGTGAACTCTGGTCCGTAGTTTGGGTGATCTGCAGGTTCATGAGCAGCCTCCTCGCCGAGTAGTGTCTCATATAGTATTTGATATTGCCGCGCTGATTTATCCCAACTGTAGTCGCCAGCCATGGCGTTCTTCACGATTTTTCCCCACAGCTCGCTCTGTCGGTAAAAATCGAGAGCCCGGCGCAAGGTGTACAGCATATCGTGGGCGTTATAATTGGCGAAGCTGAAGCCGTTGCCCTCTCCGCTTTTTTCGTTAAAAGCCGCCACCGTGTCCTTGAGTCCGCCGGTTTCCCTGACCAGCGGTACACAACCATAGCGCATAGCGATCAGCTGGGCGATACCGCAGGGCTCAAAGAGTGAAGGCATCAAAAGCAAGTCGGCGGCGGCGTAAATCCGCCGGGCCAGTGTCTCGTCAAAGCAAATATTGGCCGACACCTTGCGCGGGTAACGGCCGGCTGCATACCAGAACATGTCCTGATAATGATCTTCGCCGGTACCGAGCACCACCAGTTGAAGGTCGAGGGAGGCAAGCTCATTCAAGAGATAGGCGACCAAATCCAGTCCCTTTTGACTGACCAGCCGAGTGACCATCGCCACCATCGGCGTCTCAGGGCTTACCGGCAGACCAAGCTGCTGCTGCAGAAATATCTTGTTTTCCGCCTTGGCAATCTCCACACTGTCGTAATGGCAAAAGAGATTCGGATCGGTGGCAGGATCATAACTCTCGTAGTCGATGCCGTTAATAATACCGGAAAGAGCGGTATGTCTCCGCCCCAAATAACCGTCCAGATGCTCACCGAAGAATGAGTTTTGGATTTCCCCGGCGTAAGTCGGACTCACTGTATTGATACGGTCGGAATAGGCCAGCGCCCCTTTTAGGAAATTCACCTGGTCGAAAAACTCCAGCCTGTCGGCGGTAAAATGCTCCCACCCCAGACCCAGCAACTCCTCCATGATCGCCTTGGGAAAAACGCCCTGGTACTTGAGATTATGGATGGTAAACAGGGTGCGGATGTCGGCATAACCAGGTTTTTCCCGGTAGTGGGCCGTCAAAAAGACACTGACCATGCTGGCATGCCAGTCATGGCAATGAATTACATCAGGAAAAAAGTCAAGATAGGGCAGGCTTTCCAGCACCGCCCGGCAAAAAAAGGCGAAGCGTTCGGCGTCGTCATAGTGGCCGTAAAGAGTGGGACGCTGGAAATAGTAGATATTATCAAGAAAATAAAAAGGCACCCCGGCATGTTCCAGTTCCTGCAGGCCGCAGTATTGCTTCCGCCAGCCTACCGGCACGGTGAATTCCTGGCGCAGCACCATCTTTGCCTGGTCGCCAGCCGGTATCGCCTGGTGCTTAGGCAGCATCACCCTGGCGTCAACGCCGAGTTTACGCAGCGCTTTGGGCAACGAGCCCACCACATCGCCAAGACCGCCGCTTTTGACGAAAGGCCCCGCCTCGGCGGCAACCAACAACACTTTGAGCATGCTAAACAACAGTTCCTTTCCTGATCACCAGCGGCTGGGTCAACGAACCGCGCAAACACTTGCCGGCCGTGACCCGGACGTCCTTGTCGCAGATGACGTTTTCCAGCACCGCATCTTCGTCTACCTCACAGCCTGCCATCAGGATACTCTCACTGACCCGGGCACCGGGACGGATCTTTACCTGGCGAAAGAGCAGACTGTTCTCCACCTCGCCGGCAATCTGGCAGCCCCCGGCGGCGATGATATTGGCCACTTTGGCCTCTTTGGCGTAGCAGGTGGGGGCGTCATGCCGCACCTTGGTATAGATCTGGCCGGCCTGGGCGAAAAGCTGCCGCCACCGCTCCGGCTGGAGCAAATCCAGACTGTGGCGATAATAGCTTGCCAGGCAATGAATTCTCGCGACATAGCCGGGGTAGTGAAAGGCCCGGGCCCGCAAATAACCCAGATTGTCCCTGATTTCCTGGATAATGCTGTCCGGCTTGCCTCGCCCGGCGCAGCCTTCGATCAATTCACTCAGCAAATTCTTCTTGAGAATAAAGGTATCAAGGAGAAAATTGCCGTTGTCGAGGGTCTCCGGCTTCAGCCGGATGCCGGCTAGCCTGCCGGCAGGCTGCACATCAGCCACACTGCAGTTGGGGCAGTCCTGGCGGGTGTGATCCTCAGTCTTATACAAAAAAGTAATATCCGCTGCCGTCTCCTCGTGAAACCGCAACGCCTCCCGGTAGTCGATACTGCCAACCACACCGGCACCGGCGACAACCACATACTCCTGGCTGCTTTTGGCGAGAAAGTCGCGGTTGCCGTGGAAATTGCGAATGTCGCCCCGGCTGGCCTGCTCCGCCTCGGCGTCAGGGGGAGGAAGCCATACCAGGCCATCTTGTTTGGGCATGAGGTTCCAGTCTCCACCGAAACGGAGGTGGTCGACCAGTGATCGGTGGCGATGCGGCACCAGCACGCCGACATTTTCTATTCCCGAATTGACCATGCCGGACAGGACAAAATCAATCAACCGGTACCTGCTGCCAAAAGGAACGGCAGCCAGGGGCCGGTGCTGGGTAATCTCATTCAGGTCCAGACTGTCGCCGGCAAGGTTGATAATCCCCATCACATTATTAATCGGAGATCCCTCCATCCGTTGGCGTCGGCAATGCCGATAAAGCCGGAATCGACGCCGCAACCGGTAAAAACGCTGCCGCGGGGAATGACGGTATTTCCGCCTACCACCGTGATTTCCTCTCCATCCACGCAGCCGATGCGGCAATGATCGCCGATCACAGCATCAGCCCCGATGATGGCCGTATGAACGCTGGCGCCCACGCCAATCACCGCTCCGGGCATCACTACCGTGGAGACCACCCTCGCCCCCTCAGCCACCTGAACGCCGGGAAAAAGGACCGAACGCTCCACAGCTCCATGAATCAGGCAGCCCTCGCCGATCAGCGCCCGCTCGGGCCGGGCGGCAGCTG
Organism: Negativicutes bacterium; assembly: GCA_031292035.1. The sequence continues at coordinate 8,772 of JARLHX010000134.1, read as the reverse complement.
TCATATAGTGGGGCGGCTGCACCGGGTCCACCGAATAAATCGGCCAGGCCGGATCGTATAGATCGAGCGGCGGGTGGTCGGAAACCAGATCCATATTGGCCTGCCAGAGGCTTTCCAGCGTCCCGACATCCTTCCAGTAACCGGAAAAGGGGTAGGCGAACATCTTTCGCCGTTCTTTCAGCATCCGGGGAATGACGTCCCGGCCAAAATCGTGGTTGGAGCTGTGGTCCCGGTCGTCGGCCAGCAGTTGCTGTTTCAGCGTCTTCCAGGTAAACACATAAATCCCCATTGACGCCAGGTTGTTTTTGGGTTGGCGGGGTTTTTCCTCAAACTCGACGATCCGGCCGCCGCTGTCGGTATTCATGATGCCGAAACGGCTGGCGTCCTCCCAAGGCACGGGGAGGACGGCGATGGTGATATCGGCCTTCATCTCTTTATGATAGGCCAGCAGGGAATGATAATTCATGGTATAGACATGGTCACCGGACAGCACCAGCACGTATTGGGGCTGGTATTGCTCGATAAAGTCGATGTTCTGGCAAATGGCGTTGGCTGTTCCTTTGTACCACTCGCCGCCGTCCTTGGTCATATAGGGCGGCAGGACGAAGACGCCGCCGCACGCCCCAGAACCCCACGGTCGGTTGCCGCTAATGTGGCTGTTGAGCACAAAGGGCTGGTACTGGGTCAGCACCCCGACGGTATCAATCCGCGAGTTGTAGCAGTTGCTCAGGGTGAAATCAATGAGCCGGTATCTGCCGCCGAAGGGCACTGCCGGCTTGGCCAGGTTACTGGTGAGGGTGTTCAGCCGGCTCCCCTGCCCCCCGGCGAGAATCATGGCGATACATTCTTTTTTGGCCATACAATTACCTCATCTTGGCTTCAGACTTTGCGCCGGGCGTTCGTGATGACGCCATTTCAGATAAGTCACCGCCAGCGGCGGCAGCTTCAACTGGAGAGAACAGGGTTGATTGTGCCAGCCGGTCGCCTCGGCGACAAGCAAGCCGCTATTGGTCTGACCCGAACCGCCGTACATTTCCCGGTCGCTGTTGAAAATTTCCTGATAGCTGCCTGGTTTGGGAACGCCGATTCGGTAGTCGTAACGAACCTCCGGCGTAAAATTGCAGACCACAACGATAAAATCCTCGGCAGCAGTAGACTTTCGCATAAAGGTGATGACGCTCTGATTAAAGTCATGGGGATCGATCCATTCAAACCCCTGCCAATCATAATCAATCTGCCAAAGACTCGTTTCATCGCGGTAGAGGTGGTTGAGATTCTGGACATACTGATGGAGTCGATGATGCAGATCATAGTCTAGGAGATGCCAGTCCAGGCTTTGTTCGTAATTCCATTCGATAAAATGACCGAATTCGCCGCCCATGAACAGCGTTTTTTTGCCGGGATGGGCCATCATATAGCCGTACAAGAGGCGCAGATTGGCGAATTTCTGCCAATAGTCGCCAGGCATTTTGTCCAGCAGCGACCGCTTGCCGTGAACCACCTCGTCATGGGAAAGGGGCAGGATGAAATTCTCCGAGAAAGCGTACATAAACGAAAAAGTCACCAGATTATGCCACCACTTGCGGTATACTGGGTCCATACTCATATAGCGCAGCATATCGTTCATCCAGCCCATATTCCACTTGAAATTGAATCCCAGCCCACCGACATGGGTCGGCCATGTAACCATCGGCCAGGCGGTGGATTCCTCGGCAATCATCATTGTCGCCGGGTATTCGCGGAAAACGGCGCTGTTCAGCTTTTTCAAAAAATTCATGGCGTCGATATTGCCGTTGCCGCCGTAGCTGTTGGGAATCCAGTCCCCGCCATGGCGGCCGTAGTCGAGGTAGAGAATGTTGGCCACAGCGTCGACACGAAGGCCGTCGATATGATAGACATCCAGCCAAAACAGGGCGTTGGAGACAAGAAAACTCTGGATTTCCGAGCGTCCAAAATCAAAATTCGCCGTACCCCATTGCCAGTTCTCGCCCCGTTCAGGCCAACCGCTCTCGAAAAGCGGCGTCCCATCGAAGCGATACAGGCCGTGGCTATCTTTGCAAAAATGACCAGGCACCCAGTCCAGAATAACGCCGATGCCGCTTTGGTGGCACTTGTCGACGAAATACATAAAATCATGGGGAGAACCATAACGGCTGGTGACAGCGAAATACCCGGTGGCCTGATAACCCCAGGAACCGCCAAAAGGATGCTCCACCACCGGCAGGAGTTCGATATGGCTATAGCCCATTGTAACGACATATTCCACCAGCTCGTCGGCCAGCTCCCGGTAGGTCAGCGATCGTCCGCCTTCTTTATGACGCCATGAGCCTAAATGGACTTCATAGATGTTGATCGGTTGCTTGTAAAGGGCGTCGGCGTTTTTCCCCTTCTGCCAGGTGCCATCCTGCCAATGGTAGTTGTCAAGGCAGGCCACCCGCGAAGCTGTCGCCGGCGACTCTTCGGCCCAAAAGGCGAAAGGGTCGGCTTTCAGAAAAGACCAGCCTTCCTGAGGATAGATTTCGTACTTGTAAATCTCCCCTTCGCCCAGGTCAGGGATAAACAGCGACCAGATTCCCGAGCTGCCTACCGGTCGCATGACATGACCGGCTCCCTGCCAGGAATTAAAATTACCGACAACCCGTACCTCCCGGGCGCTGGGTGCCCAAACCGCGAAACGAACGCCAGGGCTGCCGTCCTCGGCAGTGATATGTGCGCCGAGCATCTCATAGCTGCGGCAGTGGGTTCCCTCGTTAAACAAATACAGGTCATAACTGGTAAGTTCTAATGTCTGCATTCTGCTCCCCAATACATTATGATTGATATTGTTTGCCGTCAGCTGGCTTTCTATACCGTCTAACTGCTGCCCGCGCCAGCCCCTCTGGCAAACATTTTATATTTACCCAGATATAACCTGATTCATACCCGACAAACTGAAAAAATTGCCTCAAGGCAAAAAAACAAGCCTCTGCCGCCAGGCAAAGGCTTTCCATCGTTCGATCTTCAACCGCAGAAACAAGTTATGCTTTGCGGTGCACTATTCAACTCTCGGCAATACCGCATCAAATGTCAGATGTTGATATCAACATTCTTTCCCAGGTTGGGCTGGACGCTTTGAACCATCTGGGCCAGTTGCTGAACCAAATTATTTCCATCCTGCTGAAAGGTATTCAGGGCTTTTTTCATGACCATCGTTCCGGCAGCATTGTTTTGCGCCATGGAAATAACTGATGACAAGCCGACTGGATTCATATCTGATTCCTCCTACTGCTAGGCTAATTCCATTATACGCCAGGAAAAATCCTCCTGACAATAGGTCTGGAGTCCTTAAAAACGCAGCACTTGGCTCAGAGAGACGCGCGGTGAGATTCGAATAAATCGTAATTCTTCCGCAGGATCTCCGGAATCGGCAGCTCGTACGGACAGCGGCTGATACATACGCCACATTGGGTGCATTTGACCACCGTCTCCATGATCTGCGTCTGCCTGGACGCCGCTATCTGGGGCGACATCCGCGCCGCCATGATGGGATACCCCATCGCCGGAGTGATATTCACCCCGTGGGGACAGGGCAGACAATACTCGCAGCGGCGGCAGAAACGCTTACCCAGCTCGGCCCGGTATTTATCCATCAGTGCAAGATCGCTGCTGTCGACAACATTAGGCTGATCATACAGATCGACGATATTGTCCACCGCCGCCACCGAGTCATAACCAGGAATGGCGAGAACGTCAGGATACTGGCGCAGAAACTTAAAAGCCAGCGGGCCGTTGTCGATCACCCCTCCGGCAAAGGGTTTCATCGCCAAAATACCAATATTCATTTCGCGGGCCAGCACATGCAGCTCACTGCTGGGGTCAGTTTCAATAAAGTTGAAAGGGAACTGGATGGTGGTGAACAACCCCATTTTGAGCAGTTTGATCGCCATCGGCAGCCCGTGGGAACTCACCCCGATATGACGGATCTTGCCCTCCTGCTGAGCCTTGACCACCACCTCGAGCGCCCCGCCGGGAGCGGATATGGCTGCCCAATCCTTTTCCTGGGCTACCTGATGGAATTGATAAAGATCGATATAATCGGTCTGGAGCATCCTCAGACTGTTTTCCAGTTGCTCTTTCGCCCCAGCCGCGTCCCGCTTCAGAGTTTTAGTGGCCAAAACCACCTTGTCGCGTATACCCGAAAAAGCGATACCCATCTTGGCCTCGCTGTCTTTATAAGCATTGGCGGTATCATAGAAGGTAATCCCCCGGTCGAAGGCGTGCCGCAAAATAGCTACCGCCTCATCGGTGGCCAGGCGCACAATTGGGATTCCGCCGAACCCCAGCTCCGAAACGTTTAGACCGGTCTTGCCTAATACCCGGTATTTCATATTCGTCCCCCTTGTCAGCATCAGCTTGCATCCACGCTAGTCTGTCCTATCCAATATATTCTAGCTCCGGTTGCCGCCTCCTCTCCTTTACCGCGGAATATTTTAGCGTCTCGTCACAGGAAAGCGGCCATATTCTCCGAATACCATACCAATAATAATAAAGAAACCGCCATCACTCCAGGGAGGGATTGTTCTGTATTCACTACTCATCCGAAACGGGCTTGTCTTTGACGGCTCCGGTACCGCCCCGGTTGCAGCCGACGTTGCCGTACGGGGGGATCGGATCGTGGCCATAGGACCGGCACTACCCGGACACGCCGAGCAAGTCATCGACGCCACCGGCCTGGCCGTGGCGCCCGGCTTTATCGATCTTCACAGTCACACCGACCGGACCATCCTCGAGAATCCCGGCGCCGCCAGCAAAATCCTCCAAGGCGTCACCACCGAAGTGGTCGGCAACTGCGGTATTGGTTCTTTCCCGGTGAGCGCCGGGCACCACACCGAACTGGAAGACAGTTTCAACAGCCTGGAAGGTGACAGCGATATCGCTGTCACCTGGGCAGACTGTGCCGGCTTCGCTCGAGTGGTGGAAAAGGCCGCCCCAGCCGTCAACCTCATTCCTTTGGTGGCCCACGGAGCACTGCGGATCGCCGTAATGGGCTCGGTCGACCGGCCTCCTTCCTCCGGGGAAATGGCTCAGATGGAAGAACTCTTGGCGGAAAATCTCCGCCAAGGCGCCTGGGGGCTATCCACCGGCCTGATTTACCCGCCCGGCAGTTATGCTAAAATCGAGGAACTCGTGGCTCTCGGCCGTGTTCTCGCCAGTTACGGCGCCATTTATACCAGCCATCTCCGCAGCGAAGAAGCCGCCCTCCACGCCGCGGTGGAAGAAGCCGTCCAGGTGGCCCGCGCCAGTGGTGTACGGGTGGAAATCTCCCATCTCAAAGCCGTCGGCCGTCCCTTCTGGGGCGGCGGCGCCGAAGCGGCTATCCGGCTGCAGGCCCTTCGGGCCGAAGGAGTGGACATCTGGGCTGACCAATATCCTTACCTGGCCACCTCCACCGGTCTCTCGGTTCTTCTTTCCGGCTGGGTCCACGAAGGCGGCCGGGAAAAAATGCTCCAGCGGCTGGCAGACCCGGAGCTTGCCGGTCAATTGAGGCGGGAAATCGCCGAAGCCGTCGCCGTCCGGGGCGACGCCGGCACCATCCAGATCGCCGCCACCAACACCCCGCGAAACCGCGCACTGTGTGGCCGTACCCTGGCCGATGTCGCCCAGCTGTGGCAGACAACACCGGCAGACGCAGTCATCCGGCTGCTTAGCGAGGAAGGCGGGGTGGTCAGCGCCGTTTATTTTTCGCTGGACGAAACCGAGCTGGAAACCATCCTCCGCCGCCCCGACGTGTCAGTGGGCAGCGACGGTTACGCCATGAACGCTGAACTATACAAAAACTCTGTGACCCATCCCCGCTCCTATGGGACCTTCCCCCGCGTCCTCGGCCACTTCGTCCGGGAGAAAAAACTCCTTTCCCTGGAAACCGCCGTCCGGAAGATGACCTCCCTACCGTCCGACATCCTGGGCATGACCGACCGCGGCCGCATAAAATGCGGATTTGCAGCCGACTTGACCCTCTTCGACCCGGCCACCGTCAGGGATAATGCCACCTTTATCCAGCCTCACCTTTATCCTGACGGCATACCTCATGTCATCGTCAACGGGCGGATGGCCGTCAAAGAAGGCCGCCTCACCGGCGACAGACCTGGGCGTGTGTTGAAAAAAACGCCGACAAACTAAAGAAGGTCGCCGTAGGCGCCTTCTTTTTCGTTGTCAGACGTTAGATGCTATACCTTGAACTTGCTGACCGTCTGGGTCAGTTCTTCGGCCATCTTGGCCAGACTGTGGCTGGAAGATGCGATCTCTTCCATGGTGGCCGACTGTTCCTCGGTGGACGCCGACACAGTCTGCGCCTGGCTGGCAGTCCCTTTGCTGATACTGTCAATTTCCCGTACCGAGCTGACGATCTGTTGGCTGCCTCCCGCCAGTTCCTCAATGGCTGCCGAAATCTCCCTGATCTGGCCGGTGACCTGGTTGAAGGCCGCAAAGATGTCCTGGAAGGTCTTGCCGGCATCTTGAACGACTTCCGATCCGACCCTCACCTCTTTGGTACCTTCGGTCATCGCTACGACGGCGCTGTCGGTATCTTTTTGGATTTCACCGATCAGGCCGGCGATCTGTTTGGCGGCGTCTTGCGATTGTTCGGCCAGTTTGCGGACTTCTTCGGCGACGACGGCGAAGCCTCGTCCTTGTTCCCCGGCCCGGGCGGCTTCGATAGCGGCGTTGAGGGCCAGGAGGTTGGTCTGCCCGGCAATCCCGGCGATAGTATCAACGATAGCCCCGATTTCCTTCGACCGCTGGCCAAGTTTACTGACCACCTCGGCCGAGCGGGTCACGGTGGTTTCGATCTGACTCATCTGAGTGATGGCCTTTTCCACTGCTTTGCTACCCTGCTGGGCGGCATCGGCCGACTGGGCCGAGGTGCCTGCCACTGCATTCGCGTTAGCGGCGATTTGCTGAATGCCGGCTGACATTTGCCCGACTACGTCGGCAGTGTTGTCGACGGCTTTAAGTTGTCTCTCCGCCCCTGTGGCCACTTCGCCGATAACGCCGGCGATCTGATGGGCGGCCTGGGCCGACTGCTCAGCACTGGCGGTGAGTTCTTCCGAGGAGGCGGCAACATGCTCGGTGGACTGCATAATGCTGCGAATAACATTGCGCATATTCCTATTTAACGTATCAAACGCCTTGGCCATATCGCCAAATTCATCGGTGCGTTTTATATACGCCAGGTCAACATCATGGGAATAATCGCCATCAGCCATCGTCATAATTCGATTCCTCATTGTTAAAAACGGCTTGGCAAGGCTACTGCCCAGATAGAATGCCAGTATCGCCGATAAACCAAGCGCAAGCAAACAAAACAGAATCCCCGTCATAATTTTGCCTTTCAACTGAACGGCTTGTTCCTGCGTTTTTTTCTGGACAAATGCATCAATATCATCTGTCCAGTTGCCTGTGCCGACGACCCAGTTATAAGGCTTGAACACCTGGGTATAGGCGCGTTTTGGAAGTTGCTCGGTCTGATTGGGTTTGGCAAACCAGTAATCAGTATAGCCGCCTTCGGCCTTTATCCCGTTCGCGATAAAGCCATCCTTAACAAAAGTAAATCCTTTTGCGTCTTTTGCCTCATAGCGGGTCTTCCCTTCCTGGTCCCGCCCGAGCAGGACAACATTCACGCCTTCTGTGGTATCCACCCAGAAATAATTACCGTTGTCAAAACGCAGATTTCTGAGGATGTCAGCCGCCCTTTTCTTGGCTTCAACTTCAGTGAAAAGCCCTTTTTGCTGCTGGTTATAGACATCCTGCACCAGACTCACCGCTGTTTCCACCTGCAGTTTGATGCTGCGGTCGAATTGCTCATGCAAAATAGCGCGATACTGCTTTACTTCATCGGCATTGCTTTGGATATTCGAATAAATGTTGTAGGCCCCGACAATCAGTGAACCAATCAGTCCCGTCAGTATCATCGCCAAAATAATTTTGTGTTTCACAGAATTGAGTGCCATCATAGCTGCCTCCATATTTCCATTCGTTTTACGTTTTTCAACTTGCCGCCTGAACGGCTGACCATTCGTCGCGGGCCATCACGTTGTTCAGTTCCAGCAAGATGAGCAGCCGGTCTCGGTTCTTACCGATACCCCGGATAAAGGCATCCCGGGCCGTCGCCTGCGCCGGCGGGGCCTCAATCGCCGAATCTTCCAGCCACAAGACTTCCGACACCGTATCCACCACGACCCCCACAGTCTGCTCTGCCAGCTCAATAACCAATGCTTGGCGCTGGCCGCTTTGGGCGTCTACACCGAACTTGGCTGCCAGGTCGATGACCGGGATAATCTTGCCCCGCAGGTTGATAATCCCTTCGAAAAAAGCGGGCGCCCCTGGCATTTTTGTCGCCCCTTTATACTGTATGATTTCCCGTACCTGGTGAATGGGCACGCCATATTCTTCTTTACCCAAATGAAACACTACCACTTGCTCTTGTGCCATTACCCGATCCTCCTCTATATCTTGAACCTGCTGACCGCCTGGGTCAGTTCTTCAGCCATCCTGGCCAGACTTTGGCTGGAGGCCGCAATTTCTTCCATGGTGGCCGACTGCTCCTCGGTGGCTGCCGACACAGTCTGAGCCTGGCTGGCCGCCTCTTTGCTGATGCTGTCGATTTCCCGCACCGAGCTGACGATCTGTTGGCTGCCTCCCGCCAGTTCCTCAATCGATCCCGAGATCTCTCTGATCTGGCCGGTGACCTGGTTAAAGGCCGCAAAGATGTCCTGGAAGGTCTTGCCGGCATCT
>JARLHX010000133.1 GCA_031292035.1 Negativicutes bacterium | reverse complement strand
CTCGCCGATGCCGGGCGGCGAGGCAAAAGGGGATTGAAACCTGTTACCGGATATTCCGTTCACAAAATGGGGCACACCGTTTGTGAGAAAAAGCCCGGCGCATAGATGCGCCAGGTAAATATACCATCCCATGTTTGCTCCTCTCGCAGCACGATTCGCGCTGTTGAAGTAAATCCATCCATCTGTCGGGCGCCCGAATCGACCATCTGTACCCAATTCACGCAGCAAAGGCCATCGACCCCATTATATTTTCCATCATAATGCACTCAGGAGAATGCAGAGCTTTTCTGTTAGAAGCAAATTTAGCGCCACGGGAAAAATCTGAAGATCGGCATGCCCCGTTGGGCTTTTAGAAACCATAGCGCTCATTGGCCATCCAATACTTTGGATATTACACCATATAATGGTTTTTGATTTTGCATCGCGCCAGACAAATTACATGGGAACCAAAGAATTTTTGGGGACGAGTTCGCTTAATAAAGCATCCCGCCCGCGGCGGATCGGCAAAACCGTTGCCCCGAACCACCGTGACAAGAGGTCTTTAGCCCTATCCCTCTCGTAAACTTTGTTCCCAACTTACGCCAAGAAATAGGCGTGCAAATATCCGGTTTGCGCTCCGCCCTTCAACCACAATTATTTCTCGCCAGTAGAAATTAATTGTCGTTAAACAGAAAAGACAAAACACGGAGCTCCACATGAGCCTGGATATGTTTGGGAAACCATTGACGCATCTGTTGCGTTTTCATCCGGGCTCTTTTGAAAGTTCTAAATGCCCGCTCGATTTCAAGCAACCGGCTTTGTGGCCGGAGGCTCCGTTGTCGACGGAGACCGAACGTCATTGGTCGGGAGTACCAACTTTCCATTTCGGGCGGTGTGCCGGGTCATTATCTGGTCACTGGCGCTCTTACCCTCCCCAAGCGCTCATGGAACTTAAGGGCGCCTGCCAGGGCGAGCGAGCGCAACAAAACGCATCCTGGACAATCCGCTCAAGTTCACCTGCCGCCCGACATTATGGGTGATCACGGCCAAAGGGCTTCCCGTCCCGGCGTCCCGCCGGATGGTGGGCGAGTTGGCAATACTCGACCACCGAGCCAACCGTTCTTGGAGTTTGAGAGTGTTTTTCACTTTACCAGGAGTGGCTCAACGCCGCATTACCGCATGCCTTCACGCAGGGCAAGGCAGGCCTTTCCCCGGTTGGTTTGCAAGGGTTGCATTCGTACTTGAGCTTGGTTTTTTTCTCTCTGGCGATTATGGCAATGGCGCCCTCTCGAAGCGGGTCATTTGGATCTTCGTCCTCGATTGTGAAAACGCCGCTCGGACACACCCTGGCACATTCGCCGCAGCCATTACACTTATCAGTATCTATAGTGATAAAGAAACTGCCCGATCCATCTTTGTAGCCATAATTGGCCAGCATATCGACCCCTCACCCTTTCTGCTCAGAATAGCTCGTCAATCTCCCTATTCTTTTTTGGAAGTTCCCCAAATTTGGTGATGTGTTGCTGAATTATCTGTCTTTCTCTCATCATGAACATCGGAGCCACTTCATAGTTAAAGGACAAAACCGTTTGCGAGTTTCTAAGCTCTTTTAGCAACTCGCTTTTCAAATCCGATGCCCCGCTAATCTGGATGATGACCTTATCTTCATCGCGCAACCGGAAAACGCCTTCCGTTTCGGGCACCTCCGACAGGTTCTGATCGTTTAGGGCCATCCAATTTTCCCGACTCGGCGGCAAAATTGGAGCGGGAAGCGCCATACGCATTTTAGACTTCCTGGCGCCCGACTTCTTTGGCTTCAGGGCGCCGGTCGGGCATACATCAGCACATACAAGGCAGAATTTGCATCCTGATTTTTCCAGCTCAGGGTTAACGGAGCCGATCATCAGATGATTGCCTCGATGAACGAAGCCAAGCGCACCTCTTTTAGCAATATCCCTGCACGCCACAACGCAACGCATACAACCGATACAGAACCGATAATCGATGCTAAGGACCTTATGATCATAGGTGCAGTCCATGTGGACCTGCGAAAAATGAAGGCCTTCATCCAGCCCGATATATGATGCAACTTCCCGAAATTCACAATTATGGTATTTCCAGCAACATCTTTCCACCTGGTCAGTGTTCATAGAACAAATGACGCGGTCACATCCTTCTGAAAAACCACACAAAATACATTTTGTCGGATGTCCCTGTTGCTGAACAATACGTGCAAGATTGGATTTTCTCATCTCCTTTACCGCTGGCGTATCCGTATGAATGACCATCCCATCGGTAATCAGCACTCGACAGGAATTGACCGGCCCCTCAACTCCTTCGATTTCTACAAGACATAGATTACATCCGGCATATTCATCTCCGGAATCGTTATCGCTTTTCTTATCACTCTGATAAATGACAGGCAAAGGCTGTAACGATTTGGGCGGACCGATAGCCGGATGATAACATAAATGGGGTATATAGAGCCCGGCCCCCAGAGAAACCTCCAAAACGGTTTTTGGTTCAGGAACTTGCAGCTGTCGCCCATCTACAGTTATGGATAGCATACACGCACCTATTATTTCTTTGGATTTTTCTCATAGAGAACTTTAGCGAAAAGAGCGGCGCCCAGCGCACCGGCGATTTGATAATCATAGCTTGTTTTTAAAGCTTTGAGCCCGAGATCGGTCTCAATTCTTTGTACGACCCCTTTGTTCTTGCCGATCCCACCGGTAATGACAAAATCCTCCTCGACACCCATCTCTTTGATCTGTGCGCTCACCCGACTGGCCATCGCCCCGGTGTAGGCAGCCAGTATCACATTTACAGGGACTTTGTTGTAGAGCATCCCCATCACCTCGGTTTTCGCGAAAAGAACGCAGATATTTGAAATAGGGGGTGGTTCCTTCTCAACCAGTAGAGACAGCTCTCCGATATCCTGGATGGGGACGCGCAGAAGATCGGCAATCACTTCCATTCCTCGTCCAGTGCCGGCGGCGCATTTCTCATTCATGGAGAAATTCAACACCTTGCCTCGATCGTCACACTTTATTACTTTGAGGTCCTGGCCGCCCATGTCGAGCACGGTACGCACCGTTGGTCCGTACATGAAATTGGCGCCTCGCGCGTGGCAGGCGATTTCTGTGATTGCCTTGTCCGCAAAAGGAACCCGGGCGCGTCCATAGCCGGTTCCGACCGTGTAGTTAATGTCTTCCAAAGTGAGGCCGGTTTCCTCCATCGCCCAGTTTATGGCATTCATCGCACTTTGTGGACTGTTGTGGCCCGTTCTCATGTTTCCTATCGCATACAGCTCGCCATTCAACAAAATTACCGCCTGAGTACTCACAGACCCGACATCGATGCCCGCTGTGACAAGTCCTCCATCTTTCCAGTTCTTGTCTTCCGCCTTCCAATGGTACTCATCCCATCTCCAAAAGTCCTGATTGCCGTTCTTAGCGTCATTCATATCCATACGTCTCCCTAGTATTACTTATTCGATTTGCCGAACATCTCAACCGCCATCAGCGAAGCGCCAAGAGCGCCTACAAAATCTGGATTCTCAACGGTTACAAACTCTATGCTCAATTCGTTCTTCAATGCATCCAATAAACCCATATTGAAAGACGCGCCGCCCACGATGGCAACCGGAGGCACAATTCTCACGCGGCGCGCCATGGATGCAATTCTGCCTGCCATGGCATCGTGCACGGCACGACAGATATCGTTACGATCAGTTTCTTCATGTATAAGAGAAACCACTTCGGATTCAGCGAAGATGACACACTGCGCATTTATGGGAATTGATTTTGTGGACATCAAAGAATACTTAACGAAATCGTCGAGCGAGACTTCCATGGCTCGGGCCATGGCTTCCACAAAAGAGCCCGCTCCCGCGGCACATTTTTCATTTACCGCGAAATCGACCACCTTTCCATTCTCATCCAGTTTGATCGCTATCGAGTCATTTGCACCTACATCGATGATGGTTTTGATCGAAGGATCCAGGGAGCGCACCCCGCGCGAGATGCAGGTTACAAGCGTCGAATCACTGGTGGCGAAGCTAACGCCTTTAGCGCCGCCGCCGGTGGCCAGTATGAAATCTATATCGGCCTCTTTGATTTGCAGTTTATCCAAAGTATCGTTGAACGCATCGTTAATGGATTTTTCCCTGTCGGTTTCCATCAGCGCTTTGCCCTTGCCTACAATCGCACCGTCTTTTAGCACGACTATTTTGACGTTTTTGGCTCCAACATCAATTCCAGCTGTGAGCATCGGTTATTCCTTTCCTTACTTGTGAAATTCCAGCTTTTAATCGCGAACCCAACGCGTTGTTCAGTCGTGGTCAGGCCGTTATTTCAAACCCAGGGTCTCCATAAAGGTGTCTATTCTCTTCTTGGTTTCGGCTTCGTCGAACTCGCGTTCGTCCCCCATATTTCCCTCAAAACTCATAACGGGGATTCCCTGCTCGGCCAGGTACATTCTTTGCTCGGCAACCCCCATTGAAAGGCCTTCGCATCCGCGGTTGAAATGAATCATAACGCCGTCGACATGCCACTGGTCGACCATTTGCTTGAGCGCCCATCCCTTCAAACCATTGTCCTGCATATTGTTGAACCAAAAATTGGTGAGTAAAAAATCAGCCAGATGGTACAAACAATCGTCCCTGGTTTTGATTTGAATGCCTCTTTCTTTTGGTGTCAATTTTGGTACGAGTTTGCCGTCCGGCGTAATATCCCAGGCAAACATCAGGCTGGCGCTGTAATATGACCCGATGCACGCGCAACCGTAACTTTCCAGATGTCTGAAAATTCTAAGAAATCCCCATGGCGGCTGGATGTCGTCCATTACCCGGGCTCTTTCCGTGGGGACCGCGGCAATGCCGCGCTTTACGCGGTCTTGCACTTCGTCGAACAGTTCATGATAAAATTCCATGAAGTCCTGGGATGACTTATTCAGGGCAGCGAGTACATAAAGAGAAAACATGCTTTTTTGATCGAGAGGCGCGGGGATGTTTTGGTTAAGCATGAAAATCTTGGGCCATGTGGTCATGATGTCGAATTGTCTCTCAGCCGCTTCGAACAGAAGTTCATCCTGGAACGGACGTTTTAAATATTTTTCAATTTGTTCAATATGTTCATGAAGCTGATTGACCACATACCTGATGCCGTTCTCATTGGGACTTGCAAAATAATTGCCCGTTTCCTCGTTGAATTTGAAGTAAGAGCCCACCGCGCAGTCGGTCACAAAGACCGGTTTTCCTTTCCCTTCAATTCTGGCGGCTTCCTGGTACCATTTCCCGTGGCTGCAACAGGAATGAAATTGCCAGTAAAGATCGGGTTCGGGGAAAGGTCCTCCGAAAGCAAAACGGTTGAGGAGCTTCGAGCCCCAGTAGTTTCGCATGTAGGCGCACAGGTCCCGGGGATAGCCCGCTTCCTCTGCCGCGGCGTGACACTTTGATGCAAATGCCTTGTCGAATGCTATGCTCGCCCCGTACGGCTCCCCGGTAAGAGGGTAAACGTCCTTGCCAAATCCGGCCATGACCGCCTCCAGGCCCGCTGCCCCCCCTGACCAGCGAATACCGCCTCTTTCGTGAGCGCTCGCGTAGTCGTGGTAATACTGATCGCGAAGCTCCTTGGCCTTGTTCCAGCATTTCAATGGTTCGGATGGATATTTGTCCATTGGCTCATATTGCATTTTAGTGACCTCCGTTCGGCAAAAAAACTCAGAAAAGCTCATCTCCGGCCAAAGTCTCCAGAAAGGCGTCGATACGTATACGCATCGGCCCCAGGGGAACAGTGACGTCGAATTCCAACGCGAGGGTTTTGATGCCGTTTTGGTCCAACATTTTCAAAAGGGCCACCCTGTCCATTTCATGTGGGTCGCAAAACTTCTGTTGCACTATAATGGCGCCGTCTACTCTAAAGTCTTTGGCAAACTTCATTATGGCGTCAAACCGCCTTCGCTGTGGCCAATCCTTGCTTGGACAGGGCGTCCTTTCCACATATCTTTTCGCTATGGCTAAAATGGGATCTTCGCCCAACTCAACATCGTTCCAAAAGTATCGCGAGCCGGTGCAGTGATCATCGCAGACAATCGTGCTCCCCCTGGACTCAACCATTTCGATGAATTTCATGTCATCATCTTCGCTGCCGATCAGCATCAAGCGCACACCGGGGTCTCGTTTTTCCGCCGGCGCCCTGAAGCCGGCGCTTAACAGTTGCGCAAGGCTCGCGTTGTGCTCGTTTTTGTCCACCAATTGGCTCGATACGACTATGTTCATGGTCTCAAGCCCGCTGACCGGAGGGTTGTCCGACTTCCTGAGTTCGTAGAGCTCTCTTAGTAATTTCCTGCTGCGGTTCATTACCTCGGTGCCTTTTACCAGCGCCTGGTCGGTAATGGGGAATCCAACCCACTTTTCCACTGCTTGCTTTAATTTTTGCAATTCTTCAGCCAAAAATGAAACCGATGCCGGGTTCTGCACCCCCTGCGGCATGGGCAGAATATAGGAAAAGTCTCTTGGCCTGTGCTTCTGCCAGCTGTAAAAGCTTTGGCGAATATGAAGACACGACTGAGCTATCACGATCCCGTCCAGAAAGTCATACTTGCCTTGAAGGCCCTGGGCCAGAGTGTCTCTGCAAAAAGGGCAATACATGGCAAATAGATGTGGTTCTGTAAGGCTTTGAGGCTTATGATCGCCTAAAAGCCGTATTGGCAGGACCTTTGCCGCATAGAAGATCTCCTCGGGTACGTAAGTGCAAAAATAACCCACGACCTTACCCCCGGTCGCCTTTTTCCATTTCTGAGCATACGCCAACCGGTCGTCGTACCACTCTGCGAATTGTTCGAGCATCTCACCAATCCTTTGTTGAAGGTCCACTCACACTGCGATGTGAAGAATCGCGAGTTTGAATTTGCAACGGCAATGCCAATTTTGTATATTTGCTAACCTTCCGATTTTACACACACTTATTTTTAACAACCTGACCGGGTTTTTGATTCCGGAAGTATTGTTGGAGATTCACCAATATTATGGAGATGCTGAATAATTTGCTATCTCCGGTCTTTCGATACAAAAAGAGTTCAGCAATTGCGCAAAGGCTGCGCAAAGCGCCGCTGGCGCCAGGTTGGCTAAAGGGCCGTCGGGATCTGCCGAAAGACCCGGGAAGTATCGGCTATGTGTCCCAAGACGTCCAACTTACCGTGAGTTTCCGGCAGGTCGGGGCAGGTGAATAATCTAATGAAGAATATGAGGCTTAATAGAGTTGATCTTTTGAACCGTGACTGCCGCAGGATGTGCAAAACTGATTTTTGCCAATACGAAGCTCGCAAAATTGCATGTCGAGTAAATCCACGTGAAGCATTCGGCCGATAAGCAGACGTCCTTTCCCCAGGATGTACTTTATTATTTCGGCTGCCTGAATGATGCCTATGGTTCCGGGGGATATCCCTATGACCCCCTTGCCGCCTGCGAGGCTGGCTTCAGCTCGCGAAGCGGGATAGAGGCAGCGGTAGCACGGGCCGCTGCCGGGAACGATTGTCATCACCTGGCCTTCAAACCCGCGGACCGCTCCATAGACCCACGGTTTTACCGCCATTATGCACGCTTGGTTTATCGTTTCACGGGCATCGAAATTATCGGTGCAATCAACGACCGCATCAAATTCGCGTATGATTTGGGCCATGGCGGGCGCCGAATCCAGCCTGACCGGGTATGCAATCACATTGATTTCAGGGTTGAATGAGGTGAGGGTCTGGCGGGCAGAGGCTACTTTTGCCGTTCCTATTCGGTTCGGGCCATGAAGAATCTGGCGGTTTAAATTGGTGATCTCCACTCTGTCGTCATCTGCAATGCCGAGGGTGCCCACCCCGGCGGCGGCAAGATAATAGGCGGCTGTCGAAGCCAGCCCTCCGGCGCCGGCCATATAGATCCTGGCTTCCCTCAGCCGGGCTTGGCCGTCCAACCCAATTTCCGGCAGGATAATCTGCCTGTCATACCTGGCGCCCACCCGCGTTTGCATTTGCAAGCCTATTGGTGGACTCCCCTGAAGACGGCATCGGGGTCTTCAAACATTTTTCTAAATTTTTCTCGCGCTTCCATCCTTACTTCCCCTGCCTGTTGAGGGTTCAGTCCTTGTCCGGCGATCCATTTTTCCAGCAGCCGCCCCCCGGGCATCCATCGCTCCATGGTTTCTCTCTCAAAAACCCACAGCTTGTCCTCCACACCGAGCGAAGCAAGTATCTCCCAGACCTCATCGCGCTGGCGCACATCGCAATAGACACACATCACGCACTCGCCCAGCCCGAATTCCTCGATGACCTCGCGGTCATACTTTGCCGCGGGGATTCTTTTCTTTTCCACAAAATCATCCATCTTGACGGCCAGTCCGGCGAGTTTTTCCTTGCCACCCAAGATGATCCATTTCCCCCAGTATTCGAGGTATTCCCCATTGGAAAGGTCTTTTCCATTGAACGTCAAATAGTTATAGTCGTTGTGCACATGCGCCCAAGGCAGTACGAAAATGAAGTGGGAACCGGGTCTTTCAATAATCATCGCGCCACCTCGTACTTTCAACCCGCCGCTTCAGCGGGAATAATCTGCACGACGTCACCCTCCCCCAGCGGCGTCTCAAGCCCCTGGAGGTATCTGACATTGTCTCCGTTATGATAGATGTTGATATGATCCGGCAATGCTCCCTCCTCGATCCCGGCGTCCCGTTTGAGGCGGGGGTATTGCGCAACCAGCAATCCGAGCAGTGAGCCCAGTAGACCCCATTGGTCGAAATTGATTGATATCTGCTTGCGCCCCTCCGCCATGACAGCTAGGGAGGAGGTCAGTTTAACGGTAACGGTCATGGGAGTTTGTCTCCTTTGAAATCCTCTTGGCGCTCCGGCGAAGAGTCTCCGATGCCTAGCCGATAACGATCGGCGATCATGAGCATTGGCCGCAAAACTCTCTTTCACCTATTGCGCACACGGCCAAAGTGCCACGCCAGCCCCACGGCACACACAAAAAGTCCAACAACCGGGGCCAATGTGTCCCTATTGAAGCCGCCCCTAAAATGTCCGACCAGAAACAAAAGAGCCGAACCAATGGCGAAATTGGCCATCCCCCATATCACATTGACCAATGGGGAGGACTCGCCGATGCCGGGCGGCGAGGCAAAAGGGGATTGAAACCTGTTACCGGATATTCCGTTCACAAAATGGGGCACACCGTTTGTGAGAAAAAGCCCGGCGCATAGATGCGCCAGGTAAAT
>JARLHX010000132.1 GCA_031292035.1 Negativicutes bacterium | reverse complement strand
TCGGCACCATCGCCGACACCGGCTATATTATCAATGCAACGATGGTTCAAGAAAATAAGTCCTTACTTGATATAATCTATTATGCCCTTCAACAAACGCAGCTTAACACCGGGCTGCTTTATAATTTTTATGACGACTTTGGCGCCCTGGCCCTCACTGAGGCGAAAAACATGTATGTCGACGTCATCCTGGGGACCGGTAGCCTGGTCACCGACTACAACTACAAAACCGACATCGACGCCGATACCTTCAACAAAATAAAACTGGTGCAGCCAAACAAAAAGACCGGTCATGGCGACGTCTACATAGCCCAGGACAGTGGGAACATGGGCGACTGGGGCGTCCTTCAAAAATATGAAACGGTTGACGAAAACCTGAACGCCGCCCAAATTCAGGAGAAGGCGAATATCTGCCTGGCTTATTATAACCGCATCCTTCGGACCCTGCGGCTGGAAAATTGTCTCGGCGTCGTCGGCCTTCGCGCCGGTCACATGGTCACCATCGATATTCCCAACCTCGGCGATATTAGCCTGAACCGGACCCTCCTGCTTGACACCTGCGATCATCATTTCGAGAGCAACAAACACACGATGACAGTCGGAATGAGGGTGATTATATGACGATGGACCTTAATCCAAACGGCAGCCTTTATGAATTGATGAAGACAATAATGCAGAATGTTGTCGGAAATATGGGGATGACCGATATTGCAATCGGTACCGTCGAAACCATCAATCCTCTTTCGATCCGGATCAATCCTTATATCCTCCTGCCGGCCAATGTCCTTATCCTGACGGAAACGGTCTGTTACAAAAAGGTACTGCTTTACCACACACACAGCGACCCGCAGGGCGGCAATGAATCAGAAGAACTAGGCGACCGTACCGTCAACACCGCCGCCGGCGATAACCCGCCAGATGCCGAATATACCATCATCAACCGCGATCTCCTAGTCGGTGACCGGGTTGTCATGCTTCGGGTGCTGGGCGGCCAACAGTTTATAGTTCTGTCAAAGGTGGTGAATGAGTAATGTCCTTGATACCGACCAGCATTCCCGGCGGCTTGGACACGGCCGTCAATATCACAACTTACCCCTCTTACACTTATTTCGTCAACCGGGATACCGGCCGGATCGTCGGGATGATCGACACCGGGGACGCGATGCTGCAAGCGATCGTCAAAATTCTTTGGACTGAGCGGTATTTCTGGATGATCTACAGCTGGAATTACGGCATTGAAATCAACAGCCTTGTTGGCAAAGACCCGGGGTACACCACCAGCGAAGCAAAGCGCCGGATCACCGAAGCCCTCATCGCTGACGACCGGGTTAATTCGGTGACTGACTTTGTGTTTTATCAGGCCGAAGAGGACGATATGACGGTCACTTTCAACGTGAACACGATCTACGGAACCTATCCGATGACAGGGGAGGTGATGGTTTAAATGCTAGATTTTTCAAGCTCCTATTATCAATATGAGCAGATTATGGCCCGATGCCTGGCGAACGTACTGGCAACCCTGGACAAACGGGAAGGTTCAATAATCTTTGATGCCCTCGGCCCGGCTTGCGCCGAACTGGCCCAGGCATATGCCGAAATGCAAAACATCATGATTCAGACTTATGGCCTGACAGCTGCCGGTACCTACCAGGATTATCGATATGCAGAGGCCGGGCTCACCCGGAAAGCGGCTATTTACGCGGTCAGACGCGGAATTTTCGAAGACGCAAACAATGCCGCCTTCGCGGTGCCTATCG
Organism: Negativicutes bacterium; assembly: GCA_031292035.1. The sequence continues at coordinate 4,381 of JARLHX010000132.1, read as the reverse complement.
GCTCGCGCTTTTCAACCCCCGCCGGCGCGAATAGCGTCGTTTTTGATGTAACCGGCCCTTACCTTGATTCGGCAGGAAACCCGGTAGCCGGGCAATATCTTTTGACCGCCGAAACTCCGGACGTCATCGGCAACGGCTATTCCGGCGCCATTATCCCGATCAGCTACATAAACGGGCTGGCCAGCGCCGTAATTGATGACGTCATTGTCGCCGGTGAACCCGCCGAACAGGACGCCGCTTTCCTGGCCAGGTGGCTGGAAGCGATCAATAACAAACCCTTCGGCGGCAATATCGAGGATTACCGGCAGGCTATTCTTGCCATTGATGGCGTCGGAGCCGTCCAGGTTTATCCGATATGGGCAGGCGGCGGGACGGTAAAATGCAGCATTATTTCGACGGCCTGGGCGCCGGCGGCCTCTACACTCATTTCCTCCGTTCAAACTGCCATCGACCCTGCGGCGACTCCCGGCCTGGGAATCGGTACCGCGCCAATCGGCCACGTCGTCACGATTGCCACGGCGACAGACGCAACGGTGGATATTGCCGCCACCCTCACCCTGGGCGCTGGCGTCACAGTCGGACAGGTGCAGGCACCGATCGAGGCGGCTTGCGATGCTTATTTTCTCAAAGTGCAGCAAGCCTGGGGTACGCCTCAAAGTCAGATTTTAAATAATTACGTTGTTGGGATCTTCAAGGCCCAACTAATCGCGGCAATGGTAGGTGTTCCTGGGGTGCTGAACGTCAACGCCCTGACGCTGAGCGGCGCCGGGCTGACGATTACTTCAAATGGCGATGTGTCTTGCACCGAGACCGCGGCCCTGCAGCAGCTTCCAGTCCGGGGGGTGGTAACTCTTGGGACATAATCTCCTGGACTACAAGCCGGATTATTACGACGGAATTCTTGAAATGGAAACTTTACTCGGGACCGTCGAACAGCCGGCCATTGATGAACTTTGGGGCGATCTTAACACGCTGAACGCCTCGAACCCCGACAGCCTGCCGAGTCGCGGGGTAATGGATAACCAATTCATTCAGACCGCCGACGCCGGGAAGCTGACAAAACTCGAAGCCCTTTACAACATTCTTGCCGATCCGACTATCGAAACACTAGATTTCCGGAGAACTCGGCTGCTTAACCGGGCGAGCCTTCAGCCCCCCTTCTCCCTTCCGTGGTTAAAGCAGCAGCTTGACAAAGTTCTCGGCGCCGGACAATACACCATCATTCTAAACTCGGCAACATACTCTTTCACTGTTCAGGCGGCTGCAGCCAATCAAAGCTACTACCAGGAGATTCTGGCCACCATCGCCTATATAAAGCCCTGCAACATGACCTTCATAAACCAGCCTCTCGTCGTCGATCAAATCAATATTAACGAGGGCGTCAACTTCGGGCGATGGGAATACAACTACCACGCCGGCACAACTTGGAATTTAGGTCTTTTGCCTTTCAGAAGCTTCACAGACAGGGGGAATGTTATTATGCCCGGATCAGGCAGCATCCAGGCGGCCCTTCTGGCCGATCTGGCAACCTTCACAGCCGGCGACGTTGCCAAGGTTAGAGTAAACGGCAGTATTATTATCAGTGTCTTTGACCTCAAAAGCGCCGCTGCTGGGGTTGTCACCGTAGAATACGAGGTTACGCCGGCGCAGACCGCAGAGATAACCCTTATTGAACTTTTGAGGGCTGACAATACGGTCCTGACATCCTCCGTCGTATATATCCCGGTCATTCTTGGGGTACAGATGGATCACACGCTCACAGTCAAGGAGGGGTTATAGAATGGCGAATCGACCTTTGGCCGGGACTCTTCCCGACAATCTAAAGGCAAATTGGCAACTCGACGACACAGTAATGCCCGCCGATACTAACAACTGGGGAGGCGGTATAAATGCCCTGGCCGATGCCGTCAACGCTGTAAACGCCGCTTTTGATGCTCTGATGACATTCACCGGCGGCAACCTTACCGGGGCGATCAATGAGAAATCAGTGACTTTAGCTTCGGCTGCAACCCTCAACATCGGCGCAGCTGGCGGCAATGTCATAATCGTAACCGGCAACACAGGCATAACCGCTTTCGATGCCCCCCAGGCCGGTACCCGGCGCCTGTTGCGCTTTGCAGGGGCTTTGACTCTCACCAATTCGATAAACTTGATATTGCCCGGGGCGCAAAACCTGCTAGTCGGCGCCGGTGATGCTGTTATGATGACTAGTCTTGGCGGCGGTGCCTGGTGGGGTCAGTATATCCCTGCCAACCCCATCTACGTCCCGACTGGTGCAATAGTCCATTATCCCGCTACAATCGCGCCTGCTGGCTTTATTAAGGCTAACGGGGCGACGCTTTCCCGCGCGACATACGCGAACTTGTGGGCCTACGCCCAAGCGAGCGGCAATCTTGTTAGTGATGCAACGTGGTCCGCAAATAATTGGGGCAACTTCTCCACCGGCGACCTGGCTACGACGTTCCGAATCCCCGATCTCCGTGGTGAATTCATACGAAATATTGATGATGGAAGAGGGGTAAACCCTGCAATTACTATCGGTAGCGCCAATACTGACACCGGTAGAAATGCTACTGGGTCCTTAACTGCATTGTATTTTAACTCAGGAACTGCTACCGGCGTGTTCGCTTCAGTTGATGACAGTAATTGGGGTGTTGGTAGTGGCGGTTACGCAAAACAGGACACGACCTTTGATTTGTCTAGGGTGTGGGGTTCCCACATCGGCAACGAATTTAGTCCGCGCAGTATTGGAGTATTGGCCTGTATTAAATATTAAAGGGGGTTTTGTTCTTGCAAATTTTTCATTATGACGCTATCACCGGGAAATACACCGGGGTGGGGATTGCTGACCGAGATCCCTTGACCGCAGACGCCTACTTGCTGCCTGCTTTTTGTACTACCGCCGAACCTCCAACCCCGGCAGAGGGCCAGGATGTTATATTCAAAAACGGCGCATGGGTTATGCAAAACATTCCGCAGCCACCCCCCGACCCAGTACCAGAACCGCCTACTCCCGACCAAATCAAGGCGCAACTTATCGCGGCGGTACAGGCACACCTAGACGCAACGGCCCAGGCTCGCGGATACGACAATATCCTTTCTGCCGTCACTTATGCCGACGAGCCTGCCGTCCCGGCTTTCCAGGCTGAAGGGCAAGCCTTTCGCGCGTGGCGCTCTCAGGTATGGGCTTTTTGTTATGCCCAACTTGCCGCCGTCGAAGCCGGGAGTCCAATCCCGACCCAGACCCAACTTGTTGCCGAATTGCCTCCCCTTGTCCTGCCTGCTTAAAAGCTGCAGATAGATACTGAACTGAAAGAAGGTGATTATGTGACAAAAAAGCAACACCTTTCCGCGATCTGGAAAAGGGTAAATCGCTTCAACCAGAAGACTGCGATCCTGGTGGGGGCGATCACCGGCAGCATGTTCTTTTTTTGGGCTTTCGCCGGAATCATTGCCTATGTCCGAGGGATAGCAGGCCCTGAAGCAAACAACCTCCTGACGGCTGCTGAAAATGACATCCAAGTCCTATTGATTGCCTCGAATTCAGTGACTAGTACCCTTACCCTGGCACTTCTGATCAAACTTTTACATACCATCTGCAAAAAAGAAGCTGCCATCTGCAGCGAGCTTGAGGGCTTCAGGGGAGAGAAAAACACCGGAAAAGAGCGAAAGGGGCTGATTAAGTGAATGAGGACGAAATATTTAAACGCTTAACAGCTATTGAAATTGCTCTAACCCGACTAACAGCAACCCTACAAGAGCGAGAAAAATCTTGTGCCGACCGGCATGGAGTCCTCGACGGCGTATGTGTCACTACCAGGGAACTAAAAGGCGCATGGAAGCTTATTGCCGGCATTTCAGCTTTAGTGGGAGCCGCCGCCGGTCAGTTTGCTGGTCATTTTCTTAAATAAAACACGAAAGGAGGATAACCTCTATGAAAATCTTCATCAACCCTGGCCACGCCCCGGATGGCAACCCGGACCCCGGCGCCGTCAACAGCATTACCGGCCTGAAAGAGTCCGATGTTGTTGCCTCTATCGGCGATCATCTGGCCACCATTCTGAAGGGCGCCGGTCATGACGTCCAGCTGCTGCAATGCGACGACCTGGGCACGATCACCGACAGCGCGAACAGCTGGCCGGCCGACTATTTTATCTCCATCCATTGCAACAGCGCCGAAGCCAGCGAAGCGAAAGGGGTCGAAGTATGGGCTTGCGACGGATCAAAAGCCGGCTCCGCTCTGGCAATCTGCATCGACGCGGCTATCGTTGACACCTTCCACGAAGTCGACCGCGGCCTCAAAATTGCCACGCCGCATGTCAACGGGCTTTATGTCCTGTCGAACACCAACATGCCGGCGGTCCTGGTCGAAACGGCTTTT
>JARLHX010000131.1 GCA_031292035.1 Negativicutes bacterium | reverse complement strand
TCTGTGGCGCAGATTGAAACTGGATCCGTTCCAGTGGACCCGAGATTCATAATGCCATTGGCCATATCAAAGGTGACCTGTTTTGTCAAATCAAGGCTGTTGATGGCAAGCTGATTACACGATGCATTTAGAATTCCACCAGAGTCATTGGAACTTGCAATGTTGAGAGTTTCGAGGGTGGTCAGCGCAGCCTTACCGCTGTCATCGCGCTTGACAATTTCCAGTGGCGTGGCTGCGGATGTAGGCGAACCGAGCAAGACATCGGTGATGGCGCGAGACTGCTTGAGGCTGAGCACGTCGGTGGTCAGGCCGCGCAGTTGGGCAGTCGAGCCGGTCGAGCTTGCTGTCGGAATGTAGGGGGCCGTTGGTGTAAACATGTATTATTGGGTAGGCAAAAAAAGAGCAGTGAGAAATTAACTCGGCGGAACGACAGCTTCGCTACAGAGCAATCGGTTCGTAGTTCTTGCGGAACATGTATGCCGGATCACTCGCTTCGGGCTCGATCATGAAGAAGTTGGTGAAGTCGCCTTTGACAGCCTCCTGGTACATCCGCATGAGCTGCTTCACATCAACGTCCATCTCGTACTGGGGAATCGAGCCGGTTCATCGGGAATGACGAGTTTCATGAACCAACAGTCCACTGGCACTGGCGGATTCGAGTGGCTGAACTATAACAGCTCTAACGTCCTTATATTTTCCACTCCGGTGATGACTCTGGATCGTCTGAGCAACATGACTTTACCTGGAGCGAATACCATCCTCGGAGGCACATCGATAACCGTCCCCACATCAACGACGGCGAGCAATTGCGTTCAGTTTCTTCAGTTGAATGCTGGCAACGGTGCATATACGGCTGAGTTCTCTGTGGCCGTCAGTTCGGTTAGTTTTTCCGAGTCAGCTATTTACACAGTTCCCATCCAATTTGGAGCTACGGGAGGCACGTGGAAAATTCTCACCCCAGATAAGAATACCGCAAGTTTTGGATCGTTTAGAATCGATGTCCTCAGCTTGGATAATACCACCAACTTTCGCTTTGTAAGAAAGAGTGGAACCATAGCCGGAACAGCATACATATCGGCAAAGATCACAGGGCCCAGCGATGTAGTCTACGTGTGGCAGAGTTTAGTAGGAACGGATACTACGGTCCCTGCGGTGTACAATGCCAGTATGCTGTCGCTGACTGGCGGCATCACCTTACCGACTACGGGTGGTACGGCTAGCGCACTCAACTACTACGAGGAGTACACGCACACAATACCTTACTCGGGCACAACTATTCTACCATCTGTCGTACATACCATTGTTCGTATCGGAAAGCAGGTGACTATGACTGTCTCAACAGGTTACGTCGCAACAGCTACACTTTCTGGGTACTTTTCTACCTTTACAGCTTTACCTGCAAGATTTTGTCCTCTGGATGCTCAGATAGTGGCTGTCATTCGCGTAACGAACGCCAACGCTTACGCATTCGGTACAATTGCAGTCAATTCCAGTGGATTTTTCACTGTGTCAAATGGCCCGGACGATGGAGGCCTATTTACCAACTCAGGCCTTGCTGGTATCCAGCCATTCAGCGTCAGCTGGTGTGTTGCATAATCGCCATCGGTATTTTTTTCTTCCGGCTAATATACAATGTCTGTCAGAACGAACGATCGATGTATCGCGCACGGAAAGAACGGCCAACGCTGCAAGAAGCGAACGGCCATGACGCCCTATTGCTGGATCCACCTCCAGGATCAGAAGCACCTGCGCGTGAAGCCGAGCGAAGTGGAGGATGGAGGCTTGGGACTCTACACAACAGCTCCGGTGCCAGCCGGCCAATTTTCTGTAAGTACGGTGGTGACCGCATCGAGAACCACGATCCGGATTTCGGCCCCTACGTCCTGGAGCTGAAGGACACCGACCCCTACGTCTACATGGATGGCAAGCGGTCGAGCAAGCGCATCGGCGCATTCGCCAATCACCCACCGCACGGCCGCCCCGCAAATGCCCTGTTCGATAAACTGCCGGACTTGAGCGACGGCACTGTGGTAGCCAAGCGACCGATTGCAGCCGGACGTGAAATCTTCGTCAACTACGGCGGCGACTATTGGAATGGCGGTCTGAAGAAGCAGGCACCGAAGCGACTCAACGATGACGAAGTGGAGGAGGAGCTCGACCGAGTCATGGCCCTACTGCCGGAGGGTGTTCAGCTCGCACTTCCGGCATACCAGCGCCGGCGGCGAAATGAAGGCCGCCAAGCAGCCGTCCTCTCCGATGCATGGCGTGCCCGGGAGAGGCGGAGGCAACTGGCCGAAGCTCAGGCCGCCCTCGTCCGGCAAAGAAAGAAAGCACCAGCGCCTCAGCCAGCCCGCCAGCGTCGTCCCCATCGCGAGTAGCCAGGAACACCAGAAAAGAAAGCACCACAGCCTCAGTCAGTCTCCCAGAATGGCCCACTCACTTTTCTCAAATAGAACTCAAATAGAATTTTGGCAACTCGCAAGGAAACCCAGTGCCCGCCTTTCCGCAATTGGGGATTATTCCTCCTTCTCAAATACTCACTCAAATTCAAATAGAAATAGAAAAAGTTG
>JARLHX010000130.1 GCA_031292035.1 Negativicutes bacterium | reverse complement strand
TCGGCTGTCGACGGTCCCCGGCGGACGTCGGGCGATGTCTCCCCATCGCGACCTGGCGTGTCCTCTGCTGCCTGCACACCCAGGCGAGTCCCCAGCGGACGTCGGGCGATGTCTCTCCAATGGCATCGCGACCTGGCGTGTCCTCTGCTGCCTGCACACCCAGGCGAATGCGCATTCTCGAAACACACGACAAAGTTGAGAGGATGTGCGGTGACTGGAACTGAGAGTCCGGCCACCGAAGCTTATTCAGTCACGACCAATATTTGTTGATTGACCGCGCTGGCGGTAAATTAAACAAACCTGGAACAACCAAGAAAGACCTGGAAAAGCCCTGGAACAACCAAGAAAAACCTGGAAAGACCTCGGAACGATCTGGAAAACCTGGAAAAACCCTGGAACAACCAAGAAAAACCTGGAAAGACCTCGGAACGATCTGGAAAAACCTGGAAAAATCCTGGAACAACCAAGAAAAACCACGAAAAACCGAATCCGGCAAGACTTTTGTCACGGTGGGATTGGTCTTCAGCGATCGCGGGTTCAATGTCCACGATAGGTGCTGGGTTCCACGAGCTGAATACACCAATTAATTGTTTGTAAACGTACACTTGTGTACGAGCCATCTTTGATCGACTCATGCATTATGCTGGCCATTTTAATCGCCGCTTTTTGGTCGGCGCAGCATGCGCGCGCATTTCAACTCGCTATGCCGCGGGCGGGATTGAAATGACGCGACTCAACCATGTGTGCTATTAGTGCACTAGCTAAGGGCATTCGCGTGATGTGTCGGCTTTTCGCTGATTGTTTCGGGGTTGGGAGGTAGATTGCTTGGAGTTTTGCAAAAATGGTAAAATGGCAAAAATGTGGCGGCAGGTTGGCCACACTTCAACCATGCCGTTCGGGGTGAGCGGACACCGGCGGGCACAAGCGACCTAGTGTACGGTGGAGTACTCGTGCTGACGTATACGACGCTGTGCTGTGCTGTGGTGGGTGTGACCATGGGTGGGTAACGACACTAGGAGAGATGCCGCGGGCTTGATTCTGGCCAGAATGACTGCGATTTCGGTGCGCGTACTTCAAGTCACGGATCTTCGTTTGACAGCATCAAACAATGAGAAATGTACAATAAATTATGTTTGGTGT
>JARLHX010000129.1 GCA_031292035.1 Negativicutes bacterium | reverse complement strand
GGGTGGTGATGACAAGCTGGCTCGGACGCTCATTGGGACCTACCATCTATCTTTGACTCTCGCAGAAAGCAGGCCTGCCGACTTTTGCCGACTTCCAGTGGTGATGATGACAAGCCGGCTCGGCCGCTGGTTGAAACCACAGCCACCAGAGCTTGCCCAACGCGGCAGGCACCGAAAGGCAGCGACCATGCGCCTTTCGGTGGGCCGGCGCCCCGCTCGGGCCTAACGCCAGCGTTGACCGGCCTCACCCCAGCCGTGCGATCGCAGGAGGCGATTGGATTGATATGGAGGTCGGCTAAAAGGATCTGCTCGAGGGCGAGGTCCGGCGTCGAACGCACGGTTAGGCGGGTACGATCATGCTTTTTCGCTGGAGCCCGCTGTACCACGGGATTTAGTGCAACTGGGAGAAACCTGCTCACCACTACTCGAATGGGGAACGATGCTCTGCCAGCCCTGCCCCGACCTGGTCATGGCCACCCCAAGGCCTTGGCAATCAGGGCCACCAAACTTCCACACGAGCGTGTGCCGCCCTGCCATTCGATCCCCAGGGTACCGATACCACGGACCAGGAAGGACGAGTACAGGTGGGAAGAAACGCTTGAGTATCCTTGGCAGATCTTGCCCGCGAGCGCTATCGAAAACAAAATATGGCCTTTGACAAGGTATGTGTATTCGCTGGGCCACCGAGTAATTTAAGCACCATCAATTTGCTGGATTTGACCTCCAAGTTGGAATCCCAACCGCGACGAATTGCGTTACGATTTGAAATCCCAGGAGAATCCATGAGAGCCCTTTGGATGATTTTCTGTGTATTCACGTGCTGGACCCTCAACGCTTCGAGTTGGCATTACCTCCGGGAGAGCAAAACAAGCATTTACTTCTTCGACTCGGATAGCGTCAAGGTGCAAGGGGCTACCTTACAATACTGGGTCAAGGCGCTTACGATACGGGATCTAGATAGGGCATTCACTAAACGACAAGATGTAGCTGAGCAGAGCGCAATCCGGCTTCATGACGGTTACATTCCTTACTTACTCCGTTTAGATAACGCCAGAGCTAAGGTCAAAGATTTTAAACAATCTCAAATTGCCTTGATATCATATGAAATAGAAGCAAATATTTGTAACATTCAACCGCGTTCTAGATTTTTATGGGAAGTAGACACTAGGACCAAAATGGCCGCTTGCATATCACTTACGGTTTGGGATGCAAAAAGAAAACCTACAACAACAAATTTTGACGATCCAAGATGGGATAATATTGCACCTGATACATCCTTTGATCTTGAATTTGAATTGCTCAATGCTCTTTATATATCAAAGAGTATTGCCCTGGATTAATTACTGTTTCGGTGGGTCGGCGCCCCGCTCGGGCCTAACGCTAGCGTTGACCGGCACCGCCCAGGCGTACGACCAGAGGGGGACCGCTGGGCGTAATTGCCGTCAGTAATTGCCGTCGGCTCGATGGATCACAAGGAGGGCGGTGTCCGGGGTCGAACGCTCCGGTTAGGCAAGGCATGAAACCCATAAAACCTGATTCTGTTCAACCTTCATGCATGGGGTTTCTTCATTTTCAATATTAAAATCGCCGTACAAATAAAAATAAGCCGTAAGGCGATGGTAGCCATCAAAAACATGAAACCCACATGGCGTCTTTTCAACGACTACCGGCCAAGGGAAATTCCCATGTGCCATTAAATATTCCTTGCATTTAATAAATCTATCCGTTCCGTCAATCATGGATGAATATAGCGTTGTTTCTTTGAGTACGTGGGTTCGAAACAGTTCGGTTATGATAGCAAAATCGCGGGGTACAAATATTTCTGGTTTAAGTTTTATGATTTCCTTATCCCAATGTAATCTCTTTAACCTGACCTAGACACAAAATTTTCAAGCTGATGTACAGCTAATGCATACATGAGGCTTGTCACGGCACCTCGAAGTAACGGAGGTGGCCGCCATGGCCCGAAAGGCAGAAGAGGTTTTCGAATTTGATGAGGTCAGGGTTGAAATCGGACCCGCTATCTCAAAGGACGCAGGACTGATCGTCGTGGTCAGGAAAATCGTTGGTGCCCAGTGGTTCAACCCGCTTGTAGAAGGGCTCCTGGCCACCATGTGTTGCTCTCCCCATTCCGCCTTCGGCTTCAACCGCCGCCCCAAATTGGAGGCTGGCCTGGTGGCTTTGATCGCCGGGTTGGTGATGGGGCGTCGCAACCCGAACGCCATTGCCCAGGCTTTCGCCCTGGATCCTCTGTGGAAGCTGACAGTAGGCCGCTCCTTCAGCCAGCGGGAACTGAGTCGGCTTATGCAGGTGGTGGCGGACCGGGGTGAAGGCCCCTTCCGCCTGGCGCTGTTGGAATCTGCCTTGGAAGGACAGGCGAGCCTGGAACTGGACATGGATAGCAGCCTT
>JARLHX010000128.1 GCA_031292035.1 Negativicutes bacterium | reverse complement strand
CCAGAGCAAGCAACCAGTAATCTCCGGCGGTGCGGGATTTAGTATGCTGAATTACTTTGTTGGTAATCATCGACAGGTTATATCCGTCTTTTTCGTCATTAATTGGTTTACCGGTGCAATCCCGGACTTCGGGAATATAGGTAGCGATCCCGGTGAAGTTTTCTCCGTTCATGGCATTTTTAGTTAATGCTGTCTTCTCGACAAACATATTGACCATAGCGCCATACCTGTGCTTCACTTTGTCGCCGTCCCAGGCCTCTTCATAATCTTCAAATCTCCCGCCGCGGTTCAGCACATAAATCACTTTACGCCAGTAAGCTTCACCACATGCTGCTTTCCATCTCTCCGGGTCAAACACGGTTTTCGGCAGATGCTTGCGCGCTTCGAGGAAAATTTTCACTTCCTCGTCGTTGGCATCCGGTACTGCTTTCCCATCGGTTGCCACATTGGCAACCTGTTTAAGGTAGAAATGGTCAAAATGGTTTAATGCAACCCCGTTGCCGAACGCGTTCGCCCCAAATCCCGGCAAATTTAGTTTCTCCGCCAAACCGAGTAAAAACGATTCAAGCCCTAACGGCATTTCTTCACCAAATACCTTGACCGTTTCGGTTAATGGTTTGGCCGCTGGTTGACGGATAGGCATAACGTTATAGGGAATGCTCGGGTGTGATCCATGGAATTCCCACCGTTCCATGTAGGTGAGGTCAGGAATGATGTAGTCGGCATAAGTCGACGTTTCCCCAACAGTGATGTCGAAGGTTACAAACAGTGGAATCTTATTAACATCGGCCAGAGTATTAAGTACATCCTGGGCGGCCGGCAAAGAATATACCGGGGAGCCCATATACAAGAATAACGTCTTCACCTGGTATGGGTACATATCCATGGCAGAAGGCACTACTTCCTGATAGATGTCGCTTAACAGTGGGAACCATGGTCGTTTCGCAGGATATCCGGAAAATAAGGTGCTGTTTTCATAGCTTGTGCTGTTACGGATGATCGTCGTGCCAAATGGCCCCATCTTTTTAGGGTGATCACCTGTCTTAAACGCCTGTCCTGGTTTGCTTCCGTCTATACCGTATTCGGCTTTTTTGATGAATCCGCCGGCATAGTCATAGTTTCCGTTGAGTAAATTTAGGCTATTCCAGGCCAATACGTTATAAAAGCCACTGGTATGCTGGGAAACTCCCCGGTGGATGTCGGCTACCGCCTGCTTGCCGTAGCTGGTAAATTCTTTTGCTAATGCTTCAATATCGCTAGCCTGAATGCCAGCTTCTGATGCCCATTCCTCAATTGTATGAAGCTTAGCTTCCTCATAAAGAAGCTGCAGGACTGATTTAACTTTCGTCCCGTTGATCTCAGTATCGACCAACAGGTCCCCATATACAGCGACTTTGTCGTCATTAGGATTGACCTCAATCGGTTGGCCATCCTTCATAGCTACAAATTTTTCATTTACATAGCTTTTTCCGTCCTTTTCGACGGTTTCTTTGCTAAAGCCAATCTCGTGCGAACGAAGAAGAGATACGGGTTTCCCGTTGACGATTTTCAAAAGCCAGGCGGCATTACTCCAGGTCGGTTCACCGGTAGCTTGGGCGGCCCCTTTATTGGTGTTGGAAAGATATCGGGCGTCGTATCGCTTGTTTTCGATGATCCAGCGAATCATCCCCATCGCAAAGGCAGCATCCTTACCTGGAGCAATCGGCACCCACTTCCAGGCATGGGTCGCCGCTTTGCTGAAACGCGGGTCAAGCACAGCATATTTCATTCTACCTTCGGAAACACCCTGGGTGATACGCTGCCCTCTAAAAGGGGGTCCATAGTTGGCCTCAAATACGTTGGAGCCAACGAAAATTACAAATTTCGCTTTTTCCAGCTCCGCTTGCCAGTAAATCTTTTGGTTATTGACCCACGACATAGCATTTTTACCGGCGTCATAGCCCCATTGCTCGGTCATGGCCTTCCCGGTAAAGTAGAGAGAACCTTGACACACCGTATCGTGTCCGTGGGCATTGTCTGACCCGAAGGAATCAAGGGTAAAACGTTTGATTAAATGACCCCGTCCATCTTTCAGGCGGCCCCACCAGAAAACAAACTGATTATTCTTCGGGCCCAAATCTGGATGGGCAGGATCAATCATCGCCCCCAGATTATCTTTAAATTTCGTCTGGAACTCCTGAACCAACTGCTGCTTTTTCTCTTTATCTTTTTCGCCAAGAATCTTAGCCACTTGATCCGCCATCGCCTTGGCCATCTGAGGATCACGCACAGCCCACAGATCTTTTAATCCCTCAACGTTGCGGCCTTCTTCCCCTGGGACATTGCTAAACAGTTTGCCGCCGTTCACAATCTCTTGTACCGCCTGGTCAAATGGAATAGTGATCCATTTACCCTCGCCGCGTTTACCGGCTCGTTTCAATACCTTTCGAATACGATAAGGGTCGTAGTAAACCTGAAGACTCGCTTGTCCTTTAGGGCAAATAGCGCTATCCACCTTTTCGGCGTCGCGCAATTTCGTGCCATAGCCGAGGTGAGGATTCAATGTCCAGGGAGAATAGGGGTTTCCATCCACTTTTACCAGGTTACCATCAACAAATTTCGCCTTCAGGGCGCAACCGGTGTTACAATTCAAACAAGTTGTATAAATAAAATTCTCAGCTTGATTCAGGATATACTGATCCTCGGGTGTTAAAGCTTCAGCTTGAACACGCTCGTAAAGCCGCATAAATTCAGGACTGCTTGCTAACAGCGCGGCACAGCCCGCAGCAGTTCCCGCAAGAAACTTCCGGCGACTTGTTTTGGTATCTAAAACCTTTTCAATAAAATCTTTTTTCACTTTTTCATCCCTCCTCTTCCCTGCTTATGCTTGCTTAACCGCAAGCAATTTTTCGGTCACCAAGCCGGCAATCCATAACGCGCCGGCGATAAAGCCCACGGCGATCACCCATTCAACAAGGGAAGGTGTATAAGCCACGGACAACCGGGGTGATTGGAACGCACTCGCCAATCCGGGGAGAGGCTCAACGCCAAAGCCATAGCGGATGAAAGAATACTTATAGGCGGCAATACCGATAAAAGCTAAGACCGCCGGTGTGGCGCATTTGCAATCTGGCTTTTTGATCAGTGAATAGACCGGAACGATAACACCTACTACAATAAAACCCCAGAACGGAATCGAGGAAAGTAACCCTTGGGTCAAAGCTACTTTCTCTACGTTACCACTCATGCCTAAGACCAGATGGACAACCTCTATCACCACATTCGCAATCACGGAATATAGCAAGACTTTTTTGATATGGTATCCTTCTTCCTCGATGACTTCTCTACTGTTCATCCGCCCGACCACATAAACCGCGGCGCTACCGGCGGCAACAGCCGAAGTAATAAAGGACAGCGGGGTCAGCCAGGTATTCCAGAGCATTCGGGCGACCATGCCGCCGAAGAACATCCCTTCGGCCAACAGGAACCCCAATGCCGTGATACCTGCTAAATACATAAAAGCCTTTTTGGCGTTGGTCAGGAAATAACCAGCCAGACAAGCGAAGAATCCGGCATAGATCCAGGATGCCCACGCCAGCTTGGAACTAAATGACGGATTCAGAAATATCGAAATTCCTTTCAAAGGTTTACCCAAATCGGTGCCGATAAAGGCAAGTCCGAAAGCAAGACAAGCTCCTGCGACAATGAAGCTGACTGTAGTCATCTTGTTGGGTTCCCCGCCCTGCGAGCGCGAGGCGCAGATACCAGTCCAGGTCGCACCCGCCGCCGCTCCGACCAGCAGGATATACATTGCAACCCACAGGCCCCACGGAGTATAAGAACCGTAATTGGTCACGCTTTCGCCCCAGATAAATACTTTACCCAGTGCAGCTACCGCACCGGCAATGAATAGGGCTAATAAAACCGCTTTAATCATCTTTCCCATGCTACTGCACCTCCTAAATATAATAAACTTGCGGGTCGTTGCCAGTTTCTTCTTTGAGACGATATATCTTGTTCGCACCCATGACTGTTTTGATCAACGACTGGTTGTCATTCAAATCACCAAAATAGGTAGCGCGACCAATACAAGTAGAGGCACAAATCGGCAGAAGACCTTTTTGTACCCGGCTGGTACAAAAATGGCATTTGCGGGCACTACCAATGACTGTCGCATGCTTGCTGTCCCTCCGCCACATCTTGCCATATTCATAGAAGCCTGCCTTTTCATAGTCCTGCACGTCCGGTGTACCCTCAGTGTAGTAGGCGCCGGCGTCAAAAGTGCGCGCACCATAAGGACAGTTCGCGACGCAGGAACGGCAGCCAATACATTTGTTGTAATCGATAGAAACAATGCCGTCAGCCTCTTTTTTCGTGGCACCGACCGGGCATACCGACACGCAAGACGGATTCTCACAATGAAAACAGGGTTTAGGTAAGAATTGTCGTTTCACATCAGGGAATTTACCACTTTCCCGGTCGATCACCGGACGATAAACGACCCCCGGCGGCAACTTGTACTCGGCCACACAACCGATGGTGCAGGCGTGGCACCCCACGCATTTGCGGGTGTCAATGAGCATTCCCCAGCGCCGTTTTTCCGGCGGTTTCTGCAATGCCTTTGCCAGATCCCGCTGCATGGTGAGCAAGATGTCCTCTCTCTCCATAACGCTACCTCCCTTTGCTCATTTCTCCTTCGCCAAATACGGGCAGGCACTTGTACGCAGTACCCATCGGCT
>JARLHX010000127.1 GCA_031292035.1 Negativicutes bacterium | reverse complement strand
GTGGACGCCACCGTCCAGGCAGTAGCGGGTGATGTTACGCATGCCTTTTTTGTCGATTTGCTCTTCCGCTGTCAGCGGGGTTGCCAGTGCTGGGTATACGCCTTTTAATTCCATTTTTCTTTGCCTCCTGTTGTGTTAAATCTATACCGTAATTTTATCGTGTTTTGCTCTGGGTTGTCCATCGATTACGGCAGATTCGCACCGGTGTCCGGCTGGGCCTCAAACACTGCCAGCGGTTTGAGCTCCGGCACCATGAAGAGAAGAATCAATGAAGCCACTAAAATAGAACAGCCGCCAATCGTCAGCGCCAGCGTGAAGCTGCCGGTGACCTTGACGATGATGCCGGTCACGATCGGCGACAAAGCTCCGCCGGACGAGCCGAGCGCGTTGATGACTCCTCCGACAGTTCCCACCTTGCTGCCAGGCACCACTTCGGCGATGATGGTCCAGGTGTGGCCAGCGCAGGTGGACTCGGCGGCGATCGCCAGCACCAGGAAAAACATCGCCAATTCGACATTATTGGAGTAGCCGGTAATGATGATGGTGGCCGACAGGACCTGCAGGGTAACCTGTACCGATTTACGGGCACGGTCGACGCTCCAGCCTTTTTTGATCAGCCAGTCGGAAAACCAGCCGACGATCGGCTGGGCAATGGCGGCGGCGGCATAGGCCAGCGACATATAAAAGCCCATGGTTACAACCGAGAAGCCCCGGCCCATAATAAGGTATCCCGGTACCCAGGTGAAAAACATCCACTGCAAATAGTCCTGCGTAAATTTGACCAGGGTTAAACCCAGCAAAGCTCTGCTGGTGAGGATCATTTTCCAGGGAATCGGCGTCTTTACTCGGGGTTCGCTCGTCACGGACTTCACGTCCGAGAGGTCCTTAAACCCGAAATACCATATGACGCACCAGAGGAGACTGCCCAAACCGGTTACGACAAAGGCCGCCCGCCAACCCCAGTTGGCGATGAGGTAGGCCATCATAATCGGCGTGGCCGCGTTCCCTACCCGGATGCCTGCCAGAGCAACCATGATGGCTGTGCCGCGTTCGGTGCTGGGGAAATTGCTGGCCACAATCTTGGTGTTGACTGGGAGGGCTGCAGCCTCCCCCGCACCGACGCCAAGCCGGGCCACGACAATATGAAATACGTTCTGAGCCATACCGGTCAGGGCCGAGAAGATCGACCAAATGACGGCCGACCATCCCAGCACCTTCTTTGAACCGAACCGGTCGGCAAGATTGCCGCTGACGACGTTGCCGACCACATAGGTCCAGAAAAAGGCGGATAACGCAACCCCCATGGTCACGGTGTCGATGCCGAAATCTTTAATGATGAACGGCGCCGCCACCGACAGGCTGGCCCGGTCTACCGCGTTAATAAAAGTTCCGGCTGTCAGCAGCGTCACTACGCCCAGCCGATAGCCTTTGGTGTTGCGTGGATCCATAAGACCACTCCATTCTCCCTCTCATAACTCTAAAGCGGTACTGCAGAGCCGGTATTACTTGCCGGCAAGAAAGAGTTTATCCTGCTGTTCCCGCAGTTCCCACAGCGCTGCCCCAACCGGTTTCGCCACCATATCGTAGGTAATCATGGTGCCAGCCGACACGTCGCGCAGCAATGGGTAGAACTGGAGCAGATGAGCCGGCACAGGATTACCTGGCGCCATTGGGCTGGAAGGCAATACCGTAGTCCTGAGACCGGGATCATGGTCGTCATGGAACACATAACCGGCTTTCAGGTCGTATTTGGCGGTCTGAACGATGTCATAGTCCGGGCGGTAGACGTCGCTGCCGGTGGTAACACCCAGCAGACCAGCGCAGACGATCGAAGTGGGGGTTTCCACACCGCACAGGTGGTGGGGCCGGAAGATCAATGCCGATTTCCCCGACTTGTTGGAAATAAGACCTTTAGTGGTCAGAATCATCCGGGAGTAGTCGTTTTCGCAAGAAACAACGATAAATACACCGCCGCCGAGGCCGGCTTCAAAATCATCCCGGAAGCAGGTAACCATGTCCAGTATCCCTGACTGGGTGAGGATGCCGCCTTCATCCTGTGGGCAGAGGATGTGGGGAATCTGGCTGGTACGGGCGATGGGGTGATGACTTCCGGGAATGTCGGGCTTGAGACCGGTAGCGTTCATAGCGACAACCATCTCGCAAAGGTCGAAGCCTGAAGCGGTCGGGAAGCCGGTGAAAAGAGCCTCGCGTTTTTGCACATATTCAGCCGCCTTGCCGTAAGGCAGGTCGTCGAAAAGGGCAATTTGCTCAGGGCTCAGTTGGAGGGTCTGGGTCTCAAAAACGTTGACGCCGTTGGCTTCACTGGTGGCAATACCGGTGCGCCGGTTGAGGACGAATTCCGAATCCCGCGCCTTGCCGCCGCTGACAATTTCCAGTCCCAGCGTTCTCGCCCAGCTCACCAGGCCGATCAGCAAGCCGTGCTGGTCACCGTCGACCTGGGTATAGACCAGGCCTTTTTTCTGAGCCATATGCTGCAGGATGGGGCCGACGGTTGCGTCGGTCTCTTTGTTGATCATGACAATATGCTTGCCACTTTCGATAGCCGCCCGTCCGTGCCGCGCCCCTACTTCGGCAATGCCGGTAGATTCGACGATGACGTCCAGCGGCAGGTCCATGAGCAGCATGGGATCCTGGACAATGGCGTATTTACCTGACTCAATGACCTTTTTGGCTGCCGGGGCGCTGTCGCAGACAACGATCTGATCGGCGGTCAGTCCGGCCCGTTCATAGGCAAGGCGGGCTTTTTTTACATCCTGGTCGGCAATGACCGGTATTTTCAGATAGTCATTGTAGGCCGCCTGGGTGATAACGGCAGTGCCATAGTGACCTGAACCGATAATCCCCGCAAGAATGCTTTTCTTTTTGGCATGCTTGTATAAAGTTTCGTAAATCATTTGTTTGCCTCCTTATTATTTACTATTTGGATTGGTTAGGGATCGCTCCTGTCTAAAGCGCTCTATCTCCCGCCCCAACCTTTCTACCCTTCTTATTGCAAGCGTCGTGCCAAAAAAATAATCTTGGAATATCCCGTCAGGGGATTCCAAGATTCGCTATTGTAACCGTTCGCCTCGCCGCGGGGCAGCGCAGGCACCTTTGGTCTCCAGTCGCATTTTGCAACGCCAATCGTGCAACGCGTCTCTTATTGCAATGGGCTAAGGCTCAATTCCATAACGTTTAATCTTCCGCCATAGTGTCGCTTTGTGGATGCCCAGCATGCGGGCGGCCTCGGTCTTATTATTGCCAGCCTCCAGCAGCGCCACGCGGATGGCATCAATTTCCCCCTCCTGTAGTTTGCGCGCCTCTCCCCTCTGACGGGGCGGCATCGGTTCAGGCACGATGCCGCCGGCAGAGTACCCATCCTCGAACAGGGCCTTGCAAACCTTATCAACGCCAACTTGCTCCCCGGCGCTGAGGATGACCAGTCGCTCGCAAATATTCTCCAACTCGCGGATATTTCCCGGCCAGCGATATTCTGCCAACATCTGCATCGCCGCCGGGCTGAAAACGGTTGGTTTCTTGCCAAATTTAGCGCTATTTTTCTTGACAATATGGTCGATGAGCAGTGGCAAATCCTCTTTGCGGCTGCGCAGCGGCGGCAAAAAGATCCGCAGCACATCCAGCCTGTACAAAAGATCCTGGCGAAAGACGCTTTTTTCGACCATCTGCCGCAAATTGGTGTTGGTGGCAGAAATAATGCGAACATTAACCGGAATGACCCGGTCTGCCCCCAGCCGCATGATCTCCTTCTCCTGCAGCACCCTGAGCAATCGGCCCTGAAGGGTCAAAGAGAGTTCCGCGATCTCGTCCAAAAGAAGGGTGCCGTTATGGGCCAGCTCAAACAGTCCCGGTTTTCCGCCCCGTGCCGCACCAGTAAAAGCCCCTTCCGAATATCCGAACAATTCACTTTCCAGCAGCTGCTCAGGTATTGCCGCACAGTTGACGGCGACAAACGGACCGTCGCGGCGGGCGCTGGCATTATGGATGCTTTGCGCGAACAACTCTTTACCGGTGCCGGTTTCTCCGGTTAAAAGAACGTTGGACTCCACCTTGCTGTATTCGCGGGCGGTATGGAGGGTTTCGGCAATCGCCTTGCTGTCGCCGACAATATTCTCAAAGTGATATTTAGCTGTCAGACCTTTCGCATGTAGCCTGTTCCTGATCCGGCCTTCAACTTCCTGGATTCTGCTGGCGCTCTGAAAGGTGGCAATCGCTCCCAGCACAGTGGTGTCAAAGACGATTGGAACACAGTTAACGGCAACCAGCGTTTCGTTGATCTTGTGAAGGCCGCCGAGTTCTTCTTTGCCGCTGGCCAGCACTCTGGAAAGATTGATATTAGGCAAAATATCGTCGATGCGGCGACCGATAATGCTGCCGGCCTCAGTACCGGTAATCTTTTGGGCCGACCGATTAAAGACGGTAATCAACCCACCTTGGTCCACGGCGACAATTCCTTCATACGAATATTCCATGATGGCCTTGAACCGTTCAGCCTGCTCGCGTTCATTCCGGGCAACCAGCACTGTACGGATGGCTTCATCCAGCGCCTGTCGGACGCCTTCCGGACCGGACTCAATCATGACGCAGGGAATACCGAGGGCGTCGGCGGTGCGTTTCACCAGCAGTCCGCCAACAATGGCCCCGCAGCCGCTGTCCCGCATCTTCCCAATCATCTGCGCGGCATCCTCTTCTCTTTCCAGCGAGGAACACTCTATTTCGATGCCCATGATTTCCTTGATGCCCTGGACGCCATAGATCATATTGGTGGACCCAATACAAGCGATCTTGCGGGCAGCAAACCGCTTTACACATTCACTGACCGCCTTCATCACATCAAACCCGGTAACCGGAATCTCGATGGCCGGAATGTGCGGCCCAATCTTTTTCAACAGGGGAATCGTGATCCCCCTGGCAATGATGACATCACTGCGCAACCGCAGCTGCGCCGATTTTGGTTTTTGGGTGTCAGTTAAAACGACATTCTTTTTTATCACCCCACGATAAGGGTGCTCATCAAAAACCGCGTTCACAACATCTTTCAGCTTTTCGTATGGCAAGATAAACGTGATCTCGATCATGCCGCGGACCGCCGAATCTTCCTTGCTCACCATATAACCCCCAGTCACACTGCGGCATAAGGCCGCCGTTCAAAAATCAGATTTACGTTAAATCAGCGTATCAGCCCACTCAATGGCTTTTACATAAGCCGCCGGCACATCGCCTTCAACGATTCTTAGTTTGGCCAAAAAGGTTGCGAGACCATCCCAATCGCCCTGTTCATAGGAGAGAATTAGTTGGTAAAAATCGCGGAGCGGAGTTTGATCAGCCTCATCGAGAAGAGCGTTTTTGATACCCTCGTCAATTGGCAATTCGGACAAGATTTCGGCCAGGGGACGATCGGTCAGGGCGTCGATCAACGAAAACATGCCAAGAAAGAAAATGTCCCAGCTTTGTTCTCGGTTTTGCGTTTTCAGGGCCAGCAGTTCACCGAATTTCGCTCTGACCACCGACAATCTGATGATCTCGCTGGGCTTGTCAAGCCCGTATTCCCGCAGCGACAGCAATGTAATCCAGCGCACCAGATCCTTTTGGCCAATCAGCACCAGCGCCTGGCGGATGGATTTGATTGCACTCATGAACCCGAAGGAGCTTGAGTTGATAAATTTCAGTAATTTATAGGAAAAGGCCACATCGCGATTGATGATGGCTTCCAGTTTTCCAAAATCGAGATCAGGCCGGTTGACTTCATTGATCACCTGAAAATAATAATTCTTTTTGCTGGGAATATCCCGTCGGGACAAGGTTTCCGGCTTGCTGAAAAAATAGCCCTGAAAGTAAGAGTAGCCATAATCCAGTGCTTCTTGGAATTCTTCCCTGGTCTCCACCTTTTCGGCAAGATAGGTAATATGAGGAGCAGCGATTTTTTCAATGACCCTGCGCCGGTCCTGGCCTTCGGTTTGCCGGAAATCGACCTTGATGATATCGACATATTCAAACAGCGGGGCATAGCCGGGCTGAAAGATAAAATCATCTAATGCAATTTGATAACCGGCCTTTTTCAGACGTTTACAAGTATTGATAATTTCCTGACTGGGCGCAACCGTTTCCAGAATTTCCACCGTAATCATTTCCTTGGGGATAGACGACAAAACTTCACCCTTCAGTAATTTCTCGGTAAAGTTGACAAACGCCCGCTTGCGACCAGTCAGGCGGTCGAGGCCAAAAAGCAACAACGCGTCAGCGATGACATTCAGCGTCGCCTCGTCGCCGTTGGCAGAATCGTAAGTACTGCCGCCTCCGCTGCGAAAAAGGAGTTCATAGGCGACAACCCGCTGGACTTTGTCAAATATCGGTTGTCGGGCAATAAACACATTCATTGTTTTTCTCCTCGCACGCAACTTGGCAGAGCAACGCAAAAAAGATCAGCTCATTCAGCCCTGCTAAACGAAAGATGACGATGGGGTTCTGCTCTATACTTTCATCAAATTACTCCATATTCCTGCTTTCTTCGACTCCCGGAAAGGTCCGGTTCTCGCCGTTTCGGCGGCAGGCGGCAGCCCTAGATTCGATGGATTCCGCCGGTTTACAGCCCTCAAAAAAAAACGAACAACAGTGATACCGCTGTTGTTCGTTCGTCTCTAACTTTTTTCGCTGGTCGCCTACACCCGAAATTTGCCGACAGCCGTCTGGAGGGCCTGGGCCATTTCGGCTAACCCACGGCATGATACAGCCATCTCTTGCATGGCAGCAGACTGTTCCTCGGTAGATGCCGAGATATTCTGCATCTGGCCCGCCGTCCGTTGGCTCAGGGAGGTCATGGCGTCGATGTCCTGAACCACCGCTTGATTGGCATCGGCAAAGCCGCCAATCAGCCCGGCCATCTTTTTCGTCTGTGCCGCGACCGCCTCGACATTAGTCACGATCGCCGTGAATGTCGTTCCGGCCGTACTCACCGCCTGCACCCCGTCGCCAGCCTGCGCAGCTCCTTCATCCATGGCGGTTACAGCGCTTGCCGTGTCGGCCTGCACGGCGCGAATCAGATCGGTAATCTCCTTGGCTGCCCCTTCGCTTTGTTCGGCGAGTTTGCGCACTTCTTCCGCTACCACCGCAAACCCCCGTCCCGCCTCGCCCGCCCTTGCCGCCTCGATGGCGGCATTGAGGGCCAGCAGGTTGGTCTGATTGGCAATATTGGTGATAGTCTCAACAATCAGGCCGATCTTTTCCGAGCTTTTCCCCAATTTCAACACCGTCTGGGTCGAATCCATTACCGTCGCCGAAAGCTTGCCCATCTGCTCCACCGCGCCGTTGACCACCCGTTGGCCGTCAGAAGCCAGCTTGGTTGCCGTCTCGGTGGCAGTCACGACATTCTGGGCGTCAGTTGTCATTTGGCCAAAATCATCGACCCGGGCTCTGATCCTGCCGGTCGTTGCGTCGGCAATCTGCACCTGCTTTTCAGCATCCTCCGAAACGCCGGCGATTGTCGCCGCCACATCGTTACTGACTGTGGCCGTCTGCTCGGCGCTGGCCAACAGCTCTTCACTGGAAGCCGCCACCTGTTCAGCCGACACCGCAATGCTTTTGACCAAATCCCGCAGATTCTTCTTCATGCGGTTAAAAGCCTGGCCAACCACCTCAAATTCATCCTTGGAATTGATCTGAAGATCGGCGGCCGTTAGATTGCCGTCAGCCACGTCGGCCGCATTTCTAGCCAGCAGCGTCAGCGGCTTGACCACCCTTCCGGCGTATACAAAACCAACCGCCGTGATCAAGAGAAGGGTGACTGCCACAATGCCAAGAAAACGAAATTTGTAGCCGTTAAGCAACCCGGCCAGCACACTGTCCGGTGTATCGACACAGAGTATCCAACCTGTTTGCTTGTCAGCAAGATAATAGGTCCTGACCTTCTGTTCCCCGTTCATCCACGTTTCAAAGCCGCTCTCGCCATTTTTTCCTTTTTGGATGAAATCCAGCTTGCTAAGGTCTTTCCGTTCTTTCGCCTGGGCGCCGTCAGGATGGGAAAGCAGCTTACCATCTGAGTCGACAATATATACGGTATTCTGATTGGTTGACAGCTTTTTCACGAATTCGTGGAGTTTAGGCAGTTCGAAAGACCCCTGGATAATACCGTTGATTTTGCCGCCTGCCTGGAGCGGCATGGCAAAGACGATGATCGGTTCCCCGGTCGTCTGGCTGGTCAGGACCTCGGAAATGGTCTCCTGTCCTTTGACGGCGGTCTGGAAAAATTTCCGTTGAGATACATTCACCAGTTTGATCTCATCGCCCCGCATCACTTGCTGCCCGGTGGCGTCAGAAGCAATAATCAGCAGACCGGGGTAAATTTTTTGGGTATCCACAATCGATTGCCGTCCATTGGCGACATCCAGCCCTGCCACATAGGGGTTTTTCGAGAGTACCCTCAGAGCGGCCATCTGTTCGTCCATCAATTTGGCGATATTTCCCTGAATAGCGATCCCGCTCTTTTGGCTTGACTCGTCAAACTCGGCGATCGTCTTTTGCTGTATAATCCAGTAAAAATACAGTGAACACAACACCAGAGGAATGCAACTGACTGAGAGAAGAATAGCGATTAGTTTGCGTTTCATAAATATGCTCCTTTATCGAGGTTCTCCTAATTTTTACATATTTAACTTTTAGTTCTGTTTTTGTCGTGAAATTTCCTGCTAAATCAACATAAAAAGACTACAAAACGATGAGTTTTGTAGTCTTTTGCCGGCTATTACACTAACTTCAATCAGTCACAATTCACCGCAGCGACTCCTGCAGCACATGTTTTAGGTCTTCCAGACTCGGTTTCCGGGAGGTGTTGGCGATGTTGGCGGCCTGAATGGCGATGCCGCTAAACTCCTCAATCTCTTTTCCGGTCAGCTTTTCTATCTCACCCAACAGGCCCTGCAACACTGTCTTGAACTCGTCTACGCTTTTGAGCCCCAGCGCGCCGAGAATGGCATCCACCCGCGCAGGCACTTCCGGCTGAATAAACCGCAAATATTCCGCCAGCAGCAGACCATTGGCCCGGCCGTGGGGGATATCGCGGAAATAGGTCAAGGAATAGCCCAGAGAATGGACCATCGTTGTTCCGGTGTGGGCAATAACCATTCCGCCGAGCATAGAGACATACAGCAGGCGCTCCCTAACGTCAGGAGTCGTCGAATGGCCGGACAGAGCAGCAAGAGTTTTGCCAAAAGCAGCAATGGCCTCCAGCGCCAGACTATCACTAAGAATGTTAGCCTTTTTCGACACATAGCCCTCAAGGACGTGGGACAAAGCGTCAAGCGCCGTATTGACCGTCACCGCCCAGGGCAAAGAGGCGGTATACTTGGCGTCCAGAAAGGCCGCCTTGGGGAAGATGTCCGGATGACTGAAACTCCGTTTGGTCTGACGCTGAGCATCAATCAGAATCGAATACTGGGTGACCTCGCTGCCCGTTCCTGCGGTCAATGGCACGGCGATCACCGGCAGGGGCCGCACCGGGAATTTTCCGTCGAACAGGCTGACGGCAGGAATTTCGTTGACCGCCAGAACGGCGATGGCTTTCGCCGCATCTAGCGGCGATCCGCCGCCGATACCGATTATCAGGTCGGCTGCCGCCCGGCGGGCTGCCTGCCCACCTGCCTCCACCATCTCGATGGTCGGATTTTCTTCGATCTGATCAAAAACAGCCCATTCCATCCCCTGCTGGGTCAGTACTTGCTCGACGTCAGCCAGCGCGCCGCTGGCCCGCGCCGAGTTGCGGCCGGTGACGATGAGGGCTCGTTTGCCCCAGCGGGAATATTCGGCGCCATTCTTGCTGATGCAATCAGCGCCGAAATAAATTTTTGTCGGCATGTGAAAGGAAAGTTCCATAATAAAGATCTCCTCCAAACTTTGCTTATTCTCCCTTAGTATTCCGCCCAACCCTTATTATTCCTTTCATTTTTTTATTTTCTGGCGAACTTTTTCCAGTAGGATTCCGGCGAAGGGATTGCGAATACTGTTTCTGGTAAGGATTCAGCAATTAATGGGGGTGGCGGTATTGCTTTTGGAAGACATCATCCAGGCGACAACCAGGTTTGCCGAGGAAAGTTCGCTTAATCTAGCCAAAGACTTGAATGACCTCCAGATCTTCGATCCTCCGCTGCTGGCGGTGGCTGCAGCCGATGATCCTCTTTTCGAGAGCCTTAAAGAAGAGGATGCAGTGGGACCCCAGCATCTTTCGCCTAACCAGTGGCTCCCCGGAAGCCGGGCCGTCGTATCTTATTTCCTGCCATTTACCCAGCCTGTCCGCAAGGCCAACCGGACGATGGGCCTGGCGGCGGTGGAGTGGCTGTACGGACGGATCGAAGGCGAAATGTTCAATAATGGGCTGCGCCGGTTTTTGGCCGAATATTTTACCGCTGCCGGTTTTCAGGCCATCGTGCCGCCGCATGACCCTCGCTTCAAGGTGGTCAGTCGCCGGAGCAACTGGTCGGAGCGGCATGTAGCATTTATCGCCGGTCTCGGAACCTTCAGTCTGAGCCGCTCAATGATAACCAAAGCCGGATCGGCCGGCCGCTTTGGCAGTGTCATCGTGAACGCCGATTTGGTGGCCACCCCTCGCTACTACAGTGAACGCGAGGAAAACTGCAGCAAATGCGGGGCCTGCATCCCGCGCTGTCCGCCGCTGGCGATTACTGAAGCCGGCAAAGACAACGCCGTCTGCAGCGACTTTCTTGACAGGGTAAAGATCCGTTTTGAGCCGCGGTATGGCTGCGGCAAATGCCAGGCCGGGGTGCCCTGCGAAAGCGGTATTCCCGTCAAAAAACACTCCTAATACCACGAAAGGACCTGATCCTACCGGATCAGGTCCTTTTTTCAGTTCAAAGTTACACTTTGAGTTGGCTGGGCAGATAGCGCTTGGCAATGGGGTCGGGGTTTTGGTTGACTTCTGCTACCGAGAACTGGAGATTTTCTTGTTGATTGAGCTTCATGTAGTTGACAATTGCCGGATGTTTGTAAATATCGCCAGGTTGCCATACAGGCAGCTCCGGCACTTCGCTTTCCGGCAGATTCCAGACATACTTCAGGAAGCCCCGGTTTCTGACAGTCCGCATCTTCTGGATGTCCCAGAGATTGCCGCCAATGGACTCATCCACGGCATCTTTCGGTGTCAGGTATTCGCGGCAATACTGCAAATAGGCATAGGCGAATATTTCATGAGCCATCAAATTCTCAGATGCAAACACCGGCGCAGCCCACGGCTCAAGAATATAGCCGGCATCCGGCCCGATCAGCGACATGACCTTGCGGCCGGCTGTCACAATCAGCCGGAGCTTGGACTTGATTTCCGGCACCTCGTTGATTTCCTCATACATTACATAATAATTTTCTCCGCCCTGATGAAACTCGCGGCGGCTGTCTTCACGCAGGAAACCGACGCCAATTTTCATGCCTGAGGTGAGGTCGGCGAAACCATGGGAGCCTAAGCGCGGCAAATACACGATATGGTCGACTTCGTTGACAAAGGAGGTAATGCGCAGCGGGTTTTTCCAATGGTGATTTCCCACCGGAAGGGTTTTGATATAAGAATCATAGCCCCGCTCTTCGAAAAATACCGGCGTGGCCCCATTTGCTTCAATGACTTCCATCAGTCCCGCCGTTTGGCAGAAGGTACGGGACGATCCCCGCTGCTGTCCGGCCGCCGTCCAGTAAACATTGCGGACACCTGACTGGTCACCGACATAGACTTTAGCGCCCCGCTCATTCAAAATTTTCAGCAGACAATCCAGCGACCAGGGATCAGACGTGGCCGGATTAGGATTGCCGGAGTTCAGTGCCAGTTTGACCAAAACCTTATCGCCTTTTTTCAGCCAGGAAAAATCGGTCGCCTTGTCAATCATGTTCTTGAATACAGCAAACGATGTTTCATCTTTTTGCAGCCAGCCCACGCCAACCACCGCATTCTTCGGGCTGGCAAACAACTTTTTGTCAGCATCCATCAAGGTTACGCCGCCCACAGCCGCCATGGCTGACAGACTGCCGATCGTCCACAAAAAATCCCGCCGGTTAATTCCTGATTCCCAATTCATCGTCATACCACCTTTCGTTTTTTGTCACGTTCCAGGTATAAGCATTCTATTTTATGGTACTATTTGCCAGAGACAAAGTCAATAGAATGATCCGAAGATTCTGAATCAGCCGCCATCATGAGCTAATATCCGGCTGCTTCAAACTTCAGGATGCCAAGAGGCGACTCCTTGCTGTCGTTCACAGTGATGACCACCATGTCCCCCAGCTGGACGAGCGGAACTTTAGGCGAAGTATTGACAGTACCGATAAAGATCCGGGGATCATTTTCGAGCGTGAAATAAAAATACGATTCGCCGCCCTTGACCACTGGGGAAACCCGGGTCACTTTACCTTGCAGGCTGATCTGGCGGGTCTCATTGCCGGGAACAAAGGCGTTGCCCTTGCCCACAAGGTTTTGCTGGTAGGCCCGGAGGGCACTTTCAATATCCGGTCCCACGCCGACGATATTGTAGTTTTCCACCGAGATGAAGGAAACCAGTTTCAACAGGCCTTCCTTGTCTTTGAGGGGGGCGATATACGTCGCTACGCCATTAATGTTGTAAAGTACCGGATACCCGGCCCGATAGGCCTTCTCCTGCACTTGTCCCTCGGCCGACTTTCTAGCGGCATCCTCGGTAGCCCCGGCCACTTTGTACCACTTGGCGTCCTTGGTCCGCGAGTTGACGAGAATAAACCCGACGGTGCTCTCATCGCGGCCTGATGACGTGATGCCGGTATACCAGTAGATGTTGTTGTCATTGCCGTAAATCAGATTGAGATGATCGCTGGTAGGTTTCAAAGTACCGGTTTTGGCGAAAATCGCGTTCCAGTAGCCATTGATATATTCGCCCCAGTCCCGGATTTGCCGATAAACAAACCCCTCGGGTTGAATGCGGTCGACCCAGGCGGGAACTTCATTGATTCCATATTTCTTGATTTCCCCGGTCTCAGCATTGATCAGCACCGCCCCCACGGCATCCGAGCCGCGGTAGCCGATTTTGTTTTTGTACAGGGTGACCACCCAGTAAGGGTTCAAATCATCGTCCACCTCAAAGGAAAAATCGGTAATCCCGATATTGACATAGCCATGAAAATACAGATAGCGGGGCAGATAGTCGAGAAGATAACCGTTAGTCTGATACTTCAAAAACACATCATGCCCGTTGACATTCTGGATGAGCCTGACATCCTGAGGATTGGTAGCCGACACCATGATATAACCTTTGCTGCCTTGGGAACGATTAGTCAGCCACTGGAAAAAGCCGCGGTGCTCTAGCGGCGCCACATAGAAAAGCTTGTCCTGTACCTTCTGGAGGGTCATTTCCCCCAAGCGGGTGGCGCTCCCCAGTGCCGGGACCTCGCCGATTTTTTTGTCAGCAAGTTTAAGGGCTGTCTCAAGGTCGATGATTCGGATCTGAGAGAGCTTAATCGGCTCCACATCAGCCGTAAACTGGCTTTCCGGCACATTGCCGATCAAGTCGCGGTAGGATTGATTGAAAAACAGGGTGTTACTTGTCAAAAAAGGCAAGACACTCGAATTTACGAGCCCGATACCCATTAATGCCATGCCGATCAGGGCAATGCGCTTGAATTTGCGCATATTCTCGTTGGCCGTCACATTGACGACTTTCACTTCCTCGCTGGGATCGATGCCAAAAAGTTTATTCAGCAATGCCCCCCACGCTGAGTTGGCAAAGGCACTGCGCCCCATCTGGGCCAGGGCCTTGACCGCATACCAGATAAAGAACAATCCCCACAAAATCAGGGGGTTGGACCAGTCGGTAAACCCCAGGGACAGAACCGGCATTTCAATATAAAAATAAATCAGATTTACGATGACGAATAACACAACCAAACCCATTAAACCCACTCCTTAGCATTTTTCCCATTCTATTATATCCAATTTCCACTAATTCCCCCTGTAGCCATTTCGTTATATTATCGCCAAAACCTCTATTATGACTTGTCGAAAAATACCGTTGAGACCGCACACTAAGCAGCTAACCACCGCCACCCGCGAAATAGCTAAGGACTCATCCACCCTCAGGCTGATGAGTCCTCTTGTTTATGGCACCTCTTCCGGCACCGTCTATTCAATAATCGTCAATACTTCATCCAATGGTTTGCGGGGCGGATTGGCCCCCTGGCTGCTGGCAGGAACGCCGAGCGGCGTAAGGGCCGCCAGATAATAGCCCTCTTTGGCTGCAAACCCAATATAGGCGGAAATCTCGTCTGCCGCATAAGTCGGGCCGGTCATCCAGCAGGTGCCGTAGCCCAGACTGGCAGCAGCCAGATGGAGATTTTCCAGGGCGGCGGCGATGTTCTGCACAGCGGGATGGGGTCTGGCATATTTGGCGATTTCCGCCGCCGGAAGCGAGTTTGCCGCCGCCAGGTCGTCAGCCACCGTGGGGTAGGGACCGGCATAGACCAGTACCAGCGCGGGCGCCCCCTTGAAAAAAGTATGATAATTGACCTTTCCCCTGAATGCCTTGATCTTGGCTTCGTCCTTCAGGAATGGGGCCAATGTCTCGTTCTTGCGCTCAACGATCCGGGCGATCTCGGCGACCTTGTCTTTATTGCAGACAACGACGAAATGCCAGTTTTGCGCGTTTACCCCCGAGGGGGCATAGGTGGCGGCTTTGATGATTTCCCGGATGTGTTCGCCAGATACAGGCGTGTCCTGAAATTTGCGAACACTGTGTCGCTTGTAGATAAAATCCAATGCTTCCATACTATCGCCTCACTTTCCAATCTTGCCAGCTATTGATTTCGCCGCCAGCCGCCTGTCTACCTTTGGCTTTTCAGCCGAACCTGGTGAATGATCTCGCCGTCGATGCCGTGGGCGCTTTCCATCACCGTCTCTGCCAAGCTGGGATGAGGATGAATGGTGTGGGCGATATCCGCCGCCGTCAGGCCGTTCCTGATGGCGAGGGCCCCCTCCATGATAAGATCACTGGCATGGGCTCCCATGATATGCAGCCCCAGCAGTTTTCCGCTGGCGGCATCGGCGACCATCTTGACCAGCCCGTCGGTCTCACCCATCGATACCGCCTTGCCGTTGGCGGCGAAATTGAATCTGCTGACCTTGATTTCCTTGCCTGCGGCCCGGGCCTCCTGTTCTGTCAGGCCGACTGCCGCGATTTCCGGAGTAGTATATATGCAGCCCGGTACTGCGCCAAAGTCCATCAGCGCGGCTCCGCCCATGGCGTTTTCCGCCGCCACCATGCCGGCCGCCGACGCAGCGTGGGCCCACATGTAGCTGCCGGTCATATCGCCGACAGCATAAATCCCCTTGACGTTGGTCTCCATACCGGCATTGACCGGCACGCCCTTGCGGCTAAAGGCCACCCCGGCTGTCTCCAGGCCCAGCCCCTCGACCGCTGCCTGTCTCCCTGTCGCTACCAGTACAGTCTCGACCGGAATCTCCTGGGCCCCCTTATCGCTTTCCACTCTGACGATGAGCCCGCCGGCCTCAGCCCGAATGGCAGTCACCCTGGTGGCTGTCAGCATCTTCATTCCCTGTTTGCGCAGCACCAGACCCATCCGTTTGACTAAATCGCTGTCGATATTGGGCAGGATGGTTGGCAGCATTTCCACCACCGTCACCGCGCAACCGAAGGACTGGAAAATGGCGGCGAATTCAATCCCCACCGCTCCGGCCCCCACCACCGCCATGCTGCCGGGAACGTGCCCCATTGCCAGCAGCTGGTCGCTGTCGATAACTCCCGGCAGATCGCCGCCCGGCACTGGCAGGCGCAGCGGCTTCGAGCCGGCGGCTAGAATGATCTTTTTCGCCCTATACTCAACCACCCCGGCAGCTGTTGTGACAAGCACCTTGTTCGTGCCGCCCAGCACCGCCTGGCCGTAGACAGTTTCGATGTCGTTGCTTTTCACCAGCTGGACCACCCCGGCTTGCAGCTGAGAAACCACCTGATCTTTCCTGGCTGTTACCGCACTAAAATCAAAGCCGATATTGTCAGCCTGCAGGCCGAAATCGGCGCAATGTTTGAGTTCCTGCCATTTTTCGGCACTCTTCAGCAGGGTCTTGGTGGGAATGCAGCCGCGGTTGAGGCATACCCCGCCCAATTTTTCCTTCTCCACCAGCAGCACCTTCGCCCCGAGCTGGGCCGCCCGGATGGCGGCTACATAGCCGCCGGGTCCACCCCCGACGACTGCAACATCATATTCCAAACTCATTTCCTCCTAGCCGCGTCACCGCAATAGATTCCAGCTATCCTGGCTGTATTTTTCCGCCGCCAGCCGCCGGCTTTCAGCCAATTCTTCTGCCGTAAGGCCTCCAGCCTCCAGCTCCACCCCGAGGGCCGGACCAAAAGCTGCTGCCATCACGCCGCAGAGTTCCTGCCAGGTGATCGGCCGTCCCAGCGCCTCTTCCACCGAGGTCGCCCGCCTCCCCAGCATTTCAACCAGCTGGCTACGCAGTTCAGGGGAAGGCAGCTGCAGCAGCGCCACGACATCTTCCGCAGAAAAGCGCAGCAATACCGAACCGTGCTGCAGGATGACCCCGCTTTTTCGCACCTGGGCGCTACCCACCAGCTTCCGCCCCCCCACAGTAATCTCATAGTGGGATGGGGCGTCAAAACAGGCAGCCGAGGCCGCCTTCCTGCCGCCCTGGCCATAGGCGGCCCGCGGTATGCTCATTCTGGCATCCAGCCCCATCTGCTGCAGACCGGCCAGCAGCCCGCCGCTGAAATAACGGTAAGACGCAGTGATGGTCGGCGGAACAAGGGGATGATTTTCTCTGACAATAATACTGTAGGTCAGTTCGGCGTCGTGGAGCACCGCCCGGCCGCCGGTAAGCCGCCGGATGACGTCAACGCCGCGGGCTTGGCATTCAGCCAGATCAACCTCTTGGGCCGCCTTCTGAAAGTAGCCCAGGCTGACCGCCGCCGGCCGCCAGCCGTAAAAACGGAGGGTGGGGGGGACCGCTCCGGCGGCGTGGGCGGCCAGAATAGCTTCATCGACCGCCATATTGGCGGCGGCGTCCATCAGGCCGCTGTCAAGCAAGCGCCATTTCATCGGCCTCCCCCCTCTGTCAGGCGACATTCGTCCAGTGCTTGGGCGGCCTCGACCGCGGTCAGCGGCCGGGGGTAATTATACATCACCCCGCCGGGGCGCTCGTTATAGTATGGCCGGTTGCAATCAGGACAACCGCTGGTCTGAAAGGCCTGGCCGTCGGCCAGAACCGCCCCGAGGTCAGGCAGAGTAAAGCCGCTGATCCGACTCCCGGCAAATTGGATGAGTTGCCGGTCGAACTTATTTTTCAACAAATAATGGGCCACCTGGATGCGCCGGTACTGATCAAGAGCGGGCTGCGGCCTGTCGGCCCAGGCTGTTCCCCGGACAGGGGTAAAGGCGAACAGGCCAACGGTGATGCCGTCAGCGATGCAAGCGGCCATGGCTTCCACCATTTCCGCCTCGCTCTCCCCCAGACCAACGATCAGATGGGTGGTCACCCGGCCTGGCAAAGCCCTGGCACACTCGCTCAGGAGCTGGCGTTTGGCTGCCCAGTCCCCTTCCTTCACCTCAGCGTAAATCCCGGGGGTAGCGGCGTCGAGGGCGATACAGATCCGCTCCGCCCCGGCGGCGATCAGTTCCCGTGCCTGGCCGACACTGGCGATATGGCTGGACACACAGACCGGAATGGCGCTGCCCGCCTTGATCTGCCCCACCGCCTCAACAGTAGTCTGCCAGGCAGCCTCCCCGTCGACTACCTGCAGACAGGCCCGTTTCAGGCTGCCGGCGGCGTGGGCGGCGGCAATGCCGTCCACTGCCTCCCCAGACGGTACCTCAGGCCAGGTTACCCTGGACAGCAGGCCGCTCTTGGCCTGGCTGCCGCGGGCCTGGGAGCAGAACCGGCAATTGTTCCGGCACCTCTCGCCAAGCATCAGATAGGCGGTGGTGGGAGGGGCTTCATTTTTGACTTTTATTCTGCCGATCACCCCGGCGGTGCCGGCAGACAGTTTCCAGACACTCATAACGCGCAGCACTCCTCGCCGCGGACCACCGTCAGATCGAGCTTTTCCGCCAGCCGTACCGCGTCCGGCACCGGATTGACGATGGTGTTGACCCCTGAGCGCACCGCCCATTGGTCTATTTCGCTGCGATAGCGGCCGCCGGGACGCATGCAGCCCAGGTGAATCGGCACAGCGGGAAAGCGCTGCCGGGCGGCAACCAATAGTTTTACCACTTCTTCCATCACCGGCGGTTGGCGGTCAGCGAAACGGGTGCCGCGCGTCGGCGTGAAAATAATGAAGGTCAGGCCGTCGACCCCCAGCTCGCCGAGCAGTTCCAGAGCCCGGTACTCGCCCCGGATTTCGCCGCCGTGCAGGCCGATGCAGATATGGGGCATCACCCGGCCTCTGGCCTTCAGCTTGGAGTAGCAGGCGGCATAATCGGTCACCGTACGGTCGAGGCCGAAGACTTCACGAATGGTGGTGTCATCACCGACAAAATCAAAAGAAATCTGATCGGCCAGGCTGGTAATGGCGGCGATCTCATCGTCGTCCACCAACCCGACATGCAGATTGAACCGCCGTCCACCCTTGATGGCTGACAGCCTGTCCAGATGATCAGCGACCGGCACCCTGCCTGCCGCCGTGCAGCCGCCGCTGATCAGGCAGCTCTTGCCTGGCGCGTCTTCGCCAGCGACGTCAGCCAGGGGCTGCATATGTTTCAGGTAGTGGCCGCCGCAGTGGGCGCAGTCCAGTGCACACTTGGCGCCAGTCACACTGATGGGTTTGGTTTCTTTGGGATAGGCAAAACAAATCAGGGGTGGGAAGTGAGCTGCTCTCACTTCCCATCCCTTGGCTGCCAGTTGTTCTAAGGACGCCATCTGACCACCGGTTTGCGGGCTGCCGTCGTCTCGTCCAGACGGCCCACCACCGTGGTGGAGGGGGCGTTCTTGATAGCATCGACGTCGTTTTCGGCCTCGCGGGCAATGCGTTTCAGCACCGCAATAAAACCATCCAGCGTTTCCTTGCTCTCGGTCTCGGTGGGCTCGATCATCAGCGCCTCCTCGACAATCAGCGGGAAATAGATGGTCGGCGGGTGATAACCGTAGTCCAGCAGCCGTTTAGCGATATCCAGCGTCCGAACGCCGTAAGGTTTCTGTTTTAGCGATGTCAGGACGCATTCGTGCATGCAATAGCGGTCAAACGGCGAATAATAGTCGTCTTTCAGCATGCTCAGACAATAGTTGGCGTTGAGCACAGCATCCTCGCTGGCCAGCTTCAGGCCGTCGGGACCCATGGTCCGGATATAGGCGTAGGCCCGGACGATGATGCCGAAGTTGCCGTAGAAGGAATGAACCTTACCGATGGACAGGGGCTGCTCACAGTCCAGGCTGTATTTGCCGCCATCCTGACGGACAACCGGCACCGGCAGGAAAGGAATCAGCGCTTTCTTGACGCCGATGGGACCTGAACCCGGTCCGCCGCCGCCGTGAGGGGTGCTAAAAGTTTTGTGGAGGTTGAAATGCACAACATCAAAGCCCATATCGCCTGGGCGGACAACGCCCATGATGGCGTTGGCGTTAGCGCCGTCGTAGTATAGGAGGCCGCCGGCGTCGTGGACGATTTTAGCGATGGCCTCGATATTGCTTTCAAACAGCCCCAGTGTGCTCGGATTTGTCAGCATCAACGCCGCCGTGTCCGGTCCCACCGCCGCCTTGAGGGCGTCCAGATCAATGGAGCCGTCGGCAAAGGATTTGATCTCCACCGTCTCCAGGCCGCAGACGGTCGCGGTGGCTGGATTGGTGCCATGGGCCGAATCAGGCACAATGACCTTGGTACGGTTCTCGCCGCGATGGCGGTGATAGGCCCGGATCAATTTGATGCCGGTCAATTCGCCGTGCGCGCCGGCTACCGGCTGCATGGTCACCGCATCCATCCCCGATATCTCGGCCAGATACTGCTCGCTTTCATACAGCAGCTGGAGCGCACCCTGAGTGGAGGCGTCATCCTGCAGGGGATGGAGCAGAGCAAAGCCGGGATAGCGGCAAACCTCTTCATTGATTTTGGGGTTATATTTCATGGTACAGGACCCCAGAGGGTAAAAGCCGGAATCCACCCCAAAGTTCCGGGTGGACAGGGCAGTATAATGGCGCATCAGGTCCTGCTGGCTAAGTTCCGGCAAGGCTGCCGGACTTTTGCGCAGGAATTTGGCGGGGATGAGCGCCTCAGGCTGCGACGCAGGAACGTCGCAGACCGGCAGGTCGGTGGCCCGGCGTCCGGCTTGGCTCATTTCAAAAATCAGCGCTTTGGCCTCTCTCATTTTACCGCCCCCATTCCGCTAACCAGACTGTCAATTTCGGCTTTGGACCGATTTTCGGTCACACACAGCAGCATGCAGTTTGCCAGTTCAGGATAATATTTGCCAAGATCCAGTCCGCCGATGATGCACTGCTTGAGGAGAGCGGCGTTGATCTCAGCCACCGGCCGCGCGCAGCGGACAACGAATTCCTTGAAGAAGGGCGCGCCGAAAACCGGCTGATAGCCTTGCTTGGTCAATTCGCCAAACGCATAATGGGCTTTTTGCAGCGACAGATCAGCCACCTGACCAAAGCCTTCCCTGCCAAGGGAAGCGAGGTAGACTGCTGCCGCCAGGGCGCAGAGGGCCTCGTTGGAACAGATGTTGGAAGTGGCTTTTTCGCGACGGATATGCTGTTCCCGCGCCTGCAGGGTCAGCACAAAGCCGCGGGTGCCTTCAAAATCGGTGGTCTGGCCGACAATCCGGCCAGGCATTTTACGCATCAGTTTTTCGGTGGCGGCAAAAAAGCCGAGGAAGGGACCGCCGAAAGAAGGGGCTAATCCCAGGCTCTGGCCTTCGCCTACCACGATATCGGCTCCCAGCGCACCAGGAGCTTCGAGAAGGCCTAGTGATACCGGATCGGCAGACACAACCAGCAGGGCTCCCTGGCTGTGGGCCAGGTCGGCCAGGGCCGCGAGGTCTTCCACACAGCCGAAAAAGTTGGGAGTCTGGACAATCACCGCCGCCGTGCCGGCCCCGACCAGTTGCTTGATCTTGGCCAGATCAGTGGCGCCGTCGGCATAGCCGGCCTCGATGACCTTGATGTTTTTATCGATAGCATATGTATTCAGGACAGTACGGTAATGGGGGTGGACTGTCTGAGCCACAACCACTTCGCTCCTGCCGGTGGCGGCCGCGGCCATCATGGCTGCTTCGGCCAGGGCGGTGCCGCCGTCATACAGCGAGGCGTTGGCTACGTCCATGCCGGTAATCAGGCAGATCATGCTCTGGTATTCCCACAGCGCCTGCAGGTACCCTTGCGCAATCTCCGGCTGATACTGGGTATAGGCGGTATAAAACTCCGAGCGGCGGATAACATGCTCAACCACGCTGGGCCGGTAGTGGTCATACACCCCGGCTCCCAGAAAACAGGCATAGTCCTGCAGGTTGGCGTTCTTGTCAGCCAGCTGGTGCATATGGCGGGCCAGGTCGGCCTCGGCCATGGCCGCCGGCAGGTTCAGCGGTCGGCCTAAGTGCAGGCCGGCCGGGATATCAGCGAATAAATCCTTGGCCGCGCCTACGCCGATGGCGGCGAGCATGGCCTTGCGGTCGCTGTCGGTATGGGGCAGATAGCTCCAAGCCATATTAATGGCCTCCCTCTGCCGCAACCTTCTCATATTCCGCACTGTCGAGAAGCTTGTCGAGCTGGGCCGGGTCGGACATTTCGATGACCGCGATCCAGCCTTCGCCATAGGCATCCTGGTTGATCAGTTCCGGGGCGTCGGTCAGGGCGTCATTCACCTTCACGACAACGCCAGACACAGGGGCATAAATATCAGATACCGCTTTGACCGACTCGACCACCGAAAAGGCGGCTCCGGCTTCCACCTTGGCGCCGACTACCGGGACTTCGACAAAGACGACGTCGCCGAGCTGCGACTGAGCGAAATCGGTGATTCCCACCATGGCCTGTTTGCCCTCGGTCTTTACCCATTCATGGTCTTTGGAATACTTCAGCTCTTTCGGAATATTCATCCTCATTACCCCTTTCTTTTGTAAAACGGTCTGGCTATAACCTCAGCCGGCACATTTTTGCCGCGAATTTCGATGTCAAACTGCTGGCCTACCTTGGCAAACTGGCTTTCCACCAGGGCGTTGCCGATGTTTTTATCCAGGGTGGGGGCATAGGAGCCGGTGGTAACAATCCCGATCTGCCTGCCCTCATACATCACCGGATAATCGCCTCTGGCAATGCCCCGTCCGGTGACGACAAACCCGCAAATTTTCCGTTTGGTGCCGTTGGCCTGCTGCTCGACAAGCGCCGCCCGGCCGTTAAAGTCGCTTTTCTCGGTTTTGACAAACCGCGATATCCCTGCTTCCAGCGGCGAAATGCTGCCTGACAGTTCATGGCCATATAGCGGCAAGCTGGCTTCAAACCGCAGTGTGTCGCGGCAGCCCAAGCCGGTCGGAATGAGTCCGAGCGGCTGCCCGGTCGCCATAATGGTGTCCCAGAGGTAAGCGGCGTCGGCAGGGCGGCAGTAAATCTCAAAACCGTCTTCGCCGGTATAGCCGGTGCGGGATACCAAAACCTGCCTGCCAGCTACCGTAATCCCATCCACAAACCAATAATATTTGATGTCAGCCAGCGGCTGATCGGTCAGTTGCTGCAAAATGCTCTCGGCCAGCGGTCCCTGCAGAGCCAGTTCGGCCGTCTCGTCGGAAAGATTGGTCAGCTGTACCTCGTACCCGCCGCGGTTATCCTCCATCCACTTCCAGTCCTTGTCGATATTGGCGGCGTTGATGACCAGCAGATAATCGTCAGCCGCATGCCGGTAGATCAAGAGATCATCCACCGTTCCCCCGTCCGGGTAGCACATCGGCGTATACTGCACTTGGCCATCGACGATCTTGGATACGTCATTTGTCACCAAATGCTGCAAATAGGCGAGAGCCCCCGGCCCCTTGACCGCCACCTCGCCCATATGGGATACGTCAAACAGGCCGGCCTTTTCCCTGACCGCACGATGCTCCTCCAGTATCCCGCCGTACTGGACCGGCAGAAGCCAGCCGCCGAATTCGACGATTTTGCCACCATACTTCAGATGGGTGGCGTAAAGGGGCGTTTGTAGCCCTGAACTCATCAGTCCATCTCCTCCTTTTGCTAAAAATAAAAAGACAAAGGGAACACGCTCCCTTTGTCTCTGTCTCTTGTACCTGAGAGATTAGCCTGTAAACAGGTCCCCTTCGGTGACGCCCCCTCAAGGGACGTGCTCTCCAGAGTATGGTCGGGTCGTGGTACTTTTGCCTGAAAGTTTAACAAAGAACTTGCTCCTTCGGCGCCGCCACACTGCGGTCTCTCCCACAACCTTCATCCCCATTATTCACTTTTCCCGTCGTCCTCTAAGCCTATTGTATTAGACCGCGTTTTCCAGGTCAATACATGCCAGCGGAAAAATATACCGCACGGCAGACTCAGCGGGAAAGTTTATTCATAGCGAAGAACAACAACCCCGGCGTTTTCGGCGATATTGGCTGCGCTCAGTTCGAGTTCCTGGCGGCCCAGTTCTTTCCCGCCGCCCATTTTGGTCAGGAATTGATCGACCCCGGCGATAGGAAATTCGATCGGCGGAGTTTTAAAGTGCATCGGAATAATGACCTTGGGTTTGAGCAGCTTGACGACAGCAGCCGCCTCGTCAGGCCCGATGGTGTAAAAGCCGCCCACTGGCACTAGCAGTACATCGACCGCTCCCAGCGCCTTTGCCTGTTCGGCCGAGAGAACATGGCCCAGATCGCCGCAGTGGCAAATGTTGAGGCCATCGACGGTAAACTTGAAAATGATATTCTGGCCGCGTTTGCTTCCCCCGGCCTCGTCGTGGAAAGTGGGTATCCCGACGATTTCGATACCACTCTCAGAAAAATGGCCTGGCTTATCGATGCGCTTGAATGGGCCCTTGATGGCCTGAACATAGTTATGATCAAAGTGATCATGGCTGGTGCTCACAATGTCGGCCTCTTCAGACGGCACTTTATAGCCTACCGTCTCATTGAAGGGGTCGATGACAATACGGATGCCGCTGACCGAAGTCAACAAAAAGCAGGAATGGCCTAACCACTTGATTTTCATCTTAGTTTCCCTCCTGATTTCAATCTTCATTCTGCAGTGATAATTGTGCCGCTTTCCCCCGCAAGAGCCCTGTGGGCGTCCTCCAGAGACACGATGACTGCCTGCCTACCTGGCGCTGAGGCCGCGAAGCGGATGGCCGCCTCGACTTTCGGACCCATGCTGCCTGGCGGAAAATGGCCCTCGGCCTGATATTTTCTGGCCTCAGCGACCGTCAACCTGGCAAAGGCCTGCTGGTCTGGTTTGCCGTAGTTGATACATACCTGATCAACCTCAGTCATCAGGAAAAAGGCGTCAGCCCCGACCTCTACCGCCAAGAGCTGTCCGGCCATATCCTTGTCGATCACCGCTTCGATTCCGGCCAGGCCCTGAGGGGTGCGAACCACCGGGATGCCGCCCCCGCCTGTCGCCACCACGATGACGCCAGCGGCGAGCAGCAATTTCACCGCCTGCCGTTCGACAATTTCCAGCGGTTCAGGTGAAGACACCACCCGGCGCCAGCCGCGACCACTGTCTTCTTTGAAGACCTGCGGCTTGGTATCCATGATCCGGCGGGCCTCCGCCTCACTGTAAAACGGGCCGATAAACTTGGTGGGCTGCTGAAAGGCCGGGTCAGCGGCGTCGACCACCACCTGGGTAACGACGGTGGCAATCGGGATATTCATGTGCATCAGTGCCAGATGGTTACCCAGCGTCTGGGCGATGGCATATCCCAGCGACCCTTGGGTGTTGGAGACGCAGACATCGAGAGGCATCGGCGGCACTACGTCCCGGGTCAGCTCGTTCTTGAGCAGGAGATTGCCGACCTGGGGGCCGTTGCCGTGGGTGATGACCACCCGGTGTCCCTGTTTAACCAGTTCCGCCACATGGGCGCACGTTTTCCGGATATTGGCCCACTGTTCATCCCTGGTCCCTTTTTCGGTTGACTTAGTGATGGCGTTGCCACCGAAGGCC
Organism: Negativicutes bacterium; assembly: GCA_031292035.1. The sequence goes on along the minus strand of JARLHX010000127.1, from coordinate 51,022 downwards.
AGTACAATGGTCTGAGCCATGCTCCACCCTCTCCATCCTTCTGGTAAGAAAATCTGACTGCCGCCAAATCCTTGACGCAGCCCTGCTATGTCGCTCAAAAGTTATCTTTCTCGAACCGGGGAAGAAAAGGGCGCACATTCCCGTGCGCCCTTTTAGCTGCATGTATGCTGCGATTACTCTTCGTCGTAGGCAACAACCCGGCAAATCGACGATTCGCCGCCTTCAAAGCGCCAAGGATAGCAGCCGATAATCAGCCGCTTGCCGAGAACCTTATCAACATCGCCGCCGATATTCTCGATATGGATGATATCATGCGGGAAGAGTTCGATGTGCATGAGCTGGTAATCCTGCGGCGGGAAAAAGTCGTTAATGCCTTTGCCGTATTTCTTCTGGAAATAGGCTTCACATTCCGCCGCCTGGCGCGGGCACCACTCGCGGATCTTGGTGTTCATCGGATGGTCGGCCGAGCCGCAGTCCACACCCAGGTATTTGAACTCCATCTGTTTGCACCATTTAGCGAATTCCAGGGTCGGTCCCGGATGCATGGTCATGGCTTTGACTTCGTTGGCCCCTGGTTGATCCCAGCCGTATTTATGGAAGCCGGTGTAAATGATCAGAATGTCGCCTTTACGGACATCGGCCCGCTCCATGATATCTTTTGAGGTATAAATGCCGTAGTCCTCGCAGATATCACTGATATCAACCACAACGCCCGGCCCGATCAGTTCGTTCAGGGGGATGCTGGCGATATCGCGGCCGCCGGTGCAAAAATGCAGTGAGCCGTCAAGATGGGTGCCGACATGATTGGAGGTGGTGATGACCTGACCGTTGGCTCCATTGGAGCTCAGGCGCTTGAAGAATTTGATCTGCAGCGGCTCGTAAGTCGGCCAGGGGGGGGTGAGGTGACTGAGTTTTTGGGTCAGATCGTACATTTTTACTTTGTCCCAGTTTTTTACCATGATTCATCTCTCCTTAAATTAGCTGTTTTAGGCTTTATAGCTGGCTGCCAGCGCGAGCAGGGCCTTTTCAAAACATTCCCGCGGCGGATTGACGATGCCTGCCCCGACCTGGCCAACGCCCGGTTCCTTGTGGGCGATGCCTGTGTTGATATGAGGCAGGATACCGGTTTCGATGACCTTACGGACATCGATGCCGGTCGGCGCACCGCGGAAGTTTAGGTTGGGCACTGAATAACTGGTGTTTTCCGTCAGGGTGATCTCATACATTTTGCGGGTATAACCGATGGCGTCATCCACCGTGCCGCCGACAAACTGGACGATGGCCGGCGCGCCACCCATGAGAAAGCCGCCGATGCCGCCGGTCTCGGTAATGGCGCTGTCCCCCATGTCAGGGTTGGCGTCAGCCATGGTATAACCCGGGAATAGCAGTCCCTGGATATACTGGGCCGGCCCGGTAAACCAGGTGTTGCCCGGGCAGCCGCTGACCCGGATGCCGAAGTCGGTACCGTTGCGGGCCATGGTGGTTACCACGGTGGAATGCTCGATGCCGTGGGCGGCGTCCAGCGCCGCTTTGCAGGCCGGCATGGACAGGTTGAGAAAGAAATGATCGTTGGAATGGATAAATTCCAGCACCTTGACCAGCACCGCTTTTGGCAGGTCGGCCGCCGCCAGGTAGGGGGCGATGGTGCGGATAAACATGCTGGTGCCGGCTTTGTTGCGGTTGTGGCATTCGTCCCCCATATGGAGCGCCTGGGCGATGAGGTTGCGGATGTCGATGCCGCCAGACAGCCGGATGGCTGCCTTGAGGGCGGGAGCCAGTTCGTCGGCCATCCACTGGAGACGGTCGATAACCTCCTGGCCAAAGGCGCCAAACCGCAGCACCTTGCCAAGTCCCTCGTTCAGGGTGCAGTAGCTGAAATTGCCGTGGGTCTTATTTTCGATAACCTGCACCGGCATCGAAGCCGAAATGATGCCAGCCATCGGTCCGACGGCGCCGTATTCGTGGCAGGGGGCAAATTTGATTTCGCCGCCTGCCGCCATTTTCACCGCTTGCTGCTCGTCTTTAGCCAGTCCTTCATAAATCAGGGCGCCAATAACCGCCCCGCGCATCGGTCCGGCCATCCGCTCCCAGGTAATCGGCGGTCCGGCGTGCAGAAGGGTGGTCTTGGTCATCCCGGGAATGACCTCGCCGGCGATACCGACATCCACCAGCACAGGCCTGGCACTGGTAATGATGGCGATCGCTTTGGCGTTGGCGGCCTCGATCTCCGGCCGGTCGGCCAGCCTATCGAGAGCCGCAATGAGTTCGGGATTACCGCCAGCCGGCGGTTTCCAGTCCACGGCGAGATTAGGAACACTTTGGGCCGCGAGGTCGTCGATAAAGGTCGCCGCGCCAATATTCAATACATGCAGCTTGCTGCCAAACAGTTTATCAATTTCATTCATTTACGCCACCTCCTGCTACGATGGCCGCTGCCAGGTAAGCCCCCCGGGCGTTGCTCTCGACAAGGGTGACTCCCGCCTCGGCCAGTTTGCGTTCCTGTTCGGCCTTGTCCTGTTTATCGCCGGCTGTGCCGCAGACATAGGCGATGATCTCCAGGTGGCGGCCCTCACGCCGGGCTGTTTCCTGAGCCTCGCGAATGGCTGGCAGCAGCATCCCGGCCGGGTCTTCGTGCGAACCGAAGCCCAGCTCGACATCGAGCAGCAGCACCGCCACCTCCGGGTCGCGGGCCTCGGCGAGAACACGCGGCAGCCGCAGACTTGGCTCGATCATCGGGTGGGGCCGGCCGACGGTGAAGACATCGTCGCCAAGATCGATAAAGGAGTTTTCCTTACTGGTATGTGGATCACTCAGGCGGGATTCCTTGTCTTTCGCAACATTGCTGAAGGCCCGTCCGGTTTTTGCCTTGACAATATGCAGGGCTTCATCGCAGAGGGTGCCGCCGCAGAACAGACCCCGCACATACTTTTGCTCCGGCCGGAGCTTGGCTCTGATCCCAGCAGCCAGCGCCAAGAGCGGTTTGGGCTCGCAGTCGGCAATAGCAGCCGGTTGGCCCAGCGACAGCAGCACCGCTTTACGGGCAGTCGCCTCAAGAGTGCCGCCGAAAATGGCCCCCGCCTGCTCCACTGGAGCGGGGTCGCCGTTGATAAAGCAGACCACCACCGGCTTGGTGGATTTTTTCACTTCAGCCAGGATCTTATCAGCAACCGCCTGTGCCGGCGGCTTGGAAATCAGCACAATCACGCTGGTGTTTTCATCCCGCCCGAGGGCAGCCAGGCAATCCAGCATCATAATGCCGCCCACTGCCTCACTCAGGTCACGGCCGCCGGTGCCCAGCACCTGGGACACCCCGCCGCCGAATTGGTCGATCAGTACCGTAACTTCCTGAGTACCGGTACCGGAGGCACCGATCACGCCGATATCGCCGGCGCGGACAACATTGGCAAAACACAGCCCCACCTGGTTGACGATGGCTGTGCCGCAGTCAGGCCCCATCATGAGCAGACCGTGGTCGTGGGCATATTCTTTCAGGGCGATCTCTTCCTCGACTGTCACATTGTCGCTGAACATCATGACATGAAGGCCGTTTTTCAGAGCCTGCATGGCCTCCCGCGCCGCATAGCAGCCTGGAGTCGAAATAATCGCCAGATTGAGCTCAGGCTCAAGAGTGACCGCCGACGCCACCGTCGCCGGCCGCTGTTCGTTTTGGCTGCCGCCGCCCGCCGTCCGCTTGGTCAGCAGTTCATCCACCATCGCGGCGGCCTCCCCGCAGATCTCATCGGTATCAGCCTTGACAGCGATCACCAGGTCGTTGGCCTCGCACTCCGCCACTTCCGCACTCAGCATCCCGACCCGTTCCAGCAGTTCCTTGTTCATGGCTGTCGCCATCGCCACCACGGCGTCACTCACGCCTGCCATGACGCTGATTTTCCCTGATATGGCCATCAAAGTGACCGAATCGTGATACGCATTTTTCCTGATAATTGTTTTAATTGGCATGCCTGTCCTCCTGTGTCTCTTTCTTCTTCAGCCACAGCCCATGGGTCAATCCTCTGGCCAAGCCTATGGCGATATCGGTCCCTGATGTCGACCCTAGCGCCAACACCCGATCGGCGGCGGCGGCAACCTCGTTTGGTGTCCCGCCTGTCAGTTCCTCCAGCAGACCGGTCACCGACTCCCTGACCCTGCCCTGCCCTGCCTGCTGCAACATAGCCAGACTAACGGCGCCGGTAAGCTGCGCCGCTTCCTGGACTAAAGATTTAGCCAAATTTATGTAATTTTCCTCGAAGGGAGCTCCCGGCATTTGCAGTACTGCCAGAAGACCGCCGAGAAAATCGTCGCCAGATGGCGTCTGCCCTAGCCCCAGGCCGAGAAGGGACCGGCCATGAACCAGTGCCAAGGAAAAGTCGCTGTCTTCTAAGGCTGCAAAAAGGCTGTCGGCCCGTGCGGCCAATTCGCGGCTGACAAGACTGGAAAAGCCCTGCCCGTCTGCCGGCTGAACCTCTTTCAGCCCCCCACTCCAGCCCTTGGCGGCGATCACGCCCTCCAAAACAGCCAGGTTGGCGACCAAAAGGTCGAGCTGTGCTGCCGCCGGAAACCGAGGCAGCGAGGCCTGCCAACGGTCTGCCCCGCTGGCATCCACAACCAGTTTTTCCGCGATTGTCAGACAATTGCAGCCTGACCGGAGCCAGTCGCCACAGACAATCCCGGCTGCATCCAGGCGAAAATCGGCTGGCAGCAACACCCTCACCGTATTGGGCGCATTATCCATGTCGGCAGTCGCCAGACTGTACAAAACTGCATTACTGTCACAAAAATTGATTACCCTGGCAAATAGACTGTGAACCTGCCCGGAAAACCCCGGGCGGAGCAGCCGGTCGATGCACTGGCTGTCACAGGCTACCGCCTTCAGTACTGTGGCCAAATCCATCTTCTCCTGACGCTGATGGCGTACTCAGCCTAGTATAGTATGTATTGGCAGTTATCCTGCCAAATTCCTACACAAAAATCCGGTAAAAACAAATTTAATGGAAAAACACCAATCTCCTGTTGTCCTTTTGTTTGCTTTAGCCTGCACCAGCCTCAGCAGTCTTTTTCTCCTTGAGAGCCGCCAGCACCTTTTCAGCAGTCATGGGCAGGTCTTTGATCCGTATCCCGAGAGCGTCATAAAGGGCGTTGGCGATCGCAGGAGCAGTCGGAACCATAGTGGGTTCGGCCACCCCCTTGGCGCCGAACGGTCCGTCCGGCTGGGGCGAGGTCTCTAAAAGAATGATATCCATGGCCGGAATATCGCCAGCGGTGGCGATTTTATAATCCACAAAATCATTGTTCCGCGGCTGGCCATTCTCCAAAATAAGCTGCTCGAACAGAGCCGAGCTCAGCCCCTGGATGATGCCGCCCTGCACCTGGCCGACGCACATCTCCCAGTTAATGACTTTGCCGACCTCATAGGCGGCGGTGATCCGCTTGACGACGATTTCCCCGGTCTCGGTATCCACCTCAATATCAGCCACCTGGGTGCCGAAGGTGTAAAACGGCGCCGGCCCCTTGCCTCCGCCGACCTCCTGTCCGGTATCCTTATCAAGGCCGGTGAGACCCTCAGGAACAAACTGACCCCGGCCGATGACCGGCGAGCCGATGGCTCCCTGGGGAGTAAGAAAACCCATGGCAATGTCGACCACCGCGATCCGGCGGTCGGGATTGTTGCGGTCAGAGACCCAACCATCCCGGATGACGGCATCGTCTTTCGCGATGCCCAGCGCCTGGCTACCGGTATCCAGCAGCTGGCTTTTGGCGTCCCGCGCCGCCCGCAGAACGGCATTCCCGGCTGAATAGCTGATCCGGCTGGCCACCGTCTGCCACTCATAAGGGGTATAGTCGGTGTCCGGCAGGTTGGTTTTAATCCATTCAACCGGTATGCCCAGCTCCTCGGCGGCAATCTGGGCCAGGGCCGTCATTGCCCCCTGGCCGATATCGCTGGCGGTGGTCAACAGGTTGACGGTGGCGTCTTCGTTAAATTTGATGACGGCTGACGACTGGGCGTTGGGCGGCATGGAGGGGGCCTTGAACATGCAGGCCATGCCCCGCCCGGCTACCTTGTGGGGCGCAGACGGTTCCGGCTTGGGTCCCCCCCAGCCGCATTTTTCCCGCACCGCCTCGATGGTGTCGACAAGGGTCGCACCATGCATCGGTGCCCCATAGGCCGACGTACTGCCCTCCCGCAGGGCATTGCGCAGGCGAAACTCCAGCGGGTCGATGGCCAGTTTTTCGGCCAGAATATCCATTTGCTGCTCGATGGCCCAGTGAATCTCCGGCATGGCGAAGCCGCGCATCGGCCCGCCCACCGGGTGATTGGTATATACGCAGTAGGAATCGACCTTCATATGGGGAATCTCGTAAGGCCCGGAAGCGCAGTAACCGCCGCTCCGGGTCATGTTGACCCCGTATTCGGTATAAGCGCCGGCATCCCAGAAAAGCTCGACTTCGGTAGCGACAATGCGGCCTTCTTTGGTCACGCCGGTCTTCAGTTTGGCCACCAGTCCCTGGCGGACAAAGGTGGTCTGGAAGGTTTCTTCCCGGGTCAGAGCCAGCCGGATGTGATAGCCCGGCAGTTTCATGGCCAAAGGCACCACCAGCCCTTCGGTGGTGACACCGGCTTTCCCGCCGAAGCCGCCGCCGACATAAGAGGAAATGACCCTGATTTTATTCATTGGGATTTTAAAGCCCTCAGCCAGAATTTTGCGCACGGCGTTGGGCGACTGGCTGGAAGCCCAGAGAGTCAGATTGCCGGCCTGGTCGTAAAGGGCGGCCGCCCCGTGATTTTCGATCTGGCAATGCTGGATATGGGGCACATAGAAAATATTTTCAGCGATGACATCGGCGCCGTCAAACCCGGCGGCGATATCCCCCTTACGGAGCTTGAAGTGATTGGAAATATTGGTGCCTGGCACAGGATGAATAAAGGGGGCGCAGCTATACCCGGCCAGAGAATCGTGCAGCAGGGTTCCCGGGGCCACCGACGGCTTGGCAGCCAGACAGTGCATACCCTGCCACCAAAGGTCGGTGGGACTGGGCTGTTCATGCACCAGCGGGGAGTTGTTGGTCCTGGCGCCGGCCACAGGGTCGAAAACCCCGGGCAGCACCTCGTATTCCACATGAATAAGTTTTAGCGCCTCGGCGGCGATGTCCAGCGTTTCGGCGGCCACCCCGGCCACCGGTTCACCGACAAACCGGACCCGGTCGCTGGCATACACTTCCCGGTCAGCCAGATAAAGCCCCATTCTGCCGCCGACTTCTTCGTCCCGGCCGGTGACTACAGCCTTGACTCCCGGCAGATTGAGGGCCGCCGTCGCGTCGATACCGACAATGCGGGCATGGGGATGGGGGCTGCGGAGAATCTTGACCTGGAGGGTACGGCGGCCGAACTGGAGGTCATCGACATATTTTGCAGCGCCGGTCACCTTCTCCCTGGCGTCGATCCGCTTGATGCTCTTGCCGATCACGTTATACTGGTCCATCTATCTCACCCCTCGCGCCGGGCGGTGACCGCCAGGATCGCCCGGACGATATTTTCGTAACCGGTACAGCGGCAGAGATTGCCGCTGATAAATTCCTTGACTTCGGCTTCACTGGGATGGGGGTTCTGCGCCAGCAGCGCCTTGCCCATCAGGATCATCCCCGGGGTGCAATAGCCGCACTGCAGAGCAAAATGGTCGATAAACGCCTCCTGCATTTCATCCAGGTCACCGCCCTCACCCAACCCCTCGATGGTGAGAATATCGGCTCCGTCCATCTCCACCGCCAGGATCATGCAGGAATTGACCGGCCGGCCACTCACCAGGACGGTGCAGGCGCCGCATTCCCCGGCCTCGCAGCCGGGTTTGGCACCAGTCAGTTCCAGTTCTTCCCGCAGCACGCTGAGCAGCGTGCGGTTGGGGGCGATGGTCAGCCGTTCGGTCTGACCGTTAACCGTCATGGTAATCGCTTTCGGTGTCATCATGCCTTTTCACCTCCGCACAACGCCAGCAGCGCCCTTTGGGCCAAAACCTCGACCAGCGCCAGGCGATAGTCTCGCGAGCCGCGGATGTCGCTGATCGGTGTAGCCGCCATAACCGTAAGCTTGGCGGCCTCAAGCGCCGTTTCCCGGCTGAGACCTTTTTCGGCCAGCAGCATTTCGGCTGCCTGGGCCCGGACGACGGTGGGGGCCACCGACCCGAGGGCGATTTTGGTTGCCGATCCGTCGGTAAAAGCGGCCAAGCCGACGATGGCCAGGTCGACCAGCGGACGGCGCGACTGTTTCAGATAGATCCCTTTGGCATCCCGGGGGGCCGGGGGCAGCAAAATGCCACTGACCATTTCTCCGCTCATCAGCACCGTTTTGCCTGGTCCGGCGAAAAAATTCTCTACCGCCACCCAGCGGTCACCCTGCTCGCCGCTGATGCCGACCTGGGCCCCGAGGACCACCAGGGCAGGGAGGGTATCGGCGGCCGGCGACGCGTTGCAGATATTGCCGGCTACCGTCGCCCGGTTGCGGATCTGACAGGAGGCCACGCTGTGGATGGCCTGGGACAACACCCGGTACTGGGGAAAGCCGGCCAAAAATCGTTCAGTTTCGTACATGCTCACCGCCGCCCCGATCATCAGGCCATCCTTACCGGCCGCGATCAAGTCGAGACCGGGAATCTTTTTGATGTTCACCACATGTTGAGGTTGAATGACCCCTTTGCGAAACCGGACGAGCAGATCGGTCCCGCCAGCCATGATCTTGGCTTGATCGCCATAGGTCCTGAGCAATGCCGCCGCCTCGCCGATGGTCGCTGGCTCGTGGTATTCAAATTTATGCATGTCATCCACCTCCTGAAAAAGTGAAAAATAGACGACCCGCGAAAACCGGCCCGAGCCGGACGGCACGCCTATTGGAAAGATTCAATTTATTTTCTCCCGTACATAGCCGCCCCGGGATCAATTTTATTAAATAATATAGTTTCTTTCTTCTATTTCTATTGGCAAAATCCTGCTAATATTCTCCCCGGTAGCCTGTTGTGCGCAACCGCAAAATCCGTCAAATCAATTATCGCCACAATTCGGGAATTTATCTTGTAAAGTTTACACTATATAGTAAAATACAAGTATATTCGTCCTCTGACAAGAACGCATCCTACTCCCTATTTTGATTCCAGTTGCTGAAAGGGTGATCTCATGCAAGAATACAACGTCATCAACGCCACCATCGCCGATATCCATGCAGCCATGCTGGCAGGTACCCTGACCTGCCGGGCCTTGGTGGAGGCCTATCTGAAGAGAATTGCCGCCTATGACCAGTCCGGCCCGAAACTAAATGCCGTCATCCGGCTAAACCCGAAGGCCCTGGCCACCGCCGACCAACTCGACCAAAACTTTAAACATACCGGTCTCACCGGCCCGCTGCACGGCATTCCGGTGCTGCTCAAAGACAATATCGACACCGCCGATATGGTGACCACCGGAGGCTCGGTCTGCCTGTCCGACCACCAGCCTGCCGAAGACGCCTTCATTACCGCCAGACTGCTGGCCGCAGGGGCGATCATCCTGGCCAAGGTCAACCTGCACGAGTTCGCCGTCTGGGGTGAAACTGCCAGCTCCCTCGCCGGACAGACCCTCAACCCCTACGACCTGACCCGCACACCAGGCGGCTCCAGCGGGGGCACTGGGGCAGGCGTCGCCGCCGCCTTCGGCACGGTGGGCATTGGCACCGATACCATCAATTCCATCCGCTCGCCGGCGTCAGCCAATTGCCTGGCGGGCCTCAGACCTACCGTCGGTCTGGTCAGCCGAGGCGGCATCATACCCTACTCCCTCACCCAGGATACCGCCGGCCCCATCGCCCTTTGCGTCAGGGATGCCGCTATTATTATGGACGCCATCGCCGGCTACGATCCCCAGGACGGCAAAACCGCCTGGGCCGTCGGTCACATCCCTGACAGCTATTGCCACCACCTGCACACTGGCGGTCTCAAAGGCAAAAGGCTCGGCGTCCTGCACAGCTTCTTCGGCACCAAGCCTGAGCACCAGGATGTCAACAATGTCATGGCCGAAAGCATCGCGGTACTGCGGGCCGGAGGAGCGGAAGTGATCGACATCGCCGCCGCCATCGACAGCAACCGTCTGGTCACTGACGTGAGCGTCCACCTTCACGACCTGAACGACGATCTCAACAGTTACCTCGCGACACTCGAACCGCAATCGCCGGCCCACTCGCTGGCCGAAATCCTCCGGTCGGGAAAATACCATCCCGGGATCGAAGCCAACATCCGCCAGGCGGTCGGCCTTGCCAAGAATACTCCCGAATATCGCGAACGTCTGGTCTGCCAGAGCGAAGTGCGGGACCAAATTATGAAGCTGATGGCCGACTATAAACTAGACGCCCTGGTTTACCCCCATCAAAAGCGCCTTGTCGTGCCTGTCGGCGAGACCCAGGTCGAACGCAACGGCGTGCTGGCGGCAGTCACCGGCTTCCCGGCCTTCACCCTCCCGGCCGGTTTTTCGCCGCCTACCGCTACCGCCCCCGGTGGCGTGCCTGTCGGTATCGAGTTTTTCGGGCGGCCGTGGAGCGAGCCGCTGCTATTTACAATCGCCTATGCTTTTGAGCAGGCCAACCCGGTCCAAAAACCGCCCCGCAGCACCCCAGCCCTGTAAACTAAATAACAAGCCCTGGAACGGTCATGTTCCAGGGCTTTATTCTTTCCCGTCGATCTTTCTTTTTCGCCACAACTCGCAAAGCCGCTGATAATCCGCCGGAGTGTCCACATCGAAAAAGAGGTCTGGCCCTGCCAGCGCCACCGGCTGGATGGCAGCGGCATTCTCCGCCAGTATCTGCCGCGCTCCGGCGTCCCCGGTCAACGCCAGCAGGTCGGATCGCCATGTCTTCAGTTCGAAAAGCACCGGATTGCCGCGGCGGTCCCGCCAGTAAGGCGCCACAATTTTCGCCCCGGTACGGCGGTACCCATCGACAAGGGCATTGATCAGCGCCGCTTCCACCAACGGCTGATGGGCCAGCAGAAAAACCAATGCCGCCGTTTCAGCAGCGACTGCCTGGACGGCTGTTATGACACTGCCGGACTGACCATCAGCCCAGCTTGGGTTATGTACCAGCCGGACCGGCAGTCCGGTCAAGGCCTCTTCCACCTCGGTCGCATAGGCCCCGGTAACCACCATGACTTCGTCCAGTTCCGCCTGACAAGCAGCCGTCGCCACCCACCAGACAAGCGGCTTGCCGTCCAAAAGCAGCAGTTGCTTCGGTTGCCCCATCCGCTTGGCCTCTCCTGCCGCCAGAATGATCCCGCTGATCATGACTCAGCCACCACCTCGCGAAATTGCTGTTTCAGCACGCTGCCTATCACCACCGCGTCGATTTGCGGATGTCCGGCAGCCAAAAGCAGGGCCGCCAGTCCTTCGGCCTGTTGACAGCGTTCCGGCGATTCGACTTTGTTGATGAACACCACCATCCGACTGGCGGCAGGGCAGGCGCGGAGATACCCCTCCGGCTGCAGGAGCAATTTCGCCACCACCCCAACCGTCACCGGCTCACCAGGCAATAGGCCTGTCAGCTCGCTGATCCGCTCGGGCCGGTGAACCGCCGCTTGGGTCAAGGGGGCACCGATGGCGTCAATGCCGACAACAGCGATCACCAGCCGGCTGGCCGCCGGGATGACCGGTTCGTGCCCCAGATGACCCTTGAGCGGTCTGCCGGCCGCCCCGTCCCCTTCAACCAAAAACACCCTGTCAATATACCGTTCAGCCAGGTTATCAATCCAATCCGGCGGAAGACCGGCCACTTTATCTGGATCACCTGGCACTCCACCAGCCACCAAAGCAATTGGCTGCCGCGGCTCTCGGCTTGAGTCGAGGGCAGCACAGCCGTCAGCCAGGCTTTGAATATAAGTATAGCCATAAGGAGAGCGGCGTGAAAGCTTGGTTGTCGCCGTGGCGACTGCCGCCAAACCGGCGGCTGCCAGCCTGGCCTGCAGATTATACATCAGGCTGGTTTTACCACCGCTGCCGATGATGGTCACAACCCGCGGCGGCTTCACACTGAGAATCAGTCTTTCCCACAGTTCCTGCAGACGGGTCACCCCCTTGCGGCATTTTCGCCCAGCTAGATTACCTGGATAAAGACCTCCATTACCCCGCCGCAGACCATGCCCTCGGCTGCAGCCATATCGTTCAGCAGGTTGACCTGATAAAGACTGCTACGCTTTTCGTCCATCGCCAAGAGGGCCTGCTGCCTGACCTCAGCCTCGCCGCAGCCGCCCCCGATCGTCCCCCATATCCGGCCGGTGGCTTCCACCAGCATCGCTGCACCAGCCTTGCGCGGGGTCGACCCCTGGGTGCTGACAATGGTCACCAAAGCCAGCGGCTCCCCCTGGTCCTTTAATTCACAGATTTTCTGCAACAATTGTTTATCCATCAGTACCTCTCCGGCGTAGACTGAGCGGCGCGCCATCACCGCCGCGGAAGGCCGCCACCACCTCTGCCGCGATACTTACCGCGATCTCTGCCGGACCCTCGGCCCCGATATCCAGTCCGATAGGCGCCCGCAGACCGTCCAGCAGCTGCCCGTCGATCCCTTCCTGCCGCAACGCCTCTTTCGTGGCCCGGACTTTAACGGTACTGCCGATCATGCCGATATAACCCACCTGCCTGCCGAGCACGCTCCTCAGACAGACCGCATCGTGGCGATGGCCCCGGGTGACGATGATGACTGCCGTTCTTTCATCCAGATTCAGTCCGGCCAGCGCTGTCGAAAAGTCCTGGCAAAGGATCTTTTCCGCCTCGGGAAACCGTTGGCGATTGGCGAATTCCAGGCGATCATCCACCACCGTCACGGCGAAATCAAGTACGGCGAAAATCCGGGCCAGGGGCTGACTGATATGCCCGCCCCCTAAAATGACGGCCCGCAGACGGTCATCGCCCAAGCAGTTCCAAAACACCCGGTATTCCCCTTCTTGGTATCGAATCATATGAGCAACCGGCTTGGTCCATTGACTGAACTGCAGTTCGGCCAATACCTTCCGGCTAAATTCATCATCCACCAAAGCGCCTTCCGCCCGGCCATCGGCGTACACCAGCAGCATTTGCCCCAGCTCAACCGGCTGCCCGGGCGGCCCGGCGATCAGGGTAATGGTCTGAACTTGCTCCCCCCGCTGCTGCGCCTGCCGCAAAAACTCAAACTCTTTCATAAACCCACTTCCACTTCCCAACCTCACCCCTTATTTAGCGCCTGCCCCAGTAAAGCAGGCCTTCCAGCACACCGCCGGCCACTGACCGCGCCTTATCGGACACTGTAAAACAGTGTTCAGGCACGCATCTTGGGTCGATATCGCCCACCTTCATACCAGGCGTCGCCAAGACGCCGTCATGCAGCAAACCGCGCAGCACCCCTGAAATAGCAGCAATCACCGGCTGGCCGTCGACCCGGGCGACAACCGACCCGGCGGCGACAACATCGGCAATCGCCTGTGCGGCGCTAAACAGTCCCTGACACGGCGCCCGTAAAATCCGGTCGACGGTATGGCCGGCGATTTCCCCCGGCACCCCGGTGTTAGGCAGAGCCGGTCCCTGCTCGATGACTTTTCCAAGATAGTGCCCCCGCATGGTCTCAACCACCAGATGGACATCCTGGCCGGCGACAAACCCGGGACCTACGCCGATCACGACCGGGGCATCGTTCATGCTGGTGCCGGTGTTTCTTTTCGCCAGAATGGCGTCTACTACCGCCCACGGGCGAAGGAGCTTCACACATCGCCCTACAGGGTCCACCGTCACGGCGATTCGACCCTCACCGACCACCCGCATGGCATCCTCCGGTTTGGCCCGGAAGGCTGTGAGTCCTTCTACTACTGCCTCGCCGGCAAATATCGCCTCGGCAAAGGCCACCGTGCGCCTTATTGCTGTGGGCTGAGCAATCTCGGTCATGATCACCTTATACCCGCTGCGATGCAGCCGATGCGCAATGCCGCTGGCCATATCGCCTGCCCCCTTAATGACCACTAGTCTGTCCATGCCGACCTCCGTCAGATGTCTGTCTGCGTTTATTTCATTCTTAATGGTATCATTTTTCCACCGCCAAGGGAAATTCCTGCCGTCTTCCAGACCGATCGTCGCCTTGCACAAACCAGGAGAAAGGGTATAATCCCAGCTAAAACCATAAATGCTATAACCGAGTCAAAAGGAGTGGGGTATGGTATTGGCAACATTCGCAAAGTTCATCATACTGCTATTGATTCCGCTAACCATAGGTTGTGGGCTATTCCAAAAAGGATCGCCCCCCAGCGACACCGGACAACCGGGGGCTGCTGTACGCGATCCGTTCAAGCGGGGTAGTAATATTACCGGCAAACTGTACTGGGCGGGTCGGGCCGACCAGACCAAAATGGCTCTGACGTTCGACGACGGTCCGGAAGAGGACTGGACCCCTAAAATCCTTGATATATTAAAAGAAAAAAATGTGAAAGCCACTTTTTTTCTCATTGGCCATCAGGCCCAAAAGTACCCGGATATGGTGAAACGCATCGCCGCCGAAGGCCATGTCATCGGCAACCATACCTATGACCACGCCGACCTGACCAAGCTCCGGCCGGAGATCGTTTCCCAGGAGATCGACAAGTGTTCCGATGTGGTCGAGAAGATCATCGGTCACCGGCCCCGTCTGGTGCGCCCGCCCTTTGGGTTTCACAATCCCGCCGCCGATGAAGTCATCTATAGCAAAAACGACATCATTGTCCTTTGGTCTGTCGACCCTGAGGACTGGAAGGGTCTCGACGCTCATACCGTCAAAACGCGCATTCTCGGCAAAGCCAGAAACGGCTTTATTTCCTTGCAGCACGACGGCGTCAATCTTCATCTGACCGGCAGCGTCGAGGCCCTGCCAGATATTATCGACGGCCTCCGGGCTCAAGGCTATACCCTGGTGACCATTCCCGAACTCTTGGAGCAGCAGCCCTACCACTGACCTGCCATCAACAGCATAAAAAGCATCGGCCAGCAAAAAAGTCACGGATATCCGTGACTTTTTTGCTGCTAAACAGCCTGTGCTTTATGATTCGGCGGTAATCGTCCCGTACATAGCGGCGAAAAATTCGGCCGCATTTTGGATAACTCTTTCATCGATGTCAAAGGTGGTATTGTGATGTCCCCCGCCGGTGGGTGTGCCAAATACCGCCACCAGGGCCTTGCCGCCCCGCTGCTGGACCCTTTCCATCAGGAGGGTGACATCTTCAGAGGCGTTAAAGCTGCAGGGCACAATTTCTCGCACTGACGGCAATGATCCTGCAGTTTTTTCGGCCAGGGTGATCATATCCGGCGAATTGGCCGCAACCGAAGCCACCGCCGCCGGTTTCATCTCCACCGCCAGATCGTACATTTTTGCCGCCCCTTCAATAACTTCCCGCGACTTTTCCACCATATAGCCGTTGAGTTCATTGCTCACTCCACGGGTCTCCAGACAAAAATACGCCTTGTCAGGAATGACGTTCCAGGCCGTACCGGCCTGGTGAACACCTACATTGATGCGGGTCGCCCCCTGGCCGTGACGGGCAATGGCATAGAGGTTGGTAATGGCGGCGCAGGAACCCAGCAGGGCGTTCTTTCCCTGGTCCGGACTGAGAGCAGCATGGGTCGGCCGCCCGCTGAAGGTGACTTCAAACCTGGCTAAAGCCATAAAATCCCGGACATCAAAGGCGATCTGCCCTAATTCCCTGAGCGAGAGACCTACATGTCCGCCGAAAAGGTAATCCAGGTCATCGACCACCCCTTTGGCGATCATCGCCGCCGCCCCTGACAAATTCTCCTCATTGGGCTGGAAGATGAACTTCACCGTCCCGCGGATGGCGTCCCGGTTGTCGGCGAAATATCTGGCCAGCAATAACCCAATGGCGGCGTGGGCGTCATGGCCGCACATATGGGCGCGGCCGGGGCTTTGCGAGGCAAAACCTTCTCTGGCCGGCCGGTGGGCCGTATCAGCCGACTCTTGCACTTCGTTGGAATCGATGTCAAACCGAAACCCCACCGTCGGCCCGGGCAGAGCCCCCTTGAGAATACCCACCACCCCGGTGAAGCCGCCCTTGGCCGGAACCAAAAACTCCTCCTTCGCCCCGGCGTCCAGCGCCCGTTGGTATTCTGTCGCCAGCACGGCAAGCGCAGGCGGCAGCAGCTGTTTTTCTGCTGCGATAATATCAGTCCCCTGCAGCACCTCATAGCCCCATTCGCTGAGTTTTTCCGCCACCAGCGCGGTAGCATAAAACTCCTGCCAGGAAGGCTGGGGGCAGCGGTGCAGCGACCGCCGCCACTCGACAGCTTCAGGAAAATGGCGAGAAATTGAATCCATCAGTCTGCTCAATGTCCGATACTTCCCTTCATTCCAGCTGTCGCCGGTTCTTCATCAAATCGGTTGACCTCGGCCGGAGTCATGAGACTAACAACGACAGTGATGATAAAGTTAACACAGAGGGCAAAAAAGCCGGCGTTGATACCGTAAAACGGGTCCATCTTGCCAAGCACCAGCGCAGCCACTGTGGCGATCCCTACCACCAGGCCGGTAAATACTCCCGGCTTGGTCACCCGGTCCCAGTACAACCCGAACAAGACTCCAGGCAAAAATTGCGTAACCCCGGCATAGCCGAGCAGCAGCAGATTGACCAGGGTGGTTGAACTATAAATGGCGAAGTACAAGGCCACCAACGTAATGACGATAACCAGCAATCGGGCCAGTTTGGCCACTTGATCGTCAGTCATATCAGGGGAAATGATTTCGCGATAAAAATTCTTGGCGAAAAGGGTCGCAGCCGCGAGAATAAGAATGGCGGCCGGCACCATCGCCGTCAGCGCCCCGGCGGCCCCGATAATGCCCAAAACCCACACCGGGTAACTCTGACGGACAATGGTCAAAAGAGCCAGGTCGCCGTTGCTCAGGCCAGGCACGATTAAAATGGCGGTAAAGCCTACGAAAAAGATGAGCGGCATGGTAATGGTGTAAAGCGGCATGATGACCGCGTTCTTCCGCAGGGTGTTGTCGCTCTTGGCGGTAAAGGAGGCACTGAACAGATGGGGCCACATATAAAACCCGAAGGAGGTCAGTAAAACGGTAGTGATATACCAGGAATGCCCCATGACGCTGGTAGCGCCCGGCAGGGTGAGATGGGTGGGTTTGGCGTTCACCAGCGCGGTGAACATTTCGCCGATCCCGCCAAAATACATGTAAGGCAGGCCGATGCCGATAAAGAAGGCGGCGAACAGCATCAGAACGTCCTTAATGACACTGATCCAGGCGACAGCCCGAATCCCGCTGGCAAAAACAAACGCCGCCACCAGCCCAAAGGCGATGAGCATTGCCGTCACCCGGCTGATCCCGCCGAAACTGGCCACTTCCACAATGATACCGAGACCGGTCAGTTGGAGCTGCAGATAGGGAATGATGAAAATTACCCCGACCAGCGATACGAAAGCCGCCAGATTTTTACTGCCATAACGCTGGCGGAAGAAATCCGACTGGGTCTGCATGCTGAATTTTTTCCCCACTTCCCAAATCTGCGGCAGAATATAAAATGAGAAGACATAGGCCAAAGTAAGGTAGGCCATGATGTACAGGGTCGGACCACCGCGGGAATACGCCCAGCCGCTCGCCCCAAGAAAGGCGAAGGTAGTATAAACCTCACCGGCCATTAAGAGCCACACAAAAATCAGACCAAAACCGCGGCCGGCCACCGTCCACTGCTCCAGACTCATCTTCCGCCGGACCCCGGCATACATGCCGACTGCCGCACTGACAATCAAAATACCGAAAATAATACTTAACGCAACAACACTGTCGGTCATTGGGCGTCGCCTCCCTGCTCGCCTTTGTCTTTCGCGATCCGGGCAACCTCAATGCGGTAAGCCACCGACATGAAGAGCGGTGTAATCACGATCCAGGCGATAATCCAGAAAATGTTGAAAGGCAACCCCAGTACAAAGGGATGGACTTGATCCCAAAAGGATATCGAAAAGCACATGGCAATAAACGGGATGAAGCCGATTAAAATGGCCTCAATGGTCGGTCTATGCATACCAATCCTCTCCTTCATCGTTATATCCGGATGTTGTGACAATCCAATTCGTGTTGTCTGCCGCCACCTCCCAGCCCAGCTCCTTGTGAAAAGACAGAGACCGGATTTACTGGTCTCTGTCCTCTTTAGACAGTACAAAACAGCATTTGGCAAGAAATACCTCGCTATAATTCCATCCTAATTTACAGTCCAGTATTTGTCAATATATCCCCATGGGGTGTTCGGCAAAACCATGTCCCACTCCTATTCAGCCTGGTTTCTCAGCCGGCAAATATCCAGGCGCAAAACGATATGTTATAATATTTTAAACACCGCATTTACTATTATTATCAGCAGCCTCTTATGCTAAGGACTTGCCCTCCTGGCAACTCCTTAGCACCGGCGAACTCCTTTCCTTATGATCTGAATTACACCGAAGGAGACTGTCATGAAAAAGAAAATCGTTATCGTCGCAACCGGCGGCACCATCGCCGGAACGGCGTCTTCCAGTACCGAAACCGCCCATTATCAATCCGCAGTCTTATCCATCGGCGATCTGATCGGCGAGGTGCCTGCCCTGTCGGCCATTGCCGCCGTCAGCGGCGAACAGCTCAGCCAGATTGACAGCGCCGACATGACCCATTCGGTCTGGCTGGCCCTCGCCCGCCGGATTAACGAACTGCTGGCTGATGACGACACCGACGGGGTTGTGGTCACCCATGGCACTGATACAATGGAAGAAACTGCCTATTTCTTAAACTTGGTTATAAAGAGTGAAAAACCGGTGGTCGTCGTAGGGGCCCTCAGGCCGGCTAACGCCATGAGCACCGACGGGCCAATGAATCTTTACAACGCCGTCGCCCTGGCGGTGAGCCCGGCCGCGGCAGGAAAGGGCGTGCTGGTCTCTCTCAATGACACCATCAATGCCAGCCGAGATGTCACCAAAACCAACACCGCCCTCCAGGATGCCTTTAAAGCCCCCGAGCTGGGCTACTTGGGCTATATTCAGAGCGGTGTCCCCCATTTTTACCGTTTCCCGGCCCGCAAACACACCGTCTGCACCGAATTTGACCTCGGCGACTTGACCAGCCTGCCCCAGGTGGACATTATCTACGCCCATGTGGACAGCAACCCCCACCTGGCCCAGGCCGCAGTGGCCGCCGGAGCGAAAGGCCTGGTCTACGCAGGGGTGGGCAACGGCGGCATGGCTCAGTCCATGCAATACGCCCTGGCCGCGATTGCCAAGCAAGGGGTGGTCGTGGTCCGGAGCACCCGGGTAAGCAGCGGCATTGTCGCCCGCAACGGCGCCGTAGATGACGACAACTGCCAGTTTGTCGTTGCCGACACCCTCAATCCGCAAAAAGCCAGGGTGCTGCTGATGCTGGCCCTCACCAAGACCGCCGCGCCGGCCGAGATCCAGCAAATGTTCTGGGAGTATTAAAGCAAAGGAGCGGGAGATTTTACTATGAATCAGGTAATCGATCTATTAGGCAGTCATTCTTCGGTTAGAAACTTCACAGCTAAGCCTGTGGACGACCAATTGTTTAAGAAAATGATCCAGGCAAGCCAATATGCCTCGACCTCTAATCACATCCAAGCCTATACCATTATCAGAGTAAACGACCCTGATAAAAAGAAACGCCTAGCGGCATTGTGCGGCGATCAAAAGCATATCGAAGAATGCCCTGTTTTTTTGGTCTTCTGTGCCGACCTTCATCGAATTGACAAGGCTTGCAGCATGAACGCGGAAAAAATCGAGGGCGGTTATACCGAAGGATTTATTCTGGCAACCGTCGACACTGCCCTGGTTGCCCAAAATATTATGATTGCCGCAGAGTCAGTCGGTCTCGGTGGAGTGTATATCGGTGGCATGCGAAACAATCCACAGGATGTTTGTGAATTACTCCATATTCCCCATAATGTCTATCCTGTCTTTGGGATGTGTCTCGGGTATCCGGAAAGAATAAATGACACCAAACCCAGACTGCCTTTATCCCTTGTTTTAAAAGAAGATACATATTCCACTGATGGCGATGACGAAATCTTGAAAGAATATGATGCGCTTATCAGTGATTACTATAGGAAAAGAACAAATAATAAGCGAAGTGATACCTGGACAGAAAACACCGCCGCCCTTTTCAAAGCAAAACAGCGCCCTCATATGCGCCAGTTTTTAACCAGCAGAGGCTTCGAAATGAAATAACAAGTGCGAAATTTATTTTTCAGGGAGGATAACCACGTGAAATATAAAGTTCTCGGTAAAACAGGTATCTTAGTCTCCGAACTGTGTTTCGGGACGATGACTTTCGGCAGTGAGGCGGACGAAACAGAAGCAACCCGCATGTTTCATCGGTGCCGAGAGGCAGGGGTGAATTTCTTCGATTGTTCGAACAACTATAGCCAGGGAAGAGCCGAGGAAATCCTTGGGAAACTGATCCACGACTGCCGGGATGAAGTGATCATCACGACAAAGGTGTCTCAGCGTGTCGGCAAGGATGTCAATGCGATAGGGCCGACCCGCCGGCATATTATGCAATCGATAGACCAAAGCCTCGCCCGCCTGCAAACAGACAGAATCGATCTATATATCATCCATTATTTCGATCCGATTACGGCGATCGATGAGACCTTGCGCGCCCTGAATGATTTGGTCTGCCAAGGGAAGGTTCTCTATGTCGGCGTTAGCAATTGGGCGGCCTGGCAGATAGCCAAGTCCCTCGGCATTTCAGAAAAGCACGGCTGGCCGCGCTTCGAGTGCATCGAACCCATGTACAATTTGGTCAAAAGACAGGCCGAAGTGGAACTTCTTCCTTTCGCCGAGTCGGAGCAATTGGGTGTCATCCCTTATAACCCCCTCGGAGCAGGTCTGCTATCAGGAAAATATTCCAAAGGAGTGAAAGCCTCCGGCAGAATCGCAGAAAATGGCCGCTACGGCGAACGTTATAGCAACCCTGTGTACTATGAAGTTGCTGAGAGATTTATTAATTTCGCAGACAAGTTGGGTGTAAATCCTGTAACACTGGCCATTAGCTGGGTCAAAGCACACCCTGCGGTTACCGCACCGATTATCGGCGCAAGAAATGCAGCTCAATTGGAAGACTCATTAGCTGCAGCTAATTTTGTCATGAGTCCCGAAATGTACCAAGAAATATCCAAACTCTCTGTCCATCCGGGAAATGCAACCGACAGGCTGGAAGAAGACCTTGATCCAAAAAATAAATTTAGAAACAGATAAGGCAAGAAGAAGAGTACCAAGCTGGAAAGTTAGGCCCCCTTCCAAGGGTGCTTACCAAGAAATGCGCTGAATGCCTGACAGGGCAGTGTCAGTGCTATGAAAGCGAGGAATACTGGTGGTTTTATGTCGTGTCATGCACAGGATCACTAAAGATACTCTATGATGCCTGAAATACCGGACCAAACCCGTCTGACCAAGCAACTGGAACGTCTGGTCAACCGCCTTGAAGCAATGCGGATCGCTGACTACATCGAACTCCTGGAAAAGCCCCGCCGGCTTCTCTGGACCAATTTTATCGCCGGCATCTTTCGCGGACTGGGTTTTGCCCTTGGCACTACTATTGTTTTCGCCATTGTCATCGAGTCGCTGCGGCGGCTCATCCTCATCAACATCCCGGTGATCAGCGACTATCTGGTCGAAATTATCCGCCTGATCGAAATTAGAAAATAGCCTTATCAATCAATTGGATCCAGAAGTCCACCGCTGCTTCTACCCATCAAAAAAGGACTGTTCATCCTCATGATGAACAGTCCTTTTTTGCACTAAAGTGATCTCATCCCTTTGGTTTATTGGCGAACACCACCAGGTTTCGGCCCATCTGCTTGGCCTGATACAGCGCCTGGTCGGCGATCTGGACAATGCTGTCACCAGCGCCGGTATCTTGACTGCCAATATAAGTGGCCCCACCGATGCTGACGGTGACATTGACGTATTGTGAGCCGATCTGAAACTGCTGCTGGGCCACCCGGCTGCGTATCCGTTCGGCGATCACCGCCGCATTGGCCGTGTCGGTCTCCGGCAAGACCAGGACAAACTCTTCGCCGCCATAGCGGGCCGGCAGGTCGACATTACGGCAGTTTTCCTTGAGCATGGCCCCGATTTGCTCTAAAATCATATCCCCCACCGGGTGACCAAAAGTATCGTTGATTTTTTTGAAAAAATCGATGTCAATCATGAGCAAGCTCAACGGTTTGACGCTGCGTTTGGCCTTCTTGAGTTCCCGGTCAAGGACATAGTCAAACAGGCGGCGATTGGCCAGACCGGTAAGGGTATCGGAGAAACTGATCTTTTGAATATTACTGTAAAGGGTTTTGCGGCTCAAAATCATGATAATGCTGCCGATAATCCGGGTGATGAATTTTTCGAGATTGACCATCTCGCTTTCCTGATCCGGCTTAGTCCAGGAAAATACGACGATTCCTTGGAGGGCCCGCTTCAAAACAATGGGAACGGTATAAAGCAGCCTCGCTCCTCCGGGACCGGGGTGACGCAGGGTCTGTTTGATAATGTTGTGTTCCTTGCCTTCCGGCACATTGACCAACCGATCCAGATACTCCCGGTTAAATAACTCTTTCAACCGGGCCACATCCGACCCGGCAAACCCTTTGGCCATTACTTCCTGCAGGGGGCTGCCCTCCACCTGGGTCTCGATGCCGAAAACCGCGATACCGTCGGCATGAAACAGGGAGGTGAAGATCTCTCCCACTTTGTATAGAAGGCTGCCGACTGAAGCCTGTTCGAGCTTCAGGGCTTCGACGAGAAGATCGTTTTCGGCCGACCGCAGGCGGCCCTCCCGCTCAAGATCGGCTTTTTCCATTACCGACGCCGCTTGACGGGCAAATAACAGCAAGCAGTCCACGTCGAGGTCGGAAAAATGATTGATATCTTCGGCAAAGGCTTCCAGCACCCCAGCGACACCGCCGGCGGTAGCGAACGGAACGCCCACCATTGACAGCAATCCCATGCGGGCCACTGCCGGACGCAGCCGGTAATTATACTGTGACAGATCATTGACGATAATCGGCTGATTGCCGAGATAACTGGTTCCCATAAACTTTTGTTCCAGCGAAACATTGCCTGGATTGATAGCGCTGCGCCACGCCACCGCTCTGAACATTTGATTTGTTGCGTCATAGCGGCTTAAAAACAGATGTTCACAGTTTACGGCCAGAGACGCCTCCTGAACGATCGCGTCCAGCGTCTCGCCGACATCGCGGTTGGGAGTCAAAATCGTATTCAGACCACGCACCAATTGATGAACGCCGATGGGGTCGCGACTGCTTTGTTCTGCCAATATGTCTGCCAAAATTCTAGCCTCACTTCACTGCTGCATCTGCAGGCTTATAGTCGATATCTGTCGACCAACGTCGATTTTAATCATAATCTTATATTGTTTCTCAGTCAGACGCGAAATTCCTTTCTCGTGACGATATTTTTCCACAATAATCCCGAAAAAAAATGGCGGCGATTTATCGCCGCCATGACTCTTTTTTTCAGATATCTGCCTCCAATTACGCGTCTGCCTTGAGCACAAATTGCCTTTTAGCGGCTGACTACAACCGGCGCAGCAGATCGCCGCCGAAGATCAGTGTTGCTTTCATTTCAGCCATTGTCTGCTCGACAACACGCTGAACCGATTGAATCTCTTTTAATACCTGAAGACTTTGACCGACCTGCACCAGTCCATTTTCCACGTCGCCCTCCATCGCCGCCATCCGGTTGGTCCCGGTGGCTAGCTTGTCAAGCTCCGCCTGGGGCGCCCCTTGTACTTCAAGCTGCAAATATTTAGCGGTGAAATTGCTCTTCAGTCCCCGGACAGCGTTGCCGCGCGAATATCCGGTGACAACCGAGTCGGTGTCCTGGGCCGCGAGAATTTGCTGTTTGACTTTCGGGTGAACCTGGCATTCTTCGGTTATCATAAAGCGGGAACCCATCTGCACCCCTGAGGCACCCATCACCAAAGCCGCAGCCATACCTCTGCCGTCGGCGTTTCCGCCGGCCGCCACGACCGGCAGCGATACCTCAGGCAGAATATTGGTCAAAAGAGCCATGGTGGTCAGAGTACCGATATGGCCTCCGGCTTCCATGCCTTCGATGACAATGGCTGCTGCCCCGGCTGCTTCCATCCGTTTAGCCAGCTTCACGTTTGGTACCACGGGAATTATTTTAATGCCTGCCGCCTGCAGTTTGGGAAAGAAGGGCAGCGGATTGCCTGCGCCCATCGCGACAAAGGCCACCTTTTCCTCACAGATGACATCGATAATCTCTTCTTTATTCGGCGCCGGCATCACGACATTGACTCCGAACGGCTTGTCAGTCAGCGTTTTCGCTTTTCTGATCTCGGCTCTGACCCATTCGGTGGTGCGGCCGCCAGAGGCAATAATGCCAGCTCCCCCGGCATTGGATACGGCGGCGGCTAGAATGGCTTCCGACACCCAGGCCATCCCCCCTTGGAGAATGGGATATTTGATCCCCAAAAGTTCGGTCAGTTTTGTCTGCATAGTGAACACCATCCTATTCATCATTTGGCTGAGCCAATATCTTCCGTTTCTCTTATTTTATAGTTTACGCCTGTCCAGGTCAATCCCGGCAGAAGGAAAGAGGCCGCCGCCGCATCGTGGTGGCCTCTTTCACAACTTGCTCATTGCTGCCAAAGACGACTCTTACGATGTTATCCCTGCGGATTATGCGGCAGGGCGGAAAGAACTTCCGGATAGATCGTCACTGGGCGGTCAGCCAGCACCTTGGCGATGACTTGAAAAATTACAGTGACATGGACCATCCTGCTGCCATGCGTCTGCGGCGAAGCAGCCCAGTACGTCTTGGCTCCACCAGCTTGACCCACGAAATCATATTGAGTTTTATTTGGCCAATATACCCGCTGATTGGGTTCACTTTCATAGTCGACGAATTCCACCGTCGCCCAAGCTTCGGCGGCCATGCCAAAGCGGGCTCCGTCTACCGGTAAGACGACAGTGAATTTCGCCTGTCTGGCTTCCACCACGTGCACCGGCTGTTCCGGCAAACAGGCGACATAAATAACTTCCACGCTAAAATCGCCGCAAACAATCACCTGATCGGCGACGACTTCAACCCGGGTCAGCCACAGATGGCGCACGACTACGTCAATGATCTGCTCAATGGCCGGATGGTTTTCCGGTACGGCAACCGAAAGCTCTACTGTTTTCTGGGCCGCCCCTTCGCCGATTAGTTGATGGATGACCATTGTCTGAGGCCCGGCTGGGATTCCCCACTGGGTCTTTCCCCCTGGTGGGTGAACAACCGGCCAGTAAATAGCTTGCACGAAATCTCCCCCTCTCCTTCACTGCAAACTCATCTTGAAAAAATCCATTTTCCAAATCCACCAGGGCCAGGAAGATGTCAGTCTGGCGCTCAATTGGCAAAGCCGCCTGCGCCGGAAAACCACTTTCCCGTCCCTATGTTAAAATTACAGGGCGCCAGAAGGTAAGGCGCCAAATCACGCGAATCATAATAAAGAAACTAAAACGCATTCCGGAGGACAAAAATGGATTTAATTTTACTGCGCCATGCCAAGGCGGAAGAACGCTCGCCGGCCCTTGCCGACGAAGAGCGAAGCCTTGTGCCCAAAGGCCGGAAAAAGGCCCGGGCTGTGGCCAGGGGGTTGATAGACTTCATCGCGCCCGAAACCAGAGTCGAAATCTGGGCCAGCCATGCGCTGCGGTCATCGCAAACCGCGTCGATTATCGCCAAAGAGCTTGGCGATGTGCCACTCAAAAAAATCCCGGCAATTTATAGCGGCAGCCTGGAAGAAATGATTGAAGAGTGGCGCAAATGTCTGAGCGGAATTGTTGTGATTGTTGGGCATGAGCCCCATCTCAGCATCTGGGTTAAACAACTTACTGGTGTGGCACTGCCCTTTAAAAAATGTGCCGCCGTTGGCCTGACTTTACGTTCCTGGGATACCGCCACTTTGGAATGGTATGCCAGTCCCAAGACTCTGACGGCTATCGGTGCCGCAAAACGGGGGGGATAAAGCGATGCCAGAAAACACTCATACCGAAGTGGAACTCAAACTCCGCTTGCTCGACCCTTTGGTCTGGACCAGTGTCGCCAAAGCACCAATATTCGCCGACCTCAACGCCCCAGAGCCTGTGGACGAGCAGCTGGACGCCTGCTATTACGACACTTCGGACCATGCTTTGCTCCAAGCCGGCGTGGCTTTCCGCATCCGTAAGGAAGACAATCAGTGGATCGCCACCGTTAAAGCCGGTGGTTCGTCAGCAGGGGGGCTTCACCGGCGCCAGGAATGGAATGTCGTAATCGCCGAACCCCAGCCATCGATCGAACCCTTTCAAGCGACCGAGGCAGGTCCGCTACTGACTCAGCTTTTGGGCGACAGCCCGTTGGCGCCGCTATTTCGCTCCATATTCGACCGTCGCAAAACTCAATTTGCCGCCCCTGACGGTAGCCAGATCGAATTGGCGATCGACCAGGGCCTGCTGATTGCCGGCGAACGGCAGGAAGCCTTCGCCGAAATCGAATTGGAACTAAAGACCGGGAACCCGGCCTCCCTTCTCGCCATCGGCACAGAACTCTCCCGCCTCTTCCCCCTAACAGTCGAACCGCGCAGCAAATTTTTTCGCGGCTTGTGTCTGGCCGGGCTGGAAGAAAGCAGCTCCTTCACCGAGCGGCAGACACATTGGAATACTGCGACCACCGCCGGCCAAGTTTTTAGAGAGCTCCTCACCGACCAGCTTCACCAGATATTTACGGCCCAAGAAGTATTTCTCCAAAACGCCAATGACCATGAGTCCTTCCATCAACTCCGGATCCAAATCCGCCGGCTCCGCTCCCTCCTGTCCTTCGCTAAACCGCTGCTCGAACCGGCAGGCTGCGAAAACTGGCAAACCCAGTTGCAGAACTGGAGCCAAACCACCAACTCGCTACGGGAAACCGACGTGGTTCTCGATTGTTGGCAAGAAATCATTGCTGACGGCAGCCTGACGCTGACCCCGCCGCCTTGGCTGGAACTCATGCTGCAGACCGAACGCAGCGCCCAGTCTACCGCCCTGGCTGACAGCCTGGGCCAGGGACAGTCTACCCATCTCCTCCTTGGCTTTTGGGCCTGGCTGGCTGGCGATGCTTTTTTGCCTGCCGCCGCGCTACTTCCCTGGAACGATTTTTCCATCTCTCGCCTGAGCGCTCGGCTCAGTGACATGCGCAAACTGTCCAAGGAATTGGCTTTCACCGACTTAACCGGATTACACCAACTGCGTATTCTCGGAAAAAAATTGCGTTACACACTGGAAAGGCTGCCGCTCAAAGACCGAAAAACCAGAATATTGCTGGCCCGCTTAAAAGGATTGCAAGACTTTCTCGGCTCTTATCGCGACACGCAAATCCTGACCCAATCCCTGAGCGGCTGGCTGAATACCCAGGCCAGCCGGGTGCTCTACCGGGATGCCGGCATTTTGTTTGGCTGGTCGGCCCGCACCGTCCGGGACGTTCGCCGCGACTATGACCGGACCCTCCGAAAATTCAGGCGGGCAGCCCGCCGCTGGGAAGAACAACATCGCCCATAAACACACTGGCCCTCCGAGCGTTTTTCAAGCTTGGAGGGCTTTGCTCTGCCTGTTGCCGTCTGTCAGCAGACCTGGGTCTCCCACCAGCCGAATCCGATCCTGGCCCTCACCATACATGCACCTGGCGGAACCAGGAAGATGAGAAAGGATCCGCCCGGCGGAAGGATAAATTTTCCTCCCTTGTCATCAACCACCGTCGAACGGGGCGAAACAATCTGGTTCAGCGGATTTACCCCACCCGCGGGACGGACAGCCACCGACTCCGCGAACTGCAGCTGAACCCGCGGTTTGGGCACAGGCTGCAATGCGGTATTGGCAGCGCTTACTTTGTCTGACAGCACAAAGGGACATTGCACCATTCCGTTAAACCAGATTTGAGCCACAAACGGGTAAGTAGAATAATTGGATACCGAAAAGTTATCGATACTGAGATTTACCTGTGAATCAGGAGGATTGACCAACGCCCCCCAGGTATGCGACCCGTCCCCGAAGACCAGTAATCTTGTCTGCCCCAAAAAATAGTTTCCCTGCATCGACTGGAATACCGGATCAGTAATGTTTATCATATAAGGCGGGGCTTCACACCTGTCATCTTGCACCTTTTCCGCCAATTGACCCACTCCCTCCATCCTATTGTTCTACTTTATTTTATGTTTATGGCAAAGGTTTGTTCCGGTTAAAATGATACCGGCCAACAGTGCCTGCTCCCTGGCGCCTTAACGCAAAAAATCCCCCTGCCTCCTGGCAAGGGGATTTGGCTTTGAGTCAGCCAGTTATCCTTAATAATACTGAGGACGGCGATCGGCAAACACCGGCATCCGGAGCCGAATATCCGCCCCGGCAGCAAAATCAACATCAGCCATGACCACTTCTTCAGCCGTTTCCGATCCCTCAGCCACCACTTCGCCCCAGGGATTGATAATCAATGAATGGCCAAAAAATGTATTGCTCCTGTCTTTTCCCACCCGGTTGACAGCAATGACAAAGGATTGATTTTCAATCGCGCGGGCGATATTGAGTGCCAGCCAGTGCTGACCGCGAACAGCCGGCCATTCGGCAGGCACGAAGAGGGTCTGGCATCCCGCCAGGGCCATTACCCGGGCCAGCTCGGTAAAGCGCAGATCATAGCAGATAATCATCCCGGCCAGGCCGAAACTCATCGGAAATACGGCCTTGGCGTCACCAGGACTGATATACTTTTCCTCATCCATCAGCCCAATCAGGTGAATCTTGCGGTACTTGGCCAGAATGGCCCCATCCCTGCCGATGGCGTAAACCGTGTTGTAGACTCGGCCGCCGTCCGTCTCGGCAATCGAGCCGGAAATCATCTCCACCTTATTCTGGCGTGCGATCTGTCTGAGCATGGTCAGCGTCGGTCCGTCTTCCGGCTCACCCAGACGGTGAATATCGGCCAATTGGTAGCCTGTGGTCCACAGTTCAGGCAATACCAATAATTCGGCCCCCCGGCTCAGACCCTCGGCGATCATTGTCTGCCCCTTAGCCCGGTTGGCGGCGACATCGCCGAGGACAATATCCATTTGCAGCAGTGCCACTTTCATCGTTCTTCCCCCTATTCAGGTTGACCTTGCCGGCCAGGTATCTGTTTACGGCCTGATTTTTATCTGTCGGGAAAGCCAGGCATCGACCCGGGCTGCAAGTTCGGCGTGCTGCCCTGAAAATACGTGGTCGGCGGTCATGACCGCCATGTCCTTTGCCCCGGCATAGCGGCGAAAAAGTTCTTCCGAGCCGGATATTGGCACAGCAACGTCGTTGTTGCCGTGAATAATCAGCAAAGGTTCAGGATAACCTGCAGCCGACTCCAAGGGATTATACTCGCCAGTTAAAAGATCGTCGACAAATCCCGCCTCCAACGAAAAGGCTTTGTTGTAAAAGTTGGCGATAGTCAGCTTGCGCTCCGCCTGCTTCCATAAATCTTCCCCCAAGATATCGCGAAAGTTGGCGATAGGCCGGGTAACCGGTGCCAGCGCGACACGGCCGGCAATACCCTGCTGGCTATAGAGGAGAACAATCAAACCGCCCAGACTGTGGCCGAGGAGAAAAACCGGCGAGCTGGCCAGCTCGGGCTGCGACTTGACCCAGTCAACGACACTGGCAAGATCTTCCCGCCAGCCTTTCACCGTGGTGTCAGAGGCAAATTCGCCCTCGCTCTCTCCCGATCCGGCAAAATCAAACCGAACCACCACCCGATCGGTCTCGATCCCCTTGGCGATATTGAGCATCAGTTGATTGGCCCCGACCTTTTCGCCGGTGAATCCGTGACAGCAAATGACTACCGGAGTTTCAGGCGACAGCGCCTCCGGCTTGTGGAGCATCACAGACAATCTTTTACCTCTGCTTTTTATCCATTCATGGTATTTCATGGTCATTCCTCCCCACGGAAAATCCAGGCCCACGGCCTTATTCACCGGTATGCGCCAGCCCTTTTATCTGTCTATATATTCCGCGCCACAGCCCGTTTTCCCTCTCCCCGCCAGATGCCGTCCCTTTGCCAACAGGTTGCAGAAAAAGGTAATTTGCAATTTTTGCCGAACCTTTATCTTTAAGAACCTGGTCTGATCGTCCGAGTCCCCTGTCCCAAAGCACCTACCCACTATACATTATTCGCATTGGAGGCAACAAGATGGCCGCCCGATCATCCGGCAAAGAAGACGTCGTGAAGGTTCAAGCCGATATTCGCGATGAAATTGACCGAGAACGTCTCAAGCGCTATCAGCGCGAACAGCGGAAAAGCGAGGAACTGGAAGAAGCCTTTCGCAAACTAGGCGTTTTTAGTTTCTCACCTGTTGACTACACCCCCGGGCTGATCCGCAAGGAATACACCGCCCCGGTCATCCCTGACTACAGCTATCTGCTGACTGAAGCCCGCCTGAAAGTAGTCAATCGCTATTATGCACCAATTATCACCCAGCTCCTCCTTGGACTGGTTTGTGTCATCGTCAGCCTGGCCTTCCGGGATACCTTCGTCCCGATTCTCGGTGCGGCCGGACTGGTCGCCTGCGCTTTTTCCCTGCATACCGACCTTCGCGCCCGGCAGCGAAAAATCAGCCAAGCGCTGGCTGCCGCTCGGACGCAGATTGATACATTGGTTAAAGAGGCGAAAGATAACATAGAAAACGCCTACAAAGCCTTCATGGAGGCAGAAGAAGCTCGGGTCGATAAGATACAAAAGCTGCTGAACGGCGATCCGAACACCGTGTTCGAGCGACTCGAAGAAATATTGCAGGCTATCAAGCTGCCGTTTTTCATGCGCTGTACCATTGATTTTTATGACGAGCCGATGATAACCATGCATCTGCCTGAGCCCACCGTCATCCCACCCAATACCGTGGTTGTCACCCCTGCCGGCAATATAACCTACAATGAAAAGTCCTCCTTCGAACTGCAAAAACAGTACAGCGAAGCCTTGGCCGGAACGGCTGTCATCATCGCCAGCCTCCTGTACGCCGGCATCCCGACGCTGAATACCCTTTACATTCATGGCCTCTTCGACAAGTGGCAGGACCAGGAGTACCTGTTCAGTCTGCGTGCCAACCGGCAGGAAATCATCGACGCCACCGCATGCCGCACCGCCTTTGAGGCGTTCCATTTGCTAAGCGCCGAATACTCGGTCAAGACCAGCGGCGCGTTCAGCCCGATACAACCGATTTTCCCCGACTGGTGGGAAAAAGCCCCCCGCGAGAAAGTCCGAACCATGAAAGTCGCCTGCCAACAACTCTAGGGTTAACTGAAATAACCGGTTCAGCCTCTGCTGCACCGGTTTCGTTTTTGTCAGACCGCCAGAAAAAGTCGCGCAAGAAAATCGACTGTATATGGCGCCTGGTCTGCTATAATAATAATATCGTTTTTCAACAAAGGAGATTGACATGAAAGTACTTTTTTGGGACATCGACGGCACATTGGTCAGAACCGGCAAAGCCGGCCTCTATGCATTCGTAGAAGCAACCGAGAAGCTCTATGGCCGGCAGCCCGACTTTGACAAAATCACCACAGCGGGGATGACCGACTGCTATATTTCGTCAGAGATCATCCGCCGCCTCACCGGAAGGCCGGCCGCAGAGAACGAGATCACCGCCCTGGTACAGCTATACGAAGAACTGCTGCAGCGCCATCTGGCGAAAAAGCAAGGTTACACCATTCCGCCGGTCGCTGAAATTCTGGCCTATTTGGCCCCCGACCCGGAGTATGTTTCACTGCTCCTCACCGGCAATACCGTCACTGGGGCCAAAGCCAAGCTTTCTTGCTACGAAATCGACCACTATTTTGATTTTTCCATCAGTGCCTTCGGCGACAGCTGTTTCGACCGTTCGGAAATAGCCGCCAAGGCACTGGCCGGGTTGCGCAGCAAATATCCCGCCGTACCGCTGACCGATATATACATCATCGGCGACACCCCCAACGATATCCGAGTTGGCAAAGAAATCGGCGCCCGGACGGTAGCGGTGGCAACAGGTCGCTTTTCCTGCGAGGAACTGAGCGCCCACACACCCTGGTGGGCGGTGGAAACGCTGCCTGGTCCGGTCGAATTCATCCAAAAACTGGCCTCAGCAGTCTAAGACTCCTGCCCCGACCGCAAGGCCGGCCAGACGTATCTGCCGGTAAGAGCGGCCAGGATAACGAGCCCGCCGATGAGCGCCCACGGGCCCGGAACCTCCCCCAGCAGCAAAAAAACCCACAGCGGATTCAAGATAGGCTCGATCACGGTGATGATGGTTGCCTCAAGGGCTTTGACATGCTTGATGGCTACCGAATAGAGGACATAGGACAGGCCGAGCTGGAAAACGCCGAGCAGAATCAGTCCGGTCCAGCCGCCCGGCGCTGGCGAGGAAGTCAGAATCACCGGCAACCCGATCAAAAAGGTCAACACATTGCCCAGCAGAATCGACCCAAAGGGGGAGCCCTCCTTCTGGCGACGCATCGATACCGCCATCAGCGCCAGGGTGAAGCCGCTGGCGACCGCCATAATATTGCCCAGTGTCCCGCCGGCCGACACCTTGTCGAGAAAAAACAGCACCATCCCGCCGAGAACGACGGCGATGGTCACCCAGTCCTGAAGAGTCGCTTTTTCTTTCAACAGCCAGGCCCCGAGAATGGCGACCCAAACCGGGGCTGTATACTGCAGCAGAATGGCGTTGGCGGCAGTGGTCAGCTTGGTGGCGGCGACAAAAAGGATGACTGTGGCGGTATATGCCAGCGCCCCGGTCAACTGAGACCGGTTAAAGGTCAGCGGCGACTTATGAAAGGCTGCCCAGATCACCACAGCGGCAATGCCGCTTCTGGCGCCGGCAATGGCCAGCGGATGCCAGTCCACCGATTTGACGAGCATACCGCCGGTGCTCCATAATATCGCTGTAAAGATGAGAAAAACAATGGCCCGAAAGTGCTCCGATCGGCCGGAGCTGTGATGAAAATCCAATGAGCCTGCCCCTTTCTGCCTGGAAAACCCCGAATCAGATGATCTTCGCCGCCCTCAGGGCGGTGATTTTTTGTGCAGAATAGCCGATGCCGGCCAACACCTCTTCGGTGTGCTGCCCCAGAGTCGGCGGCGGCATGTCGATACTGTCAGAGGAGTCCGAGAGTTTGATCGGGTTGCCGGGAAGTACCACCTTGCCGGCGATTGGATGATCGACTTCGACCATCATGTTGCGGGCCTGGATATGAGGATCATTGACCACCTTGTCGATGGTCAAAATAGGCCCTCCCGGCACCGAATTGGCCTCCAGGATGGCCAGCAGCTCCTCGACGCTGAACTGACTGGACCATTGATTGATGATCGCCGATAGGGCGGTAATGTTCTTGGCCCGTTTGGGGTTGAGAGCAAAGAGTTCATTGGTGATCAGTTCTTCCTGCTGCATGGCTTTGCACAGCCTCTGCCAGGTAGCTTCATTGGCGCAAGCGATGATAACATAGCCGTCAGACGCAGAAAATACATCATAGGGAGCGACGCTGGCATGAGCACTGCCGAGGCGCTGCGGCACTTCCTTGTCGATTGTGTAGCGGGTCACGGCATTTTCCAGGATGGCGACAATACAGTCCTGCATCGAAATATCGATCCGCTGCCCCTGCCCGGACCGCTCCCGCTGGAAAAGCGCCGCCAGGATGCCGGAGACCATGAAATTGCCGGCGTTAATGTCGCCAAGTGATACGCCAAGACGGGTCGGCGGGCCATCGGGATAACCGTTGATGCTCATCAGGCCGCCCACCGCCTGGGCAATGGCGTCAAACGCCACCCGATGGGCGTTTGGGCCGAATTGGCCAAAACCGGTGATCGAAGCATAAACCAGCCGCGGATTGATGGCAGACAGATCGCTGTAGCCCAAGCCCCATTTCTCCATTGTGCCGGTGGCGAAGTTCTCCAGCATAACATCAGACGTTTTGACCAGATCTTTAAAAACTGCCTGTCCCTCCGGTTTGCGCAGGTCCAGGGTAATCCCCCGTTTGTTGCGGTTGAGGGTCATGAAATAGCCACTCTCGCCGTTGGCGAAAGGCCCGAACAACCTAGTGTCGTCGCCCCGGCCGGGAACTTCTACCTTGATCACATCTGCCCCGAGATCAGCGAGCACCATCGAACAGTAAGGCCCGGTGAGCACCCGGGAAGCATCCAGCACCCGTATACCGGTCAACGCTTTTGTCATTAAAAACATTCCTCCAAATCATTTTTCAGTGAATGATGCGTAAAGTATTAACTAATGTTCGCACACCAACCGGAAAATCCTCCTGGTCCTGTCGATTACCTTCCAAGACGGCAAGACAAAAGCAAAGGACGCAAATTGAGTTTGCGTCCTTTTTCTCTCGCCGATAACGCTAAAGAACCGCCAGTTCCTCGTCCCGGATGTCACAGATGAACATATGGCCCGGAGCGTGGGTAATCATGATTTCCGGCTTGGTCGTCATAGCCACCGCCTGGGGCGTAACCCCGCAGGCCCAAAATACCGGGACTTCGCCGGGGCGGATGGGCACCCGGTCGCCAAAATCCGGCCGGTCGACGTCGCGAATACCGATCGCAGCCGGGTCGCCGATGTGGACCGGCGCACCGTGCACCGCCGGAAAGCGTGAGGTGACCTGCACCGCCCGCACCACCTTTTCCTGCGGAATCGGCCTCATGCTGACCACCATATTCCCGTGGAAGGCACCTGCCGGCTTACAGGCCATATTGGTGATGAACATTGGGACATTGCAATTTTCCTCGATATGCCGCACCGGCACGTCGGCCTTCAGCAGGGCCGCCTCAAAAGAAAAGCTGCACCCCAGCAAGAAGGACACCAGATCGTCGCGCCAGTAGTTTTCCAGATTGAGCACCTCATCCACCAGCTCGCCGGCTTTATAGATGCGGTACTTGGGAATGTCAAACCGAAGATCAGCCCCCGGGGCCACGATCTTCGGTTCGCCGCAGCCTGCATCGGTCACATCCAGAATCGGGCATGGCTTGGGGTTGCGCTGCGCAAAAAGAAGAAAGTCATAGGCCAGGGCCTTGGGCACAATGGCCAGATTGGCCTGAACATAGCCTTCAGCCATACCGGCTGTCGGCCGGACAAGTCCCCCCTGCCTGATTTTTTCTCGAATACTTTTGGGAGTGGCGTGTGCCAAATCGTTCATTTCAAATCCCGCCTGTTCCTGATTAATAGCGTTTTTCGCCTTGGAGCACCGCTTCTCTGAGAAGGGTCACCATCGACACCTGAACCGCTGCGCTGCAGCCGTCGGCGCCAGGAAAAACCCCGCCGGAAAGCGGGTCATGGAATCCGGCCAGCGCCGCCGCTTCCAGCACCCGATTTTCGAGTACCGCGTCGCCAATCGCCCCTTCCACCCCGGTGGAGATGCCGAGCAGCGCCGCTAAAGCATAGCCGCCCCAGTTGGAAATGGCAGCCGTAACCAATACATCCACCGGAGTGGACACCGCCAGACCGCCGCCACAAGGGCACTGGCACTTTTCGCCATATGGCACATCTTTTTTCACCGTATCGGCAATAGCAGCCATCCCGATCTCGTTGCCGCCATCACCGATACCGACGGTGGCGATCCCCCGTTTTCCTGCCAGTTGGAAGAGGTAGTCGATTTTGGCCTGACTGTCGCCGGTATCATGGCCCAGCATATTGTGGATGATCCCGGCCTCATTCATGCCGCCGCGCTCGATGGCGATACAGGCGGCTGGCTTGAGTTCGTCCAGCAGTTCAGCGGCCCTTTTCTTTGCCGCCTCCCGCTCGAAGGGAAAGGGCAGCACCGATATTGTCATCATTTTATTGCGCTCGATGGAATGAATGAGTTCATCTGGCTTTACGCACTGAAAGCCTGCCGCCCGGGCCAATTGCTTGACCCCATCCACCAGGCAGGCGTCGGTAAGGATAATCGGCGCTGCCTTCAGCGCCAGCCTCAGTCCCCGGGCCAGAGCCAGTGCCCCCGCAGGCCCGTCCGACTCGCCGCAGTCTGGTGCCACCACCGGCTGATCAACCCAACCGGTGGCAATGATCACTTTGTCGCCCGGCCGAATGGCCTTTTCCAGTAGTTGAACCGCCGCCAGAGTGAGAGGTTGGCCGGCTTTGCGGCGGGCCGCCTCATAGAGAAGACCGATCACCCCGCGGGCGGGAATGTCCAGTTTGATCAACTGATCCAGTGTTTCAGCAATTTGTTGCAATTTTGTCGCGTTCAAAAATATACCCTCTTTCCTAAAACTGATAACTTCCCTCCACGGGAAAACAATGCCTACGCCTTACTCTTTGCCCTATTCCTCGCTCGGAGCGGTTTTATAGTCTTTGCCGATCCCCCAGGCCCGGCCGATATTCGCGCCCACCTGCCAGTAATTGTTGTCATGCATCGAAAACACCAGCGGATTGATTTTTTTGATATCCGGCAATCCGTCGGTGAGAAATTCTTCCGAGGTGTAAGCCTCCACAATTTCTCCAATGAAAATGTCGTTGGTGCCCCCGACGTCCACCACTTTCACCAGCCGGCACTCCAAGTTCAGAGGACATTCCTCTATCATCGGAGCACTGGCCAACTGACCGTAGAAATTGCGAAACAGGACCGACTTGTCGATTTTGTCGCCGGAAACAATCCCGATATAGTCGGTCACCTCGACCATCCCTTCGGCCGGGATATTGATGCTGAAGGTACTATTTTCTTTGATCCCCCGATTGGTATAATGGGCTTTGCCTGAGGCGAAGGCGATCATCGCCGGGCTATGCTGAACTATACCGCAGTAAGCGATAGTTATGTAGTTGGCCTTGCCGCCGACATTGGCGCCGACGATCACCACCGGCATCGGATACAGAAAAGTCTTGCCGCCAATCTTGACCTTCTCCATTCTCTACCCTCCTTTTCTCATGATCAGGCACTCGCACCCTTTTGCTCTCCCTATGAAAATTCAGCCAGTTTCCCTTTATTTCCTGCTTTTCCCCTGAGCAAAAACCGATTTCCCCGAAAAAGGCCGCAAGGCCCGGTCGACACAAAAAACCCGGCTCCGACAGGAGACGGGCTTTCATGAATAGTAAATCATCGATACTATGGACCAGATCCTGCCGCCAATATTATGAGAAAGGTCCTGCCGAAGGCCGTGCGCCGCACCGGCGTTGATAATAGACAACCACCAGCGTCACAGCAACAGGAAAAAGTGCAAACCAGCCCGCAAATAGAAAGATACCAAAAGATAAAACCGCGCTAATCCAGGCGGAAACCTTGCCCCCCTTACTGGGAATAATACGAGCTGCCGCGACCATCCCCAATGTATATACAACCAGAAAATTTGCCGAAGGAAGACTGATCAACGGCTTGAGATCCCAAGAAAGCAGATAGCTCAATAAAAGAATGAATACATAAAGCGGTGCGAAGAGAATAAGCGCGATATGTGGAGTTTGAAAACGGGGATGCAACCGGCTGAGACGTTCCGGAAAGTGCCCATCACGGGCCTGGGCATACACCAAGCGGGAAAACCCGGCGATGAAGGTGTGAACCGGACAGTAGCAAACAATAAAGCCCAATAACGCGACCAAGGTTCCTGCCATCTCGCCCCACCGGAAGGCCACCAGTGCCACCATAGCGGTCACTGGATTTCCCGAATGGTAGACCTCGGTCCCCACCGTAACGAAAGCAACAGCAAAATATAATGTGTTAACCAGCAGTACTGCCGCCCCAAGGCTTAACGGGATATCCCTGCGGGGATTATTGAATTCCTCGGCTAAATGTCCGATCATTTCCCAACCGATGAATGCAAAGAACAAAAGGGTCATTGCTTCCCCTACGGGAATCCAGCCATGCGGAAGAAAGGTCGCAAAGGCCGCGAAACGGATCTGCGGAATCGCCGACCAGACGGCAATGGTAAGAATGAAGAATATAGCAGAAACCACCAGCACCTGTGTCCGGCCGGACAGTTCGATTCCCCGGTAGTTAAGGGCGATTGCGGTAAGAAGCAGGCCGGCTGCCGCAAGATGGATGCCGGCAGAGGACCAGGCAAACACACTGCCGAGATAGTGGGCGCCAACCAGAGCAGTAACCGGCATACCGAAGGGCATGGCAGTCAGCATGAGGACACCGGTCACTTGGCTGGCCTGATGGCCAAAGGCCTGGCGAACATAGGTGGCCATCCCGCCTGAGTCGGGAAAGCGCGATGACATCGAACCGATGGCAACAACCATCGGCACCGAAAACAGTCCCATCAGCAGCCAGCTAATGAGCGACGCCGGTCCCGCCATATCGGCCGCAATGGCCGGAAGCACTAAAATCCCCGCCCCGAGTACCGCCCCCACCGTCAACGCCGAACCCTGCACCCAGGTAATACTTTTTCTGAATTCAACCTGCTGTTCCATCGTTCTCCCCACCCCGCGAATCCGCTTGCCTATTTGCTGTTTATATCTTATCATGGAAGCATAATTGACGTTAAGTCGATTATTCAGGATAAGATGATCGATTTTTCCGATGGATGTGATGACGTGGATGTGAAACACCTGCAGGCCTTTTTGACTGTGGCCCGGCTGCTGAACTTCGGAGAAGCCGCCAGGACACTCAACTATTCTCAGTCGACGATATCAGAGCAAATCCATAGTCTGGAGGTCTATCTCGGCACAAGACTATTTGAGCGGCTCGGCAAAAAGGTATTCCTGACCGATCAGGGGCGAAAGCTCCTGCCCTTCGCAGAGCGTATGGTGAGCGAATCGGCAGAGATAAAGGGGTTATTTAGTGATAATGGGTTGGTCACCGGGTCCCTGACCATCGGCTCGGCCGAAACCCTCTGCGTATTCTGGTTGCCGCCCTTGTTAAAAGAATACCGGCTCCGCTATCCCGAAGTCCAAATCAATATCAAGGTCGGTAACTGCATCGATTTCCCGCTGTGGTTGCAGCAAAACAGCATCGATGTCGCCTTCAGTCTCAACGATGAATCGAAGCAGCAACACCTGCGGCAGTTTGCGCTATTTCACGGTGAAACGGTTTTTATCGCAGCGCCGGATTATAAACTCTCCTCCGACTCAGAATTAGAGCCCCAGGATCTGGCCGGCCACACCCTTTTGCTGCCTGAGGGCTATTGCGGCTACCCGATGGACCTTAAAAACTTATTGGAAAAAGAACAGGTAAAGGCCAATATGATTATGGAATTCGGCAGTCTTGAGGCCATAAAGCAGTGCGTCAAAAATGGTCTTGGAATATCACTGCTGCCTGAAATTGTCGTGAACGAAGAACTGAAACGCGGTGAACTGGTTCGCTATGACTGGCGGGGCGCGCCTATCCCAATCCAGGCGCAAATGGTGCTCCATCGTGAGAAATGGCAGTCCCCGCCTTTGGTCGCGCTGGAAAAATTAATTGTTGAAGCAACTCGATAAATAAAATAGGCTCGAAAATTCATCATAACGAAAAGGCTGCCGGCAGGCAGCCTTTTCTCTTTCCGCGCAGGTACTCCGATACCATTTCCTTTGCTTCAATTTAGCTTGATAGCGGTTAGCACCCATCCACTTTGCAATACCAGCCAGAGCCGGTTTTACTTTACAGTACAATCCGTACTTTATGGTACCGCATCCAGGCGTCCACCTGGAGCAGATAGGCCAGCACCTGGGGGCCGCCCATCAGTTGGCCGAACCAGGGGAAGGGCGACCTGACTGCATCCGAGGTGGCGAACTCCCGCAGCCGGCCAGTATCCAACAGAGGCAGCAGCGGCGATTCGTTAGCATTGATCATCGCTGTGAACTCGCGGTGCACCGCCTCCAAAAACGATGGGTTGTGGGTTTTCGGATAGGGACTTTTTTTGCGCCACAGCACATCGTCAGGCAGTATTCCTGCGAGGGCATGGCGGAGCAGTCCTTTTTCCCGGTTTTGATAATTCTTCATCGCCCAGGGCACATTCCAGACATACTCCACCAGGCGATGATCGCAGAACGGCACCCTGAGTTCCAGACCAAAGGCCATACTCATCCGGTCTTTCCTGTCCAATAGCGTCGGCATCCAGCGGGTGAGACTGAGATAGAAAATCTCCCTCATCCGGGCCGCTTCGGGGTCCTCGCCCGGCAGACGGGAAACCTCAGCCAGCGCTTCCTCATACCGGCGGATGGGGTACTGCCGGAGACTGCTGTCAGCCTTAAGTTCAGGGCAAAGCCAATCCAGGCGAATCCCCGGCTGGGGTGCCCAGGGGAAGGTGGTGGCACCGATCATTTCCGGGCGGTAAAACCAGGGATAACCGCCGAATACCTCGTCGGCGCACTCGCCGGATAGCCCCACCGTGGCCCCTTTCTTGATTTCGCGGCTAAATAGATAGAGCGATGTGTCGACATCCGCCATCCCCGGCAGATCACGGGCCCGGGCGGCGGCTCCCAGCACTCCGGCCAGTTCGGGGGTATCCAGCAGAATTTCATGATGGCATGTGCCGAAATGATTGGAAACCTTTTCGGCCCAGGGTGCGTCCCGGTTGGGCTGGAAGCTGTGTTCCTGAAAATATTTATCGTTATCGACATATTCCACCGAATAGGTGTCCAGACACCGGCCTTCCTGCTTATAGGCAGTGGCGGCCACAGCTGTGATGGCGCTGGAATCCAGGCCGCCGGACAGCAGGGTGCACAGCGGCACATCAGACACCAGTTGCCGCTTGACCGCATCGGTGAAAATATCCTTGACCATCGTCACAGTTGTGGCAAAATCCTGTTCGTGTGGTTTACTCTCCAGACGCCAATATTGGCGGCAAGTCAAGCCCTGCTGATTAAACACCGCCCAGTAACCGGGCTTTAGTTCGGTCACCCCGCGAAAAACGCCGTTGCCGGGGGTGCGTGCCGGACCAATCATAAAAATTTCGCCCAGCCCCTCGGCGGTCACCTCTGCCGGCACATCAGGGTGAGCCAGCACAGCCTTAAGCTCCGAACCAAAAATGAAGCCGCTGCCGCGCTGGGTATAAAACAGCGGTTTAACCCCCATGCGGTCGCGGGCCAGAAACAATTGCTGCCGGGCCTCGTCCCAGACAGCGAAGGCAAAGATGCCGTTGAGTCGTTCTACGCAGGCTGCCCCCCACTCGATATAGGCCTTCAGGAGTACCTCGGTATCTGATATCGACGTAAATGAATACCCCCGCGCCATCAGTTCCCAGCGCAATTCCGGGGTATTATAAAGTTCGCCATTATAGGTAATCACATAGGAATGGTCGCCGCGCCGTCTTATCATGGGCTGTTTGCCGCCTTCGAGGTCGACAACGCTGAGCCGGCGGTGGCCAATCGCCGCGTGCCGGGAAAAATATACCCCTTCGTCATCGGGCCCGCGTACCGCCAGGGTCTTGACCATTGCCTGCAATACTCCGGGCTGCTGAGACACGTCTTTATCCCAATCAACCCAGCCGGTAATTCCGCACATCTTTTTCCTCTCCTTGTCGGAAAATAAAGGGCGCCTACCGCCGTCCCCCTCTAGGGGAAGATATGCGTAGGCGTCTTAGCCTCTCCTGTTACACGATATGATATGTGAAGGTTGTGTGCTTTGTTACCCCGACTGGGTGAAATCCCTTGCTACCGTTTTGCCGTCCTGGTTTTGCCTTGAGGGCCGGTGGGCGGCGGCGCAACAACTTCCTCGCCTTCAATGTCAGGCACCTGTGCCGTTGCGCCCAGCACATCGTGGGCGTGGTTATCGTCAAAACTCGTCGGCCCCTGGAAAACGTGGATATGTTCGCTATCAGCAGTATAAACCGCCGGTCCGGTCATGACGTCAAACCAATGCCAATGTCCATCCGCGTTTTCCGAATGAAAAGACGTCCTCACCCTCATACGGTGAAAATGGGACGGTCCCGGTCGACCGCGGGCCGGTCCGGTGGCACCCATTACCACATGCTGGTGGCTCTCGGCCACAAAAGTGATGTTATCGAAATTATGGATATGGACCATGTGCCGGTCTTCCCGTTCATCAGTCCCCCGCTCATCATCATGTAAAACCATCATGGTACCTCCTTTTTCATTATATGTACTATCATATTCCGCAGTTTTTCAATTGTTTCTAGGCTACAAACAGCGTATGGTTCAAACGAAATTCTAATATTGTCGACCGACCTATTGGATGCCATATTGGTTGTATCACTTATCTCCTGTGTTCGCGCACAGGGGATTTTTTTTCCATCGGCATTCCAACTTTTTTCTAAGATCGTCCCCCGATGATGCAGGCAACATAGAAAATACACAAAAAAGGCGGTGTCCCGGCAGTGACTGAAATAAAATCAGGACAAGTATTTACCATCAAGCGGCAGAAAGCAGCCGGAAAAACTCCCGCGCAAATCGGCCGCGAGTCGCTGCACTTATTGGAGCGGCAAATACAGTGGCTGGATAAATGGGAAGCAAAGCGACGCAGCGTCCCTTTGTCCTCCTGTACCGAGCTACCACGCTAAAAGCCTGGCGCAACCGTTATATTTCAGAAAGCCGGCTTGCAAGACCGGTCACAGTATAGGAGGTAGCATTTTGACGGCAAAAATAATCCCTTTTCCCACCCAAACCGAAGTCAGTCTGACCACCATCGACAAAAAACTGCGGGTATATCTCGCCGAGTTGACCGGCGACAATCAGTTGGTGGAGCATGTAGCCGAGCGAATGAAAACTTTTATAAAAAAATACACTTACAAAACATTCAGTCCTGAATTCGACCTCCCGCTGCCGCCACTATCACCTGCGCAAACAAAAACCTTCTCGCAGGCATTGGAAAGAGGAGTGCAAAATGTCGTGATACAAGTCCAGGATATGATCAATCAAATCATCTTCGAGCGACTTTTTTTGGAAGTAGAAATATATGAAAAAATGCACGGCCACAAAGCGGCTTTGGTTTTGGGCAACCTTCCCGGCATCTTCGAATCGCTGCCCCACGAATACCGGGAAAAGGTAAACTATCTTGTCACCCAGCTAAAAAATCCCGATCTGAAGCCGCAGGAAAAATACCTGTTATATAAACTCCTCGAATCGGTTCTTGAAGAACAGAAAAAGATCGCCGAACCATCCTAAAAACAGCAGGCGGAAAAACCCGCCTGTTTTTTTATTTGCCAAGAGAGCATGTGATTGGCGTCACTGCATCCGGTAAATAATAGCATTATACTGAGATCAAAGATGGTAAGGAGGTCACAATCATGGATAAAAAGTTCATCAAAAATATCGCCTTCAGTCAGGCGCTGGATTTCGCAGGATTGGTCGACTATCAGCCAGGGAAAATCGTCAGTCTGACCTTAGTGCAGAATGACGCCCTGAGCATGACTTTATTCGCTTTCGCCCAAGGCGAAGGAGTCAGCACCCATTCGGCGCCAGGCGACGCCATGGTATATGTCCTGGACGGCAGGGCCGAAATCACGGTTGGCGAAACACCCATCCAGGCCGGAGCCGGCCAGGCGGTGGTCATGCCGGCTGACATTCCCCACGGCGTGGAAGCAGTGGAAAATTTCAAAATGCTGTTGATTTTGGTCAAAAAATAGCTGGATTGATTCCTGTAATGGCAGCAGTAAAGAAAAAAGGCGCTCAACAGAGCGCCTTTTTTGTCTGATCAATCATTGATTCCCTTACGGGATTTAGATGAGTACATGGCTTGGTCGGCGACTTGGAGCAGGGTGTCAACATCCTGCCCATCCCGGGGGTAAAGGGCGATCCCCATACTGGCGCTGACCGCAAACTCCTTACCGTTGATCCTGAGCGGCTCTTCCAGCGCCTCGATGATTTTAGGCAAAACCCTGTATACATCCTGTTCTTGCTTGATATTCGGCAACATGACGGTAAACTCGTCCCCACCCAGCCGTGCCACCACATCAGAGGCCCGCACCGCTCCGGCAAGCCGGTCGGCGATCAGCACCAGCGCCTGATCCCCCATCATATGCCCCAGGGTATCATTAATAATCTTGAATCGGTCGAGATCGAGAAAGATGACTGCCAGCATTTGCCGCTTGTCTTTCCCCTCAGCGAGTACCTGCGTCAACTTGTCCCGAAACAGCATCCGGTTGGGCAGTCCGGTGAGCTGGTCGTGATAGGCGATATGCAGCATAGTTTGTTCGTGCTGCTTGCGTGCTGTGATATCGACGATCTGGCCGATAAAACAGGCTGGACGACGGCCGTCGTAAACAAACGAACCATGCAACATAATATGAAGAATGGCACCGTCACCGCGTACATAGCGCTTTTCCATAGCAAATCGCGGCTTTTTGCCGCGCAACAGCTCGCTTACCAAGGAAATGTCCTTGTTAAGGTCTTCAGGATGGGTGATCTCAGCGAATCCCATTGTTACAAGTTGGTTGACCGAATAGCCCAAAAGGTCGGCCATGGCCGTATTTACCCTGGTAAATCGTCCCTTGAGATCGGAGATCAGCATCCCGATCGGCGCGTGTTCAAAAACAAGCCGGAACCGTTCTTCACTTTTCCTGAGCGCCCTCGCCTCATGATCATTGTCATCGTTGCCCGGAGTGTGCCGTTCCATTGACATTCAACACCTTATACCAGTACCTGTCGTGTGTGAATGTATATTCGTGGAATTTAGCCAAAATCCTGCTACACATAGGAATTTTTAACATATTTTACCACAATTTGATTTTAGGCAACTGCCCTGAATTATAAAAGGTTCGCCAACACCAGCCTCGCCGCCTCAGCCATGACCCGGTATCCCGCCTGATTGGGATGAGCATCGTCGCAATATAGGTCAGCACGAAAACCACCTCCGGCCTGACCGGTCATCGCTGTGTAAAAATCGATCACCCCAACCCGATTGGCCTCAGCCAGGGCGCGCATTCTCTGTCGATACTCGGCCAATAGCGCCTCCTCGGCTGGATAGTCGATCGGTGGCGGCAGGCCGATCAGCGGCATAATAGCATTGTCAGTCGCCATTTTTAGCATAGCCGCAATATTTTCGGCTACCTGGGCAGCCGAAAT
The DNA here is from genome assembly GCA_031292035.1 of Negativicutes bacterium. The sequence goes on along the minus strand of JARLHX010000127.1, from coordinate 6,078 downwards.
CGCCAGCGCCGCGTCGTTAGTACCGCCCATGATAATAACCCGGGCCGGCATTACCGCCAGAACATCCTCCTCAAAGCGTTGCAGCATATCGCCGGTCGTTTCCCCACAGACCCCCTGATTTATCAGCTTCCAGCCGGGCTGCTGGACGGCCAGCTCAAACCAGGAGTCACTGGGTGAGAAGGGAAAACCATAGGTCAGCGAATCCCCGATGGCAACCATAATTTTTTTTTTGTCTATCATAATATTTCCTCCGTTTAAAGGCCTGCGGGCTCCGCCTTTGACCAAAATGCGCTGCGGTCGCCCGGGACCCGTGGCCAAAATGACGCCTTCCTTCATAAACTATTATGACACTGGCTTATTTACAGTCATTCCCTGTCCGCCACGCAAATCCTCTCCCCCAACCAACTGTGCACAGCCCTGCAAAGTTACCATAAATGCCTTCCCTTCCACTATTATCCTTTAGACAATAAACTCCATTTTTGCTAGAGTTGAATTAATCTACATCTTTGTTCCTTATTATGAATACAGTTAAAACGGTGCCGAAAAGCTACCAACCTTTCTCAAAGTCAGCCTTTACAGGAAAAGTGGCAGCGACAGCGAATGAACGCGCCCATTAAAGGAGGGTTTTCGGTGACCAGAATCGACTTTGAAAGTTTAATCAAAAATGACCGGGATGAACGCAAACATCAACACTTTTCCGGGACTCTCCTCGACTACCTGGAAATTGTGAAGGAGAACCCCAAAGTGGCCATGCTGGCTCATCAGCGGATGCATGAACTGCTGACCGATCGCGGCATCGAAAGCATCAGCACCGAGGAACATCCCCGTCTGAAACGAATTTATGGCAACGAAACACTGAAACGCTACTCTTTTTTCAAGGACTTTTTCGGCATTGACAAAAGCATCATGAAAATTGTCCGCTATTTTCACGCCGCAGCCATGAAAGGGGAAGAGTCCCGCCAGGTTCTATACCTGGTCGGCCCGGTAGGTGCCGGAAAATCTTCCTTGATGGAAGCTCTGAAAAAGGCCCTGGAAATGAACCCGCCGATATATGTAATCAAGGACTGCCCGATGCGGGAAGAGCCGCTGCACCTTATCCCCAAGCATCTCCGCCCCCAGTTCGAAACCATGCTTGGCATAAAAATCGAAGGCGATCTTTGCCCCATCTGCCGGTACCGCCTGAAAAACGATCACGGCGGCCAATTTGAGCACTATCCTGTGACCACCAGCGAGTTTTCCATCCGCTCCCGTAAAGGTATCGGCGTTGTACCGCCGGTCGACCCCAACAACCAGGATACCTCGGTGCTGTCCGGCTCGGTGGACATCTCGAAAATAGATCTTTATCCCGAAGATGATCCGCGGGTCCTGTCGCTTAACGGCGCTTTCAACGTCGGCAACCGGGGAATTGTCGAATTCATCGAAGTCTTCAAAAACGACGTCGAATACCTCCATACCATGATCACCGCCACCCAAGAAAAGTCCATCCCCTCGCCAGGCAAGGGCGCGATGATTTATTTTGACGGTATTATTCTGGCCCATTCCAACGAAGCCGAATGGAATAAATTCAAGTCCGACCACACCAACGAGGCCATCCTCGACCGGATCGTCAAAGTCGAAGTACCCTACTGCCTGGAACTAGAGGAAGAAGTCAAGATCTATCAAAAGCTTCTGAAGAACAGCAGTTTTGACGCCCATATCGCTCCTCACACCATCCAACTGGCTTCCATGTTCGCGGTTCTCACCCGTCTGGCTCCGTCAACCAAGGTCGATCCGCTGACCAAGCTCAAGATATACAACGGTGAAGAAATCGTCGAGAAGGGCGCCACCAAGAAAATCGACATCTTCGAACTGCGCGAAGAAGCGCAGCGGGAAGGCATGACTGGCATCTCCACCCGGTTCATCATGAAAGTTCTCGATACCGCCCTTTCCGAATCGGAGAACAACTGCATCAACCCCATCGCCGTGCTCGAAACATTGGTTCGGGCCACCAAAGAGCTCACCATCGGTGACGATGATAAAAAGCGCTACCTCAGCTTTCTTCAGGACACCATCAAAAAAGAATTTAACAAAATCCTGGAAAAAGAAGTCACCCGGGCTTTTATTCATGGTTATAAGGAGCAGGCCGAAAGCTTGTTCAACAACTACCTTGACCATGCCGAGGCCTTCATCAACGCCCGCAAAATCAAGGATACCAACACCGGCGAGGAACTGGAGCCTGACATCAAGTTTCTCCAGTCCATCGAAGAGCAGATCGGTATCACCGGTACGGCAGCCCGCGGCTTCCGCCAGGATGTCACCGCCTATATGTTCTCGGTCCTCCGCAGCGGCGCCGTTGTCGACTACCGCTGCTACGAACCGCTGAAGGAAGCCATCGAAAAGAAACTGACCACTTCGGTAAAAGAGCTGTCCCGCATCGTGACTAAGGCGCGGGTTCGCGACAAGGAACAGGATACAAAGTACGACGTGATGGTGGAAGAAATGAAGCGTAACGGCTATTGCGACCACTGCTGCAACGTCATCTTAAAATACGCCGCCAATAACCTCTGGAAAGACTAGAGGTGAAAAATAGGAATGGGCATCTTTAAAGACGGCGGCACCAGCCATTCTGACCGCTCGGTCTGGGACCGCAAACGCCACCGGCAACTGGTGGAGGACGCGATCAAGAAAAATCTCGGCGACATTGTCGCCGAGGAAAGCATCATCGGTCAGAGTAAAGACAAAAAAATCAAAATCCCGATCAAGGGCATTAAAGAATACCAGTTCATCTATGGCAAAAACAGCGGCGGCACCGCCTCCGGCGACGGCCAGGAAAAACGCGGCCAGGTCATCGGCAAAACGGGCGACCAGCAGCAAGGCAACGGTCAGGCTGGCAGTGATCCCGGCGAAGATATCTATGAGACCGAAATCACGCTGGAAGAACTGATTAACTATCTTTTTGACGATCTCAACCTGCCGGATATGCAACGCAAAAAATTCGCCCTCATCGAATCAGAGCGCAAATGCAAACGCTCCGGCCATCAACGCAAAGGCATCCCACCCCGGTTGGACAAAAAACGGTCGGTGGTGGAAAAGGTAAAACGGGCACAAGGCGCCAAACGCGAGGAGGCCGCCGTCCAAATCATACCGGCCGACAGGATTCCCTTCCGCGAAGAAGACCTGCGCTATTTCCGGATCAAAGAAGATATCCGCCGCCACTCTAGCGCGGTGGTCATCTGCATCATGGACACCTCGGGCTCAATGGACCAGACCAAAAAATACCTGGCCCGCAGCTTTTATTTCCTGCTCTACCAATTCGTCCGTTATAAGTATGAAAATGTTGAAGTCGTCTTTATCGCCCACTCCACCGAAGCCAAAGAGGTCAGTGAACAGGATTTTTTCCATCGCGGCGAGTCAGGCGGCACCTATATTTCCAGTGGCTACGCCAAAGCGCTGGAGATTATCGAGCAACGTTACAACCCCACCTTCTGGAACATCTATGCCTTTCACTGCTCCGACGGCGACAACTGGTATGAAGACAATCCCAAAGCAATTTCTCTTGCCCAGGAACTCTGTCAGCTTGCCAACCTGTTCGGCTACGGCGAAATCACCACCGATCGCGGCTGGGGCAGCACCATCGGCAGGGAATACGGCAAAAACATCAAGCACGAAAACTTTGTCTTTGTCACCATGGAACAAAAAGATGACATCTGGCCGGCCTTCAAGCGGATCCTCGAAAAAGACTCTGCCGGCGGAGGTGACACCGATGACTGATTATTCGCTGGCCGACCTCAAGTACTGGAATGAACAGATTGAAGAACTCGTCCGACATTCAGGCCTCTCCTGTTATCCCCAGGAATTTGAGATTTGCAGCTATGAAGATATGTTGTGCTACGAAGCCTATGTCGGCATGCCGTCGCACTATCCCCACTGGAGCTGCGGCAAAACCTACGAGCGTAAAAAAACCTTTTACCAGTATAATCTTGTCGGCCTGCCCTACGAAATGGTCATCAACTCCAACCCCTGCCTGGCCTATCTCATGCGCGACAACAGCCTGCTGCTGCAAGTGCTGACCATGGCCCACGTGTATGGCCACAACGATTTTTTCAAGAACAACCGCCTCTTCACCCGCGATACCCGGGCCGAGTTAACTGTGGAAATGTTCAAAGCCCACGCCGACCGGGTGCGGGAATATATCCAAACTCCGAGTATCGGCCCGGCCAAGGTGGAACGCATCCTCGACGCCGCCCATGCCCTCCGCTTTCAGGTTTCCCGCCACGGCGAAATACCTACCCCGTCGCCCGCCGACCTGGCCGAAGAAGTTCCCAAACCGGTGCCGCCCCGTCTGAAGGAAGACCTCTTGGCCTTCCTGGCGGAACGGGGGAAACTCACCAGCTGGGAGCAAGACCTTGTCAACATTGTTCGGGTTGAGTCCCTCTATTTCATCCCACAGATGGAAACCAAGATCATGAACGAGGGCTGGGCCAGCTACTGGCACTATAAAATCCTCCACGAACTTGAGCTGCCCCAGGGCATGCATATCGAGTTCCTCCAGCGCCACAACCTGGTGGTGCGGCCGCATGAACGCAGCATCAACCCCTATTACGTCGGTTTCAAAATGTTCGAAAACCTGGCCAAGGCCTCCGGCGGCCGGAGCGCCATCATGGCCATTCGCGCCAACGAGCGCGATCAGTCCTTCCTCCGCCGGTATCTCACCCGGGAACTCTGTGAGGAAATGAATCTATTTTCCTACGCTGTAAAAGGCGAGAATATCGTTATCGAAGAAATATCAGACGAAGACGGCTGGAAGCTGGTCAGGGACCAGTTGGCCGCCTCTGTCGGCTTGGGCGGTGTCCCGGTCATCAATCCTGTGTCGGTAGAAAAGGGCACCCTAATGCTGGAACATGTTTTTGACGGTCGGGAACTGGAGCTCAATTATGCTAAAGAGACCCTCAAGCATGTCGTCGATCTCTGGGGCGCCAGGGTCGAATTGGCTACCGACTTGAGCGGCTCCCGCAAGATTATCAGCTGTGATGAAAATAAGATTTTAACGGTAAAGGATATGTAGCTTGTCTATAACAAAGCCGGGGCTTTATGCCCCGGATCTTTGTATTCCATTGTAGTACAAGCCCCTTTATCAGATTTTCCAGTACTGAAATCCTTTACTTTATTCTTTGACTATTATTAATTAATATTAATTATTCCAAGAGACATTGACGGCATAAAAGAAGTGCTCTATAATAACATTTATAGATAATACGACAAATTACGGCAATATATTCCATTATTCTGCCATCTATGTTGACATGGTTTAAACCGATTTAAATCAACTTAATAAAAATGTTCAAGTCTGCCGCAGAGCAGAGTCAAAAAACCATGGGTTAAAGGCGAAGGAGCCTATGAGCCAGGGTACGGTCCGGCATACGCATGCCGAAAAAAGACTGTCAGAGTCTTTTTTTTTTATATTTATCTAAGAACAAAGAGCTAGCAAAACAAGAAGAGAATATTAATTCAGAAAGTAGGCAAGAATCTATGTTCACTAATACAAAGGTCCGCACAAAAATTTTGCTGGGATTTGCCTCGATATTGGTCATGATGCTGCTTAGTCTTGGCATTACTTTTTTTAATCTGGACCGGATGACCAGCGCCACCGACTACATCGTCGAGGACGCCATTCCGATGCAGCACGTTACCCAAGCTTTGTTTATGAATCTTCTCAATGAAGAAACCGGCGTGAGGGCTTTCATCGCCTCAAATGGGGATGAGAACCTGCTAGGCGCTTATAATAATGGCCGAAAAGACATTGAAACAACCCAGAAGGAACTGGAGCCTTTTCTGGCCAAGCACTCCGGAATGTCCAAAATTATCCGGGAAGAGGCCAAACCAGCCATCGACGCGATCCATCTCTATTTTGAGAGCCAGATCAAACTGGTCCGGGAAGGCAAGCTGGAGGAAGCGCGGGCAAAACTTGGCGGCGGCAAAGCTCTTTTCGCCAAGTACCGCGAAGCTAACGAGAAAATCAAGGCTGACATCGACGTGATCACCAAGCGGGACCGGGATGGCGCAGACAGGGCGGCCAGTCAGGCGCGGTGGATCATCAGT
>JARLHX010000126.1 GCA_031292035.1 Negativicutes bacterium | reverse complement strand
CTCCCGATCAAGAAAAGCAGACAACAAATTTATCCAACCGCTACAACCGCAACCGGTCCACGCCCGACGACCACTGGCTCATTGGTTTCCGGGAGGATGCGCCTGCAAATCAGTCGGAGGAATAACGATGCCCGTGTTGGGTGAATTCGTGGGGAAGCTGCCCGGGACGGTTCCTCCGCTGGCCACCAGTGGACTGGGATAAACCAAGGCCGTATATCCCGGCATGGGTGTGTTGGTGAAAATATCCCGGCCCTGCTGGATAAACGCGCCGTCCTCTGCCAGCCCTAAAATGTAAGTGCCATAAGCGGTTCCGGGAGCCACATTACCCCAGCAATAGATCGGCATCGGCCCCGGCGCACCGTTGACGACGCCCTGGCCGATTTGTTGATAACCGGGATAATCGGCTGGGTACAGCAACTGCTGGGCACAACTTTCCGCCTGCCAGGCGCCCGACTCAGCGCATTCGACCGTGAACTCAAACACCTTCCCCAAATTCCAAAAACTCGTGGTGGCGATGGTATTGCTCCAAACAACCGCCGTGCCGCCCCGCTGCCAGAACAAGTATGGCATGGTGTGAACTCCGGTGCTGTCATTGATGACGAAATTGTTTTCATAGCATTCCATTTGCAACGTCGAATCATGGGCGCCGCTCTGGAATCCATGTGTGCCTTCAGCCAAATTCGTTATGTTGCAATAGCGGATGCAAATTCGCGCCCCGCCGTCGCCTTCAACAATATGAGATACCGGCGCGCTGATGGGCTGGGAGAAACTGCAGCTCTCCACCATGACGCAGTTTGTGGTCCCCCAGGACATTGGCTGGGTCCACCCGAAATGACTCATGTTCCCGTTGCCGCGGATGTTCAAATAATTATAAACCACCCCGCCAGGGAAATAGAACTGGCAGTTGTCCACCAACCCGTAGGGTCCGGGGGTTGGATCGTTATTGATGCTGCCCACCTGGATGCCAAAGGTGGCTTTAGAGGGGCTCAGAAACTCGCAGTTTGAGACCCGGAAACAAACCCCGCCGCCGTCGATGCCAATGATGTTTGACACCGGCAGATTCGCCCCCACGTTAAATATGAAATTTGCTATCGTCGTCAGATGGCCATAGGCCCTGGAATAAATGCCGGAATTCGCCGAGGTATTGAAAATGATGGTTGGGCGATTGTTGGTCGAGGCCCCTTGGATCGTGATTGAGTTGAGCAATCCCATGACCAGCGAATTGGTCCAGGTGTAAACACCCCCGGGCGCACCCACGGTTACCACCCAGCCATCCTGGCCTTTGCCGGTCGCATAGGCGACGGCCTTGGAGGTGTCCAAATAGCTGCCATCAGTAAAGATAACCTGCGTGGCGTCGTTAGCCTGATAGGCACGGCCAGTAAGAATTACTGCCGAAAAAAGACAAAGAGTGAGTAAAAAAGTTTTCATTTCTATTGTGTTGCGACTTCGCGTCAATTGAGAGTGTACAGCAAAATCCACGCCACGGCAATCTGTTTAGCCAAAGCCAGCGAAAAGCTTTTTAAGGACGGTTCCCCGGCGCAAACCGGGGTAAACTAGTTGCCTCGCAATGACTTCTTTCCTATCTGTCGAAAGCGGCCAATTCCGGTGGAGAATCCCCCGGTTCGTCGCCCGCTTCCAAGCCGTGCGTGCCCGGCGGGACTTCAATCCGGGCCGGATCAGCCGGCACCACCACAGCGTCCTTCGTATAATCCAAGGCGATGATATAAAAGACAAACCACATGGGGTGAAGTGCCTTGAAACTGGACTCGGTCCAGTTATAGACAACCAAGGCAGATAAGAAGCCCATGCGAAAGCGGCCCAAATGAAAATTGGCTATTAGTTCCCGCCGGCACTTCCAAAAGGTGGAAAAGAGCAGGGCAAGCAAGATGAAAAGACCGAGCAATCCCAAGGTAAGATAGGTTTCCAAGTAGCCATTGTGAGCTTCATTCGGATGCCAATACCACTTTGCGTTCATGATTTCCTGCCTTTTGCCCAACCAGAAGCTTTCAAAGCCCGCGCCCAAAATGGGATTGATCGGGATGCTGAGACAGTCGCGCCAAACGTAGACCCGGTCCGTCAGGGTCTTGTCCCGGCCCAAAAGGGCAAACACAGCATCGGAAAGCCCGAAGACAAATTCGGCAATCCCGAGGCCGACGAGGACCAAGACAATCCATGTGCCGATGTTTTCCTTCTTTACCATCGGCAATCCCATGAACAGCATCATCGAGATTCCAACCATCAGCGATACCAGCGCAGTCGAGCTTTGGGCCATGTGCAGCAGCCACCCAAGCCCGAACAGCAAACCACCGCATAACCAGAGTTCTTTCCGGCGAGGTTTGCCCTTTACCATATGCCAGACCTTGAGCAGATACGACACAAAAAAGAATCCCAGAATGAGGCAATCGACGCCGAGGGCATTTTTGCCGCCGG
>JARLHX010000125.1 GCA_031292035.1 Negativicutes bacterium | reverse complement strand
GTGGACGCCACCGTCCAGGCAGTAGCGGGTGATGTTACGCATGCCTTTTTTGTCGATTTGCTCTTCCGCTGTCAGCGGGGTTGCCAGTGCTGGGTATACGCCTTTTAATTCCATTTTTCTTTGCCTCCTGTTGTGTTAAATTGTTGCGTCGCAGTTAACTATATCTTTGACGCCAATCACCGCTGTTTATGTAACTGACCCTAATACAAGCCGTTGTTAAAATGGCGGAGCGGCTAGAATAGCCCCAGCCAGCGCCAGTAGGTAAGCGCACATAGCACATAGACAAAACAAGCTACGGTACACAGCACCAGGCCGGTGCGCAGAAAATCGGCGACAACCAATTTGCCGGTACCGTACACTAAGATGTTGGATGTACAGCTATAAAACATAAGTAATGGATAGCCGCCGATAATCATGCCGGCCGGCATCGCGAAAACGAGGGGGTTGACGTTGAGAACGCCGGCCATACCGATAACGATGGGTATCAGTCCAGTGGCCATCGGCGTCGACCCGACAAAGACCAGATGCATGTATTGAACAATAAACATGATGACAATCAGGGTCATCACCAGCGACAAGTCAGACATTCCCAGGGTGTGAAAAATGGTCACCGCCAGCCACTTGGCAGCACCGGTCTCAATCAGGGTATCCCCTAGACTAATCCCTCCGCCAGTCACCATCAGCACTTGCCAGGATATGCCTTTGTTGGCATCCGACCACGACATAAAGCCCAGTCCGGGGATGAAAAGCATGCACACTCCGATCAGGCAGGCAATCGTGGCATCGATTTTAGTCCACTCGCCGGTAACCCACAGGGTGACCACAAAGGCAAACACGACCAAAGCCCTTTTTTCATCTTTAGAGAGGGGGCCCAGCTCGGCGAGCTTACTCTTGACAAACTGATCGCCGCCGGGTATGCTGGCAATTTCCGGCTTATAGACGAGACTGACATACCACCAGGTGAATAGCGTCATCAGCAGCGATGGCGGAAAACCATAAATGAACCATTCTCCGTAGCTGATGAGATGCCCTCCCGCCGCTTTACTGATAAACTCAATCGTCACCGGGTTGGGAGTGGTCGCCGTCAAGATCCCGGCGCTAATGGTCGAGTTGGTATACGCCAAAATCAGCAGCAGACCAGCAGCGAATTTCGAGCGTCCCTCGGCCCCGAAGACTTTGATAATACCAAGGCAAACTGGCAATAAGATGGCCGTTCTGGCTACTGTCGAGGGAACGAGAAAGGCCAGCACGACGTTGGCGGCCATGACGCCGAAGATAATGCTTCTGGCGCTTTCCCCGACCAACTTCATGATCAGATAGGTTATGCGCTCAGCTAGGCGGGATTTCGCCATCGCCGCAGCCAGCACAAATGCGCCGAGCATCAGGTATACGGTCGAGGAGCCGAAACCGCTTAGTGCCCCTTTAGTAGTCGTGATACCCATCAGTACCGCCGCCGGCACGACAATGATGCTGGTGATCGCCAGCGGTATGGCTTCAGTAAGATAGAGAATAAATATCCCGGAGAATAAAGCCAGTGCCTTATGGCCGGCCACAGACAATCCAACCGGGTTGGCCAGCGTCAATACCAGTAGCGGCACGATGACCGCCAGGGGAATGCCGACTTTCGTCCGCCAGCCTTCCTTGCCGCATTCACCAGCTTCCGTCCGTGTTTCAGAGTTGGCAGGATTCAACTAACTCACCTCGCTGTTTCCTGTTCAAATGAATGATCTATCGGCACTAGTTTAAGGTAATCGCCCCATGATCGCCTCGATGCTGCTCCTGGGACTTGTTAAAACCGGTATGTCTATCCTGTCCAGCCTGCTCGCCGCCCGGGCCATCGAAATCTGGGCCAGCACGATGACATCCACTTTGCCCAGCAACCCTTCCGCCGCCTCCTGGAGCAGGACGTCGTGATCGATCACGTTGCCTGCCTGCAGTTGACTGAAGGCATCTGTAGAAACCACCGTTTCCACGGCCACCTGTTTGCCCCTGGCGGCCGCGATTTCCTCTAACTGCCGGGCCGTTGCCGGACCGGCAGTTGCAACAGTGGCAATAACCCCGATGCGGGACCCCATGGTCACCGCCTGCTCCAACATTGCCCTGTCGACACTAACGACAGGAATGGAAAATAGCGGCCCTATGGATGGCACATTAGGGGAAAAGGCCGAGCAGGTCAAGAGTATGCCGTCGACACCGCTTTCTTCGGCCCTGCTAAGCAAGCTGAGCAGCCGCCGCAGAGTTGGCGGCGTGACACCCCCCTGCTCATTGACCGCCATCAGCAGCCCCTCGTCAAGAAAATGCAGCAAGGTGACCCCTGGTTCATATTGCCCGAAAGCTGCGACCATCGGCTGAACCGCGTTCAGCGTCGCATGGATCAGTCCAATCTGTTTGCTCATCAGCAGCACCACCCCTTCCGACAAGTGGAAAACTCCCGCAGCAATAATCCCTGCTAGTAAAGGCCGAGCCACCGCCAGTAGGTCATGGCGCACACTGCATAAACCACACAGGCCATGGCGCACAAAGCAAAACCAACCCGGGGAAAGTCTCCGACCGTCAGTTTACCAGTACCATAAATCAAAATGCTTGGCGACGTATTATAAAACATCAATAATGGATATCCGCCGATCAGCATACCGGCCGGCAGGGCAAGGACCACCGGATTGACATCAAGCACGCCGGCCATTCCGATAACGATCGGAATAAGCCCGGTGGCCATCGGTGTCGCTCCCACAAAGAAAATATGCATGTATTGAACTATGAACATGATGATGATCAGGGTCACCATCACCGATAAACCTTCCAGACCAAGGGTCTTGAAAATCGTCACTGCCAGCCATTTCGCGGCCCCTGTTTCGGTCAGAGCATCTCCCAGACTAATGCCCCCGCCGGTCATCAGTAAAATCCGCCAGGAGACCCCTTTATTGGCCTCGCCCCAGGTAAGAAAGCCGATCTTGGGCAGAAACAACAAGCTGATACCGGCCAGACAAGCAATGGTCGGGTCAATCTTGGTCCAACCCCCGGTGGCCCACAAGACCACGACCAGGGTGAATACCAATAGCGCCCGTTTTTCATCACCGCAAAGTGATCCCATCTCAGCCAGCTTGGTCTCGATATAGGCTTTTCCCTGCGGAATTCGTTCGACCTCGGGTTTGAATACCCGCATAATATACCACCAAGTGATGAACGTCATCAGTAACGCGGGCGGAAACCCGTAAATAAACCATTGCAAGTAACTAATCACCGGGCCGCCGGCCTTACTGATAAACTCCACTGTAACCGGGTTTGGCACCGTCGCCGTCATGATCCCGGCGGCGATGGTAGAATTGGTAAAAGACAAGAGCAGCAGCACCCCCGCTGCGAAGTTCGATCGTCCCTCAACGCCAAACACCTTGATAATACTCATGCACACCGGCAGCAAAATCGCCGTTCTGGCAGTAGTCGAGGGGACAAGAAAAGCCAAAATGATGTTGGACACCGTCAGTCCGAAAGTAATACTGGTGGCGCTATCGCCAACAACGCGCATGATCAGATAGGTGATTCGCTCAGCCAGGCGCGATTTGACCATTGCCACCGCCAGAATAAAAGCGCCGAACATCAGGTAGACTGACGTCGAACCAAAGCCGCTGAGAGCACCTTTGGTATTGGTGATGCCCAGCAGAACGGCCGCCGGAACGATCATGATGCTGGTGATCGCCAGTGGTATGGCTTCTGTCAGGTATAGAATAAATATACCGCTGAAAAGGGCCAGCGCCCGATGACCGACCACTGACAGCTCCGCCGGTTTCCCCATCAGCAAGACAAGTAAAAACAGCGCGATTGCCAACGGAACGCCGATTCGCTCCCGCCGGCTTTTCGGTTTCGGTGACTCAGATGAAGGCAGTGTCGGCGACACGACTGGATTCAAAATAACCATCTCCATTTATCCCGTTATGGCCACCGGTAGGTTGCGGCTCATCCGGAGACACAAAAATCTATTCCCGGATGCAGCCGCAACCAGCTCTTGGACAAGCATATAACCAATCAGTTGCCCGGAAGATATTTTTGCAATAGTTCGACCGCCCGATCCGGGTTATAGATCCCGCAGACACAGGGAATACCGATTTGAACCGCGGCCTGCTCAGGGGACTTACGGCCTTTTTTGACATCTTCGATCAACTTTTTCACCAGATTTTGCGAAATCAAGCCATGGCCGCACATGGTGACAAACTCCAGTACCTCTTCGGACGGCAACTCATCCTTCTTGCCCCAGATGTCCAGGGAGAGATTGATCGAGTGCGGCTGGATGCCAAGCTCTTTGCTCATCGCGATGATATCTTCGGTCGGCCCTTCCACCGTTACCGACATGCCCAGATCAAGTTCATGCAGACGACGAATGATCTCCTGCATCTTCTCCTTGCTGGAAAAAGCGCAGCGGACACGTGGCACCTCGTTCAAGGCGGCCTTGATCTCTTCAAGACTGTAACCCTGGAGGATGGTCCCTAGATGCTGGGAGCCGACATTGGCCGGCCCCACTTCCCATACTACTTCCAGGACCTTAAGCAGTTTGTCCCTGGAGTCGACATGATTGATCCCCGACGCTGCCGTCACTAGCAGGACATAGTCGTTCTTCAGCGATTCCTCTGTTCCGCGGCGATGTAGTGTATGTGTCATAATAACTATGCCTCCTTGCTCTGGCGTTCGATTTTATAGGGGCGTCCCATGCCCAGATTAACTTTGGAGTTGCAGCGAGGCTTGATGCCCAGCTTCTCAAGTAGCGGCAATATCGGCAGCGAGCCGTCTGCATCAAAACAACCCATCACATCTAAAGAAAAGACGGTATCCAGACTTCCTGCCACTTCCGTCACCTTGGTCAAAATAGGGATGAGCTGATCGATCGGTGCGCCAAATTCAATGATGGCCGAAACCAGTTTCTCGTTTTTGTATTTGGGGTCAATCAGGCCTTTTTTCTTATCAATCATCAGCTGGGTCAACGGATTTGCTTCTTCAAACACCACGCCGATTTCCCCCAGGGCCATGGTCATTTTTTCGAACTCGATCATCGTCGTACCGAGACAGGGCCGTCCCATCTCCACTGCAATACCGATTTCTCCCCGGCATACCCTGCCGGTCACATCATTGGTCTTGACCTCTTCCGTTCCCCGGCCGGGAACCTTGGTCACAGAGTGAGTGGTAGTGGGGTCGCTGAAAAAACGGCGAATGCCCCGCGTCTCTTCGTAGATACCCGGTTTTTCATAGAACGCCACCCGCGGGCAGGGAACCACGTCGTTACGAAAACAGTTGCCACATTCCAGGCACTCGTCCTGATCAACGACAGCCTTTTTGTTTACCAGCGAGATGGCCTGAGCCGGACAATAGGGAATACAGATTCCACAACCTATACACTTTTCCTGATCGACAAGCATTTGTTAGCCTCCTTATTGTTTCGTTTTCTCTACTGCATCTTTCTGATGATGTCTTCTACCGCCTTCAAGTGTTTGGCCATACAGGTCCTGGCCCTGGGGGCGTCTCCCCCCCGGATGGCTGCGAGCAGCTGCCGGTGACCAGCCACCGACCCCAGATGCCTGCCAGGCAATTGCAGGGTAATATCCCTGACTTCGGTCAGCATGTCCATGAGGCCGATCATAACCTTTTCCAAAGTACGATTGCCGGCGGCCTTGACCAGCACATAGTGAAACTCGGAGTTAATTTCATTGAGCTTCTGCCGGTTGTATTGCGAGTCTTTCGCCAGGACCTCGGACTCCGCCAGCAGCTTCTCCATCTTTTCCAGATCTTCAGGCCGGGCCTTTTGGGCGGCCCAGGCCGCGGCTTCGGTCTCAAGAATCTTCCTGATCTGGAACAGTTCCAGAATATTTTCTTTTTCCTGGGACAAGATGGTTTGCACATCCTTGAGATAAGAAGAATCACCGCATTCGGCAACAAATGCGCCGAGTCCCCGCCGGACGCTGACCAATCCCTGGCCGGCCAGCATCTTCATGGCTTCCCTGATCGATGTCCGGCTCACCTTGAAGGCATCAGCCAGCTCATTTTCTGAAGGCAATTTATCACCAGACCGATATTTTCCGGAGGCGATCGCCTCCCGGATCTGGAAAAACACCTTTTCTGACAGGCGAGTGGTTTCACTCACCGGCTGGAAATCATTCAATGACCAATCCCCCCTGAATCCGGCTGATTCGAACAAGCGAAATTTTATTTATCGAGCGACAGCCCGCAGGACCAGGCAATGGCTTGCAGTTCCTCCAGGAGGGATCCTGCCACCTCGATGCCTTTCTCGGCAACAATCCGCTCCGAAGCCCGCTTGCGTTCGCCAGGGAGAAAAATCTCGTCAACCCCGGCCGCTTTCTCACAACCCTTGATTTCGTGGCAAAACTTCTCAGTGCGATCATAATACTCATCCAGACCCATAAAGGCGTCAGCCCGGATCACAATCAAAATGTTGCCGACGTTGGAAGGCTTCTGCTCTTCACTATACTGCCAAGCCACATCCCGGCCGAACGCCGACCCAGTCAGCACACCGGCCAGATGCTCCACAGCCAGCCCCAGGGCATACCCTTTCGGACCAGCCATTGGCAGCAGGGTCCCGGCCAAAGCCGCCTGGGCGTCGGTTGTCGGTACTCCGTCTTTATCCATCGCCCACCCTTCCGGAATGGTTTCACCCTTTTTAGCAGCGGAAATAATTTTCCCCCTGGCGACAATGCTGGTCGCCAAATCGACGATTACCGGAGGTTGTTCCCGCCGCGGCAGGCCGATGGCGATAGGATTTGTACCGAAATAAGCCTGTTTGCCGCCCCAAGGGGGAATCGATGCCGGTGAATCGGCAAGGATAATGGTTATGTAGTTTTGTTTGGCGGCAATATCGCAATAATAGCCAGCCGCGCCAAAATGGTTGGTCATTTTGATCCCAGCTGCAGCCAGGCCATACTTTTCGGCCAGCACCATGGCCTCCTCCAATGCCCTGACCCCGACTACCGCCCCCGGACCGTTGTCGCCATCAACCGCGAGCACGGCCGGCCAGGGATTGCTGATCTTGATATCAGGGCAGGGATTGACAGCCCCCTCCTGCATCCGCTTGAAATAGACCGGAAACCGACTGACTCCATGGGTTCCCAGTCCCCACAGATCGGCTTTGATTAAGTTGTCAGCAACAATTGTCGCCTCTGCAGCCGGCATCCCGAGAGTCGCCAGCGCCTCTTCCATAAAACGCCGCAATCTTTCCACCGGAAACACGTGTTTGTTAGCCATCAGACTACTCCCCCTCATCCAAAATTCTTTCTTTTAGCCATCCCGATTTGTCAGGCGTTACAACTTGTATGATGTCATACATGTAACATAAAATATCCGCCTGTTTTCACCACTAAGTATATGCTGACTTTCGCCAAAATGCAATCAAAAAATGTGTGAATATTGGAACAAGAAGTCGCCCCGCCTAGCAAAAAAAGAAACCTTCCCAGGCTTCTTTTTTGCTGTTAATTCCCTATATCCCGTTCCTCGAACAAGTCATAACGCGTTAGCGATAATAATGCGCAGGTCTTCGATCGCCAGCTGCCGCGGACTGTTGGGCAGCAACCGGTAGGTCGCAGCGTCTTTCGCGATACTTTCCAGTGCATCGCGGGAAACATTGACTTCTGCCAGCTTGTTGGCTATCCCGATTGCGGCCTTCAGCTTATTGACCGCAGCGACCGATTTACCTGCCGCAGCCTGCTCTGATTGACCGTAAACATCCTCCCCCAGGGCTGCTGCGATATCGCGAAACTTAGCATAGTTCGCCACCATGCAGTATTCCATCACATAGGGCAACATGATGCCATTGGCCATGCCGTGGGAGATACCAAACTGGGCTCCAAGCGGATGGGCGATGGCATGCACCGCTCCCAGGCCGGCGTTGGTAAAGGCTCCACCGGCGATCAGGCTGGCCAGCGCCATATTGCTCCGCGCCTCCAGGTCGTCGCCGCTACTATAGGCCCGCCGCAAATTTTTTCCGATCATGGTGATGGCCTGCAGGGCAAGTCCGTCGGTGACCGGATTGGCTTTTACCGCGACATAGGCTTCGATGGCATGTGTGAGAGCATCGATACCGGTCGTAGCGGTGACAGCCGGCGGCATGCTGACATGTAAAGCCGGGTCAATGATCGCGAACATCGGCATCAGGAAGTCGTGGGAGATCCCGATTTTTTCCTTGCTGTGCTTGTCGGTGGTCACCGCCGCCGCGGTCACTTCGCTGCCGGTTCCGGCGGTGGTGGGAAGGCAAATCAGTGGCACGCCCTTACGGGCTATCGACCGCTTGCCGCGTAAATAATCGGCAATCGAGCCTCCGTTCGCGGCGACGAGGGTCATCGATTTTGCCGCGTCCATTGGACTGCCTCCGCCAAAAGCCAACACTGCGTCTGCCCCAAACGCCAGCAGTTTTGCGCCGCCTTCATCGACTGTTTCCACGCTTGGATCGGCCTCAACCTCGGAAAAAACCTCCACCTGAATGCCTGAGCCTTTTAGCGATTCGACAATACCATTCAGGTGCGGCGACTTCTTCGTGGAGGTTTTTCCGGTAACGACAAAAATCTTAGACCATTTCTGACTGTTGCAGATACTCAAAACATTTTTTTCTGCTTCCACTCCAAAAAGGACTCTGGTTGGCATCCGAAACACGAATTCGTTCACCGCTACAACCCCTTTCAATGCGGCTCAACCACTAATTGCCGCTTAATGGCCGCCCAAATAGGCTTTTTTAATCTCCGGATTGTCGATCATATCTTTGGCGTCGCCGGACATGACAATCCGGCCGGTCTCCAGAATATAGGCCCGGGCTGCCACCTTGAGGGCCTGGTTGGCATTTTGCTCCACCAGCAATACCGTCTTGCCGACAGAATTGATGTAGCGGATAATCTTGAATATTTCCTGCACTATCAGCGGTGCCAGACCCATCGAAGGTTCATCCAGCAGCAGCATATCCGCCCCGCTCATCATCGCCCGCCCTATGGCCAGCATTTGCTGCTCGCCGCCGGAGAGGCTTCCCCCCAGCTGCTTCTTCCGCTCACCCAGCCGGGGAAAGAGTTCATATACATTGCTCATGTCTTTGGCGATTTCCGGTTTATCGTTTCGCGGGAAACTGCCGACAATCAGGTTCTCTTCCACCGAAAGCTTGGCAAATATGCCCCGCCCTTCCGGCACGTGGGACAAGCCGGCTTTGGCGATCACATGCGACTGAGCGTTGGCGATCTCGCTGCCCTTGAAGGTGATCGACCCGGCCTTCGCGGGAACCACACCCGATATAGCCCGCAGGGTACTGGACTTGCCAGCGCCGTTTGCGCCAATGAGAGTGACAATTTCCCCCTGTCTAACTTCGAAAGAAATGCCCTGTAGGGCCTTAATTCCGCCGTATACTACTTCCAAATCCTTTACCGCCAAAATTGTCTCCATCAGCCGACATCTCCCAGCCCCAGGTAGGCTTTGATAACCAGCGGATCTTCCTTGATTTCCTTCGGCAATCCGCGGGCAATCACCTGCCCGAAATTCATCACCGTAATGTGATCACATAGTTCATCCACCAGTTTCATCTGGTGCTCAATTAAGATAATTGTAAGCTTATATTCAAACTTGATCTGCCGGATGAGTTCCACCAGATTCATCACTTCTTTGGGATTCATTCCCGCCGCCGGCTCGTCAAGGAGCAATACCTCCGGCTGGGTGGCCAGCGCCCGGGCAATTTCCAGTTTGCGCTGCTGACCATAAGGCAGGTTGCTGGCCTTTTCTTCGGCCCGATTGGAAAGGCCGACCATATCAAGCAAATCCTGAACAATGTGGCCTTCATCCGCCACGGTGCGCGAAACTCCCCCAAGATGATTCTTGTGGTTCAACCGGCCGACCTGAATATTCTCCAGTACTGTCAGATCACTAAACAGTCTCAGATTTTGAAAGGTTCTTGCAATCCCCATCCGGGAAATCTGGTACGGCTTTTTTCCGGCGATATTAAGTTCTTTAAACAGAATCTCGCCCCGGCTTGGTTTATACAAGCCGGTAATCAGATTGAACAAGGTGGTTTTCCCTGCGCCGTTAGGGCCGATAACTCCATGGACGGTCCGCTCGTCGGCAGACAGGCTAAAATCCGATACCGCTTTCAGTCCCCCGAAAGAATGGTTTAGATCCTTGATCGTGATCAGGCTCATTTGGGGACCTCCTCTCGCGCGGTTAACCCGCCTACCGCCGTTTTAAGCGCCCGGAATCTACTGATAAAACGAAGATTGATCAGTCCTTCCGGCAGGAAACGAATAATCAGGCAGATGGCCAGTCCCAGAATGATGAGATAGCTCGAACTGTCGCCCCAGGTGACCCAAATGATCCGGTTGCCGATATACATCACCGCGGCACCGACAATAGGGCCAAATACCGTCCCAATCCCGCCCAGGAGGACCATGACCACCATCTGATCGGCGACCAGCGGCCCGAGGACACTATCAGGATGGATAAAGGTCATCCAATAGGCATACGCCCCGCCAATCAGGCCGGGAAACAACGCACTAACGGCAAATACATAGATTTTGACCAGCACTGTATTTACGCCCAGGGTCTGTGCCGCCGTTTCCTCCTCCCGGATAGCCCGTACTTTCAGCCCAAAAGAACTCTTTTCGAACATAATGTAGCCACAGGCCAGCACAATCAGCGCCAGAGCCAGCATAATAAAGTAAAACAGCGTCTCATTCACTTCCGGCGGCAGCCGCAAGCCGTAAGAGCCGCCGGTAAAAGGCAGTACCAGCACCAATTGCCGCATCATCTCGGCAAAGGCCCAGGTTCCGATGGCGAAGTAGGCTCCATTCAACCGCAGGGTGATGGCTCCTACCACACCGGCGAACGCACAGGTCAGAATGCCGGCAACGATCATCGAAGGGAGAAAGGGCAGCCCCTGTACACTCATGAGCAGTCCGGTGATATAGGCTCCGAGACCAAAAAAGGCTCCGTGGCCAAAACTGACATACCCCATATAGCCGCCAATCATGTTCCAGCTCAAAGCCAAACCCACCCACATAAAGACCCCGGTCACGATCCGCACCCAGAAAACAGGCATCACGAGCGGCATCGCCAAGAGTAGCAGTGCAAGCAAACCGTATTTAGTCAGTTGTGCTTTGTTAAAGGACGTCAACACCAACAGCCCCCTTTCACAGGCCTTTACCCAAAACGCCTTTCGGCAAAAAGATGAGAACCAGGTAAAGGAACATGAATAGAATCAAGAATATATAGCTTCCGCCGACATATACCGATACGAAACTGGCGAGCAGCCCCAGCAGCAGTCCGGCGACGATCGCCCCGGATAGCGAGCCCATACCGCCCACCACCACCACGAAAAAGGCAAATGCCGTATACCGCAGCCCCATATCGGGGTTGACGGAGAAAATAGCGCCGATAAAAACGCCAGCCATGCCGGTCAGGGCGGCATAAATTGCATACACAAGGCGGGAGACATTTTTGCCGTCAATACCCATCAGCCCCGCCACCGTCTTATTCTCAGCCGCGGCGCGAATGGCAATCCCGGTCCGGGTCTTGTTGAGAAAAAGCATGAAAGCGACCGTTGTTAAGATCGCCGTGGCTGTAGCCGCCAGCCGCAAGGCCGGCAATGTGATACCAAAAATCGTGATACTTTGCTCTGATAAGAAGGTCGTGATATTGCGGTTGTTAAAGCCCCATAAAGTCAATGCCGTTCCCCGGAAAAAGGTGGACAACCCGAACGTAAAGGCCAGCGCCATCAGGGCGGCGCTCCGGTGCTTGATGTTGATAATACTCTGTAAAACCGGCTGGAAGAAGTAGCCTACCAACCCAAAAGTCAGAAGAATAACGGGGGTCAGCAATAGTGGATCAACGCCAAGCAAAGTCTGCATCCAATAAGCCATGAACGCTCCCAGCATGACCCATTCGCCGACTGCGAAATCGATGATATCCATGACGCCAAAGGCCAACGAAAAACCGACGGCGATCATGATGAAAATTCCCCCGATCAATAACCCGTTGATCAGCGTTTGGACAATCAGTTCCATGTCCATCACCTCCTTGTTAGTATCAACATCTTTAGCGAGCCGCCACATGCACCGTGGTCTTCCGCGGCGACTCGCCAGACATTCAGGAAACCCTTAGCGGGAACTCATTGCCGGGACGGGATAAACAGGATCTTTCAGTTTGACATCTTTCGGCCCGACGATGACTTGGTCCCCGCTCATCAACTGAATGGTCAGAGCCCTCAGGCCGGTATTGTTGTGATACCAGTTGCCATCGGTGGCGAACTGAATCGGTCCGTACAGCGTCGAGTCCAGCTTCACTGTTTCCAGCGCTTTTGCCAGCTGTTCGCGTTGTTCTTCGGTCAGCGCCGGCGGAGCGTTAATTTTAGCCAGCGCGGCGGCGAAAATTTCACCAGTCGCGGCACAGGCGGCTTCGGTATAGTCAGGAGTAGTACCATAACGAATCTTGGCAGCCTCTACATATTCCTTGGTGGAGCCAAACACGGCGTCTTTGTAGTTCAGGTCCGGCGTCCAGGTAGTCGCACCCATGACAAAATCGGAGTCTTTACCCAGGTTCTTGATAAAGTCAGGAGTGGTGATCCCATAATGCATCAGAAATACCTTGGGCATAAAGCCGAGTGATTTAGAGGCCTTGACGATCTCCATGTGTTCTTTTTCATGGCCGCCTACGGCGAGAATATCAGGATTCATCCCCTTGATGGCACTGATCAGCGGTGTAAAGTCGGTTCCTGCCGGCACAATATCATACTTGACCACTGTTAAGCCGTCTTTTTCGGCAGCAGCCTTAAAGGCTTCGGCTACTGCTTTGGAAAAGGGATCGTTGACACCGAGAATGGCGATCGTTTTGGGGGTAGGCTGCACTTCTTTGGTCAAAGTGCTAATCGGCGTGCTCCCGGTCAGGTCAACTGCCGGAATGGTGCCAAAGGTATATTTGAATTTTTGTTTCCAGATGAGCGGCGATTCCGCTGAACCGGTGATCATCGGCACTTTGTACTTCTCCAGGATAGGAGCCACAGCCATGGTGACGCCGCTGGTGTATGGCCCTAAAATGAAATCAACTTTTTCCGAAGTAATCATTCGTTGCGCTGCGTCGGCGGCGGCGTTGGGATCACTCTGGTCGTCGGCGAAAATCAGTTTGACCTGATAGGACTTGTCGCCGACTTTGATGCCGCCTTTTTTGTTGACGGTCTCAGACCATAGTTCATAACCGCGGCGAGTGACATTGCCGCCATAAGCTTCCGACCCGGACAACGAAGTAATAACTCCGACTTTATAATAGTCGCGTTTTTCGGCCTGGTTGCCACATCCGGTCAAGATAAGCGGCAGGATAAGGATAAAGCACAAAATGAGGAATAACCCTTTTTTCACAACCATACCTCCTTATTATTATGACAATATATAAAAACGCCTACCGGCCACTATGATAGTAGCCGACAAGCGTCTTTGCCTGTAAAACATTAGATTGTCGCGTTAAAGTCAGTGGGTGGCCTTGAGCAGACTATTCTCTAAAATGCTGAGCCCCCGGTCCAGCTGTTCGTCGGTGACCACCAGCGGAATCAGCAGCCGGATGACATTGCCGAAGATGCCGGCACTGATCACAATAAGCCCTTGTGCCAGACAATCTTTCACCACTCTGGCGGTCAGCTCTTTATCCGGTTCCTTGGTCTTGCGGTCCTTGACCAATTCAATGGCCGACATCGCCCCCAGGCCGCGGACATCGCCGATGGCGTCACATTTTTCCTGCAGGGCCTTGAGCCTTTGCATGGACTGGCGTCCGATTTCCTCCGCCCGGGCACACAAATCATTGTCCTGAATATAGTGGACTGTTTCGATCCCGGCGGCGCAGGCCAACGGGTTGCCGCCATAAGTTCCCCCGATATTACCCGGGTCCGGAGCATCCATCACCTCCGCCCTTCCGGTCACCGCACTCAGCGGCATTCCGGCGGCAATTGATTTGGCGGTGGTCGTCAAGTCAGGTTCAACGCCCCAGTGCTCAATGGCAAACATTTTCCCGGTCCTGGCAAACCCGGCCTGGACCTCGTCGGCGATAAACAGAATTCCCTTTTTCTCACAGATGGATTTCAGACCTGGCAAAAATTCAGGCGGCGGGACGATAAAGCCGCCTTCACCCTGAACCGGTTCAATGATCATCGCAGCAATATGCTCGGCGTCAATTTCCGCGGCAAAAAACCGTTCAAAATTCTCCAGGCAGTGTAGCCCGCAGCCAGGATATGTGGACCGGTAATAGCAGCGGTAACAATAAGCGGAGGGAACTTTATATATATCGGGCGCAAAAGGCCCAAAGCCGTATTTGTAAGGTTTGACCTTGCTGGTCAGGCTCATGGTCATCAGGGTCCGGCCGTGGAAGGCGCACTCAAAAGCAATAATGCCGGTTTTCTTAGTATAATGGCGGGCAATCTTGATGGCATTCTCAACCGCTTCGGCGCCGCTGTTGGCAAACATGGTCTTCTTGGCGAAATTGCCTGGAATGATCGAATTGAGCATCTCGGCAAAAGCTACATAGGGTTCATACATGGTTACCATGAAACAGGAGTGAATCAATTTAGCCGCCTGCTCCTGGATCGCCTTGACCACCGGCTCCGGGCAATGACCGACATTAAGGGTGCTGATACCGGCATAAAAGTCAAGAAACTCCTGTCCGTTGACATCGGTGATGACGGCCCCACGGGCTTCTTTTACAAAAATAGGTGTGGAATTAGAAATCCCGCGGGCGACCGCATTGACTTTCCTGGCCATCAGACCATCCGAGACCGGCCCCGTCATTTTCACTTCGGAAAGCAATTCCTGTTTACTCATCTACGATTCCTCCCCTAAAGCACGGGATGAGTCCCGGTGAACACAAAAGCGCCGATTGCATAAGGAATGCTTTCAGCGCCATTGCTAAAAATGGAAACCTTTTTTCGGCGGCGGGCTCATCTGTACGAATAATTTGTTACCCAAATACTAACAGATAATACTTGATAAATCCATGTGCACATCTCACAAAAAACATACTTGTCTATTGTGATATTATCCGGCAGGGCAACAAGTTTCCGCAGCAGTAGTGATCCGAGCTGCTATCGGTCGGCGCGCTCCTCATAGGCCAGCCGTTTGCCGACGACCATCGCCAGCTGCAATGCAAGCCGGTCATAGTAATCACTCAGCCTTCGCCCGGTGATTTCCTCGATCTTTTTCAACCGGTAGTCCAGGGTGTTTCGGTGAATGAAGAGTCGTTCAGAAGCTTTGACCACATTGCCATTTTCTTCGAAATAGACGGCCAGACTCGGCATCAAGTCCATTTTGTGCTCAACATCATACCCTCTGAGCGGCTCCAGCACCTCGCGATAATATGCCAAAAGTTTATCGCTTTCAATCTCAAACAACAGCTTATAGATTCCAAGGTCTTCATACACATAGACGTGATGCGAAGTCGGCTTGAAATCGGCAAATTGCAGCGCCCGGTTGGCCTGAATATAGCTTTGTCTGGCGCTGCGGAGATCGTCGCACATCCCGCCCAGACCGACTGCCACCTCAACTCCCGGCAGCTTGGCTCTCAGTTTGCCGACAACCGTTTCCAGCAAATCGCCGAGACGCAATGCTTTTGGCGCCTTTTCCTGCTGCAAAAGCAGGATGGCTGCATCCATCTGCAGCATGGACAAAAATTTCTTGCCGCTAGAAGCAAGAACTTCCCGGATGGTCTGTTCGAATCGCCCTTTGAAATTGACAAGCGCCCGTTCGTCTTTGAGCTTTTTACTTTGGAGAAGATTGGACAGGTTGACAGCCCGTATCACCGCTACCTGATAGGGTTTATTCAGATCAAAGCCATAAAACCCGGCCCGCTGAATGAGCATTTCCGGCGCCTCGAGCGAACTGAATAAAATATGCTCCAGAAGATCGCTCACCGATTTCTCTTCCGTCTGTTTCATGACAATATAACTGCAGATGTCCTGGGTGACCTCGACAAGCTTGACCTCCCAGGGCAGTTCAAACACCGGAAAGCCCAGCTCATTCGCCAGTTTGATCACCGGTTCAGGAATCTGCTCGATATATGGACCGATATTGATGATCAGCCCGGCCAGTTTTTTCTGCACACCCCCTCGGACGATGTCCTGCAGCTTAGCCAGATCGCCGTTCAGCCCGATGCCGGTGATGATAAGTAACTCACCGCCCTGAACCCAGGGCAAAGCATCCGGCAAGTCGATGAAATGCACCCATCTCACCACTCGGTCCAGGCCCGACTGGCCAGCTACAAGCCTGATTTTACTTAATGAGCGCACACTGGTCACATCTTTGCAACTGATGGTCATGTATATCCCCCTCTCAACAGGCAGGGCTGGACAACCCCAGGGTTCCTTTCTTTCTGAGACGCAATCATAGAAACAAAAAAACCTCGGAAATAAATCTCCAAAGGTCTTCGTTGACACAGCTATCTTTTTAGATGATTATACTATATTTGGTTATAAGTAGCAATAAAAGTAAATTGCCTTCAAAACGTTTTTCGCCGGAGGTCGACCCGTTTGGATCTTTTTTTTAATAATAATTAATGATAGAGGAATATTGCTGTCCACTATAAAATAATACTAGGAGGAAATACAACGACGAGGAGGCTAATCGCATGAAAGGATCCCCCCAACTGATTGAAACGTTAAATGCCCTTTTGGCCCATGAACTGAGTGTGGTCAACCAGTATATCGTGCACTCCGAAATGTGCGCCAATTGGGGTTATGACAAGCTCCACAACCGATTCGAAAAACGGGCTATTGATGAGATGAAGCACGCCGAAACACTGATTGCCCGAATCCTCTTTCTCGAAGGTCTGCCAGTCGTGTCCAAGCTCAACCCGGTACATATCGGCAGTGATGTGACGAAACAGCTCGAGTATGACCGCGAAAAAGAAGTCTTTGCTATTGAATCCTATAATGCGGCCATAAAACTGGCAGGAGAAGTCAAGGACTTCGCCACCAGGGAAATCCTGGAGAAGATTCTTCAGGACGAAGATGATCATATTGACAAAATCGAAGAACTCCAAGATCAAATATCCCACATGACCCTGCCGATCTTCCTGTCCACTCAGGTAGGATAACGTCGCAGGATTCCGCTTCTACCACAAGCAAAAACCGCCCACTGGGCGGTTTTTTTGTACTCATTTCTGCACCACTGGCCGTTAGGGAAAGCATCATCACTTTGCTTTGGCTTCTGGATTGAGGCAGTTTGGCGGTATTTTCCCGTCAAGGGCCGCAAAAATATTCCGCGCACAACATTCCCCCTGTTTTATCCTGGCATCCATTGTCGTTGTCCCGATGTGCGGGGTTAGAACAACATTTGCGAGTTCGGCCAGACCGGGCTCAAGTTCCGGTTCACGTTCAAACACATCAAGGCCCGCTCCGGCGATCGTTCTATTCTGGAGTGCTTCTACCAAGGCCTTTTCGTCAACGATCGGGCCACGGGCGGCATTGATCAGTATTGCCGTTTTTTTCATGAGCTTTAATTCACCGGCACCGATAAAGTGGCGGGTCGAAGGCAGGAGAGGGATATGGATGGAAATGAAGTCGGCCTCTTTGAGCAAGGTTTCTTTATCGACAAACCGACCGCCGGTAGCTTCCTCAAAGGCGGGATTGGCCTGTACATCAGTATAAATAATATCCATGTCAAACCCTTTGCCGCGTTTTCCGACCGCTGTGCCGACACGACCACCGCCGATAATGCCTAATGTTCTTCCACTAACCTGCGTGCCCATCAAGGTGGTCGGGCCCCAGTCTTTTTTTCCGGCCCGGACATACGTGTCAGCCTCGACAACCCGTCTCGCGGCAGCTAAAAGCAGTGTCCATGCCAGATCGGCGGTCGCCGCTGTAACCGCATCCGGATTGTTGCTGACATAAATTCCATGCTTTGTGGCAGCCGGGACATCGAGATTGTTGTAGCCGACACCATAGCCGGCTAATATTTTGCAATGCGATTTGATGGCTTGGCAAATCTCTTCATCGATCACCGTATGCGATACAAGTACAGCGTCCCGCCCTTTTAATTTTGCCAGCAGATCCTCCTTCGACAAAACGTCATAGCCGGGATTCATTTCTATTTCGCAACGTTCTTTGAGCATGACAAGTGCTTCTTTCGGCAGAAGGCGGGTAACATAAACACTGGGTTTAGACATATAAATCCCTCCAACAAATTAATTTTGCAGCCGTCTACTTTTCTATGCGGTTGTCGTGGGCGTTGTATCAATAATCGGCTCATCGATGGTGGTGACGAGGGTAAAACACAATACCGAGCTGAGCGCCAGATAAATAAATACGGCATTCCAGCTATACGCATCCAAAATGATGCCGACAATCAGCGGCGCACAAGCGCCCCCCAGCTGTCCGCCGGTATTGACGATCGCAAAGGCAAGCGGATAGGCTTCCTTGGTTGTCAGACCCATGGGATAAACGGTAAATCCGGAGAAACCGAACCCGATCAGCAAACCGGACAACATCAGCATCAACCCCAAATAGACAGCATTATTGGGGGCATAGATGAGGGCAACCATCATAACAATCGTGCAGAAGGCAGCAAGCAACATTGTTGGCTTCCGCCGTTTATCCAGTATGCGGTCGGAAAACCAGCCACCTAGCGTATTTCCTACGACCGCTCCGACAAACGGCGCTGAGGCGAGGAAGCCCATTTTAATTGACGTGAAGCCCTTTACTGTCATCAGATAGGTGGGCATCCACATCATAAAGGTATTGCTGATGCCGATCATACAGCCATAGGCGAGGGCGTTTCCGAAAACATTCCAGGAGCGGAATACCTGACTGATCGTTTCCAGTGGCACGACCTTCTTCGTCCGGTTTAACCTATCCAGCCAGCCCCAATAACTTTGTTTCCTGACTTCCGCCGGCTGACTGCTATGAGCAGGTGCCTGCTCATTTTGAATATATTCCACTTCAGCCGGTGAACAAAACTTGCTGTCTGCCGGTGAAACCTTTACCATGAACATCCAGGCGACGGCAAGGATGATCCCGGGGAGGGCGAACACATAAAAAATTTCTCGCCAGCCAAACATTTCGGCAACAACAATACAAACTGGCGGCGCAATGACCGGCCCCAGCTTGGAGGCCGTATTCCAAAGTCCCATAGCTGTCCCCTTTTCCCTGGCAGGAAACCAACGGTTGATGATATTGGTACAGCCAATGCCAAGGGGACCTTCGGCCACTCCCAGACCGACGCGGTATAATTTTAGTAAAAAGGTCGAAGAAGTAGTACCCATAAGACCGGTAAATACCGAAACAAGCATCAGGAATAGCGGGAATATCTTGCCGGAAGTCGGGACGCTCACCCTTTTATAGAATAACCCCGCCGGAATCTGGACTACCGCGTACGAGAAGGCAAACAGGCTGACAATAGCTCCCGCTTCTGTATTGCTGATGCCAAACTCTTTCCTCATAAACGGCAACGCCACACCCAAATTGGCCCGGTCGGCGCAGGCGATGGCCCAAACGGCAAAAATCAGCCCCATGACCACCCAACGATAACTGGTTCTTTTTCCTAGCGTTTTTTGCTGTTTTGCGTGAACTTCTCCAGGTTGAGACAAAATTACCCCTCCCACCGTAGTTAAAATGTATATTTGAAATAATATAAGCAATTATCGTGCCATGGCCTCACCGGAAAATATTCTGTGCTTAAACGCTCTTCCCCGACCAGCACCCCTCTTCCCTTGCCCCAGCCGCTGCATTGTTCTCATTCCAAGCATTATTAGGAATATCGAAAATGGTAGAGCTCTCTCCGCATTGGTTTCCGTTAGCAGATGACCAAATCGCCGCTGCAAAAAGCAACATAGCGTTCATTTGGCCATCTTGTTTTGCAAAGCGGGTGCCTGCCCCTCTTCGCCAGCAATTGATACCAAGAGGCGTCAGCTTTTGTCTAGTCAGATTCCCCAAGCAATGTCGTGCCACAAAATAATCCCCCTAAAGTAGCAAACAGAAAACCCGAAGCTGCGTTAGGGGGCATTTTCATTTATCATCTATTGCTATTCAGCGTATTGCCGCTGAGATAAATCCATTATCCTCAAGGAGCTCCTTGACTTTAAAATAGGTTTCAGCAACAAGGCTTGGGCAGCGCAGCATACGATTCCAGGGATCGTCATTCAAGATGCTCTGACAATCGATGCCGCCAAAATTCGTGCCGAACTTTTCTTCAAACCATGCTACAACATCTTGGATCATAACATTCAGGCGGGGATTTTCCTCCTCTGACAGCTCGCCGCGCCCTGCGTACAACCCCAGCAGGCAAACCGCTCCCGTCAGCCCCCCGCATATTTTGCCGCAATCGCCCAGGCCATTGGCCAATCCCGTCATCGTCCGCACTAAATCAGGGTTGCTCTTGCCTTGCTGTTCAAGACCTAAAAACAAGAGTATCTGACTACAGTGAAAGCCCTGTGCATGAAGATCAGTGATACGGGCTATTTCATCGACCACCGAAAGTCCCCCTCCTTGCTAATTGTCGCATAACCCTTATCAGCCCCTGCTTTGCAAAACCTAATGGGTCACCTGAAATTCGCCAATTTCAAACGATACCCCGAATTACTGATCTGTATGATATTGATACAAGCGTAATCCTGACTAAGTCTGAAAAGGTTGGAAATCGGCAATCCAAGTATGTGGCACAAAATCAGCCGGTTGACCCCGGCGTGACCGACAATGAGGATATCGCCAGACACCGCAGCCAGAGTCTCATGAAAAGCCGCAACCACCCGTCTGCTGCAATCAGCGAAACTTTCCCCTCCGGGAACACGGTAATAGCCAATATCTGCGCCCCTGGCTTTAAATTCTTCAGGAAATCGGCGGGCAATGTCCGCGAACGTACAACCTTCCCAGTCACCCAGCGAAATTTCCCGAAACTCTCGTCGCGGTACAATCAAAATATTTTTTTCTCCGACAATTAGTTCCGCGGTCCGCAGCGACCGGGACAGATCACTGCAGTAAACCGCACTAAATTTAGAACAGTTAAATCTTTTCTGCAAACGCTGTGCTTGCCAGACGCCATCTTCATCCAGCGGCAAATCGATTTGGCCGATATACCGCCGCTGATCATCTTCCTGCGAAATTTTCCCGTGCCGTATCAAATACACCGTCCTATTTTCCATCTGCTTCATTCAACTCCGTAATTACTCTTTTGGCCGTGCTTGGGGCAAGAAGCCCCTCGCAACACGCAGGCTTGACAACGGCCGTCAGCATCCCAGCTTGGCGCGCCAGACCGATCGCCGGTACTGCATCAAGGGCTTTATAAATCTCATACTCAACACAATTATCTGGCCGACCTACCGTCCAAACGGCAATAGTCAGTTTTGTTGTTTTTCGGATATTATCCACTGCTGCTGTATAGTTGATCACACCATCCACTGCAAACAACACTTCGTCCAAATCAGCCAAGGTAAAATACCGATTGCCATTTAGCGAAATCCGGCCGTCTATTCTTTCGGTAATCGGCGCCAATCGCTTTAAGATTGATCCACAGCCGCAGGGCTCAACTAAAAGCCGAGAAATATCGCCTGTGCGATAACGGATGAGCGGCATTCCCTGCCGAGTCAGTGTCGTAATAACAACTTCCCCCTCCTGGCCTGGGGGCAAGACTTCTCCGGTCAATGGATCAACGATTTCAAAATAAAAATCTGCTTCATGCAGATGATAACCGCTATGAGCCGCACAGTCTGTTCCTCCGCCCAGCCCCATTTCGGTCATCCCATAATGTTCAAATACGTCGCAGTCCCAAGCCTTCTTCAGCTCCGAAACGATAGCCCGAGGAACATGGTCTGTGCTTAAAAGCACGTTTTTGAGATGAAAAGCCTTCTTGGCTACTTCAGCATAGCGGGCCAACGCCAACACCTGTGACGGGATACCCACCAACGAATCAATTTTCTGCGCAGTCAGCACCGCCAGTGCATCGGGAAGGCTGCGTACAACACCATGCGGAACTGGCACCGCGCCTAAGCGGGTCAGGGCAATCGCCAGCAAATTGCCGACACTGCCGGTCCGCTCTCCCGGCAACAGAATCAGCACCCGGTCACCAGCTTCAGTGAAAGCCGCCATACCATATTGAAAAAAATCAATGGTCCGCTCCTGGTCGGCAGGAGTGAAGTACAGCCGCTTCGCTGCCCCCGTCGTCCCAGAGGTGGCCAGAGTCACAACCCGACTGATATCTCCCTGCGACACACAGAGAAATTGCAACCCCTGTCGCCTTATATCCTCAGCCGTAGTAAAGGGAAACCGCCTTAAATCCGCCGGGCAGGCGAGTTCCGGCTCGACACATCCATTCCATAACCTACGGTAAAACGGACTTCCGTGATAGGCCAGGCGAATTGTCTCCTGCAACCTTTGCAATTGGTAGCAATCGATTTTTTCCCGGGTCACACCTGCCATGTCGCAGCCAATCCTGCCGGCAATCCATGCCTCAAGCGGCGTTTTGCGGCTTGTAACTGTCCCCATGCCGTTACTGACAACTCCTTTGCCGGCGATAAAGCGGCTTACCCCGTCTGTCTGTCAGGTTGTAAGCACAAAAAGGGATAATCCTGCTGTCTGGGCTGACCACATGGATAAAACACTCCCTCAGACGCTCCAGGTCGATATTCCAGGCATCTTGAAAGGCCATGCCGGATATGCAAAGCGAAAAGTTGTCAACGCGATCCAAAAAAGCATCTAAACTGTCGACATTCATCTGGTTTCTTGTATTCATTCTTTCCGTATAGGCTGTGCTGTCATGCTGGGGTGCCGTCCAGCGCTTAGCGACAAAAGCCTGCGCCCGCTTAGAGCCTGCAGTCGCCACCTGTGGTTGACAGCATCCGGCCTGGCTATCTCTTGTCCATGCTTTGAATTCTCCGTCGTCCAGCAAAACAAAATTGCCGAGAAAGGAGCAATAGGCGTTCTCAGCTGCCGGCGGCCGGAAGTGATTGCTCTTCATTTTTCCGCCAGTCTGTTGTTCGATTGCGTTGATTACTTCCGGGATGGTGACTCGGTCGTCATTGCAAGGCTCTTTTGGGTATCTGCCGAAATAACTGACCGGCTGGAAATGAACGCCCCGCACCGCCGGCATCCGCTCAATCGCGAACTCGATCATATTGCCGATATCGCCTGTATTGACTCCCGGCACCAGCGTGGGCACAAGAACCACTCCTATTTGCTGCTCGGCGCAGGCGGCAATGGCGGCCTTTTTGACCTCCAGCAAAGCCTTTCCCCGTATCTTTTCATACACTACGTCGCTGGTTCCGTCAAACTGCAGAAAAACGCAGCCCAGGCCAGCCTCTTTCAACCTTCGTACATACTGACCATCATTAGCCAGCCGCAGGCCGTTGGTATTCAGCTGAATAAAAGCAAACCCCAGTGACCGCCCCAGAGCGATAATATCCGGCAAATCATCCCTTAGTGTCGGTTCGCCACCTGAAAGCTGAATATTATAAGGTCCGCCGCTCTCCAGCAGCATACAATACCATTCTTCAATCCGTTTCATAGCAGGCTCATTCTCTCCACCGCGAGACTCGGCAAAACAAATCGGACAGGCCAGATTACACCGCTGGGTAACTTCCAACAAAACGCAGCAAGTGTGCTGCCGGTGCTGAGGACACAAGCCGCAGTCAAAAGGGCATCCCAGCCGCACGTCGGTGGCACATACCGGCGGCTTTGACGGCGGCTTGGCAATAGCCCAGGATTTGTAGGACAGCTGCCCGCGCCAGATTATCGTTCGGAAATCACCATGTTCAGGACACCTTTTGTCCAAATAGACTTCGTCCCCGACGGCGATCCGTTCAGCCGGAATACGCGAAAGGCACTCAGGGCACAAGCTTTCTGTCGTAGCCAATACAAACTCAACATTCCATTTTTTCACCCCTCATCTACCTTCCCAGGGCAATCTGCGGGATTTGGTCTCAGCCGCGATGGCCGCCGCCAGATCCAGCCCCAGCAGTTGCTCTATCTTCTTTATAATGGCTTGCGTCTTTTCCTGTCGCCCGCGAATGGCCAGCAAGGCATCCTCGTCAGCCGCGAACTTTGCCAGAGAACATTGAAATCGCTCTTCGATGGAGACAATACGGTCTTTCAATACCAATTTATCTGCCAGATAGACGATCGCCGCTTCGTTTAGCAACTGGTTATCCTGCCAGACGATGTCGGTGTGACAGGCGACGATCTCCGCCACTCTCGGGTAGCCCAGCCTCCTCAGCATTCTCGCCCCGCGACTGGCATGATCAGGTTTTCCTTTAGCCAAATCGTGCAATAATCCCGCCGCCATGACCAGATTGGCATCAAGCCCGGGACTGATCTGATTCAATTGCTCTGCCAGTCCCCAAGCCACCTCGGCCACCAATCTGCCGTGCCGCGCCACCATATCCGGCACAGTCATCTTTGTCATAATTGCCTCACATTCGTTCCGGGTGGGAAGATAGCGGCGGCTATAACACTCACCAACCATATGGTAGTCCTGAGGTGTGTCGATATCCATCAGTACCCCTTCATCCAGCACATCCACCTCATATGCCTTTGACTCATACTGCTCCAAAAGCGGGCGCAATCCTTCCGGCCGGTTCCACGCTAAAATAGCTGGCAACAGGCGAGAGGAAATAAGCGGTGGATGCCCCCGGCGGCCTTGAAAAACAGGATAGTTGACATCCGCCCCCAGCATTTTATGCGCCCGGACCAATAGCCTGATGGTGTGGCTCCTTATCAGCGGCATGTCGGCAGGCAGCAAAAAAAACGCTTCCACCTCCGGCCGGAGAGCCCGTACCCCGGTGACTACCGAAGAAAACATCCCTTTGTCACACCATTCATTTAAAACAGGCCGCGCCTCCAGATTAGCCAGCACCGGCAGCAACTCGTCAGCCCGATGGCCTACCACTACCATAATGTCGCCTATACCTGCTTGCCGAAAGCTGGTTATTGCGGCTTCGATTACCGTGCGCTCGCCCAAAGGCAGTAGCGGCTTAAACCCCGGCGCCCGCGACGAATAACCGGCTGCCAGTATCAGGGCAGCAAACCTACTGTCTTTGCTCATTTTCCCGTTCCGCCCGCACTTTGATTAATTCGCCGACAATACTTACCGCCAATTCCTCCGGTGTCTCTGCGCCGATATTTGTGCCAATAGGTGAATAAACCCTGTCGAAATCCCTCTGGCCATAGCCCTGTTCAGCCAAGGCGGCATAGACCTTGTCGCGTTTCCTCCGGCTGCCGATCATGCCGATATAACCGGCCGGAGTCCGGAGTGACCATTCCAGGATGGTTTTATCGTGCAAATGTCCTCGGGTGACAATAACCAAATAACTATCTTCGTCCACAGCAAGCTCAGGGAGACTCTGGAATGATTCCAGCAAGATGATTTCCGCAGCCTCGGGAAATCGCTCGCGGTTGGCAAATTCCGAGCGGTCATCCAAAACTACTGTCCGAAATCCGACCGTCTCGCACAGCGGTGCGATCTTCTGAGATACATGACCGGCGCCAAAAATATAGACTGTTCCTGCAGGGCGGATGGGTTCCACCAAAAAGCGCTGATTGTCGAAAACTTCTGCATGAATGGATATCTTAGCCGGTCCGGCGATAAGCTTTGCGAGGAATTCAGGGTGGCTTTCGAACCGACCAATCATAGTACCATCCTGCTTCACCAGACATTGTTGCCGGATCGGACAGCAGTCAGACTGCCTGTTGTTGCTCCCCAGCGCAGTGATAAGCCAGGCCTTCCCCCGCTGCCCCAGTATTTCGGCTGCCTTCTGGTAAATCTCGTGGTTGCTTTCATCGCCAGCGTCGATGAAATCCAATAATATCTCGCCTTGTCCGCCGCAGATCATATCCATGCCGGCGACATCCTCGCCAGTAAGGTTGAAGGACTGAATCACGCTTTGTCCGGATAGCAGCACCTCGCCGGCAAGCCGTATGGCCTCCCCTTCCAGCCGCCCCCCGCCAATCGTGCCGACAATCGAACCATTCTGCCGAATCACCATCTTCGTGCCGGCGGTCCGGGGCGCAGAGCCAGTTTTATCAAAAATGGTCGCCACCACAAAACTTTCTTGGTTTTGCAGAAGATCTGCCATTTGCCGAAAAAACCTCTTCATACATCCTCCCGAGATTCTATTTAGGGCACTTTTGCTGTATCAATTCGTCGATTTAAAAATCTCGTTCTGTTTTTCGGCACCGGGGAGCGTCCGGCCCCTGGCCAAACAGATCCTGTATTGTAGCCAAAGCGGTATCCGAAAAGAAGGTGATCCGAGAGGGGGTCCCGTCCAGCGCCTCTCCTGACAATATCACGCCGTTGCCTGTTTCGTAGTATTTTACCGGGAAAACGCGCCGAAGGATTTTTCCGGTATTCTTATCGACAATTTCAACAGTAATCGAATCAGCCTCAATCTTATCAATGACTCCCTCCTCTCCAGCTGTATCCTGTCTTTCAGCCCATTGCGCAAGCTTCGTGGCTGCTGTTTCAAGATAAATATTGTGCACCTCCTGCCACCAGGCCAATAGCTCAGTGTAACTTGCGGCAGGATGATCCGCCAGCCTTGCCCACATCTCGTGGCAAAGGGCGGTGATGTCTTGGTTCAGTCCGGGTGGAGCACTTCTGGACATCATATCCCTACCACCTGCCTTATTTTTCCGCCGTAATCAGCATCCGCTGCGACATTCCGCATTTCGGGCACAGGTTGCCGCCGCCTGTCTCTGGACAATCTTTGCAATATACGCTAAAACAGCGTACACATTTATAAAGGAGGCCATTTTTCAGGTCGGTTGTGCAGCGCGGGCATGTGTAATTCAATGCACTCCATCCTTTCACCGGAAGACGTTTCTGTCACGAGGCAGCTACCACCACTCCGACGTGTCATTTATCCTCCAAGGCCGCTTCCACCTTTTGCATCTTCCCTCTGGCCAATTCCTCGGGAATATAAACCAATCCGCACTCTGGGCACTTATAAAGGTCAACCGGAAAATTGCTGCCCAGATAAGACAGTGTTACCTTCCCCAGTGTCAAGTGAATGCCGCACTTAACACAAACGATATTCTGCTGCCGACTTGTCTCGTCACTCATCTGGCTCCCTCACTATGCGAGAATTTCTATTCTATGGCTGTAGGTATTGTGGACCAAGAAACCGTCCTCCTGTGGCGAATACTCTACCCAGTAGGTTACGCTGACCGGCCGGAAATAGGCTATATAGTGACCGCTGGTCACATCTTCCATCTTATCCCCGGTCTTCTCCGCATGCACAATGACCTTGGTAACATCCTCCACCAAAATCATCCTGTCTTCCATCGAGCTTCTGACACTCGCCGAAAAAGCAATCCTGACCTCAGCCTGCGGCTCTTCCACCCTGTCACCCCAAACCTCCCGCAATAACGACCTTTTTAGCCTGACCCGATTTTCCTGGCGCTCGGAATAACCAGGAACTTCTTGCTTTGCTAACTTTTCCGCATCAGTCGCGAAGACCAGGTCGGAAAGATAAAAAGTCCGCTTGCCCTGAGCGGCAAAGTTGTCGCGACACATGGCACAGTAGGTGAGATAGTCTCTGTTGCTTTCTTTGATCCGCCGGTCAATTACCTTATGCGCAATTTCCGGGTTGGCGTAAAGCATCAAACCGCCATAGCCACAGCATACCGTGCGGTCGCGGCTATGGGGCAGTTCTTCAATCTCATGGCCCAATTTGCACAGAATGTTGCGCACACTCTTCTGGAGCTGTCCTTCATGCCGGGTCGTACAGCTGTCATGGACCGTCAGCAGACGGGGCGAAGACGCAAAGCCAGCATCATCCGGCAAGCCGATGCGATCAAGCAGCGTCCATACCGTCTCCACCGACAATTCCGGCAGATTATGATGAAACATACTAAAGCAGGTCGGACAAGCAGTGATTACTAGAGGCCTGCCTAAGTCGCGCCAATCCCTTTCCGTATGTTGCAGTGTTTCCTGAAACAGCTCCTCTTGCCCGGCCCAATTGGCCGGAGCCCCGCAGCAGCCCAGCATCAGCCCGACGCCGCCATCTATTTTTTCACAGAGAAATTCATACATTCTCTTTACCGCTTGGGGGGAAGACGCCGCGAACTGACAACCAGGATAAAACACCACCCGGCTGGACGTAAAGCCGGGCTGATGCCTGGCTAGCGCAAAATGATCGCTGCTGCTAAAGCGCATATCCCGTAAGGCAAAGTCATGTGCCGAAGGCGGCATCTTGCCTCTTTGAACCATCCTTTGCCGCGCCTGCCGGCATACCTCGCTCATGTCCATTTTTCCGGGACAAATCTCGCTGCAAAGACCGCATAAACTGCAAGTGTTGATCATCTTGTTGGCGTGATGAATTCCCATGACAATCGATAAATTATTGTATACTTCCCGGACATACCGTTTGGGATAAGAACCATAGTGCGCCAGATATTCGCAAGCCTTCACACACTCGCGGCATTCGCATAACAGGCAGCGTCCTGCTTCCAGCGAAGCCTCCTCTTTGGTATAGCCGTTAATTGGGTTACTAACTGCCACCTGTGATTCGGCCTGCACCCCCTCAATATTGGTATAAAGCGAAGTCGTGTACCGTCCTTCTTTTTCCCTGTTGGCAGTAAGTGACGCGTTTTGTAAGAACCGGTCAATCGAATTTGCGGCAATTTTACCGTCAGCGATTGACGCAATCGGCGACCGGCATTGGCCCCCCAGCCGCAAGCTGCCTCCTGCAAAAACCTTGGGGTGCCTTGTTGCTAGCGTCAGCGGGTCGATTGTCACCAAACCTTCGCCATCAGCTAGAAACTCTACATCTAGAGGAATCACCTCCTTGCAGCCTACACCCAGATAAACGGCGTCATATCCTTCGCAGAGACTGGCAAAAGACCGTCCGGAATGGTCCTGGTCGCTAATTGCCGTCTTATATTTAATCGCAACCCCAATGTGGTCGAAAACAGCAAAGTCATCTTCGATCCATTGCCGCGGCAGCTTACGTTCCGGAAATTCCCTGATACTCCCCCCCAGGCAGTCTGTCGCTTCAAAGATAACTACCGCGTATCCTTTGCGGTTAAGCTCCAAGGCCGCAGTTAAGCCGCTCAACCCCGCACCTACGACTGCCACTGTTTTGTTTCTAATCGCAAGAGCGGCGATTGGGAGTCTGGATTTATCGTTACAGTCAACACAGATTCTTTCTAAGGCGTTAATAAAAATAGGATCGTCAATTTCTTTGCGTTTGCAATCCTCTTGGCAGGGTTGATCGCAAACTCTGCTGATAATCCCCGGAAAAGGTACCATTTTGTGAAACAAGGCAAAGCCTGCCGCGTAATCGCCCTTGCGGACAGCAACAACCATGCCGCGTACATCCACATGGACGGGACAGCCGGCGGTGCAGCCTGGCGGATTGTCTTGGACACAGCGCCCTTCCCGTTCGCGCAACCATTTTTGGTCCATACCATTCGCTCGTTTCCTGATAGATTTTGACAAACTGTTCCCCCTAAGGGGAAACCTAAAACGAACTGAAAGCCGAATGGTTTTCCAGTTCGTTTTAGGTTTTTGGCCTAAAGCGTGTTACTTACCGGTGGCAGCCTGTTCTTTTCCCGCCAGCGGTTCCAGCCCGGCTTTTATCTTTTCCGGCAACGCCGGCACTGCGTAGATGCGTACGCCGCAGGCATTATAGATGGCGTTCAGAATGGCCGGATGGGGGGCGGTCAGCGGCGCCTCGCCTACACCGGCGGCGCCGTAAGGGCCAAGCTCGCGAGGTGTGATATTGTAGATAATCTCAATATCATCCGGGATGTCCTGGATAAACGGCAGACCGCAGCCAACCAGGCTGGTATGTTTCTTGAGGTCTTCAAAATCTTCGGTGAGGGCAAGCCCGATGCCTTGCGCCAAACCGCCATAAATCTGGCCGTCGACCGTCGTCTTGTTGGTGATGGTCCCAAGGTCGGCGATGGTCGTAAACTTGACGACTTTGGCCTTGCCGGTCTTAATATCGACCTCGACTTCCGGCATAAATAGTTCATACATATAGATGGCGAACGGATCGCCTTTTCCGGTCACAGCATCGCACGGCGTGCAGGCCGACGCGGCCCACTTGCCCTCATAACGGAGCGGAATATGTTCGGTGACCATTTCGTCATAGGTGCGGAAAGTCTCGTCAGACTTGCGCATTGCGTTGAGCAACATCTCGCAGCCGACCTTTATGGCGTTGCCGCTCATTACATTTTGCCGGCTGCCGCCAGATGGTCCGCTGGCCGGACTGAAGGCGGTGTCGTTCATGACAAGCTTGATTTGCTCGGGCTTGAACCCGGCCTGGCGAAGGGTTTCATGAGCATGAGTCAACGCCGCCAAGTCCGCGCCTTGACCGTGGTCCTGCCAGGAAACGCCAACCGATACGCCGGCTTTGGTCAGCTCAACCCAGGCTACCGAGCCATCCGGGCCGTCGAGACCGCAGCCGTAAATGCCGAGCGACAATCCTACGCCGCGTTTCTTATCCGGGGTGGAAAGCTCGCTACAGCGCTGTTTCGCAGCCTGCCATAAGGGACGGAGTTTGTTGAGCATTTCTTCGAAACAAAATACCTCCGGCGTCTGTTGGGTGGGCGTTGTCGCGCCCGGGCGATAAATATTCTGGAAACGAAGTTCCAGCGGATCGATTCCCAGCTTCTCGGCCAACTCGTCCATAGCGATTTCTGATGCCAGGAAGGCTTGGGGCGAACCGTAGGCCCGGAAGGCAGACCCCCAGGCATGGTTGGTGCACACCGTGAGGCCTTTGCCGCGAATACTCGGGATATCATAGCCGGCGCCGATAAACTGAGCCTGGCGCTGGGTGAGCAGATCGCCGAACTCGGAGTATGGGCCATGATCAATTGTCCAATCACTTTCCATTGCCAGCAGTTTGCCGGTTTTGTCGGCGGCGAGCTTGCATTTGACGAAGCCGGGCGAACGCTTGCCGGTATAAGTAATATGCTGGTACATGGAGTAATTCAGCGCGACTGGTTTGCCTGTAGCGAGGCAGGCCACGCCGAGCAGGGCTTCCATAGTAGGGCTGAATTTATAACCGAATGTGCCGCCGGTCGGATTTTGCACAATACGGCACTTTTCCGGTTCGACGCCGATTCCGGCAACAATCATGGCGTGATGCAGATGGATGGCGATGCTCTTAGAGTGGATGGTAAGCCGGCCTTCCTCGTCGATATAGGCGTTGCCGCAGTCAGGCTCAATGGTAAGGTGCGGCTGACGGCTGCAGAAAGTATCGACTTCCACAGTTACGACATCTGGGGCTTCCATAATCGGTTTGGTATCTTCGCCTTTAATCAGGCCTTGCTCATAATAGATATTGGGTGTGCCAGGATGAATTTCCATGGCATCCGCAGCCATTGCGGCAGGCGCACTCATATAAGCCGGGAGCACTTCCAGCTCAACCTTGACCTTCGCGGCCGCCGCCTTGGCATGTTCCTCAGTATCGGCACAAACGATGGCGATGGCGTCCCCGAACTGGAATACTTTCTCGTCGCAAAGAATCGGGCGGTCCCAGCCGTCCCCCTTATTGGTCGGGAAGGTAATCAGGCCAGTGATCCGGTTTTTGCCTTTGACATCCTTATGGGTAACCACTTTATAAACACCAGGCATCGCCTCGGCTTCGGAAGGATCAATGCCCTTAATATTGGCGTGAGAAACTTCGGCCTGCACCAAAGCCAGCCGCAACGTTCCCGGCGGCATCTGAAGAGCGATATCGGCCCCGAAATCCCAAGTGCCTGTGACCTTCCGAATCGCCGAGGGACGATGATAGGTCGTGCCGTAGATTTTATTGCCGACCGGTTTGAAAAGCAAATCTTCTTTCAGCATTTCGCCGCGGATGACTTTGGCAGCGGCCATGACAGCATCTACCAGCGGCTTGTAGCCGGTACAGCGGCAAGCGTTGCGATTCTTCTGAAACCAGTCCCGGACTTCTTCCCTTGTTGGATTATTGTTATTATCCAGCAGCCCCTTGGCTGACAAAATAAACCCCGGACTGCAAAAACCGCACTGCGCGCAACCGTATGCCATCCAGGCAACTTGCAACGGATGAAGTTGCTCTGAAGTCCCGATCCCTTCAATGGTTACGATCTTTGCATCATCCGCCACTTTGCTCATCTTGACCACGCAGGAGCGAATAACTTTTCCGTCCAGAAGAATCGAGCAGCTGCCGCATTGACCTTGATTACAGCCCACCTTGCAGCCGGTCAGCAGGAGCTGTTCCCTTAGCACGCTGGCCAGGCTGGCTTCCGGGTCGGCAATTAACGTCCTTGTCAATCCATTGATATTCAGGACTTTCTTTTGCATGTAAATCCCTCCTTGCTTGCTTAACGAACATTGTTCAAGTACATGTTATTTTGTTCTATCGCCCCCTCCTTCCCGTTTTGCCGCCAGACTTCTTAACCACCTTTACCAAACGCGCAGGCGGGGTACCGGCATGGATTGCAGCCAGAGCAAAGCCCCCCATGGGCAAAATGGCTAATGTCTTTGCGGGTAACTTTCTCTCCCGCCAGAATACGAGGAGCAATCAAATCAAAAATTGTTGTTTTGTGATACATTACACACCCAGGCAGACCCAGGACTGGAATGTCCTTGATATAAGCCAGCATAAACATTGATCCAGGCAGCACCGGTGCCCCGTATGCGACGACCTGACCGCCGGCTGCGCGGATTCCCGCCGGGGTCACATCGTCAGGGTCGACCGACATCCCCCCGGTGGTTATAATCATCTCGGCCCCTTCTTGTATTAATTGCTCAATCGCCTCGACAATCATAGCAATGCTGTCCGATACAAAAATCTGCCGCAGAAACCGACTCCCGAACTCCTCTAACTTTGCCCGCAGCACAGGACCAAACCGGTCTTGTATCCGGCCATGGTAAACCTCACTGCCGGTAGTGACAATGCCGATCATCAGTGGCCGCAGCGGCTTGATCTCTACCACCGGAAAGGCGGCCTGGCATATTCCTTCCATATCGCGTATTTTGTTTACATCAATCACCAACGGGACAGTGCGGCACCCTGCGACCACCTGTCCGGCATCGACCAGTTGGTTGGAATGAATGGTGGCCAGGACCACCTCATCAATGTCGTTAATGCCCTCTAAGGCATGGTTGTTCACCTTTAATAATCCGAATTTCTCGGCTCTAAGCTCGACCTTACCCTCAACCGGCTCTGTCAAGATAAGCCCCGGTCCTGCCGCAGCCATAGCCATTCTTGTCGCCGCCTCATTTTCATGCAAGCGGCTTTCATTCACTTCCCAAACATAAAGATGCTCTTTGCCTAAATCCAATAGTTTGGCGATATCATCACGCCTTACGATATGACCCTTCTTGAATGCTCTACCTTTTGTCTTGCCAGGAACAATCTCCGTAATATCATGGCACAGCACCATTCCCGCCGCCTCGCAAACTGGTATGACTTTCATTAAAACAACTCCTCGTAACAGCATCAACTCTCATTTAGACAAATTAAAAGCAAAGCACCGAAAAAGAATCCAGCGCTTCGCTTGTTACCGCCTTTGGTAAAGCACCGTATTCCTTTTTCTCCCATAGAGTCAATGAAATATCAACCCCACGAACCTGCCGACGGCCGGTAGCAATTGGT
This sequence comes from Negativicutes bacterium, assembly GCA_031292035.1. The sequence goes on along the minus strand of JARLHX010000125.1, from coordinate 42,219 downwards.
AAAGCTTTTTATCGCAAATTTCATGCCAATATATGGTAAATAAATAATAAGCCAGTTCGCTTGCTTGCGAACTGGCTTATTATTTATTTTATAACCCCATGGCAACCTACTACTGTCAGCCAAAACCACTGGCATTTGTGTAAAAACTGTTACTTTCTTGTTTACTTCAGGTAACACATTATAAACACTATGGTTACACTCCATTAATTCCGGATGGAATAGTTCCGCATTTTATTATACAAAGTTTTACGCGATACCCCCAATTCTTTTGCCACTTGGCTGACGTTTCCTGCATGGGCATTCAGCAGACCCAGTATTTTGTATTTCTCCGCATCTCTAGTCACTTTTCGCCTTTGTTCTCGACAGTCAAGCACCTGGAAAGCCTGTAATGGCGCCGCAGATGGCGTTTTGGAATAAGACTCAAAAATTTCCGCTGGCAGATGCTGCAAAGTTACAATGCCCGTTTCAGCCAGGCTAGCTGAACGTTCAACCACATTTTGCAATTCCCGGATATTGCCGGGCCAGCTATAGCGCTCTAAACACTCTATGACCCCGGGCTCTGCGTAAAACGCGCAACCCCACTCGAGCCCCAGTTTATCCAAGAAATGCTTGAAAAGAAGCGAAATGTCCTCAACACGGTTACGCAACGGAGGAATGGTAATTGCCATAACATTTAACCTGTAGAATAGATCTTGCCGAAAAGCCCCTTTTTCTACTTCGCGCAGCAGATTTTTGTTTGTAGCACAAATTAAGCGAACACTGATAGGTATCGTCTTGTGCCCGCCGATACGAGTCACCTTTTTCTCTTGAATGACTCGCAGCAGAGCCGTCTGCTGCTCCAGCGGCATATCCCCGATCTCATCGAGAAAAAGAGACCCGCCGGAAGCCAATTCAAATTTTCCCGGCTTCCCGCCCCTTTTTGCCCCAGTAAAAGCTCCCTCTTCATAGCCAAACAATTCACTGCCAATCAATTCGCGCGGAATGGCTCCGCAATTAACGGCGATAAACGGTCCGTTCTGTTGTGTACTTCGATTATGGATAGCCTGGGCGAATATTTCCTTCCCTGTGCCGCTTTCACCTTGCAATAAAATATTTGATGTAGTTCCTGCCGTCAGTGTTGCCAGCCGTATTGTCTCGCTAATTTCGACGCTTTCCCCGACAATATCACGAAACTGCAGCGTGGCGGAATACCCACTAAAACGGTTTACCAAGTTTTGCACCTTTTTAATCGGTCGCATAATGATAATGCCGCCGGTGACCGCTCCCTGTTCGTTGACGACTGGTTCGCCGGAAGCCAGGCAATGGCACAAGCCGTCTTTCGTGTCCACCATGATTTCGATATCAGCATAAGGCTTATTAATTGCCAGAGTTTTTCCTTTTGGAGCGTCCCTATGCTCCAAAAACCGATTTATCGGTATCCCCAGGACATCTTTCCCCAGCATGGCTTTGGCTGCCGGATTGAGTTCGATGACAACTTCGTTCTTGCCAACGATAATGACTCCGTCCGACACGGCATTAAAGAAATTGGTCAGTCTACTATTGGCTATCGCCAATTCATGATTTTTCTGCCGAATGCTAAGCTGAGCCATAATCGCTTCAGCAGCAGCGACAACAATCCCCAATGTATGTAAATGGGAGGCATGGGACGCCCCCGACATATCGAGTATACCAATAATCCGTCCATCTGAATCAAAGATGGGCGCAGATGAACATGTCAGGCAATGATGTTTCTGGCAAAAATGTTCGGCTCCCGAAACTTGAATCGGTTCTCCAATGACTAGCGCGGTACCGATCGCATTGGTGCCGGCCTCTTCTTCATGCCAGCTGGCGCCGCGGAAAAAGTTCTGAGTCATAGGATTCTGCTGGGTGTCCTCGTCACCGAACATTTCCAGGATATAGCCTTTTTCATCAGTTAATACAACGACAAAGCGAGAGCCTTGCACAAATTTATACAGATTGGCCATAAAGGGTTTTGCTATCTTGATAAGCTGCTCTTTTTCTTGCAACAACCTGTTGAGCGATAGGGTGTCCAAAGCCCGATGGGAATCGGTCCGATATGGGTTGACTTCGGCGCGGGAACACCGCAGCCATGACTCAGCGATCTGGGAGCGAATAGCATAAGCTAAGCTCTCGCCATCGACAAAACTCTTCCAGGCCAGGTAAATAGTGTCTCTGTCTTCTTTGGCAGCAAGCACCATAATCCACCCTTATCCAATATTGTTAAAAATAGTAATTCGTCGTTTTTTGCATTACACCTGCAAATTGAATCATCCATAATACGGCTTATTATTGCCGACCTGCCACAAAAAAAAGAAGCGGCACAGCCGCTTGTATTTCTGCCTTATCTTATTTCCACCCAAGGTCCATGCCGCAAGCACTTACTCTTAGTCAACACAAACAAGATTGTGCAACCCGGTTATCCATGGCTTATAAACGAAATTATATAGCGCTTATTCCGGTCCGCCGTAAACCTTCTTCAATAAAGTTGGTTTTCGCAGGGCAGAGCAACCACAGCCTTGGTTCATGTCAATTTCTTTTGCCGCATCCAGCAAGATATTTCCTATGGCCTGAGCGTCTTCATGAAAAATCCGGCTGAGCTCGCCATGCTCCCAGTCTTTCACTACTCCTTCACCATAATTAACCACCGTATAGAGCCCTGCGAAGCAGGCCCCAATCTCCCGCGCCAGATACACTTCCGGGCATAAACTCTGACCGATGATATCACCATGCCCTTTGAACATCGCCACCTCGGCCGGGCTTTCAAAATGCCGCCCGTCAGTCACCACATACACGCCTCGTCTAAATACCCGATTAAGCGGCCTCGTCTGACAACTATGAATTAATGTTTCGCGTAGATCAGGGCATATCGCCTGTCGCATAATCAAAAGATACTGCCCGTCAAGCCCGACATCCTTACGCATCGACTGATCGATATAGTCAGAAGCAATGACAAAGTCCTGCGGATCAAGCAGGTGGTTGATCGAGCCCACACCACCTTCAGCCAAGATCTTTTTGACGCCAGCCTCACGGAATAACCAAAAAATCTGACGGGATGCATCGGCCCGGCTCACCCCGGTTCGCCAGCCATGCATCCGGCATGTCAGTATATTCCGGCCCGCTAGTCTAAAGAGGACAAAAGGCGGCGTCTGACCATACGGGGTATCGAACATCAGCTCCCGCGCAACGATTTCGACGTCGTCACGGTTAAGGGCCTGAGGAAAATCAATGGAAAGGGTCCCGGACCCTCCGATAATCGCCAGTTGTGCCAAGGGAATGTCCTGCATAAATCCTCCTCATCTAACGCTAGAATCGCTTGATAATATTGTAGCACGAATCCCGTTGCGCCGGAATTTTGCCGGCGCCGCGAATTAGATCAATCATCATTTCGACAGACATTTGGTTGGCAGTACCCGCCGCTCGCACCACATTTTCCTCCAGCATGATACTGCCTAAATCGTTGGCCCCAAAGGCTAAAGTCAGCTGGCCGACGGCCTGTCCCTGCGTAACCCAGGAGCCTTGCAGTTGTTCAATATTGTGGAGGTAGATCCTGGCCACCGACAAAGTCCGCAAATAATCCCAAGCCGAGACTTTTTTGCCTCCCAGCCGCGTGTTGCCGGGTTGGAAGGTCCACATGATAAACGCGCGAAATCCCCCGGTCCGCTCCTGCAGCTCCCGCACCACCCGCAGATGATTAACGCGCTGTTGATCGGTTTCCCCCATGCCGATCACCATTGTCGCCGTGGTGCCAATACCCATCTGCTGGGCAGTTTCCATCGTATCCAGCCATTGCGACGATGTAATCTTGTGCGGGCTGACGCGGGCGCGGACGGCATCATCGAGGATTTCGGCGCCACCGCCAGGCAATGAATCAAGCCCCGCAGCCCTCAGGCAGTCCAGCACCTCATGGATCGGCATCTGCTCTTGCTCTGCCAAATGCACAATTTCCGCCGGCGACAGCGAATGTATCGTAATATCAAATCGGCTTTTAATGCCTTGAAATAGCGATTCAAAATAGGCTAACCCCAGTTTGGGATGAAGTCCGCCCTGGAGCATGATTTGAGTTCCGCCAGCCGTGATTGTCTCCTCAACCTTGCGGTATATCGTATCTTCATCCAACACATAGGCATCTGGCGAGTCGTCATTACGGTAAAACGCGCAGAAATTACACTTGCTTGTACACACATTCGTGTAATTTATATTACGATCGATAATAAAGGCAACGATATTATCCGGGTGCTTGCGTCGCCGCTCTGCGTCAGCGGCTTTGCCCAAGGCTAGAAAATCCGCTTCCCGCATTAGAAGCAGAGCCTCTTCCTCAGTCAGCCGCTCTGTTTGGGATTCTTTCCGAAGAATCTGCCGCCAATCACCAAGCAATGTCTATACCTCCAGAAAGTCGAGTTGTGGGATTTCGGCAATATATCCCAGGGCATGCGCGCGACGGTAGTATTCCGACAGACCTTTTTGATGCTCGGCATCGAAGCCGTACTGCAAAGTGGTAAAATAGTCGTGCAAGAAATCGGCGCTGAAGGTCTCCCAGCGGGCCGCGTCTTTCGCGACCTGTTCCAGGCGTTGCTCACTGAAACGGAGCGATCCCACGAATGCCCGAGCCACCTCTTGGGCTAGTTCTGGGCTATGAGCAGCAAAGCTTCTCTGCACAGCCCAGACGGCAAACACCATTTTCAGTCCGGTCAGCTTTTTCCACTCCAGGCCGAGGTCATAGGCATATAATCCTGCCGGCACCTCGTGGTGAATATGCAGCGCCGGATCACCGATCAGCAGGGCTGCATCGGCCTCCAGCAGCATCGCTCCCAAGTTCGGCGGCGATTCGAAATAATCGGGATTAATCCCATATTGATCTTGTAATATGATTTTCAGCAGCACATGCGATGTCGCCGAAGTATTTGTCAGAGCGATGCGGCAGCCGTTCAATTCATGAATAGGCAGCTTGCTGACAAGAAAAATGCTTGTCACCGGGCCGTCGCATCCCACCGAAATGTCGGGCATGAGCAGCAAATCCTGCCAGTGGCGTGCATATTCAATTGATGATATCGGACAGATATCCAGTTTTTGTTCGATCAGGTACCGGTTCAATTCAGTTGGTGTTCCCTTTGTCAGCTCGACATCCCACAACACATTGTTTTTTACCAGGCCATAATAAAGCGGCAAGCAATTAATAAACTGAATATGTCCAACCCGCGGTTTCATTAATTGTCCCCCTCCTCATAAACCTGGACTTCACCATACAAGGTATCGCGTTCCACTGGTGTATGCCCGGTTTCGCGGATAAGGGTGATGATGTCCGACTTGGAAATGCCGAGCGCTGTTTTTGCCCCGGCGGAATGAACAATTTTTTCTTCGACCACCGTGCCGTCCAAATCATCAACCCCAAAAGCTAAGGAAAGCTGGGCAACCGAAACGGTCAGCATAATCCAGAATCCTTTGACATGATCGAAATTATCCAGCATCAAACGGCTGACGGCCAGCATTTTTAAATCATCCCAGGCTGTCGTCCTTTTAATATGCGCCATACCGGTATTGTCCGGATGAAACGGCAAGGGAATGAACGCCTGGAATCCACCGGTCTCATCCTGCAGAGCCCGCAACGTCAGCAAGTGATCAATCCGCTCCTCCGGTGTCTCCACATGGCCGTAAAGAATGGTGGCATTCGTGCGCAATCCCATTTTATGGGCTGTGCGGATCACCTCAAGCCACTCGGCGGTGGTTGCTTTTTTTTCGCAAATTTGGCTCCGCACGCGATCATTCAGGATTTCCGCCCCGCCCCCAGGCATTGATTTCAACCCGGCCTCTTGCAGAACGCGCAGGACATCAGCAATGCTCTTGCCGGATATTTTGGCAAAATGGACTATTTCCACCGCGGTAAAAGCCTTAATATGCAAATCGGGGAACTCACTATGAATACTTTGCACAATATCGACATAATACTCAAAAGGCTTGTCCGGATGGAGCGCGCTTACGATGTGGAATTCGGATAATTCCGGCGCCTGCGCGACCGCTTCGCGGGCAATCGCCAATGCCTTGTCCCTATCCATTACATAAGCCTGCGGCGCATCGGCGTCACAGCCAAAAGCGCAAAGTTTGCAGCGGGCCTGGCAAACATTGGTCAAATTAATATGCCTGTTGACATTAAAAAATACTTTATCCCCTGTTTTGCGGCGTTTCACGCGGTGGGCCAATTCCCCGATCTGCAGTAATTCGTCTGATGCCAACAAATATAATCCGTCTTCCCTGGTAAGACGCTCACCGTTATTCACCTTTTGCTCAATAACAACCAATTGATCCAAGCTTTCATCTCCTCAGCTAAGTTTCTCTATTACGTTTCATGCTACACGACAGTGAGTCTCCGCTTTCGATTTCATTCGCTTTCAAGTCAACACGTCTTGCAATTCGGCAGTAGTCGAATTACTCCTCCTATTCTCGCCGGAAAATATGTTTAGATCAATAGAGCCAGCACAAAAAACGAAAAGCTCGCCCTTTTAATTCCTTGTTGTTTTGGGTGCAAGATAAAAGTACTGCCTGGCAAAAAAAAAGCGACCTCTGCCGCTGTTTTCCTATGTCATCCTATTCTTTCTCCTCGGGTCGATGGCCGTGCCACATATACTTACTCTTGGTCATCCACTCCTGAACATCGTTTAAGGTCTCGCCGAAGCGCTGGAAACGCACGACCTCCCGCTGCCGTCGGCATTCTCATTGAGGTTCCCCCTTATTTGCCATCAAGCGGGTTTGCTTCACATTCGATAAATCGCCACTCGTCTTTGAGCAATGCCTGGCAGCTTCGTGAAAAAGCACTAATAACTGCGATAGTCTCCTTAAAGTGAGTTTCATCAACTTGTTCCAGCAAGATTAAATCACCGAGATTATGATTTAACAAGTCCATCTCTGTCAGCAGATTCTCATGTTTAGGCTGATTCAACAGCAATGTGATCAGGTAGCCTGCCTTAAGAAATTCGCTGTAGAGACCATCCTTGCCGTCTTCATTCGATCCGGCTTTTTTGGCCACAAAGAATGCTTTCGCCAAATACTCGGCCATCGATTCCCGTGATAAATTGAACAACTTGATTCTCTCCGACGTAATCAACTCTTTGTATGTTCTTGCAAATTGGGAAAGCCGGTCATCACGGTTTTTTAATACTAAGGCCCGGTTGGTAAAGTACCAGACGGCTAATGCAACAATCCCAGATACTACCACAGGTAGTACTACTACAAACAAGCCAAGATATTCGTTTAATATTGCCTCCACCTAAAGCCACCCCTCTTCAAAACCGAAAACCCTTCTTACCAATATGCATTGCTGTTCTCCCATTACTGCTTTTCATGGCTACAAGCCCCCCTAACGACCCTGCTATCCAGATTGAAGTAAATCTTATGAACGGAAGCGTCCAATGGAACTACTCTTTTTCCAGGCCTTACTAAAAAGATATTCAGTCTTCTTACTCCCTCGTTCTATACGCCAAAAGCGTCACAAGTTTTATCCTTGATCTCGATAGCAGGGGAGTGATCTATTTGTTTCCACCAAAAAAGCTCCACGCTTTTTGTTTGCTTTTCTCGATTTGAATTAAATCTGGAACAAGGCTGCCACATCTATCTCAATCTGAATCATACTGCTGTCATGCCGCTGATTCTCCAGCCACTGCCGATCATTCCACGCCTGCCATTGTTCATTCTCATGCCGCTGCATCTCTTGCTCATGTCGATCATTCTCTACCCGCTGCCGATTTTGCCGCTCATTGTCCTGCCGCCACTGCTGATCATTCCGCTCTTGCCAACGTTCATTCGCCTGCCGATCTCTCGTCTCTTGTTCGCGCCGTTCATTCTCAAGACGCTGGCGTTCCTGTTCGTTGTTCTGCTGAACGCGCTGCTGTTGCTCTTGTTGCTGCTGACCCTGCCGATCATGCTTCTCCTGATTATCGTTCTTTTGTGCAGCTCCAATTGTTGATGTTCCTACTACACACTGCATAATACCAATCAGCAATGAGCATATGATCAAATTCTTCGCTATTTTTCCCACAATACATTACCCCTTTATCCCACTTCTAATCGTTATCGTTCTTGTTTATCATAATCCCGATGCCCCACCGAATTTCGCATTGTTTGCGAATAAAGTTCTATACCGTTTAGTTCAAGTCATTATCTTTGAAATAGCGGATTCCTCTGACCGTTATGCTGGCTTCGAGCCCTTTGTCGGTCACCTGATACATCCAGATGTCCGGTCCCACAGAAACAGCGCCCTCTAAAGACCCGCCACTCACACTGTCCGTCGCGGCAAGTGTAGCCTGACCGCCTAGTTCCCAGCCATTATTGGCAAAATCAGAAAGGGCCTTTTCGGTCCCAAAGACAAAAAGCACCTCGTACTTTTTTATCCCCAGTCCAAAACCGACTTGCACATCACCTGTCCCCATGAAGACTTCTTGCCCGGTATTGTTATTTACCGACATTCCCTTACCGCCCCCGCCGCCGAAAAAGATCAATTTAGCGTCGGTGATAGTGAACGTGGCATATCCTGCCGCGTTTGTGACAGCGCCTCTGGCCTTGGGCTGAGCAGCATACACTTCGCTCAGCGTTTCGGTGTTTATATTGCGGATTGCCTGGCGCCTTTCTTCAACAGTGGCCGCACTCACCACGGCAATAGTCATAAACATCAACACAATCAATAGGGAAAAAGCTTTCATAAACCTATTTAAGCGCATATTTATCATCCTTCATCTTGCCTGGATCGCATCGTTGAAATCTTTTAGCTACCTCTGTCAGCCAGCTTCCGCAGCCTAAGGAGTAGGCCCTTCAACTGTTTCAATGGCTGTCAGTGTATCGCCAGTATACTTGAGCACTTTGGTTCCGTAAACCCAAACCGCCCCGGTGATACCTTGATCAACACGGTTAGGTGGACCCCAACTGAGCCTAACTTGGTCTTTGGTCATCCCTTCCTGCACTGCGCCTGATTCAATTTGGCTCCATAGCTCTGTAGACCAGCCGAGACTGTTTCGGGGATCGTTCATGAACAGCGCCATCTGCCAGGGCGGGGTTTGTGTCCAGGTCGTCACAGTCTGATTGGTCCAGCTATAAGCAATCGGCAATATCGCCTTTTGTCCGTTCGCTGAGACGATCAGCCAGATCGGTTCCCGGGACTGAATGCCGGCATATACATCGGTTACAATCACCGCTGAGCCGATTTGGATTGTCACTGCCGTAGGATCGGTGCCACCAGGCTGGGCATTTGCTACTTCCAAACTGCGGCTCTTGGGATAAATGGTTTTACCCAAAAATTGCAGCCGGGCCTTGGCGATGTCCTCAACCGGCGCTATTCCTTCCAGCGATCCCCGGATGGTTCGCCCGACATACTTGTATCCTGTGCTAATCTCAGTCATGGAAATAACATAATCATACTTGTTATCACCCGCAGTGTAAGTAGTCACATCCGTAACCGCAACTATTTTTCCAACATTTTGGAGGTAAGAAAGCCGTACCGAGCGGTCTTCTTGAAACCCCCTGGCAGCCTGGGCGGTAGCAAAAATACCGTAGCCGTCAGCCTGCTTGTCGGCAGGCAGAGCCAGAAACACGAAATTATGACCTACCCATTGCGGTGTTGTCAAATTGACGGGGGCCTCAGGAGCAACCGCCGCTCCAACGAAACTAGTGATCCCCACTATAATCAAGCTTAGTGCCAGTAATAGACCAAATTTAATTCTTTTCATTATTCTGAATCTCCTTGCGTTATTGTTGTATTTCTGATTTCGTTTTTAGTTTTAAATTGCAAGCACCTATTTTATGTTTTTGGATTCCGACATGATAGGCGCCTTTCATTTAGCTATCTTCAACTTATTCCACCCTGGATTACCCGCACCAATAAACGGAACTCCGCTTTTTCTCGTAAACTCGTCCCCTGAAGTTTCGCCCAACGAGCTGCTTTAACATCCACTGCTGTCGGGGTGCAATCAGAAGCGGTCTGTACAATCGGACTGCGGTTGAATCCAAAAAGAAAAAGCAATATGAGTGGTCCCGCGAAGATCCATCCACCCATAGTAAGGTAACCCGTAGCCAATGTATTGGCAAACATCACGTCAAGCAAGCCCCTTCCGACGCTAAACGCACCAACCGCAAAGAACGAAAGGACCAAACTCTTAATGATGTACGCTTGTTGCAGACAGTCATCCGTTGAAGTTCTTCTTGAAGCAATGAACATGCTGACCACGCTTAGCAATATCCCTCCAAGCATTAATAATTCCATAATTTACCACCTTTTCATCTTTATAGGCTCTAATGGAAAATCTATCCTAATCGCAGGGCCGTTCGATCCGAAATGCCTATTTCGATAATGCATTCCATCCGATCCAGCGCGTAATTAATTTATTTAAACTAACTACTATTTTTATTTTATACTATTTAGCAATATTTAGCAATATATTAATTTTATTAAGAAAATTCCGCTTGTTATTAATTTAATTAAAAACGGTTTATCCTGCCTGTTTTGCTATTTTCACTAGTCAATTCTTGTTCCGGATCCTAGCACGGGTATGTACCCGAGAAAACGGACAAAAAGCAAAGCCTGTGCCGCTTCCGATGGGTCATTACAGCAAAGCAAACAAAAAAGAAGCCTAGTCCGGCTTCCTTTTTGTTCCCTATTCTTATGCCTCCGGCCTATGCCCATGCCACATATGCTTACTCTTGGTCATCCACTCTTGAACATCGTTTAAGGTCTCGCCGAAGCGCTGGAAATGCACGACCTCCCGCTGCCACAAAAACCGCAGCGTAGCCTTGGCCAGCGGGTCGTCGGTGGCGGCAATAAGATGTTCATAAGTGACCCTAGCCTTCTGTTCGGCGGCCATGTCTTCTGTCAGATCGGCGATGGGGTCACCCAGGCAGGCGATGTATTTGGCTGACCAGGGTACCCCGTTGGCATCAGTCCAGAACAAGCCATGGCCATGCTGAGCCCACTGCCCTTCCCAGCCGGCAGCTTTGAAATCTTCCGCGCAGGCACCGTCCACCAGTTTATGCACGAGGGCGGCGATCATCTCCATATGAGCAAATTCTTCGGTGCCAATATCGGTTAAAACGGCTTTCGCCATATCGGTGGGCATGCTGTAACGCTGGTTGATATACCGTAGCGATGCCCCCAACTCGCCGTCAGGACCCCCATACTGGGTTATGACCATTTTTGCGAATTTTACGTCAGGACATGTGACCCGCACGGGATGTTCCAGTTTCTTTTCATATATCCACATGCTCATTGCTCCCTTATCAATTTATAGTTCCCAGGGCCAGGGTCCCTTGGCCCACTGCCATGGAGCCTGGGAATACCCACCCCACCCGAAGTTAAACAGCGGGCCGAAACAGGCTACATATTCTTTTTTCAATTTTTTCAAGGCTTCTACCGCACAATTATAATCATTGACCGCTGCCTCATCGCACGGATGGGTATCCAAATATAAATTTAGTTCAACCGCAACGAATTCCATCTCTTGAATATTTTTGAGCAAACCCATGGGGTTTTCAAATTCCACGAAATTCACCTCCGTTATTTCGGTATGGGATATACGCCCCAAAGTTCAGGAAACAGCGTACCTTTTTTGAGTGCCTCGCGGGGTGAAAATGCCTGCCGGTAACACTGCCAAGGCACATAGGAATGGGCCAGCACCTCGAGCTGTCCAGCCATGACGTTCTCAGCCACAGGCGCGGCCATAAACTCATCCATAGGCATCATTTTATCTTCCGGCATCGCCATCATTTCTTCCATGCCGTCGCCCTTCCACTGAGGATATCTCGCGTTTCTCAAACAAGTCAGCCTCCTTTACAGTTAACCTAATTTATTTTATGTGAATTAGACTCATAATGTCACCAGACAATAAAAATAGTCTGACCACAACGGGTCAGACCCTAAAAACCATTTTTTCAAGAAGGCATTGGCAAAATCAAGAATGCCAAAATGTAAAGGCCGACACCCACGCCGCGATAAATCGCGACTAGGGCCCACAGCAGCCGAATAAAACTAATGTCGATACCACTATAATTGGCAAACCCGGCGCACACCCCGAATATCATGCCATGCTCGGGGTCAAGGAACAGATGCCTGCCTGCAGCAAAATCGCCTGTCATTCCCGAGCCACCCTCGACCACTTGCCAGAGCAATAGCCCGCTCAGCAAATAAGCCCCCATTCGAATCAACAACACCACCCCGGCTCACTCCCTTCCCCTTTTCTGGCCTACCATCATTATTGCCAGTCCGGAGCGGAGCTAACCTTCATTTATCAGTGGTACGGTTTACCAGCTTTAGCCGGCCGGAGGCGGTCCTTTCCCGGGGCGTTTCGCCGCGGTCACTGCCGGCGCCTGACCGCCGGTCGACATTTATAAGTAATCCGATGGCAATCATATTGACAATCAGGGATGTCCCACCAAAGCTGATAAACGGTAACGGAATGCCGGTCACCGGCAATAGCCCGGTAACCATAGCGATATTGCCTACCGCCTGTCCCACCACCAGAAAAGTTACCCCTGTCGCCAGTATTGTCCCCAACCCGTCAGAAGCGCGAAGGGCTATCTTGATGCCATACCAAGCCAGCAATGCAAACAAAAAAAGCACCAGGACCGCTCCGATAAATCCCATCTCCTGACACAAAACCGCAAAAGCAAAATCGGTGTGTGCCTCCGGCAGATAGTGAAACTTACTGGCCCCTTTGCCGAGCCCGGTACCGAAAAAGCCGCCGGAACCAATGGCTAAAAGTGACTGTACAGCCTGATAGCCGCTTGTCTGCTGATAGGCCCAAGGATTGAGCCACGCCAAAATCCGCTCCGCCCGGTAAGCGGCGGCATACACTAAATACACGGTACAGCCGGCGGCAACAAACAGCAGGCCGTAAACTTGCTGTTTGGCGATACCGCTAGGCAAATAAAGCGCCAGACACATCGCCATGATCACCACCGCAGTTCCCATGTCCGGTTGTCTGAGCACCAATACTCCCATTAGACCGGTAAGCGCAACCGGCCAGGAAAATAGACTTACCGGCCGGTTGCGGTCGATGCGCGGACCGAGATAGGTGGCAGTCATGATAATCGCCGCCAGCTTGGCGATCTCGGACGGTTGAAAGGTAATGCCGATCCTCAGCCAACGCTTGGCACCGTTGGCGTCAACTCCGCCAAAATGGACGGCAATCAGCATCGCGAACACCGCCAAGACCAAAAGCGGCAAAAATCGCGGCAACCTGCGATAATCGATTTTGGCTGCGATCCCAAGGCAGATGATCCCAATGAAAAATGATATCAAGTGCTTTTTAAGAAAAAAATAGCTGTCCTGCAAAAGCTGACCGGCCATCACGAAACTGGCGCTGAAAACATTGACAGTGCCGATGACAAACAAGATGATGACAATATATAAGACCGCTTCCCCGGGACTTGTCCATGGTACCGGTATTTTTCGCACCCTGTTGCCTCCTTGTCCGGAACTGCCGCTGTAGTCATTATATCAAAAATGGCCAAGTTACCCAATAACCAAACGGCCACCCAGCTAATATAATATATTATTAATTCGGGCCGGAGGTGATCCGATTGGAAATCGCATCTTTCAAACTAGTGAGCCTCGATGCCCTGAGCCATTCTGTTCTCATCATCGATGGACCCAGCGGCGAAATAGTGTCCGAATTGCCTTTGCCTCCAGGATTTCGACCGGTGGACCTTGCTGTACACCCCGTCGCCCAGACCGTATACATAGCTCTTGCCGCCCAAAGCGGCGCTGGCAGTCTGCTTTTGCTGAACCTGAATCGTCGCTCCCTGGCTTCAGCCGCTCCGCTGATTCCCCATCCGGCACAATTTTGCCTGGCACCCGGCATAGAGCAAATCTACCTGGCTGACCCCACCGGTTCCTTATATGCCTTTTCTTTGGCCACCTCAACACTGACTGTTTGGGATAAACCGGCCGGTAGCGGTCTTTGCGCGGGGCTGGCCTCCGGCAGGGAGAATCTCTTTGGCGTTTGGGAAAACGCCGGCGGCGGCACATTAGCCATTTACGACCACTGCGGCAAAATACTTGCCGAATATCCCATTGGCGGCATTCCCACCAGCCTCACCCTCGATCAGCAGGGACGGCCCTTCGTCCCCTTTACCGCCAATGCTTTTAGCGGCGAGGGCTTATTCTTTCTGCCTGCAATAAACCAAAACGACGGCCGATGCGCCGTCGTCACCATTCAGTGTTCCTGCTGCTGCAGTGTCGGTCGGGTATATCCAACCCATGTTGCCGTTGAGCCAGCGGGAAAGCTGGCCTATGTGGCCTGCGAGAATAACGCCTCCATCGCCGTCATTGATGTCGATTCCGCCCGTCTATCAGCTATCATTCCACTGGGACACTCCCCGTCCCGGCTGGCCCTCTTGTCTGACGGAAAATTCGCCGTCGCTTCCAGCAACATGTTTGCCGACCTGGCACTGATCGATCTTGTCAATCACCGCCCGCTGGCCTTTACCTCAACCAGCCGGGAACTGCTCAGCCCGCTAGCGGTAATTGAGTAAAGCGACACCGATAACGATGAACAAGGCCCCAAGCCCTTTACCCCACGTCAGTTTCTCACCCAGCACGAGGATTCCAAGCAGAAAAGCCACCAGCGGAAAGGCAGCGACAACAGGAGTCACCTTGCTCAGTTCACCGTATTTAAGCGCGTAATAATAGGCTAGCTGCCCAAACAGAGCGGCGCATAACCCTTCCAGCCCGATCAGCAAAATATCCCGCGGCTGGGCACTGGTCACCTCTGGCCATTTGCCGGCCACCAGACAAAACCCGACCAATAGCACCGTGATAATCCCGCTGCGGATGGTTAGCGCCGCCAGCGGTTCGAGGCCACCCAGACCGAGTTTGCCGAACAGCGGGGCGACGCCCCAAAAAAGCATGGCCAACAAGGCAAAAAGTAGGCTTTGATTCAACATATCTGTCTCCATAGCACCTCGTTTTGACGTTTAGCACAGTCCCGTCCAGATCACTCCGCCCCATAATTCGGGTTAAGTATACCAAAAAGATCCCTTTTCGTCAAAAACCTGTACCCTTGGCAAAACAACGACCCCTTTCCGGAGTGAAAGGGGTTTTGCTTTGCGCTGTCTATTCGGTTTTTCCGCCCAAGGGCCGGGGCCATTTGCCACCCCATTTATACTTTGCCTGATCGGACGCCGGGGGGATCGGGGGCTGTGGCGGCAAAGGAGGGAGGGGCGGCGCCGGTATGATTTCAGGTTCCCGTTCACCGAAGTTCTCTTCCTCTTCTTCCTCGTCATCCGCATCACCAAAATGGCCGGGGGGAAACGGCGGGCTCACTGCCTCAGGCAGCGGCGGTACTGCTTCTGTGGTCGCCAGCGTTTCCTCCATATTTACGTACTCCATATCACCCGCGTCATCAACCGGGACATAACACCCTTTATCCAAAAGCGTCAAGACCATCAGGAAATGATCAGCTTCGCGCCGCAGGTGATCGGCCAGCTGTGCCGGGATAAGCCCCACCAATTTGCACTCGGTAATCAGGCATTCCGCAGCCCGCAAAAAGTCTCTGAACCGCACAGTCGAAACCCGGACATCCTGAAGAAAACGCCGAAAGGCGGGGATTTCTTCCGTTTCCCCTCTCAGCATGCTGACAAAATCTCGCCCCTGCAGATACAGTTCATCGAACTGTCCGGCGAATCCGGCAGCAGTCTCGATAATGCTGCGCTCTGACGGATCAAGACGGTGAACGACAAATTCGGCATGGTCACTCATCAGCCTCAGCCAAAAGTCGGCTTCGCGGGCGCTGGACGCCTGGTAAAGCGGACTTTGCCCCCCACCGAGCTTCTCTAGCAGCAGCAGGACATACTCTGCTTCCCGGGAAAGATGATCCAAAAACAACGCAAAATTGCAGCCGACGATTTGGCAAGTCAATGCCAAGTGCAAAAGTCGCCGGTTATACCGATGGAAATCACCGACCACTACCTGCGCATCGGTGACCACCTGGGCGAACTTCCGCGGATTGGCTACCTCTTCGGCTTGCGCCAGCAAGGCGGCTAGTTCTTGCTGAAAGGTCTCAGCCTCATGCATTAGGCCTGTGCTGTCACAAGGCAGCCCAGCCTGAATAAACACAGCATGCTCTTGTAGCATCCGCAGCCAAAATTTCAGCCCTTCCAGGCTTAGCGGCGGAACTGCTTGGCGTTTGGCGTTTACAACCGTTGGCCGTGGCATAGCAACACTCTCCATCTGCCAGATTTTTTGCTACTACATTGTATGCCACAGTCCGCTCATTTGTTAAGATTTCCGTTATTAACCGAATATCACTTCACAGCGGTAGATCTTCATCCCTTTTTTGCTGAACCGCTCCTCGTATTCAGTCATAATATTCCCGGTATAGTCGCTGTTGTGCAGGTCGAAACTGATATTTTGCAGCTTCAATTCACAATCGGCAAACTCGTCAAGCGAGAACTGAAAGAGTTCTGCATTGTCGGTTTTAAAAAAGAGTTCGCCCCCGCTCGTCAAGATACGCCGGTATTTATCCAGGAACCGCCGATGAGTCAAACGGCGTTTGGCATGCCGATTCTTGGGCCAAGGGTCGCAAAAATTGATGTATAGCCGGCTGACTTCGCCGGGACGAAAGATATCGACAATCCCATTGACATCAAAATGCAATAACTTGACATTGGTCAGTTCACGCTCAGCCATCTTTTGGGCTGCGTAGTAAAGGACATCCAACTGGCCTTCAATACCGACAAAGTTGATCTGGGGCGACCGGGCCGCCATCTCACAAAGAAATCGCCCCCGTCCCATTCCCAGTTCAACGTGAAGCGGCGCAGTCCGTCCAAATAATTCCGGCCAATTGCCGCCAGGAAAAGCTTCGGCGACCAGGTCCTCATATTGTTTGATAGCCTCGGGTATCCAGGGTTTTTTCCGTAAACGCATGCTATGTATCCCTCATATCAACTGTAATTTTTCGGACTTTTCGTCCGTATTAAAAGGGTTTTACCACTTTACCGAGAATGAAACACATTATAATAATTGGATAATTTTTCCTTTTATTGCGGGGAGGCACTCATGTTTGCGTTCACTTGCCAGCCAGACATTGAATTCCTCTGTGAGGCAATTCCAGCGGCCCTTATCGCGATAGACAAGAGCTACCACATTGTCTTGGTCAACAAAGGCGCAGAGGTGCTGTTCGACACCGGACGGGACATGCTCCTGGGTCAAGATCTACGGCTGTTTCTGGCCGCCGATCGGGCTAACTCTTTTGTCATCGAGAAAGCCTTAACCGTTGAAAAGATATTGCCAGCTCAAAAACAAGTCTTGGTCTGCAACGGCCGTTCCGTCCAGGCACTTTTCGAGGCGGCTCCGCTATTTGGCTCCGATCATCAACTCAGCGGCGCCCTCATCCTGATCAAAGACCTCGGTCACCTCCGCGAGACCGAAAAACGGATGCATCATCTAGAAATACTATCCAGCATCGGCGAAATGGCTGCTGGCGCCATTCATGAAATCCGTAACCCTTTGACATCAATCAACGGCTTTGTCCAGCTTTTGCAGCTTCGTGCCGCTAAACACAGCGACCAGCTGGCGGTCGACTACTGCAACCTGATCACCGACGAAATACTGCATATCAATAGTATTTTATCCGATTTCCTGAAATTAGCCAAACCCCACGAAACCAAGACCGCCAAAATTGACATTGTCCCCTTGGTGAGGGATGTGCTCGCCTTACTATATGGAGAGGCCTTACTGTTTCAGATGACTATTCTCCATCACCTGCCCGACGCTCCCCTTTACTTGGAGGGAAATGCCGAGAAAATAAAAGAAGTGCTGATCAACATTTGTCGCAACGCTTTTCAGGCCATGCTGCCTGGCGGCACTCTGACAATCACCGTCACCGTTGACAGCGAAAATATCCGCGTCGCCTTGAGCGACACCGGTCACGGCATGACCGACGCCACCATCGCCAACATCTTTAAGCCCTTCTTCACAACCAAGGAGTCAGGTACAGGCCTGGGTCTGGCTCTTTGTCAGCGTATCATGCGTGATCACGGCGGGCAAATCTCGGTCAGCAGCAAACTCGACCAAGGTTCAACCTTTACTTTGGTTTTCCCGCGATTTGCCGAAAAAGCTGAATAAACCTTATTTCCCACCACCCGCCCCGGAGACAGAAGCGGAATCGTACAGACATACGATTCCGCTTTTCGCCTCAAATTCTTAATTGCACCTTTACTGTTTTTCCAAACCGAACTTTTTCAGGTACCTGTATAAAGTCACCCTGCTGACCCCCAGCATGCCTGATAGCCTGCTCACATTTCCCCGGGCCGCCTGCCAAACTGCCCCAAAGGCCTGACGGTCATCTTTCCAGCTACTATCGGGACCCGCTTCGCCCGGCAGGCTAAACCCGGTAGAATCAATCAATTCTTCGGTTGCGGCGAAAAACGCCTGTTCAACCACGGTTTGCAGTTGTTTGATATTACCCGGCCAATCGTAGGATTCCAGCAGCGTTATCGCCTCTGGCGTAATCTTCTTCGCCGGAATATCGTGCTGCTCCGCAAGTTCCTGGAGGATGTGGGCAGCCAGCACCGCAATATCATCGCGACGAGTCCTAAGCGCCGGGACCCGAATCAGCGGCTTGTCAACAAGCTCATAAAGAGCCGCCGCGAATTTCCCTTTCTCCGTCAACCTCCTGAGGTCGCTGTCGCAGGCCGCGATCAACCGCACATCAATCGTCACCGCCGGCCGGCCTGTAAGCCGTTTCGCCACCAGCACATCGGCCAGTTGCTCTGCCAAAGCCATCGGCAGCATCTCCACTTCATCCAAAAACAAAGTGCCGCCATTGGCCAACTCCAGCTTGCCGGGAAGCCTGCTTCCCTGTTCATCAATCGTGCCGAACACCTCATCAGCCAGAAGTTCTGGGGGAATAGCGCCGCATTTAATCGTGATCAATGGACCGGCGGCCCGCGCGCTGGCCTTGTGGATACCGTGAGCCAGCCGCTGCTTGCCGGTACCGGCTTCGCCCTGCAACAGCAAGAACTGGTCGGTGCGAGCCAACCGGGCGGCCTTCTCCTTCATCGCCAGAAAGCCCGGCGAATTGCCAACCATGCTCGCCAAGCCGTACCTGGCAGTGTAACCGATGGCATGGGCCTCCAACATCTGCAAATCTTCGATCGACTGGGAAACAGCGATAATGCTGCTGACCTCCCCATCGCGATATATCGGTAAAACAGTCGTAATATCTTCGTACGTTTTCTGTGGCGTAATCCAGGTTAGTTCCTTATTATGAGAAGGAATACCCAGAAACCCTTTGACTAGCGGACTATGCTGGTAATTGAGCAAAGAATCGCGAAGCTCTGGTTGTTCGGTCTGCTTGCCGGGCTGACCGGTCAGCATCAGTCTGGCCTGGCCTTGCTTGTTGGCATAAGCCACCCGGCCACCAGGCAAAACATGATAAGCCGCCAGCGGGATAGCGTCAAGAATGACATGTTTGACGTCCAGGCGAGCCTCGAGCGCCAGGCTGTGCTCCATCGAGTACCGCATCAAAAGCAGTAACGATTCGATGGCTCCTACCGGCAAATCGCCCTGTTGAGTCGAAACCAGTGTCAAAATATATTGCAACTTGCCGCCAAGAAATATCGGCGCCGAGCAGGCATCTCCCGCCTGGCCGTCTTCAATCCACATCTCCGGTCCAAAGACCAAAAAAGGGGTTTTGTGCTGAAAGGCAATCGCAATACTGGAGGTACCGATGTCGGCTTCGGTCAGCCGGGCTCCCTCGACCTCTCCGGGCGACTTTTGAAAAAACGGCAGGGCAAAGCTTTTCAGCGCATAGCACTCACTGTCCAGCAGAAGCAGACTAAGACTATAGTTGTTAAAATTTCCCCGAAGTTCTTGGTATAACCCATCCAAAAAGGCCAACGCTGCATGATGCTCTTTTCGGCGCTCTTCCAGTTCCGGCTTGCTCAATTTCACCTGGGGCCGCAGCGAATCACGGGCAATACCTGCGTCGCGGCTTCGCTGCCAAGACTCTGCCACCCAGGGATGCACATTGGCGTCAAGATTCCCCTCAGCCACAAATCGACGATAATACTGTTGTAATTTTTCCTTGCTTCGTCGCTCTCGAATCATAAGTACCCTCCGAACTTTAGTCTTGACTTACCAGAGACAATCGTAATCCAGTAAAATAAACAAAATTTAAAAATTAATATTTATTATTTGGTAGAAGTTTATATCCTCATCTGTTATAATATAGCAAAAAGGAGGGGATTGCATGTTAATAAAAGGGGTCTCCGTTATTGCCGATCAGGCGCTGCCTGAAGAAGAAGTCCTCGCCATTGTGGATGAGGAAATCCGCCTGTGGCATGACCGCAACAAAACCCTGAGCACAATCGAATTGACCCTGGACGGTGACAATGTGATGATCGCCGCCAGCGAAAAATCCCCTATCCGCCGGGTCCGCCGCATTACCGGTTACCTGAGCGACCTGGAAAATTTCAACCAGGCCAAACAAAGCGAATGCGTCTCGCGGGGAACTCATACTTAATCAGCTGACAGGACACTCCAGTGTCCTGTTAGTTTTTTCACCTGATAATACCCTGGCGATCTGGTATTATGGAAAACCAAAAGGCAAGTTCTTCTCTGCCATAGCTAACGTGTCGCATTAAGTATATTCTTGACGATATCGTTTTTTTCCTGTCTGGCAGGTCGCTTACGTCACCTTCCCTGTTAAAATGATATATAATTCAGATATTTCCCTCTAACAGCAGATACAACCCGAGCCAGTTTACCAGGGCGCCGTAAAGGTGTCTTTTTTTTGCCGTGCAAGTGATAGTACCAAAAAAAAATGCAGCGATTTACGCTGCATGGGTATACTAAGGGCATTAAAAAGGGTGTGATGCAACTTGCTTTATCCCGAAAGAATCGAGACCGAGATCCAGCGATTACAAAACATTGGTTACTCTGACCTTCATATTTCGCAAATCATTTGCACCTATAGTGGCTATCCGGCCTGGCAGGACCTCTCGTCCAATCAGCAGCGACGCCTGGCCGAAGATCTGCACCGCTACACCCATATTGCCCGCCGCTGGCATTACGCCCTGACCGGCAAATTGCAGTAGGTTGTATCCTACTTTCCATTTTTCACGTATTCCAGCAAACTAAGGATTTTTTGACCGTAATTCACTCCCGGAACCGCCCACTTGCCACTGAGACTCTCCCAGGTGGGACACTGAGCTAAATGGATTTCCCGGGCGATGTAATAACGCGGATCGACGATCGGTTTGAGCGGCTCCCGGGTGGTGGCATAAACCAGCAGGTGCTGGATATGGGCCCTGACACCAATGCGGGGCGAATCAAACCATACCCCCGGTTCACCGTTACCGGTAGTGCCGATTCCGGCGTAGTTGTTTTGTTCCGGCACCACATCGCCGCCGTAGCGGAAGTAGCCGGTCTCCAATACGGCCTGGCCAAGCGCCAGATCGGGCCGGATTCCCTCGGCCGTTGCCTCCTCATAGTAAAGATCGACAAGCTCCTCCAAGGAGCAGGCCAATCGGGGTAACGGATTGGTGCGGCGAATAAAACGGATCAACTGATCCTTAGTCACTTCCGGCGCCCCAAAAATCGGCGTCTCCCGCCGTTCGACAACACTCGATTGCGCTGGCACCTCAAGCTTTGGCGGTGCCTTGAGGAGACTCATAATCCGATCATAAAAACCGCTATCATTACTGGCAGGCGCTTCAGTTTTAACCGCTTCCCCAGCCTGGGCATTTCCGCTAAGCCCTCCCCAGGTGATGACAGTAAGGCAGAGTATCGCAAACAAGAAACCGGCGGTACCTTTTCGCATAAGCCACCTCTTATACATTGCAAGTAGTACAACAAATTCCGCAGCATACGTCATTTATCCTGCTACGATTACAGTAAAAACCGCCGCAGCCGAGAAACTGCGGCGGTCATTTTTATCATCATGGGCGGAAATTTTGCCGATTGGAAACATACATCCGGCAGAACCGTTTGCCGCAATTTGGCTTGTAGCAGGCCCGGCAGGCCTCTTTATCGCCGCAATCAGCGCAGCGGCAATTGCCGCAGGTGATGGGGACATTCGCCGAACGTTTTTCCGGGGCCAGACTGTAAAAAGAACTGGGCTGAGAGTCACGCACCGATGACAGCGTGACATACTTAATAATGCTCTCTTGATCCAACCGGTTTATGCCGATAAATTTACAGCCGATGTCATACTTGCCGTCTGCGGTTTTCTGTGAGCGCACCACTTCGACCGTCGCCCCGACTTTGCGGTCGTCAAGGTGAAAAATCAAATCCAGCCTTGTCCCCAGTGGAATGGCAAACTTACTGGCATACCTGAGCCCGCCTGCGCTCAAATCTTCCAGTGGCAACTGGTAGGTTTTGCGGATATCGTTGCCTTTCGGAGTAACAATACCGGTCGCGGTCAGCACCGTCTTCAGTGTAATCCGGCGAAAGTTGCGGTTGTTTTTCGCCATTTCTCCCACCCCCATCGGGTTTGATCGCCAATCCGGAAGCCGCAAGCTCTCAGGCCATCGGCAACAGCTAGGCCTTTTGAAGCTTCGCCCAGGAATCCCTTAGTGAAACAATGCGATTATAGACTCGTTTACCGGCTGCGTCCTGGTCGGCATAGAAATAACCCTGCCGTAAAAACTGATAGCGGCTCCCCGCTGCAGCGGCGCCAAGACTGGGTTCCAGCCAACAACCTGTGAGGGTCTCCAGCGATGCAGGGTTCAGGTTGGCCTGATAGTTATCGCCAGTTTCCGCATCTTCTGTCAAAAAGAGCTGATCATACAATCTTACCTCGGCCGGAATGGCATGAGCCGCCGACACCCAGTGCAATGTGCCCTTAACCTTGCGGCCGCTCGCGGCGCCACCGCTGCGTGTTTCCGGATCGTAGGTGCAGCGAAGCTCGATGACCTGCCCGGCGGCATCCTTGATCACCTGTTCACATTTGATAATAAAGGCGTGCTTTAACCTGACCTCCTGTCCGGGTGTCAGGCGGAAATATTTTTTCGGAGGATCTTCCATAAAGTCTTCCTGTTCGATATAGAGCACCTTGGAAAAAGGAATTTTCCTCGAACCCATCGCCGGATTCTCAGGATTGTTTTCGGCCTCCAGCTCTTCCACCTGACCGTCGGGATAGTTGTCGATGACCACTTTCAGCGGCCGGAGAACAGCCATTACCCTTGGTGCCTGTGTATTCAGATCCTCGCGGACACAATGCTCGAGGAGTGCAAAATCAACCGTACTATTGCTCTTGGCTACACCGATCCGATCACAGAAATCTCTGATAGCCTCAGGCGTATAGCCGCGACGGCGCAACCCGGAAATGGTCGGCATCCGGGGATCATCCCAGCCGCTAACATGGCCATGTTCCACCAATTCCCGCAGTTTACGCTTACTCATCATCGTATAGCTAAGGTTGAGGCGGGCAAATTCGATCTGCTGCGGACGACAGGGATAATTGCCGGCCTCTAGCGCCCAGTCGTAAAGGGGACGGTGATCCTCAAATTCCAGTGTACAAACAGAGTGAGTAATCCCCTCAATAGCGTCTGACAGCGGATGAGCATAATCATACATCGGATAGATGCACCAATCGTCACCGGTGCGATGATGGGTCGACCGCAAAATACGGTACAACACCGGGTCACGCATATTAAAATTCGGCGAAGCCATATCTATTTTCGCCCGCAGCACCCGCGAGCCGTCCGGGAACTCACCAGCGCGCATCCGCTCAAACAAATCAAGATTTTCCTCCACCGTGCGGGTGCGGAAAGGACTCTCTTTGCCTGGTTCGGTCAATGTGCCGCGGTACTCCCGCATTTCCTGGGGGCTGAGGTCGCAGACATAGGCCTTGCCGCCCTTGATTAAGCAAACAGCATACTGGTACAACTCTTCAAAATAATCGGAGGCATAAAACTTGCGATCCTCCCAGTCAAAGCCCAGCCATTTCACATCAGCCTGGATGGAATCGACATATTCGACATCCTCTTTGCTAGGATTGGTATCGTCAAACCGCAGGTTGCACAATCCGCCATATTTGGCAGCGGTGCCAAAATTCAGGCAGATGGATTTAGCATGACCAATATGGAGATAACCGTTCGGCTCGGGTGGAAACCGGGTATGTACCCGTCCGTCATTCTTATTGTTTTGTAAATCCTCGTCGATAATATTGTGGATAAAATTGCCGCCGGAAAAGTTTTCTGCTGCCGTCATCGTTCCTTGACTCCCTCTGTGTTGTTTTTCTTGGCATTATTGTACCATAATCAGGCAACAGAAGCCAATTTCCGTTTTTCCATTTAGCGTAACAAGCATAAGTCCCCTGACAAAGGATATCCTATACAAAAAGAAAGGTTGGAGAAAATGCATGGCTCAGCCCTATTCCATCACTGTTGACCTATCGCCGACCCTTTATGGCGAGGCGCTCTTGCTGGCGAACGCCCAGGGCAAAAGTGTCAATCAGCTTGTTGTCGAGGCCTTGGAGGCCTTGTTGCAGACAACCAATAGCGACTGTCAGTATCCGGAATGTCCAATTGAACCGACGCCTGACTGGGACAATCATTCAAATAGTCGGCGGGGAAAATAAAAGGCAAACTGCCCGAGTTTGCCTTGTGCGTCTTAGCTTTTTCCTGCTTCGTCTTCTTTCGGTTGTTGTCGGTCGAACATCGCTCCAAACGGTCTGTCGACATTTAGCACCCCGGTGCCGAGACTGACTCCCAGAAACACCAACACCAAGGCGGCAATATGCACCAGGCCGATCTCTTCATGCAAAAACATCGCCGACGCGAACACCCCTACGACCGACACACCATTTTGAAATATTGCTGTTGTTGATGCCCCAATCTGCTGAATGCCGGTATTCCACCAAAGTGCACCCAACGCCGTATTGACAAAGCTGGAAAAAAGCAGTACCAGCATCGGCCATAGCCCACCAGCTCCGTCATAACACCAGACTGGATTGACAAAAAAACCGAGGACCAGCAGTCCGGCTGAGCCAAGAACATGACTATAGGCAGTAACCAAAAGCGGAGATACCAACTCCGTACTCTTTTTTACAAACAGCGATCCGATGACAAACATCAGCATAGAGACTACCATCACAGCATCCCCAACCAAACTGGCGGCACCGGCAGCTTTGCCGTGCACCACCAAAACCACTCCTCCAAATCCCAGAATAACCCCGACGAGCTTTGGTCCTGTCAACCGTTCTCTTACCAGATAGCTGGCCAGCAGCGCTGTCAATAGCGGACTCAGCCCCAGGATAAGTACCGCATGGGTGGCACTGGTCTCCGTCACACCCCAGGTCAGGGTAATCTGGTGAAAAAAAATGGAACACGCCGCAACCCCTGCGATTGGCAGCCAGGCAGCGCGGGGTGGTCTGACATAGCCGTATTTTCTGAGAACCGCCGGCAACAATAGGCAAGTCGCCAGAAAAAGCCTGATCGGCGCCAGTGCCAGCGGTGGATAAAAAGTGGTGAGATATTTGATCATCACGACATTGACGCCCCACAGGGTTACCACCAGAGAAAGCAGCGCAAAGATATATCTGTCAGTATATTTCTTGGTCAAAACAGCCACCTGTACCTATCCTATCTCTCTTGCAAAAAACTGCCGGTCAATTCTACGTCCACCGGCATAAAACCATCATATCATAACTCCCTGCTGCAAAAAAGGCATTCTGCCGGGATTATCTCCCCTATCTGACCCGACAAACAAAACCCCCAGATGAATTTCTGGAGGTTTTTTCGATGTGGCAACCCACCCCGCCACCGGCCACTGCCACATCAGACGGCATATAATCGCGAGCCGGATCTAGACAGGCCACACACTGTGGGTCGGCCGGCACCACACTATGACAAAACAAATAAAGTCCCTTCAGTATTCACGACAAATACCAGCATGCTGCGTGCCCCCACCTCGCCAGTATCAATATGAATCGTTCGGCAGGCAGCGTCGATTTGTGTGATAAAACAAGGTTGCTTCAGCCGGTTTTTCATTGCCAATCCCTCGCAGATCCTTTGAACCGCCTTATCCGGCTCTGAGTCCCTCTATTATCTCCAAAGCCATCAGGATTATACGCGGGTACCTGGCACCAGATGGTGACGCGAGCCGAAACAAATAGGAGGCGCCGTGACGGGCGCCTCCTAGTCGATATGGGGTTATCGTGCTCTTTTCTTGCGCAGAAGTTAAGCCGCTTCTTTATGCAGTGTAATCGGCTTGCGGGTGAAGCTGAACGAAATGAAGGCGCCGATAATCAAGATTGCGCCAGCCAGGAAAAAAGCGCTGTTAAAACTGCCGGTGGATTTGACGATATAGCCGGTCAAAATCGGCGCAATCAAGCCAAAGCTATTGCCGCCGAGAATGAGGATGCCAAAAGCCGTTCCGGCGATCGCCGGGTCTTTGATCATGTCGTTGGTCAGCGCGACATTCAGGCTGAGGGCGCTGGCAATGGAGGACAAAGACAGTGAAATAAGCATCAGGATGGCGAATTCGTTGTCCAGCAGGGCAGTGAATAGGACCACGCTGGACATCAACATGAAGATAATCACCATCTGGCGGCGCTTGCCTTGGGCAACATTTTCCGGGGTAAGAATTTTATCACTCAGTCGGCCGAAGAAGATACCTAAAATAACGGCGATTACATAGGGGAGAGTGCTAAAAACACCGGCCTTCATCAGGGTGAAATTTTTGGCCTGTACTAAATAACTAGGCAGCCAGGTCAAAAAGAGGTACAGGGTATAGATGATGCAGCCCTGGGCGAGAGCCAATCCCCACATCGTTTTTTGTGCAAGGAGCCTCCCCACGGTGCCAATGCCCTTGACAGGAGTGTGTTGGGGAGCAGCGGCAGGTCCGGTGAGACTGGCGTTGTTCTCCAGGATGTAGGTACGTTCTTCCTGCGGCAGCCAAGAACATTCCTTTGGGTTGCGAAAATACTTCAGCCAAAAAATCAGCCAGATAAAACCAAGGGCTCCGGAGATGACGAAAGACATCCGCCACCCACTGGTAACCACCAGCCACGCGACGAAGGGCATCCCTATCGCTGGTCCGGCAAGAGTGCCGCACTGAAAGATACTGGTTACCAGCCCCCGCTCCTTAACCGGAAACCAGTCCCGAATGACCTTGCCTCCGGACGGGTTGGTCGCAGCTTCACCCACTCCCAGAGCCAGCCTGGCGGCCAGCATGGTGGAAATACCGGTAATCGTTCCTGTGAGCATCGCGGCGGTCGACCAGATTGATATCGCCCAAGCATTCAGCTTCCGGGCGCCGATTACGTCAGTCAGCCAGCCTGCAGGAACCAGGCAGACCACATATGTCCACAGGAAAGATGAGAAAATGAGTCCCATTGTTGCCGGGTCCCAGCCAAACTCCTTCGAGATGAGGGGGGCAGCAACAGAGAGGTTGACTCGGTCGATATAGTTGATGATTTGGGCAGTAAACAGAAGCATTACAACATAAAATCGTTTGCTTTTGAGTAATGATGATACACCGTGGTTTGGGGACGGATTTGCCAGATCGGCCTGTTGTTCATTTGACGGCGTGTTCATGCAAAATCTCCCTTCAATTAATTAATAGGGATACGCGCTCTATTCTTTTTATGCCTCGCGGAACAACCGTCCCGCCCCGGGCAATTCCCGGTGATCGCCGATGGTACGAAGCATTTGCCACAACGAGACCATGTTGCTGGTAACTACTGGTTTACCCAGTTTCTGTTCCAGCGGTTCAATGATCTCAAGCGTGCGGAAGTTAGAACAGCTGATAAAGATGGCCTGCGTTCTGGGGCGATCCACTTCTGCCGCCAGGGCTGCGTTCTGTTCGGGGGTGAAGCTGGCGTGGGCTTGGGTGCCAAGGCCCTGCATGGCCAGTACCTCAAAGCCGCAAACCTCCAGGTACTGCTTGAGTTTCTCGTTCAACCACGGCTCGTAAGGTGACGCGATACTGACCCGCTCGACACCCAGGCTCCGCAGCGCAGCGGCGGTCGCCGCCGCTGACGTCACACCGGGGATGCCGGTAGCTTCCATGATGTCAGTGATCACCTGCTGATCGTATTTCGGCCCCTTGATAAACCCGCCGGCGGCGCAGCCATAACAAATGACCTCCACTTTGGCGTGGGCCAAAAGCTGTGCCGCGGCAGGCACCTGTGTGCCCATCCACATCAATTTTTCTTCGGTGTCGGCGGTATGCGGAATACGCATCGTGTGCAGCGACATCGCCGGCACTACCGCACGCTGGACCTCATATTCGTTG
Source organism: Negativicutes bacterium (assembly GCA_031292035.1). The sequence goes on along the minus strand of JARLHX010000125.1, from coordinate 14,000 downwards.
ACCGTGTTCCAGGAGGGGACGATCAGTCCCAATTTCCGTTCCCAGGTAGCCATAAGTACCTCCTCAGATTTATCGGCGAAATTTATACTTAAAACCCGAAAAGCGCCGCCGGATTATCAACTAGGATCTTTGTCCTGATTTTTTCGTCTGGCGCCCAATCAAGCAACAGATCAAAAAGCTGGGTTGTATCAGCTATTTTGAACATGACATGCGGCCAGTCGCTGCCCCAAAGAAGCCGGTCGGGACGCTCTTCAATCAGGGCCTTGGCAAACGGAAGCACATCGCGGTAGGGAGGCGCCTCTGCCGAAAAACGATAACCGGCAGTAAACTTGATCCAGCAACGCCCAGTTCGAATCAAACGAAGCAGCGCTTGAAACGCCGGCTGCTGGAGCCCTTCGGACGGCCGGACAAAGCCCACATGGTCAATGACGAAATCGGTAGGGAGCTTGGCAAGGCGCGATTCCAGCTCAAGGAGATGGTTGGGCCGCAGCAGCAGCTGGATGTGCCAGCCCATATCCTTGATGCGGGCCGAGAACCGTTCCAGATCGGTCAGCGGCAAGCCGCCAACATGCGCGAGGATAAAGCGGACGCCGCGCGCCCCGGCTTCATGCAGCCGCACCAGCTCTTTTTCCGGTGTGTCGAACGGGACGACTACAATCATGCGGGTGGGCATACCAAGCTGGGCTGCCGCCTCCACCATGCAGCTGTTGTCCTCACCATAAACACTGGGTTGGATCAGCACCGCCCGGGTGATGCCGATGGTGTCAAACAGATGGCGGCAGGCGGCAGGCAAGGCATCTGGCGGTGTGTATTCGCGTTCTCCCACATAGGGATAGCGGGTGGCCGGGCCGAGGATATGAAAGTGGGAATCGGTCGCTCCCGGCGGAGCCTTGAATTGGGGTTTTTGGGGATTGGGATTGGGGCCTGGACAGGGTTTCATAATAGTAACCTCCTCACATTATTGCTGACCGCTCCTGAAGCATGCTCCGAGAGCCTAATCATTATTTTATTGCGCCACATCCGCATTGTGCGGTTCACTCGATTGATAAACAATCGGCTGTCCGACAAAGGTGTAGGATATCACTGCCCCCACTATCAAAAGGGCCCCGGCTACATAAAAAGCCGTGTTAAACCCACTGGCTTTGACAATATAACCTGTAATAATTGACGACAACATGCCGCAGGTGTTTGAACAAAACAGCACCATGCCTAAAACAGTGGCAGCCATGCGCGGTTCAATGACCAAATCATTGACAAGAGCAAATGTCAGTGTCAGACCTGTCGACAGACTTGCTAATGCGATCGATAAAATGGCAAGAACGACCCATTCGTTATTCACGACGTTAGTCAGCAAAATAATGCTGGCCATCAATATAAAGGTAATCAGCATCTGCTTCCTTTTACCGCGCCGAATATTTTCCGGCGTTAAAAGTCGATCACTCAAGCGACCAATCATGATTCCTAAAATTGCGGAAACGATAAACGGAACGGAACTGTATAGCGAGGCATCCATCAGGGTCATGCCTCTTGCCTGGGTCAAATAAGTCGGCAGCCACATCAGCAGTAAGTAATGGGAGTAGGCAACTGTTCCCAATGCAAGCGCCAAGCCCCAATATGTTTTTTGACAAAGTACTTGCCCAATGACGCTACGAATTTTTAGCGGTTGATTGACAACTCGGTCCTGAGAAGCTTCTCCATCACGGTTGGCAATAATATACTGCTTTTCTTCTTCAGACAACCATTCACATTGCTCCGGCTCTCGGTACCACTTGACCCAGAAAACAAGCCAGATAATCCCCAGCGAACCTAATATTAAAAATGACCACCGCCAACCAAAATTGATAATCAGCCAGGCGATAAAAGGGGCGGCGATCGCCGGGCCGACGAAACTGCCATTATTCCATATTGCTGTGGCAACCCCCCGCTCCTTGGCGGGAACCCAATTACGAATTACCTTCCCGGCATTCGGATAAGAAGCAGCTTCACCGGCGCCAAGCGCCATTCTGGCGGCCACCATACTGCCAAAATTAAAGACGGCCCCTGTACTGGCAACTGCCATCGACCACACGGTAATTGCAAGCATGCTAACTTTGCGCGTACCGAGACGATCTGCCAGCCATCCGCTCGGTATGAGGCAAAGAACATAGGCCCACCCGAAAGCTCCGAAAATCCACCCCATTTGGGCAGGGTCCCAGCCAAACTCCTTACTCATTACCGGGGCTGCAACCCCTACACTCACTCTGTCGATGTAATTGATAATAATGTTAAAAAATAGCAGCAAAACAATATAGAACCGCTTACTAGTCCATAATGATAATACTTTTTTTTCCATTTTTGCTCCTTCTCATTTGCTAATTGTTTCAACTCTTAGGCTTTGGCTTGCGAGGTTGGCGTTAGCACTTATTGCGCATCCTATGCCTCCTTGTATGCAAAACCCCGCTCCTCAAATACTGACTGTGCCTAGAACACCGATTTTGCCGGCTTGTGGAGGAAATTGGGGAGCTGGGAACGAATAGTCTGTATTGCAAAAGACCGATGTTCTCAGGAGGAAAACAATGGCCCAACAGATTTTGCAGTCCGTGGAAAACTCCCTTACTGTTTTAGAAATAATGGCAGCAACCGAGACCGAATTGGGCGTAACAGATATCAGCAAACACCTGGGCATCTCCACCAGTTCGGCGCATCGCCTGCTTATTACCTTAGAAACAAAAGGTTTCGTTGTCCAGAATCCAAACACCGGGAAATACAAGCCCGGCATGAAGATAGTCACAATGGGCGCCAGCATTCTGAGCAATACCAACGTCATTAGAGAGTGTCGTCCCTATTTGCAGGAACTCAGTCAGCAGACTGGCGAGACAAGCATTTTGACGCTGTATAGCCAAGGGGAAGTTACCTGTGTTGACAAAATAACCGGTAGCAATCCCGTGAATATCACCGCCCTGATCGGACTGAAAAGGCCTGCTTATGCCACCGCCACCGGAAAACTTTTACTGGCCTTTCTCCCCCCACAGCAATTGAATAAATATCTTCAGGGTGTTGACTTGCGCCCCCTCACTCCATTCACCATCGTCGAGAAAGAAAAATTGATTCTCTGTTTGAATGAAATCCGCAAAACTGGCTTTGCAGAAGATCAACAGGAAGCGCAGGAAGGGCTGGTATGCTTGGCTGCACCTGTCCGAAACGGCTATGGTGACGTTGTTGCCGCGATGGCTGTATCCGGTCCTCTCAGTCGCTTCAATTCACGCAAGGAAGAATTAATTGACCATCTGCGGCAAATGACCGAGAAAGTTTCGTCAGCTTGCGGCTGGCAAACCGCCCAATAGAAACCATAGCCTTTTGAATCGAGTAAGTGCTGCAGCATTGTTCAGCACTTACTTTTTTAGTAACAAAAATCCAGCTACCACCATCTTCCCTTTATAAGGGAAACCTTCCCTATTTTATTGGGCAATTATCATTTTCTCTATCGTTTGGAAAAATCCTCCTGGAATTTAAAAAAATAGTGAGAATATTCCTCTTTTTCTTGGTTGTCCTGATTTTTGCAACTGTCCAAAAACAATGCATAAAACCAAGGAAATACGCCATCTTTTTTATCATCAGACCCTTCTTCTTTCGAATAATGTCAGAGGGGGATGTCAGCCGCAATCGGCTGACATCCCCCTCTGACATTATTTTTATCTTCCATCCAATCGATAAATTCCATCGCGCATTTACATACCGGATGCTTCTCTTGTATCACCTTGTTGCTCCAGCACCTGCCTGATAAAAAACTCGCGCGCCGTTGCGCCAGACACGCTGTGTATTTCACCATTATCCACCCGCACCGATACCGCCTGGGTACAACGGCCCAGGCAAAAAGCCGCGTTTACTTCGACCTGATCAGAAAGTCTGTATTCTTCGATCAGTTGCTGCAGAGTGTTGATCACATTATAAGATCCCTTAAGATGGCAGGCGCTACCGATGCATACTTCGATTTTCATTATTCCGCTCCCACTTTCTGCTGATAATCTACATGAAGAAGCTTATGAATTTTTCCCTTGAGCAGTCCGCCATACAGCGCCATAATCACCGGATTTTCTTCCGACCGCTTGATGTTGCTCATCCGGTCGCTTTCATAAAGCCCGGCGCTGCGGCGCTTTTTCCCTTCGCCATTAGTGACGGGCTGACCGGCCCCGGCAATGCATCCACCGGGACAGGCCATCACCTCAATAAAATCGTATTGTTTTTCGCCACTTCGGATACTTTTCAAAAGAGTATCGGCATTTTTGATTCCGCTGACAATGGCGACTTTGACTTCACGGCCATTGAAGTCGATACTGGTTTCCTTCACTCCCTCTAGACCCCGGACACCGGTAAAAGCAATGGCCCTCAAGGCAGCAACCGATTTATCATCCGAAAGACGCCTGACCACCGCCTCGGTCACTCCACCGGTCACCCCGAAGATCACTCCGGCACCGCTGGTCACGCCAAACGGCATATCCACCGTTTCCGGGTCGATCTCTGAAAAGACGATACCGGCTTCTCTGATCATTTGAACAAGTTCCTGGGTGGTAATGACATAGTCCACCTGCCGAACGCCATTTTCGGCGAATTCTTCGCGGGCCGCTTCCTGCTTTTTAGCAGTGCAGGGCATGACAGCCACCACCACGATCCGGCGGTTGGAATGCTTATAATGTTCCTTGAGCACCGAGGCAAACATCTGCATCGGCGACCGACAGGTTGAGATATTGGCCATCAGCTCAGGGTAATTGAGTTCGGCGTATCTTACCCACGCCGGACAGCACGAGGTGAGCAGCGGCAGCTTTTCACCCTTTTCCAGCCGGCCCAAAAATTCTCCGGCCTCTTCCAACACTGTGAGATCGGCACCAGTCGAGGTGTCGAACACCTCATCGAAGCCAATTCGCCGTAGGGCGGCAACCATCCGGCCCATCCCATTTTCCCCTTCGGCCAGACCGAGTTCTTTCCCGATGCCCACCCGGACAGCGGGGGCGATCTGCACCACCACCTTGGCGTCTTTGTCGCTCAAGTCCTGCCAGAGCTTTGCCGTGTCATTCCTGACAACAATCGCGCCGGTGGGACAAACGGCGGCGCACTGGCCGCAGCCGACACAGTTGGTATTGGCGATCGGTTCGTCAAAGGCCGGACTGACGCACATCTTGGACCCGCGGAAAGCAAAATCGATGGCACCGACGTTTTGTACCTCATCGCACATCCGTACACAGTCGCCGCAGAGAATGCATTTGCTCTTGTCGCGGACAATGGCCAGCGATGAAGTGTCAAGGTCGGCTTCACCCGATGTATTGTGAAACCGGACCTGCTTGATGCCGAACCGCTGGGTCAGTTCCTGCAGTTTGCATTTTCCGTTCTTCTCGCAGGTCGTGCAATCGCGGCAATGGTTGGCAAGAAAAAGTTCCAGGATCATTTTCCGGTATTTTCTGAGCCTGGGGGTGTTGGTGCGAACCTCCATGCCGGCCTTCGGCGGCGTGGAGCAGGCAGCGTGGATGTCGCCCCGTTTGTCTTCCACCACACACATCCGGCAGGCGCCGTATACCGACAGCTCCGAATAGTAGCAAAAGGTCGGAAGCTCAATTCCCGCCTTGCGGATGACACCCAGAATATTTTTTTCGCCGGCGATTTCCACCGGCAGATTATCGATGATCATATACTCCGTGTTCACGGTGTCAGTCCTCCTTTATCGCTTTAAAAGCACATGACTCAATACACGCGCCGCATTTTACGCATTTATCTGCTGCGATCACAAACGGCTCTTTGACCTTGCCGGCGATCGCTCCTACCGGACAGACCCGCGCACATTTCGAGCAGCCGCGACAAAGGTTGGCGTCAATAGTAATTTGCTTTAGTTTTTGGCAAGTTTTCGATGGGCAGCGCTTTTCCACCACATGGGCTTCATATTCGTCCCGGAAATATTTGATGGTGCTGACCACCGGAAAGGCGGCAGTCTTGCCAAGACCGCACAGTGCGGTGGCTGAGATGGTGTCAGCCAGCTCCAGCAGCATGTCGATATCCTCCGGTTCCCCCTGTCCGGCAACAATACGTTCCAGCACGTGCAGCATGCGCTTGGTGCCCTCACGGCAGGGCACACATTTGCCGCAGGATTCATTCTGGGTAAAATTCATGAAAAAGCGGGCCACCTCGACCATGCAGGTATGTTCATCCATGACCACAAGTCCGCCAGACCCGATCATGGCCCCCGCCTTTTTCAGCGAGTCAAAATCCAGTGGCAAATCAAGATGCTCTTTGGTCAGACACCCGCCTGACGGCCCTCCGATTTGAACGGCTTTAAAGTCAGCGCCGCCGCGGATTCCGCCGCCGATATCGAAAATGACCTCCCGCAGGGTCGTACCCATGGGAACTTCAATAAGTCCGGTATTCTCGATATTTCCTGTTAGGGCAAAGGCCTTGGTGCCAGGGCTATTTTCCGGTCCGATCGCCTTATACCAGTTGGCCCCTTTTTCGATAATTAGCGCCACATTGGCGAAGGTTTCCACATTATTCAGCACCGTAGGCAGGCCGAAAAGCCCTTGTTCCACCGTCCGTGGGGGCTTGACTCTGGGCATGCCGCGTTTTCCTTCGATCGATGCGGTAAGCGCGCTACCCTCGCCGCACACAAACGCCCCGGCGCCTTTGCTGATTTGGATATCAAAATCATGAGCCGATCCGAGAATATTCTGGCCGAGAAGACCGTATTCCCGCGCCTCGGCAATGGCCGTTTCCAGGCGGTTGACCGCCAGCGGATACTCGGCCCGCACATAAATATAGCCTGCCGTCGCCCCGCAGGCCACACCGGCAATCATCATTCCTTCCAGCATCCGGTGGGGATCACCCTCCATAATGCTTCTGTCCATAAATGCCCCCGGATCGCCCTCGTCGCCATTGCAGACAATATATTTCGGGGTAGCTTTCTGGCGCTTGACCTGGCTCCATTTGCGCCCCGCCGGATAGCCGCCGCCGCCGCGTCCACGCAGATTGGACTCCTCGATCGTTTTCACCACTTCATCTGAGCCCATATCGAAAAGGGCTTTTGCAAACGCCGTATACCCGCCGATAGCCAAATATTCCTTGATCGAGGTGGCGTCGATATGTCCACAGTGATCAAGGACAAGCCGGGTCTGATTTTTATAGAAAGGAATGGCTTCCTGGGTCGGAGAGGTTTGCCCGTTCTTTTTATATACCAGCCTTTCGACAAAGTCGTCGCCTAAAATCGAGGTCGTGATGATCTCGGCGCAGTCCTCCGGCTTAACTTTGATGTACAGCCAACCCTGAGGCTCGATTCTCACCAGCGGGCCCATCTCGCAAAAACCGTGACAGCCGCTTTTCTTTACGCCAATCGAATCCCCCTCCGGCTCTTCCTCCAGGCTTACTGCGCAAGAAATGCCCTTCTCCTCAATCAACCGTAGCAACTCGGCATAGATCTCCAGTGATCCTCCGGCTACGCAGCCCGTGCCGGCACAGACAAGGATCTTCTTCGTTTGTCGTTCAAGTGATTTTCTATATATCGAGCTGGCCCGCTTGAGATCTTCCCGGTTCAAAAACATCAGTTTTCCTCCTTGAGCTTCGCCAGAAGTTCACTGGTTTTATCCGGCGTCATTGCGGGATACACTTTGTCATTCACAGTAAGCACAGGAGCCAGCCCGCACGCCCCCACACACGACACCGTTTCCACCGTAAACAGGAGGTCGTCAGTCGTCACCTTGGTGTCAGAAAGGCCCAGCTCTTTACGCAGCCGTTCGAGAATCGGGATCGATTTTCGCACATGACATGCCGTCCCGTCGCAGATTTTAATGACATGCTTGCCTTTTGGCTCAAGCGAAAAATTTTCGTAAAAAGTGGCAACACTGTAGATCCTGGCTGTGCTAATCCCAAGTTTCGCCGAAAGATAGGGGAAAACTTCCCGGGGAAGGTAGCGGTACTTGGCCTGGGTGTCCTGCAATATCGGAATAATATTGCTTGATTCATAGCGGTACTTTTGTAGAATGGCGTCCATTTCCTGAAAATCCATCAACTGCTGCATGACACAACCTCCCAACTTTAATTGTGAAATAATTAACGTACTCCTAGTTTACACGACCGAAGCCCTTCTTGCAACTGTATTGTGAAAAATTTCTCATTGTTTTATATGGTTTATTTTCCCTGGAAAATTGGTGTGGAAACATCCTCGGCTCAGCATGCGCATAATATGACTGCAAAATTGCAAACCAGCCCTTAGCACAAAAAAATAAGCCCTGCGGGTCAATTCCCCAGGGCCTAGGTAGTCAGAGTATTTCAGACGCTCACGCGGCTCTTCCGCCTCTTTCACGGTTAGTTACCAGCCTTTAAAATCCGGTATCCAAGTACTGCAGATAGCTGGCGTCAATGCCTGCCCCTGCGTTTAATACTGTTAGCGAAATTATTACCGCAACTACTAAACCGACACCAATCAGAAACAATGTGTTAAAGATTCCTTCGCTTTCTCTATTTTCATTTTCACAAAATCCTTCATAACAGGTTGCCCTTGACATATAGATCACTCTTTTCAATCTTGTTTATTTGCGATAAAGGAAATTCCTTTATTTGATTCTATTATAGATCAACCATATTCAATTGTAAATAATAATTATTATCATTTACAATTTTTCTTTTAATTATGTTTCCGCCCGACTAAAGTGGCAAATACTCTAAATATCTCTGCAAGCCCTGAATTTGCTACCCATGAGGCCACTTCCGCCTCCGCCTCTTTCACAAGATGTAACAAGGCTATATTCTAACAGGAAAAAAGCGGGTATAATAGAAGTCTAATGCTAGTGCGATTTATAAAAAGCGAGAGAGGGATTTACCAATAACATGAATGAGAAATTTGCAGGCATTTTGGGGTTAGGGTCTTATGTGCCGGACAAGATTGTCACCAATAAAGATCTTGAGAAGATGGTAGATACCACTGACGAATGGATTGTCGCCCGTACCGGTATCCACGAACGCCGTATTGTCGCCCAGGACGAAGCTACTTCGGATATAGCAACAAAGGCGGCTCAGATAGCTTTGGCGGACGCGGGGATTACCGCCAGCGAACTCGATTTGATCATCGTTGCTACCGTCACACCAGATATGGCCTTTCCATCTTCTGCGTGTCTCGTACAAAAAAACCTGGGAGCAATGAACGCCGCCGCTTTTGATCTGACTGCTGTTTGTTCCGGGTTTGTTTACGGCCTAGTTGTCGCTAGTCAGTTTATCAAATCTGGCACTTATCGTAAAATCTTAATTATTGGTGCGGAAACTTTATCGAAAATCACGGACTGGACTGACAGGAACACCAGCATCGTGTTTGGCGACGGCGCGGGAGCGGTTATTCTGGGCGAGACCCAGCCCGGTTGCGGAATTCTCGGAATGAATTTAGGGGCGGACGGCACAGGCGGCGACCTCTTAAAGTTGCCAGCTGGCGGTTCCCGGCAGCCTGCATCGGCACAGACGGTTTCTGATCGACTGCACTATATCAGCATGAACGGTACAGAAGTCTTTAAATTCGCCGTCAAGATCATGGGTGAATCTGCCATTAAGGCGCTTGAAGACGCGAAACTTTCTCCGGCCGATATCACTTATCTAGTGCCCCACCAGGCGAATATCCGCATCATTCAGTCGGCAGCAAAACGTCTTGGCCTGCCAATGGATAAAGTCATCGTCAATGTTGATAAATATGGCAACACGTCGGCGGCCTCCATTCCGATTGCCCTTGCCGAGGCTGTCCAAAGCGGCAAAATCAAAAATGGCGACGTCCTCGTATTAGTGGGCTTCGGCGGTGGCCTGACCTGGGCGGCCAGTGTTATTAAATGGTGTAAATAATACTTGCCGCATCTGTGCAGCATCAAGCCTAACGACAGAACAGACCCCAAGGGCTAGCCCTTGGGGTCTTACTTTTACTTGGAGCCGATAGACTGTCGGTAACGCTACTTCGGGAACCCGTAAAGGGCGGCCGGATTGTCGACAAGAATGCGGTGCACCGTCTTTTGATCAGGCGCCCATTCTGCAAGCAAGTCAAAGAGAATGGCGTCGTCCGGTTTTTGCTTCTCGGTCGGATGAGGCCAATCACTGCCCCACACCATGCGCTCGGGGGCATACTTGACAAAGGATTGAGCCACTTTGGTTATATCGGCGTAAGTCGGCGGGCCGACCTTAGTGTCTTGGTAGGCGCCAGACAACTTGACCCAGGTACGGCCATTGTCGAGGAGACGACAAATGATGGCGAAGGCCGGATGATCGGTACCCTCCGGCTGAGGGAGGCGGGCGATATGGTCGAAGACGATGGGCACAGTGAGGCGGTTGAGCATATCTTCAGCAGCCACAAGCTGATCGCCCCGCATATGGATTTGCAAGTGCCAGCCAAGGTCACTGACCCGCTTGGCCAACGGTTCGATCATATCGACCGAAGTGACCGAGGTGGCTGGATCAAACAGGGTAAAGCGGATACCGCGGATACCGGCAGCATCCAGCCGCTGCAGCTCGGCATCCGAGACGCTGGTATCAACAACCGCTATCCCGCGGGTGGTATCAGGACCGAACTGGGATAGCGCATCCACGGTGCAATCATTATTGGTGCCATAGGCCGAAGGGTTGACGACGATATTGCGGGTTGTACCGATGCGCCGCTGCAGCAGCCGATAGTCTTCTACCCGGCCATTGGTCTGGGCCCGCTTGGACGAACCGGTGAAAGGAAAACGGTCGTCATAAATATGATGATGGCAGTCACAGGCATTAGCCGGCGCTTTGAGGCGGGGCACCCCGGTGCCTGATGAATTGGGTACCAGGATTTCAGCGGGGAAAGATGCGGCAAAAGTCTTTTCGAGGCCGATCCCACTGACTGCCGCCAGGGTGACCGCACTGGCCCCTTTAAGAAAAGTACGCCGGGTGATCTTGCTGTCTCTCATAACAAAACCTCCTATTTATAACTTACAACCTGTTTAACCAATCAACATTTACCCATCTTTTGCTGTGGCGAAGCTGCTGCTTGTCCCACTTTCCCGGCGGTGACCTCCGGCAGGAACAGTGTCATCACTGCCCCTACAAGCGAAATACCAACCAAACAATATATGGCAACTTGCATATTAAACAGGGTAGTTATCCAGCCCACCAGAAACGGTCCAAAAAAGCCGCCGAGGTTGCCAATCGCGTTGATACCGCCACGGGCTCCTCCGCCTATTCCGGCTGGGAATAATAATGGCGGCAGTGTCCAAAATTGACCGTTATAGGCCTTTGTAAACAAGCCTGTCAGGACGAGCAGGGCGTAGGAAACCCAGATTTGTTGGGAAAATTGGGTAGATAATAAAAGGCTGAGGGCAAAACCGATTTGGATAATTGTCGTATACCGCCGGCGATTCAGGTCGCGGTCGGACAAAATAGCAAAAATATAGAGCCCCGCCAACGCAGCAATATAGGGTACTGCTGACAACAGCCCCACATTGGTCATCCCCATCTTAGTGAGATTCCTGACAATGGTCGGCAGCCACATCAAAAAGCCGAATTGCCCGGTCATATTGCATAAATATATTGCCGTCAGCAGCCACATATTGCGGTTAGAAAGCAGTTGGGTGTATGAAGCCGACCCACTCCCGGCAGGCTGGGCTTGCCGCTCGGCGCGCAAAGTTTCAACAAGATATTCCTTTTCTTCTTTGGAAATCCATTTCGCATCCTCCGGATGATCGCTTATTAATGGCAGCCAGATAAAAATTAGCGCCAACGACATAAGTCCTTCGATAATGAAAATATACCGCCACCCGGCGACATCAACGATCCACGCTGAAAAAGGCGTGGTAATGATAATCGATAAGGCTAAACAGGAAAAGAAATAGGAATTGGCTCTCCCCAGTTCTTTGGCTGGAAACCAGTTACTGATAATAACCAGAATGGCTGGCTGAATCCCGCCTTCGGCAAACCCTAGCAAAAAGCGGGCCACTAATAATTGCCACTCGTTTTGGGCAAAACCGGTCAACATCGATAACCCGCCCCAGGCCAGAATGGTCCAAAAGATAAACTTTTTGGCGCTGCCGTGTTCGGCAATATGCCCGCCCGGTATTTGCAGAAACAAATAGCCAACAGAGAATATTCCTGCCGCCAAACCGGAAATAGTCATCGATAGACCGAGCGCTTCATTCATCCCGCCAGCCATCGCCACGCCAATATTCATTCGATCCATGTAAGCAACAATATATAATACAATCAACGTGGGTATGATCCGCAACCAACGCCCCTTAGGGATTGCTTTTGAGTTATTGCCGTCTGTCGTCATTTTTTTCCTCCTTATTTGTAGTGGCCTTGCTATACCAGTCTTTTCTCCGGCCGGATAGCCAGTGTAGAGAGTATCCCGCCGCAGGCGACAATCACAAGGGCGACCAGCGTATTGTTCCAGCCGTAGTGAGTCCCAATATAGGCGCTGGCAGTCGCCATAATAGCGGCCCCCACCTGTCCCCAGGTATTCATCCAGGATGCGACAATACCGGTGTACTCTCCGCCGATATCAGGCGCAATCGCCCAGGGTATGGCCATATTAAAGCCGATGAAACCCAGGGCAACACTCAGCAGCATAACAATTGTCCAGGGGTCGGTCATGAAGGTGCTGACATACATCGCTATTGCCGACCCGGCGAATCCCAGTAAAATCAGGCAGTTCCGCGCCACAAACAGGGAGTAGTTCGCCCGAACAAGCCTGTCACTGATTCGGCCGACCGACATGGTGGCAACAAAAATGAATATCCAGGGAATCGACGCGGCAAACCCCATCGTTTTCAAGCTCATATGCAGCTGAGTCTGCAAATAAAACGGCAGCCAGTAGACAAAATATTGCAACATATAGACCGAGCAAAAGTAAGTAAGACCAATACACCAAAAAGACCGGGCCTTGAAAAGTTTGGCCCAAGGCACCTTGCCGCCTTTAATGATGACATTCTGATCATTTTGGATATATTCCAGTTCGGCCTGATTGACTGCCGGGTGCTCCTTGGGGCTATTGCGGGTGAACCAGTACCACAAGGCTGCGGCGGCAAACCCTAGTCCTGCACAAAGAAAAAATACCCAGCGCCAGCCTAAACTCTCCAGCACCAAAACCATGATTGGAGGCGAAACGATCAGCGCAAACCATGATCCCGCGTTGGGGATGGCGCAGGCAAAAGCCCGCTCCTTAAGCGGAAACCAGCGCATATTATACTGGTTTAAGCCCGGATGGACCGGAGCCTCGCCAAAACCGAAGAAGATTCGCGATATAATCAAGAAAAGGAAGCCTGTCGCCAATCCGGTAGTCAGTGTAAACAGCGACCAGAATAAAATGGCTACAGCAATAGCAACACGAGTTCCATATTTGCGTACCCAAAGGGCACTTGGAATCTGCAGCGCCGCGTAGGCCAGAGAAAACGCACTTGTTGTCAGCCCCATTTGAATCGGGGTAATGCTTAAATCATTCAAGATAGTCGTCGTACAAATCGAAATGTTGGCACGGTCGATATTTGAAATAAATGTCGTAAAAAACACCAGGCATAGCCCTAGCCATCTTGTCCTGGTCGGACTCATGGCCACTGTCGTCACAGCGGAATCTTGCATGAAGAATTCCTCCATTCCAATTAATTATCCTACATTACTTAGACAATGTCACCCTCCCAGTATTTTACACAGAATAACAGCCAACACACCTGCAATGCCAGTCTAATATATAGGCAATGTGCAGATCCAAACGACCATTCCTTTTTAGATAAATACCAATATTCAAAAAAATCTTAACAAAATTTTAATTTTCATTTTTTCTATTTTTGCCACACGCAATTATTTTCCGTATCGCCTCAGCGCAGTCGGCAAACGTCCACGCAAAGGCGATACGGTGTCCAATTCCTTTTTAGGGCATCCGGGTAATACAAAACTGCTCGTCATGGCCAAGCACTTCGGCCTTGGATAACTTGCCTGAGGCAACAGCCAAAATCTCCTGGTAGATCTCTTCGCCCACCTCTTGCAGTGATTTTTCGCCGGTGATT
>JARLHX010000124.1 GCA_031292035.1 Negativicutes bacterium | reverse complement strand
CCGCTCGACACCCAAAATCTCGAGCATCGCCAAACCAGCCTCCATCGATCATGACGTACATAACGACGTCAATAACGACATAGCTTACGATCGATAGGCGGCCTCAATCGGGTGGTTACTGACCATCATCGAAACCGCCAAGATGAATGGCCTCGACCCGCAGGCCTATCTCACCGACATCCTGGCCCGCATCAACGATCACAAGATCAACCGGATCGACGAAGTTGCTCCCCTGGAATTGGACACCGCTCGCGCCAATGGCCGAGGCTGCCTGATGGCAACCGTCCGACACGTCTTCATGCTCGATTATGTCGCCGACATTCTAGGCGAACATCCCGACCTCATCGATGCCATCGTCAGCAATGACGATAACCTCTCCTATGGCTCGATCATCACCGTTAGCGACGGGCCCGACGACTTCAAGACCGCCATGACGCGCAACGCCATCGATGAACTGCGCGACCTGCTCGCCGACCTGCGACGGTCACCCGCAGAATGGGACGACTTCCTTGCCTCCATCATCGATGACGCCCAAATCATCAAAAGCATCAAGGCCCATCACCCGCGGTAGCAATCGGGCGGTTACGAGGCTTCCATCACCACGCCAGTCTCTGCATCGCGGCTTACGGGTTTCTCCTCTCCGAACGGGAGACGATTCCACCCTCAGCATTTGCCAGCCGCCAAAGCAGCGAAAAACCTCCCATTCCCCGCAGTTCCCGATCCAAAGAACCCACCCGTCAGACCCGAACGTCACACCACGAACTCAATCGCCACGCTGCGTAGGAAACTGACCGTCGCACTCGCTCGAAGATTGGCGCGATGTCCTTGCTGCGCCAAGCCACAACCTCCAAACCGATCATTTGTGACGCAGTAAAATTAAGATCGTCCATGGCGGGCGTGGCCTTCCTGAAATGACGTTGATCGGTCTAAGCAACCAAATCATACATCAAATCAGGTATTTATGTTACATCCGCCAACCCCCGGTGAATTTTCCGGGTTAAATTATTGACAGTTGCCGTGCATCTACAAAATTAATATATTGCAAAATATGCGCGATGGGGAGGCAAAGATTTGTAATAAGGGGAAATTATTCATTGTACCTGCATGCTGCCATTTATGAATGGCTGCTTGCCAGAATTTGAGATCATGGAGCGTTTCGATATGGTGACATTGCCAGCGCGGCGGACCAAGATTCCATAAAGCGTACTGTGCTCGATCGAACCATCGAATTGTAAGTTGGGGACATAACCATTGTTGTCGACAAGAGTGACGCCATTAGTTCCGGAATTTTCAATCTTTGTATTGATGACCGATCCGCTGCCAGCCGAGATGAAATAGATGCCACTACCTTTTTCCGTCATGTCATTTTTTCGACGGGATGCTGCAGCGGTATTTGAAATAACGACGTCAATAATGTGCGTTTGTCCAGTAGTGACAAAAATACCCGCATTCATACAGTTGCGTACCGTGCAGTTCGAAATGACAATATTTCTATCTATAGATGCTGTCGCTGCGTTCTTATAATCCCCTTCGCTAGAAATGCCTCCACCACTGACGGGGGCCTGCGGGTCGTCGTTGCCACATTCCCAGACTGAGCCGTTAACGATCGATGTATTGGTCGAGCAATAGGCGGTCATCCCGAAGCCGGCGCACTTCCATGCACGACAGTTTAGGATATATTGCCGAGGCGTATTATTAGCAGTCGCGTTTGGATTGAGGTTAAAATCGATTGAAAATCCATTATCATAGATGCTGTTGCTGGCGTCGCAATCAATAAATTGACCATTTTCGCATTGAAAAGCACGAAAGCAGCCATCTAAGCCATTCCTTGCATAGATATTTTGCGCCTTCCACCCAGACACCCACCCGAAAAACACACAAGGTGCATAAGTACTGGTGTTGTAAACATATGATTTTACTTTGTCTCCGCCACCATCGATTTTCACCTTCTTTCCATCACCCGCTATCGATACGCTCTTGATCGGTGCATTTCTTGTGCCCCTGAACGCGAAAACGGGAGAGGGCTTGTTGGTTAACAATCTTACGTCTTCGGCGAGGCGAAGATGAATGTTCGACCTATCGATGACAACACCCTGTGTGAGCCACCAACCTCTGCCGCCGTTACCTGGAAATTCCAAGATTCCGCCACCGATCGATTTTAGGTGTTTTATGGCGGCCTGAGCCGCCGGAAACGCATCCTTTTCCGGATCGGCTCCGAAATCGAGAAGGGAAACCGTCGCTAGCCTAATCCGATCAAAATTTCGCCCGGAAGTAAGAAATGAAGCAGAAATTTGCGCTATTAATTCTCTTCGACTTATCATGTCAAAACCCTCAGTGTCCGACCCGAAACTCATCCGCAGAAAAGGTTGGGTGATATCAGTGAGATGTGATTCAGTCGGAGTTGCGAAACTTTGACGGAGAGCCACATGTGGACAGACATCACCCGCGCGCAGCATGCACGCAAAGGGCTGCGG
>JARLHX010000123.1 GCA_031292035.1 Negativicutes bacterium | reverse complement strand
CTTCTTTTTCTTGCTCTTGGTTATTTAAATATATAGAAAATAATATTTAAAATGGCTTAAAAACTAATCCAATATAGACATTTATAAATTAATGGAATTAAAAATTAAAGATGACTATAATTTAGCTGCATACAATCACATGCAAGAGAAAATGAAAAGATTTTATAAAGCATATGAGTTCATTGATCTGTTAAGTAAGCATTTAGAGAAGTATGATTACAAGAAACGAAAAGATATTGAATATCATATTAATATTTTAATGAATGACAAACATTTTTACCGATACTGCCAGACCGACTGTGTCTCAAACGGCTGCAGTGTCCGCGATGGCATCAGACACAATGTCGGCCTCAGTGACGAACACCGCGACAGTGACATCGTCCGGGTCAGCGTCATCGACCCCTACCACAACCAGCACAGCAACACTCACACCCTCTGCGTCAGGGTCACTAACGCCGACAGTGACAATCACACGCTCATTGACACCCAGTGTGATGCCGTCCCCGTGCCCTGCTGGCTGCAGTGCCTGTGTGTCCAACAACTGTACTGCATGCCTCACGGGGCCCCAGTGGCAGCTGGGATATCTTCCAGGTGATGCATGCTACATTTGCTTACCGTCCGCGGCCGTGTTCCCGTCCTTCGTCTGTTCTGTGGCAGAGGAGTCCCCCATGGGAACTGGCGTGGCCTGCCCTCTCCTCCCCACGGGCGTGGCGCTGTCACTAAGCCCGCTGACACAGTCTGGTGTGGGACACCCTTTCATCATCACCACAGCTACCGATGGCAGTGTCAACCTTGCTGTGGGGCCCGCGGTGGCCTCCTTTCCAATCGATTACGGTGTTACTTGGCGCTACAACGTCACGCTGTCCGTGTGTGTGCCACAGACGATAGCTGCCTTTACTGGGCCTGGAGTCGCTGCCACGTACTCCGCGTGTGAGGCTGCACAGCACGTGGACACGTCAACAACACTCACAATTGACCTGAGCCCCATCAACAAGCCGCCTGTGTTCACGTTGCCCTCCCTCTCCTTTTCCTCGCCCGGCGTGGCGTCACCAGGCGAAATCCTCGGTTTCCCACTGTCCCTGTACGCGTCCAATCCCAACACTGTGGCGCCGTGGAACACACTGACCTTCTCTGCTGTTGGTGGCCGCTGTGGCGCCGCTTTCAGCCAGTCGTCAATCTCCACTCTGGCCTGGCTGCCCTTTGCTGTGCTCCCTTCCAACGGTTCACTTGTTTACACGACTGCAGTGTCCACTTCTCCCCTTGGCCTGCAGGCGAGGAGCAACCCGCTGTTTGTATGTGCCACTGCCACAAACGGCGGTGGCCTGAACGCTTCCATCACCATCACAGTGACATTCACAGCGGTGGCGGCGCGTCTGTCTGTGTTTCCCACTGCCATCGCCGTGACGCACTACGCGCTGGG
>JARLHX010000122.1 GCA_031292035.1 Negativicutes bacterium | reverse complement strand
TAATGCCTTTCCAGTAAAGGGGAGCTATGATGATAATGTAATAACTAATGATAACTAATATTCTGCGGCCGGGAAACCGGATATTCTTTTTATTGAGGAAACTCATAGTCCACATGATCGCCGAAAGGGTCAAGCCGCCGATCCAGAGACCGGTGATAATATCATCGACCCCCAACCATCCAAAGAAACTGGCCCCAGCACATACCGCGATGGTGCACAGAGGACAAATAGCCCAAACCTGGCCTGGTGCCAGAATAACCGCACCCATTCCTATAAGTAGGATAATAAGAAATGTATTTCTAATTCTCATATCGGTGTTACTCAGTCTTGATATTTTCATCAGCGGTTTCATGTTCCTTCTTGGGTTCGCCGTGGGCCGGCTTCTTGCCAATGAGCCAGGCCGGGTTCATCGGGTATTCGTTCGGGTCGAAGATGACCCAGTAGAAATGCCAGACGACGATGGCCAGCGTGGCCAGCACGGCTTCGTAGAAATGGATGACTTGAGCCACGTCGTGCCAGATCTTCGGCAACATGCGCAGGACGGTTTCGGTGAAGATCAGCATCGCGCCGGTGACGATCATGACGAACGATCCCCACACCAGCCCCCAATACTCGACCTTCTCGGCGTAGTTCCAACGGCGTGTCGGTGGCGGGGTCTTGGTCAGGCCGATGTTGTAAAGCAGTTGGCCGACGCCGTCTTTCATGTCGTGGAACCGGAACCAGAGTTCTTTGACGTAAGCCTGTCCGCGCGGCGTGCAGAACAGCGCCACCAGATGGACGAAAAACAGCCCGGTAAACGTCCAGCCCGCGATGCGGTGGATCAGGCCGCGAATGTAGCCGCCATTTTCCAGCAGCTTGAATGGCCAACTGAAAAACGCATCGGGATACTTGTGGACGAAGCCGGTATACACGAGGGTGATGAACAGGATCATCATGCTCAGGTGTTGGTACCGGTCCCACTTGGTCATGCGCACTTCGCTGTGAGCCGACTCCCGGACTTCCCGGATGTGCCCCCGCGTCTTGGCGATGTAGTCCAAGGCGTTGAACACAAACATGCCGCCAATCGTCAGCACGATGATGACGATGTAAAATAGACTAATAAAGTTCACCAGCCACGGCTTGCCCTTCTCGGCGCCCGGCAGGTTGTGAATCTTCATCTCACCTTTCGCGAGTCGTGTGCCGATACCGGCATGACACTTGCCGCAGGTCTGCGGCAGG
>JARLHX010000121.1 GCA_031292035.1 Negativicutes bacterium | reverse complement strand
GGTGAGCAGCACAACGGGGTTGATTTCGGGGACGCCGACGGCAGCGGGTACATCCACGGTGACGCTGAGCGCGACCAACGCCGGTGGAACGGGGAACGCGCCACTAACGTTAACTATCATTGGCAGCGGCACAAATCCCCTGGTTTCCCACACTATTCAGATTTCCAGTGACGCCGACGACGGTTACTACAATAACTATGACAACAGCGGGTGGCATAGCACTCCACAGTACGATGGATTAGATAGGGTGGGGAGTTGGGGTGGTACGACAACTGCCTGGGTTACTGGCTACCGATTCTCGTCTACCGGCGTCAATTCGGGTGACACGATCCGATCAGCATACCTGCAACTGGTGAGTGGCGACGGCTATAACACCAGCGCTGTTTGTGGATCAGCACCCTGCAGCAGCAGTAACTACACTTTCCGCGTATACGGAGTGGCTCAAGACGATGGGGCTGCTTTCAGTGGGGCGGCAGGTAACACTCCTTTGGACGTGCCTTATACGACGGCTTACATTGATTACACTAGTACAGGACCGGGTGATGTTCATGGAAGCTGCCAGGGGAACAACAACGGACAAGACACCTGCACCCACATCATCGATGTGACGAGTATCGTCAAGGAAATCACTTCACGACCAGGGTGGACTAGCACGTCTGCTATGCGGTTTGTCATGTTGAGCACGGATAGCAATGCGCCCAATGTTTATGCGGAATATGAGGATTACTCCGCCAATCCCAGCAAAGCAGCCACGCTAGTAGTGAATCCTCCGGTACCCACGATCGTGTCCTCGGGCGCATGGGGGACGAGCGCCTCGGCAATTTATCCAACAACATACGCTACAGGGCCGTTTGTCTATCCGGGAGCTTCAACACTGCTTCTGTTCCTTGGAGACTATTACAACTTCGACAGCCAGCCGGTCGCTCAACCCGGTGTGTCTGATAGTTGTGGAAACACTTGGAACATACTGGCAGGACCGACGAACTGGGTAGGTTTCTTCTATGACATGCGGAGCACGGTTTATTATGTGCAGAGTCCAGCGGCATGTCCCGGTGGGGATCTAATATCGGTAACGGTAAATAACCAGGATCCT
>JARLHX010000120.1 GCA_031292035.1 Negativicutes bacterium | reverse complement strand
GAGGTTTGGCACCTCGATGTCGGCTCATCACATCCTGGGGCTGAAGTAGGTCCCAAGGGTTGGGCTGTTCGCCCATTAAAGTGGTACGTGAGCTGGGTTCAGAACGTCGTGAGACAGTTCGGTCCCTATCCATCGCGGGCGCAAGAGACTTGAAGGGAACTGCTCCTAGTACGAGAGGACCGGAGTGGACTGACCAATGGTGTACCAGTTATCCCGCCAGGGGTACAGCTGGGTAGCTACGTCGGGAACGGATAAACGCTGAAAGCATCTAAGCGTGAAACCGGCCTTAAGATGAGGTCTCTCACAGAGTTAATCTGGTAAGGCCCCTTGTAGAACACGAGGTTGATAGGCCAGGTGTGTAAGGCCAGCAATGGTTTTAGCTGACTGGTACTAATAGGCCGAGGGCTTGACTTATAAGCAGACACACGACGCTTCAGCGTCGATGTGGTCGCTTAGTTCCGAACGTGAGTGAGGAACAAAGTAGACGCAGAAATGCTGTAGAATAGTGTGAGTCGCTTAGTTCCGAGCGCAAGTGAGGAACATCATTAAGTGACGATACCATAGCACAACCAGCCAAATCCTAGTGCTCGCCATTCACTTCACTTTATCCCCTGTGGAGTTTTGAGGGAGTATACCGCAAGGATATTCACCTTAATGGTTCGAAGCTGAGGCTTCGAACTAAGCGACCACATCGACGCTAAAGCGTCGTGTGTCTGCTTAATTCAGTGTCGATATCTACGGGGCTCCACCTGTTCCCATACCGAACACAGTAGTTAAGCCCGTATACGCCGAAAGTACTTGGTTGGAAACGGCCTGGGAGGATAGGTAGGCGCTGATTCAAAAAACACCCATCATTTTGATGGGTGTTTTTTGCTGCTTTTGCACGCAGGAAAGGCTTATTTTATCCATTTATCATTCGGACCATATGTTAACGTATTAAGGATAAATTCTTTAAAGGCTACCACGGCGGGAAGATGTTGCTTATCAGATGATATCGCCAGATAGGTAGTTCTTTCAATGACTGGCTCTATTGGGAGGACGGCAATGTCCGGTCGTGAGTAGTTATCCATAACTTGTGAACTGACAAAGCCAACTCCCAAGCCATTTGCGACCAAATCAAACATGGTTTCCAGCTGGCCCCATTGCAGGATGGTTTTCGGTTCAAAACCACGGGACCGACAGGCAGCGAGAATAATATCGTGAAGATTATAGCTTTGGGCAGGGAGGATGAATTTCTCGTGGGCAATGCGATCAAATGAAACCACTTTTGTTCCGACAAGAGGGTGCTGCTTGGCTACGACTAAGACAAGGCGGCCATGTACGAGGGGATAAAAATCAATCGGTAGTCCAGATATTTTGTCAGGGGAATGAACAAGTAACGCAATATCGATGTCTGTAGTCTGCAATAGGTTGACTAAGTCTTGACTACCGCGCTCAATAATCTGAATATCAATTCCCGGGTGGCGCTTCTGAAAAGCGGCAATACAGCTGGTTATACCCAGTAATCTTAAGGAGGTAACAAATCCGAACTTGATTCGCCCTTTATCTAATGAAGTATATTCTTGCATCGCTTGGCGGAGATTTTGTATTTCTGACAGCGCTCTTTTTGCATAAATGACAAATTCTTCGCCTGCTGAGGTGAGTTTAACTGAGCGGGTTTTGCGTTCGAAGAGTTTGATTCCGATTTCTTCTTCCAGTTTGGCAATTTGCTGTGATAATGTTGGCTGAGTTATAAAGAGACTGCTTGCAGCTTTGGAGAAATTCAAATGATTGGCCAATTCAACGACATATTGCAAATGGTTCAGTTCCATTATTATCACCTGCAGTCTATGGATTTATAGATGGCGCCTATTAATCCGATTATAACTAGTGATTTCTCAAAAAGCAAGATAGAGCCTATAGTAAAAGCAATAAGTTTGTTATTTTTTGGTATAGGGTAGACAGATTTTTGCCATTTGCGCCAGCAGCGGTCGATGCAGATTTTATGCTGATTGCTATGGCTATTTTATTTGTGGATATGTTAGAGTTGAGAGGGGTTGCGTGTGGTCCGGGGATTGATCTAAAAGTACAACCAAGATAGGAGGGCAAGTTATGGGTCCAATGAATTATTTTTATTTGTTTGTCTGTTTGGCGTTGTTTGGAATCGGCGATTTTCTGGCGGTGGTGACTAAAGCCCGGGTATCGTCTGTATTTGCGGCCTTGCTGATGTTTCTCTTCGGGTTTATGTCCGGTCTTTTGCCGGCAAATGTCATTGATCTCGCGGGTTTAAGCCAGATTGCTAAATGGGCGAGCGCCTTTTTGGTATTTCATATGGGGACAATGATTAACCTGCGGGAATTGGTACGGGAGTGGCGCACGGTGCTTTTGTCGATTATTGCGATGATTGCAACCATCCTGGCGATATTGGCCTGTATCCCGTTGGTGGGAAAAGAAGCCGCAGTGGTTGCTATCCCGGTTATGAAGGGCGGCATTATCGCCACTCAGATCATCACAACGGCGGCCATGGCCAAAGGACTTCAGTTAGCTGCAGCATTCGCGGCTTTGGTCTATGCAATACATAAGTTTGTCGGAACGCCAATTGCTTCTTACTGTGGCGTGAAAGAAGCGGAAAAAATCCTGAAGGAGTACAGGGAAGGCCGCTTTTCGTTAGATAAACAGGAGGATACCTCTGGTGGGGTGAAGAAACCGCTATATGTCCGACTGAACTGGGAACGGTATTTCACCGATTATTTCTGTTTGGCAGTGACGGCGTTTTTTGCCTGGGTGGCCATCCTAATGGAACAGGTGACCGGGCTGAGCTACTCTATCTGGGTGCTGCTTTTAGGAGCAACAGTGTCCTTTTATGAGGTGGTCCCGCCGAAGCTTCTCGACCGGGCCAAAACGTCGGGATTCATGAGCATGGTGGTCTTTGCCAGTATCATTCCGTCGATGGCAGGAATCTACATGAAGGATCTTGTAGTTCTGTTCTACCAGATGGCGGTGATATTCACAGCCACCCTGATTTCAACCTATCTTTGCTTTTATTTTCTGCCTTTATGGAAGATCGTCGGATCGCGTAATTTGGCCATCGGTATTACGATGGCCAACATGATCGGATTTCCGGCCACTTGGCTGGTGGCCAATGAAATAGCGGCTACGGTGGCCACGAACGAGCAAGAAAAGGAAATCATCATGAAGACGATCATGCCGTCTTATGTTATCGCCGGGTTCGCTACAGTCACCACGTTATCGATTGTCATTGCCGGGATCTTCGAGAAATTCCTATAAAGGGAGGGCAAATAATGAATTACGACTCTTTATATCATCCGTATCCGTCGCGGCGAAGCGTGGTTTTCGCCAAAAAAGGAATGGTGGCGACTTCTCAGCCGCTAGCAGCTCAAGCGGGGCTGGACATCCTGAAAAAAGGCGGTAATGCCATTGACGCCGCCATCGCCACCGCCGCCTGCCTGACTGTGGTGGAGCCGACTTCCAACGGCATTGGCGGTGACGCCTTTGCCTTGGTGTGGACCGGCGGCAAGCTCCACGGACTCAACGGCAGCGGACCGGCTCCGCAATCCATTTCCATCGAGGCGGTCAAGAAGGCTGGGTATCAGGAACTGCCAAAGTATGGCGTGATTCCGGTCAATGTCCCGGGGACCCCTGCAGCCTGGGCGGCCTTGTCGAAACGGTTCGGCAAACTGCCGCTGACCGAGGTGTTGGCCCCGGCCATCCGCTATGCCGAAGAAGGGTTTCCTGTTTCGCCAATCATCGGAAAGCTTTGGGGAGCTGGGTTCAAAAACTATAAAGCCGAACAAGGAGAGCAATTTAAACATTGGTTTGAGGTTTTTGCCCCACAAGGCCGACCTCCTGCGGCTGGTGAAGTCTGGCGGTCAGCGAGGCACGCAGCTACCCTTCAGTCGATAGCCGAGACCAACGCTGAGTCGTTTTATCGCGGCGATCTGGCGGAGAAAATCGATGGATTCTTCAAAAAATACAACGGTTATCTGCGCAAAGAAGACCTGGAGGCTTTTCACGCCGAGTGGGTCGATCCGATCAAAGTCAACTACAGGGGCTATGACGTGTGGGAAATTCCGCCCAACGGGCACGGCATGGTGGCGCTGATGGCCCTCAACATCCTGAAGGGCTTTGACTTTTCTGATAAAGACACAGTAGAGACCTACCATCGGCAAATCGAAGCAATAAAACTGGCTTTTGTCGACGGGCGAAAATACATCACCGACCCCCGCAATATGACGGTAAAAGTGGAAGACCTGCTGTCAGAAGCTTTCGCGGCCGAAAGACGGCGGCTGATCGGTCGGGAGGCGGTGCAACCTGAACCCGGGCGTCCGGCCAGCAGCGGCACCGTCTATCTGGCGACCGCCGACGAAGAAGGCAATATGGTGTCTTATATTCAGAGCAACTATATGGGCTTTGGCTCCGGACTGGTCGTGCCGGAAACCGGCATCAGCCTCCATAACCGAGGCCATAACTTCTCCTTTGACCCTGCCCACGACAACCGGCTGGAGGGGGGGAAAAAACCTTACCATACCATCATCCCGGGCTTCATGACCAAAGACAACGCGGCGGTTGGACCCTTCGGTGTCATGGGGGGCTTTATCCAGCCCCAGGGCCACGTGATGGTTGTAATGAACACGGTAGATTTTCATCTCAATCCGCAAGCGGCGCTCGACGCTCCCCGCTTTCAGTGGACGGAAGGCAAGTCGGTGGCTGTCGAGCCACTGTTCCCCGAATATATCGCCGAGGCTCTCAATCGCCGCGGGCACGCCATTAAACGGGGCGCTATCGGGGACAACAGCTTTGGGCGAGGCCAAATTATCTGGCGGGATGGTGACGGTGTTCTCGCTGGCGGAACCGAACCGCGGACCGACGGGATCGTCGCCGCCTGGTAGTGTCATCTGCGGCATGGTCCATCTTCTTAATATTTCCAGAGGGCATCTTTTGGGAGTTAAGCGCAACGGCTGCCAGATCAATCAATAAAAAAACGACTGCTAAAAGCAGTCGTTTTTCTTTATGTACTAGGGCAGCTGGATGGCCATTCCTTTGGCTATTGCTCCGGGGTCACCACTGATTACCTGACAGATGGACAGTTTTTCTCTCACGGTAACCACCTGCAAGCGGGCTATTTCGTTGATGACTTCATCAAGTACTTCACCTGTGCCAGGGTCACGGATAATGTCGGCCTGACCAACGATGAAGGTTTGGCCGGTTTTGACACCTTCCCGTGAACCGCGATTAACATAAATATTACCGTCCCGGTTCATGACCACTTCGCCCCGCCAGGGGACTTTCGGCAGTTGGGCGATCATCCACTGGGTCCCCTGGGCAACGGCATCTTGAATTGCTTTGCCCATATTGCTTTTTTGGAAATTATTATAGTCGCCGGACCAACCTGCGCCGGAGTAGCCAATGGAGGTGCTGCTGCTGGTCGATTTGCCGACAACGCTGGTGGAGGCCAGCACCTGGCCGGTGGTGGAGTCGATGATATACATTGTCACATTGATTTCAGCCTTCCCGTTGCTGCCGCCCAATGTCACGCCGCCGATCGAAAAACCGCCGCCGCTGGAGCCTGTTTCCTGGGCGTGAGTGATGGCGCCTTTAACTAAAAGTTGGGCCGGCGTCATCTGACCGGTGACCGGTGCTTTGCCACCTTGGGCGGTGCGTCCGGAAGAGGCCAGATCTTGCTCATTCATCGCTTCCTGGCGCATGTCCTTTTCTCCCAGGACGATAAAACGGCCGGACTGATTAAGAATGTCGGTCAATACGAGGCCCCAGGCATCGCCGATTTCCCATTGTCCCGCAAAGCCGGAGCGGTTTTCGAATTTGCTGACTGTGATGGAATAACGTATGCCGCCGCTATCGGCTGCCTGTACTGTCTGCGGAATGAAAAGCAACGCCGCCAGAAAAGCAAGGTTCAACAGGAAGACGACAGCGTACTTGCCTGCCAAGACTTTCTTCATACTATACCACCCTTTCTATTTCGAACTGTTATACATTATCTAAATTATAGCTGTGGTAATAATAATTGTAAAATAGATTCGCCGCTGAAAAACAAAACCCCGGAGCTTCGACTCCGGGGTTCACACTGGACTAAGAAATTATGTGGTTTGCTTCGTCTGCAAAAGCCAGTACACAATACCAAGAACCAGCAGGCTGGCAAGGTATACGCTGCTGTCAGTGAGGGAAGCTCCCTCGGTGCTGATGACCAGCAGCTTTCGCACCAGGGCGGCCACAGCAACTTCGATAAAGATGGTTACTTTGATTTTTTCGCCGCGCAAGTGGCGAATTTCGGAGTTGAGCAGCTCCGACAATGTCCAGAGGATGAGCAGGGAGCCGAGGGCGTGAATGGTGCCTGAACCGACGTTGCCTGAAATATAGGCATGGGCAACATCATTGAAAAATACAAACAACGACATAATGACCGTAGTGGCTAGTGCAATGCTAAAAAAGACGTGAAGCCAGCGGGTAAAACGCCGCAAATAATCGGCAACCTTGCATTCGAACTCGGTGTCGCAGGCCTTAGTGGCCAGTTGAGCCGGCCCTTTATTATATTCCAGCATAAAGTTCCCCTCCCTTCGTTAATAAAAACAGCCTGCTTATCTGAGGATAAGGCGGGCTGCTGTTTGACACATCTATTTGGCACGCGAAAGAAAGCTGAGGACTCTTGCGCCAGTGTTGCGAACACGACGTAAAGGAGTCATGGTTGTTTTGACTTTCGGTTTCATGTCAATTTCAGAGCCGAAATCACCACGACGAATGTTAGTGATCTTTGTTTTTTCCGGACGGAGGAAGGATTTTAAGACAGCGACCGCCTTGTCTGGTCGGCTGTGGTCGCCGCAGGTAAATACGTCGACGGCGGCATAACCTAGTTCAGGATAAGTATGAATGCTCATATGGCTTTCGGCAAGGAGCGCCAGCGCTGTCAGGCCCTGAGGCTCAAACTTGTAATAGGTAAAATCGAGGAGCGTCATATTGGCTTCCTGCACGGCAGTCAGCATGGAGGATTTGACAAATTCAAGGTTGTCCAGGATATCAAAACTACAGCCGTACATATCGACAGTCAGGTGTTTGCCAATTATCTTCATCAACACATCGCCCCTTTTCTTGGTTATTTTGAGCCATGTGGCGCATACTTTTCCTCAAAAAAGACTGAAATTCAGGACTTTTCTAGCGAAAAGGATGATTTTATCGAGGGATTAGCAGTATTACGCCGATTATTATATGTATTGTACAGTTTTTCATTATAAATGCCTTAGCCGGGAATGTAAAGAGTAATTTTTTAATATGGCAGATTTTTTTGTGGCAATGTGCTGTGACCAGCAAAATGACCTTGCAGGTGAATCGGGTCGCTGCGGCTAAATTATTGGTCAAGGGAGGAAAAGTTTTCCGGAGCCGGGGGAGTCTAGAAAGTTTGACAGGTCCCCTTAAGCGAGTCTGATTTTAGCCGCCATCTTCTTCCAGCAATACATAGGTTTTGGCAGTCTGTGCCAGAATATATGTACTATTATAGAAGAGGTGGCCCATGTATACACTTCACCACGGTTTCTGGCTGTATTTCTTTTCACGGCGGCACCCCAAGGTATGGTCTTTTGTCGTCGGCTCGATGCTGCCGGATTACGTATATTTTGTGTTGGTCGGGGTACTGCTGGTCGGAGGGGAACTCGATTGGCGTGAACTTACCGCGCTGACGCCGACGACCTTTATGACTTATCTGCCGCAATACCCCTGGGCGGTGCAGCTTGATCTGGCCGGCCATTCGGTTGTTTTTTGGGGCGGGGCCTTTGCGTTGACACTGTTGCCGAGTTTTAGCCATGCTCAGGCTTTCGTCGTCGGCTGGGGTACCCATTTATTGCTTGACGGCATTACTCACGCCGCCCACGCCAATTTTTATCTGTATCCACTCTCCCTTTTGGCGGTGCACAGTCCGGTGTCTTACTGGGAGCCGGCCTATTTCGCCCGGGAGTTTAAACTGGTGAATGGCAGCCTGATGGGCCTTGTTGCGCTCTATCTTTTTTACCACTGGTGGAATAAACGACGGAAAGAGGAAGAATAATGAACGCTGTAGCTAAGGTGCTAATTCGCAAAGGAGCACATCATCGCATCGAAAATGGGCACCCCTGGGTCTATCAGACAGAGGTCGACTATATTGACGGCGATTTTACCCCT
Source organism: Negativicutes bacterium (assembly GCA_031292035.1). Next base: position 12,359 of record JARLHX010000120.1, on the reverse strand, counting down.
GGTGATATTGTCGATGTCTTTAATCATCGCCAGCGGTTTATCGGCCGGGGGTATATCAACCCGCGTTCGCAAATTATCGTTCGTATCCTGACCCGCGAACAAGAGACCATCGACCGGGAATTTTTCCGGCGGCGGATTGAAGCCGCCTGGCAATATCGGCAACGCTTTTTATCTGAGCCTGACTACTGCCGCCTGATCTTCGGCGAGGCTGACTTTTTGCCGGCCCTGATTGTAGACAAGTTTGGACCGGTTATGGTCATCCAGACCCTCGCTCTGGGGATTGATGTTCATAAAGATATGATTGTGTCAATCCTGGATGAATTATTCGCGCCAACCGGCATTTATGAACGAAATGATGTTCCTGTGCGGGAACTGGAGGGGCTCCAGCAGCGCAAAGGATTTCTAAAAGGAGATTTTCCTACCACCATTCGGGTGTTGGAAAACGGGATTCCCTTCTGGGCAGATATCGCAAATGGTCAGAAAACAGGATTCTTTTACGATCAGCGGGAAAATCGCCGTTTTATAAAATATTTTGCCCAGGGGGCGGAGGTCCTCGACTGTTTTTGTCACACCGGCTCGTTCAGCGTCCATGCGGCCCTGTACGGAGCAGCCAGTGTAACTGCTGTCGATATATCCCCCCAGGCGATCGAGTTGGCGGAAAAAAACGCTGCCCTGAACCATGTCAGCGACCGGTGCACCTTTTTAGCGGCCAATGCCTTCGACGTCTTGCGCAGCCAAGCTGATGAACACCGTCAATATGATGTGGTCATTCTCGATCCGCCGGCCTTCACCAAAAGTCGCAGCAGCATCGAGGGGGCAGCCCGCGGCTACAAGGAAATCAATCTGCGGGGACTCAAGCTGGTCCGCCCGGGCGGGTTCTTGGTGACCTGTTCCTGCTCCTATCATATCGAACGGGATTTATTTTCGGCCATCGTCGTCGATGCCGCCAGAGATACCAAGCGGGTCATTCGTCAGGTGCACTACGCCGCCCAGGCTAAAGACCATCCCACCTTGCCTGGGGCGCCTGAGACCAATTATCTCAAATTCCTGGTGCTCCAAGTACAATAAGGAATCGGGCTCCAATGGAAGAAAATCAAAGAATGGCAGAGCTGTGTTGTAATAATTATTATTATTTAGCGGTATTGCCCATTCCTTCCCGCTTTAGCCAGTTGTTAAAAGTCAAATAGTCAAATAGAATAAGAATACAAAGGTCAGGAAAGGTCAAAGCGATTTGTAGGTGATAGTTATGGCTCATTTGGCAGATATAATTGAAGAATTTATCCTGCAGAAACTATTGGGCGAACGCAAGCAGGCTGCCGTCCTCAAACGCAACGAGCTAGCCGAAGAACTGCAATGCGCGCCTTCACAGATCAGTTATGTGCTCAGTACGAGGTTCACCGTCCAGCGCGGGTTCATCGTCGAGTCCAGGCGCGGTTCGGGCGGTTTTGTCCGGATCGTGCGCATCCCGGTCCAGCAGATCATCTACCAAGATGCTGCCGAACAAGTAATGGCCGAAGTCAGGCCGGAAGCGGTCGAAGACATCATTGACCATCTCCATTCACACGGACTGCTGAGCAACAGGGAAGCTGAACTAATGATCCAGTTTTTCCGCTTGACTGCCGAACGGCTGGGAGCCGAAGAACGGGCCCGGGTCTTGCAATCGCTACTGCTCAGACTGGCCGATTTTTCCTAAGGAGGGACTTATATGCTTTGTGACGACTGCAAAGAAAGACCGGCAAGCGTGCATATCACCAAAATCATCAACAGTCAGAAAACCGAAAAACGGCTGTGTGACCAATGCGCGCAAAAATCCGGCGAAATAAGCATTTCTGCTGACAGTAAATTTGCGGTGCAGGATCTTTTGAAAGGCATGTTCAGCCACGGCTTTGCCAATTTATCGCCGCAAAAACCGGAGACCCCTTGTCCCAATTGCGGTATGACTTACACCGACTTCAGCCGGCAGGGAAAAATCGGTTGCAGCGAGTGTTTCACCGCCTATGGCGAGCGCCTTGAGCCGCTCCTTCGCCGCATCCATGGAACCAGCTGCCATACCGGCAAGGTGCCGAAACGCTCTGGCAGCAAATTGGTGCTGAAACAAAAGATGCAACAGCTCCGGCAAGTGATGGAGGAACATGTTCGCCGCGAGGAATATGAACAGGCCGCTAAAATCCGCGATGAGATTAAATCCTTGGGCAAGGAAGTATTTGACGAAAAGGAGGGGCCTTGATGTCTATTGACGGCCTTCTCGATACACCGCTTACCCCTTGGATGATGGGAGGCGGACCAGATGGCGATATTGTACTTTCCAGCCGTATCCGTCTTGCCCGCAACTGGGAAGGCATACCCTTTCCCAATCGGGCCGACCCGCAAAAACTGGACGCGGTGACGGCAGAGGTACGAAAATCGGTGGCTAGTCTTCGTAAAGCAGATAAGCATCAGTATCTTCTCGTCGAAATGGATAAACTTTCGCCGTTAGAACGACAAGTGCTGGTGGAAAAGCATATCGTCAGCCCCAATCTTGCCGAGCAGCCTGCCAACCGGGCCGTCCTCGTGCGGGACGACGCAGCGGTGAGCATCATGATCAACGAGGAAGACCATCTCAGGATTCAGTGCCTGGTGCCGGGGCTCAATCTCCGGGACGCCAACGAACTGGCCAATACGGTCGATGATATTCTGGAGGCAAAGATTACCTTTGCCTATAACGAACAAGCTGGCTATATAACAGCTTGCCCCACCAATATCGGTACCGGGCTCAGGGCTTCGGTGATGGTTCACCTGCCGGCGCTGGTATTGACCAGACAGATCAACCGGATTATGACTGCTGCCACTCAGCTGGGTTTGGCGGTTCGGGGCCTGTACGGCGAGGGGACCGAAGCGTTCGGCAATATTTTTCAGATTTCCAATCAGTTGACCCTTGGTCACAGTGAACAGGAGATCATCGACAACTTGGAAGGAATCGCCAAACAGGTTGTCGAGCAGGAACGGTTGGCCCGGGAGGCGCTTATAGCCGGCTCCGGGGAGGCGCTGGCCGACCGGGTCTGGCGGGCTTACGGCGTCCTGCGCTACGCCCGCATCGTATCCGGGCAGGAGGCACTGACCCTGTTGAGTGAGGTAAGACTGGGAATTGATCTGAAAATCATTACTGGCGTACCGACTGCGGTATTTAATGAGCTTCTTGTCACCACTAGGCCTAATTTTTTGCAAAAAATCGCCGGGCGGCCCCATATCGAGACAGCCGAACGCGATCAGTTACGGGCACAGTTAATACGTGAAAAACTTGCTGATCAATCCACTGAGGAGGAGAAAAATAATGCTTAATAAATTTACTGAACGGGCCCGCAGAGTTCTCGCATTGGCACAGGAAGAAGCTGGCCGTCTGGGCCATGACTATATCGGCACCGAACATCTGTTGCTCGGCTTGGTGCATGAAGGCGAAGGAGTGGCCGCCAAAGCCCTCGGTTCGCTAAATATCAATCTTGATTCACTGCGTACTGAAGTAGAAACTGTCATCGGCCGCGGCCAAGCCAACGCATCGGAACGGGGCTATACCCCCCGGGCCAAGAAAGTGATCGAACTGTCAGTCGAAGAGGCGAAAGAACTGGGTCATAATTATATTGGCACCGAGCATATCCTCTTGGGTCTTATCCGTGAAGGCGGGGGCGTCGCTGCCCAGGTGCTGACCGGCATGGGGGTGGATATCGGTCTTGCCCGTCAGCGGGTCATCGAGCTTTTAGGCGGATACGCCATGTCGGGCCAGACTCCCCAGCCCAAAGCCGGGCAACCTCAGGGGGGAGGCAAGACAATCAGTACCCCTACTTTGGATGAGTTTGGCCGGGATATCAACAAGCTGGCCCAAGAGGGCAAAATCGACCCGGTCATCGGCCGGGAAAATGAAATTGAAAGAGTCATCCAAATCCTCAGTCGCCGAACCAAGAACAACCCGGTGCTGATCGGCGAGCCGGGAGTCGGCAAAACGGCAATCGCCGAAGGTTTGGCTCAAAGGATCATCGACAGCAAAGTTCCGGAGACGCTGCGGGACAAGCGGGTGGTATCTTTAAACATGGCTTCCATGGTGGCTGGATCCAAATACCGCGGTGAGTTTGAAGAACGCATGAAAAAAGTGATGGAGGAAATCCGCCGGGCCGAGAATGTCATTCTATTCATTGATGAGCTGCATACTTTGATCGGCGCCGGTGCGGCCGAAGGCGCCATTGACGCCGCCAACATCCTAAAACCGGCTCTGGCCCGCGGCGAACTGCAGGTCATAGGCGCTACCACCCTGAACGAATACAAGAAGCATATCGAAAAAGACGCTGCGTTAGAGCGTCGCTTTCAGCCCATTCTGGTGGGTGAACCGTCTGTCGATGACGCCATCCACATCTTGCGGGGCCTGCGGGACAAGTACGAGGCATTTCACCGCGTTCAGATTACCGATGAAGCCCTCGAAGCGGCTGTGAAGCTGTCTGATCGCTATATTTCCGACCGGTTTCTGCCAGACAAAGCCATCGATTTGATGGACGAGGCCGCTTCCCGGGCCCGCTTGCAGGCCTATGTTCCGCCGCCTGGTCTGAAAGAAATTGAGGAGCGCTTGGCGAAGGTCCACACCGAAAAGGAAGCCGCCATCGCCTCCCAGGAATATGAGCAGGCAGCCAAGCTGCGTGATGAGGAACAAACGGTACGCGAAGAACTGGACAACAAACAGAAAGAACTCAAGCAGGGCGGCAGTGAACGGATTACCGTCGGCGCTGAAGATATCGCCCATGTTGTAGCCGCCTGGACCGGCATCCCGGTCAAACAGCTGGCCGAGGGAGAAAGCGAACGGCTGCTGAAACTGGAAGAAGTACTGCATAAACGGGTTGTCGGGCAGCATGAAGCGGTGGAGGCCGTGGCTCGCGCCGTGCGCCGCGCCCGCTCTGGACTGAAGGACCCCAAGCGTCCCATCGGCTCCTTCATCTTCCTCGGACCGACGGGGGTGGGTAAGACCGAGCTGGCCAGAGCATTGGCCGAAGCGCTGTTCGGCGATGAAACCGCCATGATCCGGATGGATATGTCGGAATATATGGAGAAACATACCGTGTCCCGGCTGGTGGGCTCGCCGCCTGGCTATGTAGGCTATGATGAAGGGGGCCAGTTGACCGACGCCGTGCGGCGCAAACCATACTCGGTCATCCTCTTTGACGAGATCGAAAAGGCCCATTATGATGTTTTCAACATCTTGCTGCAGATCCTTGAAGACGGGCGGTTGACCGACAGTCACGGCCGTACGGTGGATTTCAAAAATACTGTAGTTATCATGACCTCTAACGTTGGCGCCCGTCACCTCAAGAGTGATTCAGCGGCAGTTGGTTTTCTGACCGATACCGGAGCAGCCGATTCTACAGCGAACAAAAACAGGGTGATGGACGAGGTCAGAAAAACCTTCCGGCCCGAGTTTCTCAATCGGGTGGATGAGATCATCGTATTTAGCAGCCTGAGTAATGAAGAGCTCAAGCAGGTGGTGGAGATTATGCTGACCAGCGTTGCCAAGCGGCTGCATGAAAACGACTTTGATCTTGAGGTTACCGAAAAGGCGCAAGCCCGCCTGTTGGCGGAAGGTAAGGATTATGCTTACGGTGCCCGCCCGCTGCGCCGGGCCATTCAAAAAATGGTTGAGGATTCCATCGCTGAAATGGTACTGCGCCGGGAATTGGCAGGCGGCGACGTTGTTCTGGTCGACGCTGGCGAAGACGGCAAACTTACATTTACAAAAAAAGCCTAAATAAGCAGGAAAAGGGTCGAAATATCACGAAAAGGTACGGGGGGCCAGTCCCCGTACCTTTTCGTTTTTTTCTGACAGATTCGTCTGTTGCAACCCAATCGTATGGTGTTGCCAGGCGTGAAGGTTTTGCCAAAGAAAGGGGCTGCTCGCTGTGGCCAAGAATAAGATTCAATTTGTCTGCCAGGAGTGCGGCTGCGATTCTCCCAAATGGCTGGGGCGCTGTCCGGGCTGCGGGGCTTGGAATACCATGGTGGAAGAAATTGCTGTCAAACAGGCGGCATCGGCTCGCCTTTTGCCACCCGCCAAACCCCGGCCGATCACCGCGGTGGACACCGGAGCCGTGCCCAGGCTATGCACCGGGGTGAAGGAATTTGACCGGGTGCTGGGGGGCGGTATTGTTCCCGGTTCGCTCATTTTGATTGGCGGCGACCCGGGTATCGGCAAGTCGACGCTGCTCTTGCAGGTGGCCGGAGCAATGAGTGAGGCCTATGGTGCGGTGCTCTATGTATCAGGTGAGGAGTCGGCTGCCCAGACGCGGATCCGGGCGGAACGACTTGAAAAATTAAGTGATAATCTGCTGGTGATGACAGAAACTAATCTTGATGATATCATCGCCGAAGCCGGCCGGATCAAGCCGTCCTTATTGATCATTGACTCCATTCAGACCATGTACAGCCAGGATCTGGCGTCAGCACCCGGCAGCGTCGGCCAGGTGCGGGAGTGTACCGGCAAACTGCTGCGTTTTGCCAAAGACAGCGAAATCCCGGTGGTCATCATCGGCCATGTCACCAAGGAGGGCAATATCGCCGGTCCGCGCCTGCTGGAACACATGGTGGATGTTGTGCTATACTTTGAAGGGGAACGCAGCTATGCCTTTCGCGTCCTCCGGGCCATGAAGAACCGGTTTGGCGCCACCATCGACAGCGGTCTTTTCAGTATGGAAGAATGCGGCCTGATGGAAGTGAAGAATCCATCGGCGCTCCTGCTGTCGGAACGGCCCCAGGGAGTTCCTGGGTCGGTGGTGTTGGCCTGTTTGGAGGGCGTAAGGCCGCTTTTGATAGAAATTCAGGCGCTGGTCAGCACGACTTGTTTTGGCATGCCTCGCCGCACTGCCGCCGGATTTGACTATAACCGGCTCATCTTGCTGCTGGCGGTGCTGGAAAAGCGAGTCGGACTGCTGCTTGGCAATCAGGACGCCTATGTCAACGCCGTGGGCGGTATCAAAATCGACGAACCAGCGGCCGATCTGGCGGTCTGTCTGGCGCTGGCCTCCAGTTTTCGCAATATCGCCATGGATCCATACACCGTGGTTATGGGTGAAGTGGGGTTGACCGGCGAAGTCCGGATGGTCGGCAGAGCGGACTTGAGGGTGCGGGAAGCGGCGGCGCTGGGCTTTAAAAAGGTTGTTATTCCGGCGGGAAATGTGGCCGGGCTGAAGATAGGTAACGCCAGTATTCAGGTAGTCGGTGTCAACAATGTCGGGGAGGCGATGGAGGCGGTGTTTTATGACTAAAACTCACGATGATCTCTTGTGGGACCCGAGATTTATCAAAGCAATCAAAAGTCTGGCCCCTGGCACCACTTTCAGGGAAGGTCTTGAGAATGTCCTTCGGGCCAAGATGGGTGCCCTGGTTGTTGTCGGCGATTCGGCCAAAGTGCTGGAAGCGGTGGATGGCGGCTTTGCCATCAATTGCGATTTTACGCCCGCCGGATTTTATGAATTGGCAAAAATGGATGGGGCGCTGATCTTATCGGGAGATGCCAAACGGATATTATATGGCAACGCCCAGCTTGTTCCACATTATTCAATACCCACCTCCGAGACCGGAACCCGCCACCGCACGGCCGAGCGGATGGCCCGTCAGGCAGGAGTGCTGGTGCTGGCCATTTCCCAGCGCCGCAATATCATCACCGTTTATCTTGGCGATATTAAATATACTCTGACCGACATTACCGTGCTGCTCGGCCGGGCCAACCAGGCACTGCAAACACTGGAGAAATATGAGACAGTGCTGAACCGCGGGCTGAGCACGCTGAGCGCGATGGAATTTGAAGACCTGGTGACTCTCAGCGACGTGGCGGCGGTGGCCATTCGGGCCGAGCATGTCAGCCGCATCGCCCGGGAAGTCCAGCACAATATCATCGAACTGGGCAGCGAGGGCCGCCTGATTAGCATGCAAATGGAAGAACTTACGCCAGAAGAAGATGATGTGCTGCTCCTGATTAAAGACTATTGCGTCAGCGCCGACGCCAAAACCCATGAAGAGGTCAGGGAACAACTGGCGGCTTTGCCGGAGGAGATTTTAGACACCTATAACGTTTGCCGTATTCTCGGCTATGGCGTGACCCCCAATGCCATGGACATCCCGGTGGCGCCGCGCGGCTTTCGATTACTCAACCGCATTCCCCGGCTGCCTATGCCGGTGGTGGAAAATCTGGTGGTGCATTTCAAAACCCTCAAACGGGCCTATGGTGCCACCATCGATGAACTGGACGAAGTGGAAGGCATTGGCGAAGTCCGGGCCAAAACAATTAAAGACGGCCTTAAGCGCCTGAGGGAACAGGCCCTGCTTGACCGTCAAATCTAATCTGTCAGGCAATTATATTATTTTCCTTTCGGGGCGTATTCGCGCAAATCAACATTTTCGACAAACCGGGCGTAGGCCCGGTTTTCCTCAATCCGAACGACTTGATAACGCTTATTTTCTTCAGTGATGACCTCGTCGCCGACACTGACGACTACTGATACGAACAGCAAGGGTTGGTCGTTTTCCGCATCCAGGATCTCATAGTAAGCATAGGTTTTGGGAGGTGTTTGCTCCGGCTTCTGCTGGATCGGTAGCAAATAGGGCAGGTTGAGAGTTCCGACAGCAACCAGGCTGCCCAAGAGGATCACCCCGATCAGGATGTAGAGGCGGCGTTTCAAGACCATGCTAGTCCGACCTCCTGTCTAGTGCTTTCATTGCGGTTCTAGGTCTCCTTTCGCCCAAGCAGGGGATGTCAGGTAACTCATTAAGGTGCAAAAGGCTTGACGACGGAAAGACGCCTTCCGTGGTAACACCCCTCGCGTCACGCTGGTGGTATCATGTCCGCAGGTCCTTGTCTTTATGTAACGGTTTTTGCCGGTGGGCAATAAAAAGAGACCGCTCGAAAGCGGTCTGCCAAGTCGATATCCTCGTCATCTTAAACTCTGGATGGATTTACGAGAGATGAAAAACACCCAGGGTGGTGACGTTCTTACATTCCTGGCGCATAATTTTATTAAATTTCAGGCCCATCAGGTTACAGAGGGCAGTCATATAAAACAAACAGTGGCCCATTTCTTTGGCGAGTACTTCCTTGCAATGTTCGCAGGGTTCCCCTGTCAGATGGGAAGACATGAATTGTTTCAAATCACTGTAAGGAGTCTGCTCGGGAATCTGCTGCCGGCCGGCTCTGATTTCCACGCAGCCACATTCAGTGACTGATTTAGCGATCGCACGGTTGACTCTGGCGGTGGCTTCCTGGAATTTTGTTAAAACATCAATGACACTGCGGTGGCGGATAAGGTATTCGTCAACCGCCGCCTGAAAATCGGCACAGCATTTATCATTCATTGTGCGAGCACCTCACTTTAGGCTTATTATATAAATACCGGTTCGCTGTTGTCAATGGCCGCAAAATTTTAAATCACGAATTGACAACATGTGGACTACTGTGTTAAAATATAAAATTTTGACAGCGGAAAGCTTCTGTGCTATACTGATAACATACGCTAGGGGGTGCCGCGAGTGTTAGCAATAGGTGATAAAGTAGTCTATCCTATGCACGGCGCAGGAGTGATCGAGGCAGTTGAAGAGCATGAGGTACTGGGACAGCGGCAGATTTATTATATATTGACCATGCCCTATGGTGGTATGCGAGTGATGATTCCGATGAAAAACGCCGATAATGTAGGTTTAAGGGAAGTCATCGGTGAGCTAGAGGTGACGAAGGTCATCGATGTGCTCCAGACCGCACCGATACAGCTGAATGCCAACTGGAACCGACGGTTCAACGTCAACCTCACGAAAATTAAAAGCGGTAATATCTATGAAGTTGCCGAGGTTGTGCGCAACCTTATCCTGCAAGACAAGGTGAAAAAACTGTCTACCGGTGAACGCCGGCTCTTGGATACTGCCCGCCAAATATTGGTCAGCGAACTGGTATTGGCATGCAACAAGGACTTGTGCAGTGTTGAAGCATGGATTGACGGGTTGTTCTATGAAAATGCGCCAGGCAACTGACGTATTTTTTTTTGTTTTCCGGACAAGCTAACCCTGTTTCCACAATTTAACTTTGATACAGGAGGTGCTCTTGCCGAGATGGGCAAAGTCCATTATAATTGAATAATGATGATAGGAGGTGAGATATTGCTAGATAAAGTGCTTCGTTTTATGATAACCGTGCTAGCAGCTATCGGCGGATTGATGATGACCGACCGAATCATACCCTATCTGGCCTCTGTAGTCAGTCCTGAATTTTTGTCATTAGGCTTTTTTGGCATTACGGCGGCGACGATTTTGTCGTTTATCGTTGGCGGCTTGCTGGGAGGGCTTTTGGGCTTTTTGCTGTCGCCATTACTGGTACGGCGGCTATGGCAATTTACATACTGGATTGAGGCCAGATTGAACAAAATGCCTGTGTATGACGTGTTAGCCGGCTCATTGGGTTTGGCTATTGGACTCATTATTTCTAATTTATTGGGTTCTGCCTTTTTGCCGATCCCGATTATCGGCAAATATGTACCGGGGATTATCAGTATCATACTTGGTTATTTGGGCATCAATGTAGCCATCCGCAAACGCGACGAACTGCTAGGTCTGTTCTCTTCGTTTCCCTGGATCAGCAGGGACCGGAAAGACAAGGGAGCTAATATTTCCCAATATAAAATTCTCGACACTAGTGTCATTATCGATGGACGGATTGCCGATATTTGCAAAAGCGGGTTCATTGAAGGGACCCTTCTAATCCCCGTCTTTGTTTTGGAAGAGCTGCAACATATTGCCGATTCCTCCGATCTCTTAAAGCGTAACCGCGGCCGCCGTGGGCTGGATATTCTCAACCGTATTCAAAAAGAATTGGGTATGTATGTCCAGATCGACAACCGGGATTTTGATGATATTTCGGAAGTCGATTCCAAGCTGGTCAAACTGGGCCAAGTCCTAAAAGGGAAAATCATTACCAACGACTACAATTTAAACAAGGTAGCCGAGCTCCAGGGCGTGCCTGTTCTCAACATCAACGAGCTGGCAAACGCAGTAAAGCCGGTGGTATTGCCCGGAGAGGAAATGGTTGTCCATGTGGTCAAGGACGGCAAGGAGTTCGGGCAAGGCGTGGCCTACCTGGATGACGGCACGATGATCGTCGTGGACGGCGGCAAGCGGCACATCGGCGAAACCATCGGCGTGCTGGTCACCTCGGTGCTCCAGACCGCAGCCGGCCGGATGATTTTTGCCAAGCCCAAAGCCGTGTGATTTCCAGCATAACAAGAAAATCAGGAACAAGCCTGTGAGCTTTTTGAAAGCTTACAGGCTTGTTGTCATGCCACCCATCTTCTCACAGAGAAGATGGGTTTCTGCTGCGGCACGAACAAATAGTGGCGAAAAATAGAAAAAAATGTCGAATAGATGCAGGATTATTTCGATTGTTTGTTTAAAGATAGGATATACAAAAATTGGTGATATGTTCGGTCGTTTTTTGCAGGCTTAATAAGGAGCAGGGTTTACAAGTATATAGGGTCATAGATGGTGAAAAAGGGAGGCCTTTAACCGTGAAAATAACCAGTATTCAGACCCGGCTTCTTCTCATTTTGGTGCCCTTCTTCATCCTGGCGTTCGGGGTGCTGTCCGGGGTCAGCTACTACTTGTCCCAGCAGTCTTTGGCCCGAAGTGTGGACGAGACGGCGATGTCGGTCGGCACTGATTACGCCAACCGCGTCCAGGCCGAAATGAAAGACATGATCATTCCGCTCGAAGACCTTGCCAGTATCCAGCGCATCCGAACCGGAGCCGACAAGGCGCAGATCATGGAAGCCCTGGTGGAAGCACACAAGCGTCTCGGAAGATACGATAACGTCATTTATATTTCGCCCGACGGTTCAACCATCCGTCACGACGGTTCCACAGCCAATCTGGGAGACCGGGATTATGTCAAAAAGGTACTGGAAACCAAGAAGGCCTATGTTTCCGACCCATTGGTCGCGAGGGCTTCCGGAAAGACGTCGGTCGTTTTTGTCATTCCGGTAATTTATAATGGCCAGCTGACCGGGATTGTCGGGGCAACCTACGGGCTGGACAAGCTAACCGAACTGATCAAAGACCTGAAGTTTAAAGACACCGGCTATGGAGCCATCGCTGACGACGGAGGCATGCTGATTGCTCATCCTAAAATGCCGGAGCTTGTTGGCAAACTCAGCTATACCGAAAAGAAAATCAACCCCGACCTGAAGCTCAAGGAAACCGAGCTGGACGACCGTATCATCGCTCTTTTCAAGAAGGTCTCCGAATCAGGCAAGCAGGCCCAGGGCAAATATGTCTTTGTCGATGGCGTTTCCCGGGTGGCAGTATATACACCTATTGAT
>JARLHX010000119.1 GCA_031292035.1 Negativicutes bacterium | reverse complement strand
GGCAGGAGGTAGTAAAGCAAGATGCTGCCGGCCCGGATAATCCCCCGAAAAAAGTTTTGCCGCCGACGCTTGCCCTGACGCTGCTGGATGAGGACGGCGCGCCGATTGTTGGGGTTGACGTTTCGGCGATGGAAGGTAATGTGTCCGGGAAGGAAAGCGACAGCGCCAGGACGGATCAGAACGGAAAAGCGGTATTCAAGCATCTAAAAAGCGGCACATACTATTTCTTTGCCAATCTGAAGGCCGTCCGGAGTCACCGCGGATACGATTTTCCGCTCATCGTCAAGGAGATTAAGAGTATCCGCTCTTACTATATATCTGAGACCAGAAAGTTTGATTTAAGCGAAAATGCCGAATGCACGTATACCATCAAGCGAAGTGCCTATATCTCGTTTGAGACCTTCCTGAATGTTTTTAAATCAGACAAAATTGTTGTGGTAAACAAAAAGCTGGGTATCGGACAAAACATTCCGGTGGAAGCCGATTTTATCAAGATCTATATGCCGATGCGCAGCCAGTATCAGATAATAACGGTAAAAGACGGCGATTTCGATTCCTGGATCATCGATTTTTACGCCCATGAGGGACTGCGGGTCGAGCTTCTGTGAGTGGCATGCGATCAGGTTTGCCTGAGAAGACCCATTGTCCCGGTCGAGGCTGGCGAAGGACGGGTGTATATATGCACAATTCATCAATTAGAGGAGGAAGCAAAATGAGAGTAAAGACCATTGTGATTCTGGCTATTGCCCTTTGTTTCAGTTTCGCGCTGGTGGCGTCCGCAAGTGACATCAAGGCTACCGATTATTCCAAAAAAGGCCATTGGCTGGCTTTGCCGGAGGCGCCTGATAAAAAAGTCGATGTTTTTTACCTTTATCCGAGTGCCTGGACAAAGGTGTATGCTAATGAGCCAAACGTCTGCAGTATTGATAATCCGATCATGTTAGTCGGAGCAAAAGCCTGGTTCGACCGGCAAGCCACCGCCTTTGAAACGGCAGGTAATATTTACGCGCCGTATTACAGGCAGGATAACGCCCAATATGCTTTGTCCTTGTCGCAGGAAGGCCAGGCTCAGCTTGTTGGCGGGATACCAAAAACCGATGTCTTTGCCGCTTTCGACTATTACATCACCCACTATAACCACGGTCGTCCGTTTATTCTGGCCGGGCATTCTCAAGGATCGACGATCATGGCGTTGTTATTGTCGGAATATATGAGAGCCCATCCTGATGTGTATGCCAGAATGATTGCAGCGTATGTTATCGGCTATTCTATTACCGGGGATTACCTGGCAAAAAACCCCCACCTGAAATTCGCCCAAGGTCCGAATGATACAGGGGTTATCGTTTCCTATAATACGGAAGCGCCTAACGTTACCGCCAATCCGATGGTACTGCCTGGCGCCATTGCTATCAACCCGATTACCTGGACCAGAGACGGAACATTGGCAACCGCGCAGCAAAGCTTGGGGTCTTTAATGACAGGCACAGGCGATAAATTGGTGCAGGTGAAAGATTTTGCTGATGGCCAGATTGATTTAAAAAGAGGGGTATTGGTCTGCAGCACTGTTGATGTAGAAAAATATTCTCCGGGTAATCAAGTGTTTGGCAAGGGAGTCTTCCATCATTTTGATTATCAGTTTTATTACTACAATATCAGGGAGAATGCCGAAAACCGGACGAGAATCTTCCTGAATAAATAATAAGTTCTTCCCCTGTCATGCACATCTTGAAAATCGCAAAAAAGAGGGCTGCTCTGATTTGACTCGGAGCAGCCCTCTTTGTAATGTGTCTGTTCTGTCGGAGAGTACGGCAAGCTTGCGCCCGGACCGGTGAAAGCCGTGGAAGACGGTAGTTTTTCGTGAGCGGGTTCGGCGGGTTGTATTTACTTTTTTGTCGTATTCTTGTTGCTGAGTTTGGTGTTGAGGGTGTTGCGGCTGATGTTTAACAGCAAGGCCGCCCGGGACTTATTTCCGGCGCAGCGGTCGACTGCCGCGCCGATGAGCTGGCGGTCCATATCTTCGAGCGTTTCCAGCTTTACCGGAATGGTGTCAGGGTCGGCGGCAAGTAGGGGTGAGGGCGCCACCTGCCGGAATTCGTGAAAAATGTGTGTATCCAGGTCGTCGAGCTGTTGACTGAGGATCATGTAACGCTCAATAAAATTTTGCAGCTCGCGGATATTGCCTGGCCAGTGATAGCCGGCGACCAAGGTGTCTATTTTTGCGGTTTCTGCTGCAGTGTCGGCATTGCCGCTGCCTGAGAAGCCGCGAAGGAAATGCTCGATCAGCAGGGGGATGTCCCCGCGGCGTTCCCGCAGGGGCGGCAGATGAAGATTGAGCACATTGACCCGGTAGTAGAGGTCGCTGCGGAAGGTAGCTTCTTCAACTTTTTTTTGCAGGCTTTCATTGGTGGCGACAATAATGCGGACATCCACCGGTGTGATACGGTCGCTGCCGATCCGCATAACGGCCTTTTCCTGAATGACGCGCAGCAGTTTGGCCTGCAGCTCCAGGGGAAGCTGGTTTATCTCATCAAGAAAAATCGTGCCTCTGTGGGAGCGCTCAAAAAGTCCGGTCTTACCGCCTCTTTTGGCGCCGGTAAACGCGCCTTCCTCATAGCCCATCAGTTCGCTTTCCAGGAGGGTGGGGGCCAGCGCCGCACAGTTAATGGCGACGAACGGACCGCTTTTTCGCGGGCTCGCGTTGTGGATGCTCTGCGCAAAAATTTCCTTGCCGGTTCCGGTCTCGCCTTCGATCAGCACGGTGTGGTCAAATTTGGCGTAAATAGTTGCCTGCTTAATGATTTGCAGCATGACCGGGCTGATGCCGATGATATCCGCGAAGGTATATTTGGCGGTAAGTCCTGCATTCTGAAAGGAACGGTACTTTCGTTCCATGCTTTGAATTCGCTCGGCTTCCTGAAACGTGCCGACCGAACCGATAACCCGCCCGTTTTCAAAAATCGGCTGCCTTGTTGAAAAAAACCTCGTTTTTTTGTATTCGAATAGCACATCGGTCTGTTTGGTGCCGGCGGTATAAACTTTGCTCCAGGTGGAATCACCGACAATTTGATGGACCTTCCGTCCCATGACTTCGCCTTCCGGCAGGCCCAGAATATCAAGGGCCTTCTGGTTGCACATGTTGATCAGGCCGCTTTCGTCTGTTGCAATGATGCCGTCAGGCGTAATGTTAATGACAGTCTTGAGCCGCTGGGCCTGAAGCCATTCCTTGCGGAGCAGGGCGAGAATTTCCCTGGTCTTTTCCACCGCTTCCAGCAGTGCCTGTTCGCGGTAGAGCAGCATATAGGCTTTTATGTTGAGTGATTCGGCCAGCGATACCGCTGTAGGGCCACCGACAATCAGGTCGTAGTTCTTTGGCAGCGATCGCATGAGCTGCCGCAGATGTGAGTCGTCACGATACTTGAACAGTTCAATCTGGTTACATGAAAACGGCTTGAGGCGTTCGACCTGAATCGGATTGCCTTCGTGCAAAATCAGAGCAATCTTTTTATCGGAAAGCCTTAGCACCGTTTCGGCGTTTTTGACCGTCTCCAGCAAATCAATGTAAGTGGAATAGGCAATAACAATGGGAACGGCAGCATGTTTGCGAATCTCTGCTTCCGTCCCGGGCGTGCCGATAATGGCGTCCACCCCGGAGGCTTCGAGTTTGGTGACAATCGCTTTCACCTCGTCCATGCGCACGCGCTGAAACACCTGAATATTGTCGCCGCCGATAAGGTCGATGTTGTTGACGGTGCCGGACCAGATCACGCCGATGGTATAGTCGGATGTGTACACCTATAATGCCCTCCTGCCACGGTACTTTGTAAAAAGTTTAGCACAATATTGGCAAAAATCCCATAACTATCTGCGCAAAAATTGAGCGAAGCTCAAAAAACATGTAAAAATAATGAGCGATTGGCGGGCTTGACTGGAGAAGAACCCGAGGAAAGGCCCCTTTTTTCGCTGGCACGTTTATTGCGTATAGTATCGTGACAGAAGTGAGTATCAGTAAATAGTAAAAGGAGAGGGTAAAATGATTGCTATTCCATCGGGCGACCAACGTCCGGGCGGTCGGATGACCGGCGGCAGGGCGCTGGCTGAAATGTTGAAAATTTGTGGGGTTGGCCCCAGCTTTGGCATGGGTGGATTTCAACTGTTGCCGTATTATGAGGGCATCCGGATTCTCGGCCTGGAACATTACCTGGTCAATGATGAGCGTTGCGGCGCCCTGGCTGCTGACGCCTATGCCCGCATGACGGGACGCCCGGGCGTCTGCGACGCGACAACCGGACCGGGTGCCACCAACCTTGTCACTTCGCTTGTCGAGTCCCTCAACGCCGGCGTACCGCTTATCGCGATTATCGGCGATACGCACCGGGCGCATTCCTGGAAGAATATGACCCAGGAATGCCGGCAGATGGAGATGCTGCGCCCGGCTGTCAAAGAGCTGATCCGGATTGAGATGATCGAACGGGTTCCGGAACTGGTCAGGCGGGCGTTCAGCGTGGCCACTTCCGGGCGACCCGGCCCGGTCGTGCTCGATATTCCCGAAGATGTCATGCACGGCGAATATGACTATCAGGACAGCGATTTCTATGGCAACGCCAGAGCATTTTCGGTCCCGGCCCTGCGAACCCGTCCGGACGCCGCGGCGGTGAAGGAAGCTGTAAGTCTCCTCGCGCAGGCAAAACGCCCGCTGATTCTGGCCGGCGGCGGAGTGCATCTTTCCGGCGCTCAGGCCGATCTGGTGGCTTTGGCCGAGGAGTACAGCATTCCGGTAGCTAACACACTGAGCGGCAAAGGAGCGATCGCCTGTACGCACGACCTTTCCCTGGGGCTGTTCGGCAGGTACAGCCGGATCGCCAATGAGATGATCGACACGTCCGACTGCCTGCTGGTCATCGGCTGCAAACTCGGTGAAATAGCCAGCAAACGCTATACATTGCCCAATCGCGATATTCCCATCATCCATCTTGATATTGTCGCGGAAGAAATCGAGCGATGGGCGCCGGTTCAGGTTGGGCTATGGGGTGACGCCGCCGCCGGTCTGAAAGATATCTCCGACGCGCTGCGGGAAAGGTTGGGGCCTCTCAGGGTCGACCGCTCCGATTACCTCGGGGAGATCAGGCAACGCCGGGCGAAATGGCGGCAGGAAGCCCGAGCCCGGTATGAGAGCGCAGAAAAACCGATCAATATGGGACGCTTGATGCATGAGCTGAACCGGATTATGCCGGAGGACGGGGTGCTGATCGTAGACGGCGGTTTCGCCGCCCACTGGGGTGGGCTGCTGTACGATACCAAAAAGGCCGGCAGAGGCTTTGTGGCCAATCGCGGTTTTGCCTCGATCGGCTATGGCTTGCCGGCATCGATTGGCGTGAAGCTGGCCGGCCGGCACGGCGGCCTGACCGGGCCGGTGGTCGGCGTCACCGGCGATGGCGGTCTCAACATGACCATCGGAGAATTGGAGACCGCGCTCCGGGCCAAAGTCGCGTTTACGCTGATTGTGGTCAATAATGCTGCTTCCGGCTATGTCAAAGCGCTGCAGCATTCCTTCTATGGCCAGGGACATTATCAGTCCAGCTCGCTGACCGACACGGACTATGCGGCCATTGCCCGGAGTTACGGCTGCCACGGGATTCGGGTGGAGAATCCCGATGATCTTGCCGCGGCGCTGGAAGAAGCGATGGCTAACGACAATGCGCCAACTGTCGTGGATGTGATTGTTACCCGTGATCCTGGGCAAATGCTGCCGGCGGTAGATAACCGGGCCATCAAAGTCAAGCCTGGCGACAGACCGGTATAAGAACGCGGCAGTCGATGACCGGCCAGCAGGCGGAATCACTGTCGCCAGCGAAAACAGACATAGGGAGTGTGGGTAATGCAAGAAACGGTAGCGCTAAAGGTTCAGGAGGCAGCCGAAAAGAGCACGAAGTTCCGCTGGGGCGTTCTGGCGATTATTTACTTCGCTTCCATGATCGCCGGTGCCGACAGGGCAAATATCGGCGTGGTTGTTCCCTATATAAAAGAAAGTTTCCATATGACGAATACTGACATTGGCGCAATGACCAGCCTGTTCTTCTTCGGTTATGCGGTGTTCCAGGTTCCGGTGGGAGCGCTCTACAGCAAGTACGGCGTGCGGCAGTTGTATACCCTGGCCTTGGTCTGCACTTCGCTGTCCACCTTTTTCATGGGTATGGGGACCAGCGTTTTTCACCTGAAAGTCGGCCGCACACTCCTGGGTTTTTCCGAAGCCCCTTTGATTATTGGCGCTGTTACCACCATCAACCGCTGGTTTCCGCCGCAGGAAAAGGGACTGGCCACCGGGGTTTTCATCTCGTCGTTCAAATTCGCCCCGGCCGTGGTGCCGCCGGTAACTGCCTACATTATTTATGCCTTCGGCTGGCAACAGGTCTTCTTTCTGTTTGGCATCCCCGGCTTTTTCACCGCCTGGCTTTGGTGGTGGCTGGTAAAGAACAATCCTAAAGAAAGCCGGTTTTGCAACACCGCCGAGACCGACTATATCCAATCGGTGAAAAGCCGCGACGATGCTGAGAGCCAGGCCGCGCGAGCCAGAAAGACGGCCTCGCTTAAGTGGCTGGACAAAATCATCCGGACGCGAAAAATACAGCCGCTGGATACCAATCGCGACATTTTGCTTTCCTGGAGCGTGTGGGGCTGCGCCATCGGTTACTTTTGCATGGTTGGTATCACCTATACGATCATGACTTGGGTGCCGACCTACTTGGTCACCGTCAAAAAATTCTCCATTTTGAAAATGGGCATCGTCGCCGCGTCGCCTTGGGTGGGGGCCATTCTGGGAAATCTGATTGGCGGATGGCTCTCGGACAAGGTGTTTGACAAGCGGCGCAAGCCGGTGATACTGCTGACGGCCATATCAACCGTGGTTATGATGTATTCCCTGTTGTACGCGCCAAACGATCCGGTTATTCTCGGCGCCATCCTGCTGCTGGCAGGCATCCTGCTGAATCTGGGGTATTCGACTTTTCTGGTCTATCCTTTGGGACTTGCAACAAAGGAAAAGAGTCCGTTTGCTGTCTCGATCGTAAATACCGCCGGATCGTTCGGCGGCGCTTTCGCTCCTTTCGTGGTAGGGATGCTGCTGGATAACTACAACTGGGACATGGTATTTACGTTCCTGTCCGTGATTTCCTTTGTTACCCTTATCATCATGCTCACAACCATTGAACCGCTGGAAGATTATGAAACAGAGAAGGCTTAGACAAGACACCTAGAGTATTTTAGGGAGAAGTCTCAAGGGTATATCACCTGCGAGGCGGAAAATAGCGTGCCACTGTTTTAGGACAGGGGCACGCTATTTTCTAAAACGGAGCTTTTTGTTCTGCAAACCACTGTTCACGGTCAGACGATACAGCCATCATTCTCATTGCCGCAGTTTCCGAACGAAAAGCGGGATTTATGGAATAAGCGGCGCTTACCCAAAGAGGACATATGGGGCGGGACAACGAAGTAATAATTCAGTATTAATCTATGAAAAGGAAGAGTGCCAGTGGACCTTAATGCGTTGTTGGCTGAGAAAAAGAAAAAGGCAAATGAGAATAATAAGCCGTTTCCTAAGAACTCGAAGGCTACACCCGGGAATAATAATCAGCGACAGATGCCGATGCGAAAAACCGGTCGGGGAAAATAACACCAATAAAGGTACGCCTAGTGCAGTTTCTAGGCGTACCTTTTTTAAGACTGACAGCTGTATGCCGGGCGAAATTATGGGGCTGTACGGCCATTTGCAGAAAAACAGGTAATGTCTTTAAAGGGACTGTGACGGTGTTTATTTAGAGGGATTTAGTAATTTTGTCGGAGTAAGTGATGGGGTAACTTTCTTATCAGCCTTTTTCTTCTTTTTCTCTTTATTCTTAGGGCTTTTATCTCCCATGTGAAATACCTCCTTTTCTTCAAGGTTCCATGGGACACTTATGATGTAAAGTCACTTCAAGTATACCACAAAAAGCAGGTTTGGGTTTTGCACGTACTATCATTCAGTTCGTAATAGCGACGGCGTCTTGTTGATGGCAGGAGCTGCATCTGACGTATGTTATAATTAGACTGCGAAATCTCCAATTTCCAGTCGGTATGAACGCCACAAGGACTTGTACCCTGCACGCTCATTCCCCGGTTAAGATTGGTCCGGGTGTTTTTGTCAGGGGAATTTTTGTCCGGCAAGGAGCGGAACGATACAGCATGAATGTTGAGTTGTTAACAGAACGGGCCTTTGCCGAAACCATTGCAGCGAATGGCGGCCGCGTTTATCGGGTGGGCGGCTGTGTCCGCGACAAATTCATGGGAGTAACGCCAAAAGACATTGACTTTTGCGTAGTCGGGATGGTCAGGAAAAACTTTAAAATACTCTTCCCTGACGCAGAGGAATACGGCAAGTCTTTTCCTGTTTTTCGCCTGTTGATCGATGGGCTTAAGTGCGAAGTCGCTTTTGCGAGGACAGAGCGAAAAGTGGGCAGCGGCCACAAAGGATTCAAAGTTTCATCCAACCCGAAGGTAACGATTGAGGAAGACCTTTTACGGCGGGATACGACGGTAAATTCCATCGCGGAAGATAGTTTGACCGGAGAAATCGTCGACCCCTTTGGCGGAATCCGGGATATCCATGATGGGATACTCAGAGCCACCAGCCGGTATTTCTCGGATGATGCGCTGCGGGCGTTAAGGCTTGCCGGTCAGGCGGCCCGGTTGGGGTTCAAAATAGACCCCGATACGTTGGCCCTTGCAGCTTCGGTTGTCGATGAGCTTGGCGACGAGCCTGCCGAGCGGATGCTTGCCGAGTTGGCAAAGGTTCTGACGGAAGCAGCCGAACCGGCGAGGTTTTTCAAGGTTCTGGCAGAAGCCGATTTATTGTCGGCTACCTTTGCCGAAATTGCGGACTTGTCAGCGGAAGACTTCGCAAAAA
Organism: Negativicutes bacterium; assembly: GCA_031292035.1. The sequence continues at coordinate 4,789 of JARLHX010000119.1, read as the reverse complement.
CGATGGCAGCACTTGATTCAGTGGCAAAAGTTACCTCAAAGCCCAAATTAAGGTTTGCAGCCCTGGGGCTAGGGCTGGACCCCCAACGCCTGGCCCGCTGGAATGACAGGATGACATTGCCCCGGGACTGGCTTGCCGCAGCCGGTTCCGTCGGGAAAACGGCTGCATTGCTGAAGGTTGTGAGCCCTGAGACGGTTGTCGCTGCAGTTAACAGTCTGAGGCGTGGTTCCTTGAGCGTCGAGGAGTTCGATGTCGTCGCGACGGCAGGGGGACTGAATCTGCCTGAGCTCGGTCCGCTTAAAGCAGCAATGGCCTATTTGCCGGATTCAGTTGCCCCGCAGGGGTTAAAAGGAAAAGATATCAGTCAATGGCTGAGCCAAAAACAGGCTGAAGTGATTTCGAAACTGCTGTAGCTGCCAAAGGCGAGGAAAGAGGACATATGAAAATAGCAATTATTTCACCAATTGCGTGGCGGACTCCGCCGCGGCATTACGGCCCTTGGGAAAGAGTTGTTTCACTCCTGACAGAAGGCCTTGTTAAGGAAAAAATGGATGTAACACTTTACGCCACAGGCGATTCCATAACTTCGGCTAAGCTCCGGAGCGTATGCAAAGCGCCTTATGAGGAAGACCGAGATTTGGATGCCAAGGTTTGGGAAGCTTTGCATATATCTGAGATCATGGAACAAGCAAGTGAATTTGATATCATACACAATAATTATGACTTTTTGCCGCTGACTTATAGCGGACTGATAAAAACGCCAATGGTGACAACGATACATGGCTTTTCGTCAGCAAAAATCCTGCCTGTCTATGAAAAGTATAATAAGAAAGCCTATTATGTTTCAATCAGTGATGCTGACAGAAGCCCCGGGCTTGATTATATAAAGACTGTATACCATGGAATCGATATCGATAATTTTACACTGAAAAAAAGCAGTGGTGATTATTTGCTCTATTTTGGCAGGATACATCACGACAAAGGGACACGGGAAGCGATACAAGTTGCTAAAATGGCGAAAATGAAACTGATCATTGCCGGTATTATCCAAGACAAACCCTATTACGAAAAATATGTGGAGCCCTGCCTGGGCGACGATGTCAGCTATATTGGTTCTGTCGGTCCGGAGGAAAGAGATAAGGTGTTAGGTAACGCCTATGCCTTGATCCATCCGATTAATTTCAATGAGCCGTTTGGTCTTAGCATCGTCGAAGCAATGGCGTGCGGAACACCTGTTTTGGCCTTTAACAGAGGTTCGATGCCGGAAATTATTCAAAATGGTATTAATGGATTTTTGGTATCGACGGTGGAAGAAATGGCTGACAGGATTAAAGATATTCCGAATATCTCGCGGGAAGATTGTCGTAAGACAGTGGAATGTAATTTCTCGCAGGCGAAAATGGTAAAAGAATATATAAAAGTGTACCAGGAAATATTGGCAAGGACATGATCTGAAGCAATCACTGCGTCACAGCGTACTCAAAAGGCAAGCCGCCTCATCATGACAGGGGTGGTCTGCTGTTATTCAGGCAAAGATTTACCAGGTCCTCAATTTTGGCAGTTCCAACGCACATGACAGTATCGGCGCCGCCCCAGTATATTTTGACCGAACCATCTTCCTCGGCAACAGCCCCGCAGGTAAAAACGACATTATGCACATAGCCTGTTACTTCCCAGGGGTCTTCCGGCTGCAGAATCCAACTATCACTGACACCCAGAACGATAGCGGGATTATCCAGCTGGTGCAGAGCCACCCCTAACCGGTATACTGAACCGTCCATGGTGGGGAAAACACCGTGATAGATAGAAAGCCACCCTTTGTCGGTTTTTATCGGAGTGGCTCCAGGGCCGATTTTCATTTGATCCCAGTGATAGGGTACCGGCGTCATGATTAGCTCTGATTCGCCCCAGTATATCAAATCTTTGGAATAACTAATCCAGATTGCCCAGGGTGAAATTTCAGAATGCGGTCTATCCAGCCGTACGTATCTGCCATTTATTTTTTCCGGAAAAAGAACAATGTTGCGATAGTCTGCTTCGGTTATCAGTGATAGCCGTTCAATTGACTTAAAGTCCTTTGTTTTTGCTAATGCGATCCGAACTCCATGCTTTGAATAGGCGCTATACGTTATGTAGTATTCGCCTTCTATGCAGGAAATACGCGGATCTTCCACGCCAAAGGCTTCGTATTCTTTATAAACTCCCTCGGTGGCCGGAGTAATAAAAGGTTTGTCGTGGACTTCAAAAGAATAACCGTCATTGCTTTGTGCTAAACCAATAATGGATCGCCCTGTATCAAGATGAGAACGGAAAAGCATGTAATATTTTCCTTGATGTTTTGCCACACCGGCATTATGGACTGTCTGGACGGGGTAAGGAACGTCTTTTTTGGTTAATATAGGATTGCCCTCATAGCGTTTCACAATGGGTTCTTTCATATTGGCACTCTCCTTTTATATGACCATAAGTGGGGCTGATTTCAGAAAAGACAGATAATTTGGAACGCACTATCATTATACTTGATTACAACGTAACTTGTTGACATTTATTGAGTGCCGCGGGGCCAGCGCGATTATACTGGGCAGGCTGCCGGTTCCACTGACCCCAAAAGAAATTCATTTCAACGCCTGCGAACGAATAAAGTATAGGCAAATCACCTGTGCCTTTTTCGTTTATTTTAAGACCGACGATATAAAGGCGGTCTGACTGTGCTGGCAACCGAACATAAAGGGGGAGCTTTTGTGGAAAAAGTTAAGCTGCCTAATCGGCCGGTTGGCCCGCTTCCAACCGTGCTGGCAGGAGTAGAAGTTGATGGAAGACCCAATTACGTAACAATAGGCGCCTGTGGCGTAGTGAGTCTTGATGCCGTTCTTTACATTTCGTTGAAAAGCACCCACTTCTCGACGCGAGGGGTGAAAGAAAACGGTTATTTCAGCGTCAACATCCCCTCGGCGGCGATGGTTGATAAAACGGATTATTGCGGCATAGTTTCGGGAAGGGATACAGATAAATCCACGCTATTTACGCCTTTCTACAACGAAGCCGGGAAAGCGCCGATGATAAAAGAATGTCCGATGAATTATCTATGCAAAGTAATTAATAGTATCGAGATGTTTGGGTTTGAAATGTTCTTTGGAGAGATTATTGCAGTCTATGTAGATGAGCAGTGTCTGATTGATGGGAAGCCTGACCCTTTAAAAGTCGATCCGATGCTGATGATGGGTTCATCCTACTATAGCTTGGGGCAGGTAGTGGGTGATGTGTTTAAAGACGGTGTAGAATTTAAGAACAAATTAGTTCAAGAAGGCTAAAGTACTTGAAGCACTGTCGACTGGTACCTCTGGGGCGACGCCTGCGTAAGAGCTGTGGCCGAAGACCAGCTCGTCCCTCCTCAGCATCGGCTATGCGACCTGGGATCTTTACTGTTGGCAAATTTACATGAAAACAACCAAGAACCCCTCGTTGTGATAGGCGAAGGGTTCTTTGGTTATTCTGTTGGTGTTTTGTTAATTGCTTTGGGTATTGAGCTTGCCATGGCCAAGATAAAAATATCCGATGATTCCGTTATAGCAAAAAGAATAAATGCACTAAATCAAGGGGACCAGGCAATCGAAGCCAAAGTTGATGGGTTACCCCTTCGGTGATGCGGCCCTGCAGAAGCCTTTTTGGCAAATAACTGAAATACTCTCGGTACCATAATTCGCTTGCATATCGCTGGAGCGTTCTTTCCTCCATATACAGTCTGCCTCCTCCGTAGATCGCGAAGGGGGCAGTAATTGTAATATCTTCCTATTAAAGCAAGGAGGTGTTATAAATTGACCTACTGCTCATTTTCCTCGCGTTGAGCTGTAGTATAAATAACGGTTAACAATTGATAAAGTTCATCCTTTTGATTTTCTGAAAGTGAGGAAACAAGGATATTTCTATAGTTATCGGCTATTTGATCCCATTGTTCATACTGGGTTAGGGCCTTTTCCGTCAGAAAGACCAGCCGTTCTCTCTTGTCGGTCCCGGACTTTCTTCTGATAAATTTCTTTTTCTCCAGTTTGGATAAGCTGTTTGATATTGCCGGAGGTTCTATGCTCAGTAAATTTGCCAAACTTGCCTGGGTCATTACTCCGTTTCTTTTCAGATTCCAGATAATCGCCCATTCCGACGGGGATATCCCGTACGGTTCAAGTCTTTTACTCAATCCTTTTTCAAAAATCCGGGTGGCCTGACGTAGCTGATGAAATATATCGGACTGTTGCATTCCTAACCTCCATAAAGTGGGGATCTTCGCGATATCGTATTTACTCTATGCCAGGATACCGCGTGATGTCAAGAGGGTGTAAAGAACCGTCTGTGTCTTATTATTCAGAAAATATATTGACATTGCCAAAAACCTTGGTATAAACTAGAGTCATAAAAAGATTAATTAATTAACTAACTAATAGTGGATCTGAGATTCCTGCACCTCAGGGAGATAGGAAAAGAGCGTTATAAACGGTGGGCTGTGGAGATCGAAGGTGCAATGACGGGTCAGGCTAAAGCAGGTTGAAGCCGCGATGGCCGCTGGTGCTTACGCATGCTCCGGACATGCTGCCGGTCATTGCCGGGATTCCAAGATAAGCGAATAATACCTGGGAGGAGTCGCGATATGGAGAAAACAGGCATGAGCGCATATAAAAAAATAGGTGGAATACTGGCTATTGCGATCGGCGTGTGGATTGCGGTTCAACCGCCGCTCCCGGGGCTGACGGTCGCGGCCATGCGGGCCTCGGGGATAGTGATCTGGGCGGTGCTGTTC
>JARLHX010000118.1 GCA_031292035.1 Negativicutes bacterium | reverse complement strand
TCCGGGCAGTTCTTGCCGTAGATGCGCAAGGTGTCCGGGTTCTCGGCTTCGGCGCGATACAGCTCCGCGCCTTTGCGCAGTACCGTGGAAAGGCCCTTGATCACCGGGCTGTGCGGGTCGTCGACGGTTTCGCACTTGGCGTGGTGCTTGCGGTGGATGGCTGTCCACTCGCGGGTGTTCTGCGCCGTGGTCAGCCACAGCCAGAAACGAAAGAAGTGCTTGAGCCCGGCGTTCAGCTCCAGGGAGCGGTGAGCGGAGTAGCGGTGCAGATAGATCGTGACACTGATGATGGTCACGTGGGTGATCAACAGGGTGACTGCCACCAGTTGCCACACGGACAGGTCAAGAAAACCGTTGTACCACATAGGCTTTAGGGCCCTCGAAAAGAAAAAGTGTAAAAAACTGCAACACGCATTATCGGCATGCTGGCAGAGATAAAACCAGCCCGGCTTTTAGATAAGAGTCGCTGAATGTTTCAACCGGTGATTCCGGTACTTCAGTGGAGCGCCTTGCTCCGGGTTCTGGTCCCGGCTTTGTGGTTCGTCCCGGCTGATCATTTATTGACCAGCATTTTCGATGATTCCCTGCGCCAGGGGTATGGGCGTCGGATCAACGGTTATGCGTAGGTATCGCTTAATGAGTTTTTGGTTATATGAGCATTCTTAAATAGTATTTTTAAGTATATCGGCGTCTATCTACTATTGCGTTCAAGGCAGTAGCAGTTGCCAACCCTCATATTCAGGAGCACGACCATGAGCGCATCTCTGCGTAGCGTTGACGGACAGGACGAAGCCACCATTCTGCGCGAAATCCAGAGTGCGTTGCGTGACCTGCGGTTCGGATCGGTGGAAATCACCGTACACAACGCCCAAGTGGTACAGATCGAGCGTAAAGAGAAATTCCGTTTGCAGCACCCGGTCACCAAGCCCAGCTGATTCACGGGTTCGGGTAGAGGCGCCAGAAGAATAAAGCCAACGCATTGGAACACCGTCATTTCGGGGAGCTTC
>JARLHX010000117.1 GCA_031292035.1 Negativicutes bacterium | reverse complement strand
GTTGACGTCGATGCGCCCGCTGAAGGGAGCCAAAACCAATGTGTCTTGGAGGTCATTGGCCGCAGCCTGGACTCTCGCCTGGTTGGCATCCACCAGGGCGGCGTTCTGCCGTTCGACTGACAGGGCGGTGTCTGTTACCTGCTGGGCGATGGCCTGCTGGTTAGCCAGCTTTTGGTACCGGAGGGTGTCAAGATGGGAATTGCTCAGTGTGGCCTGTGACTGGGCCAGCTGGGCCTGAGCAGCCAGGAGGGCTGATTCATACTGGCGGCGGTCGATCTGAAAGAGCGGCTGCCCTTCGGTCACGGTGGCGCCTCCAGTCACCATTTTGGCCATAATGTTGCCTGAAACCCGGGCCCGGATTTGCACTTCGTTTTTGGCGATGACCTGGCCGACAAATTCATAGGTAACCGGCGTATCCCGCTGGACCACCTGCATGGCTTTCACTTCCACGGCTGCAGGTGCCGGGGCCGCCTGTTTACTACAGCCGGCTGTGATAATCACCATACAAACAATTGTCGTCCATAAATAATATTGTTTTCTCCAACCCGCTAACATCAACCGGATTACCCCCTTGAGCTGTTTCATGCGTTTTCTCTTCGGTAGCTGCAACTTGCTTTGCAAAATCAATTCCCGAGGCTGACTGACTGGTCAATCTCTTATATTTCGGCGTATTTTGTCCAATTCCTTCCGGCCAGAATATTTTGTGAATTCTTTTCTTTTAATCCTATCGCTAAACCATAAAGTCACCCAATCGTCACCCTCTTCACTCCGGTATCATTCGTGTTATACTAATAAAAGGCAATGAAGGAGGATGGAATGAAGCAGTCATTTGTTGTATTTATCAGTCTATTTTTGACTCTCTTTGCAGCAATTAATTATTATAGCGGCCTCAGGACCTGGCAGGCATTCGGCTCTTTTCTGCCACTGTCTGCGCCGATTTTTTGGCTGCTTTGGTTCCTTTTGGCGGCGTCACCGATCGTCGTCCGTATCCGGCGCCTGTATCTTATGGCCGCCGCCGAAAAATGGGTTGCCCTCATCAGCGGCTATTGGATCGCGATAACTTATTACGCCCTCCTCCTGTGGCTGATGGCCGATTTGTTGCGTTTTGCCGCCACCGCGCTGCATCTGTCCAGCCTGCCGCCCCGGCCGTTGATCGGGCTGGTCGTCTGGTCGTCGGTCGCCCTCTTGCTACTTTATGGCAGCTGGAACGCCCGCCGGATTGTCGTCCGGCACCACCGGCTCACAATCGCCAAATCAGCAGGGCAACTGCCCCACCTAAACGCAGTCCTGATCTCTGATCTTCATTTAGGACCGATTATCGCCGACCGGCAATTGGACACCATGGTCGGTCTGATCAACGAGCTGGATGCTGATATCATCTTTTTTGCCGGCGACACCATTGATGAAAATGTGACCTTCTTCATCGAACATAAAATGCCGGCTGCGCTCAGCCGGCTGAAAAGCAAATATGGCGCTTATGCTGTGCTCGGCAATCACGAGTATATCGGCGGCCAGAGCGAAAAGGCTGTTGTCGCCCTTGAGAGCGCCGGTATCCGTGTTCTACGCGACAGTGCTGTCAAAATCGCCGACAGCTTTTATCTTGTCGGCCGTGATGAATACAGCCTACCCCGTTATACTCGGATGTCCCGCACGCCGCTGGCCCTGATCATGGCTGGCCTCGATCAGGCCCTGCCGATCATCTTGCTCGATCATCAGCCCATCGATCTCAGCGAGGCCGAGCGGCAGGGAGTTGACCTTCAGCTATCCGGTCATACCCATCGCGGCCAATTCTTCCCCAACAACCTCATCACCCGGAAAATCTTCGCAGTCGATTGGGGTCATCTGCAAAGAGGCGACTTTCAAATCGTGGTTTCGTCCGGCTACGGCACCTGGGGGCCGCCCATCCGCATCGGCAGCCGGCCGGAGATCGTCCAGCTCCACATCGATTTTATCGCACCTTCCCTGCCTTAAACTGAGCGGAAGTTCTATTTTTTCGCCAGCTTGTTATAAAGGGTAGCCAGCGATATCCCCAATTCTTTCGCGGCCCGTCGCTTGGCGTCAATGCTGACGCCGTAGTGGGCGAGCAGGGTTTGGATCCTCCTGCGCTCAAAATCCTGCACCATCTCCGCCAAAGAGGAGAACGAGCTTCCCGGCAGCACCTCACCGATCTTAAACCATTTTGGCAGATGCAAAACCGTGACCATGCCGTCTTCACACATGTTTACCGCATATTCGACCACATTACGGAGCTCGCGCACATTCCCCGGCCAGTGATAATCGGCCAGCAATTTCAGGACTTCGCCGTCTACCTGCAGGCTGCGTCCCAGCTTGCGGGAATGGGCTTGGAAGAACTTCTCCGCCAATAGGACAACATCCCAGCCCCGTTCGCGGAGAGGCGGCAGGGCAATATTGAGGACATTCAGGCGATAGTAAAAATCGGCGCGAAATTTATGGTCCTGAACAAGGGCGTAAAGGTCTTTATTAGTGGCCGCAATCACCCGGATGTCGATCGAAGTCTCGCTGGTGTCGCCAATCCGGCGGACGGTCCTTTCCTGGAGCACCCGGAGCAACTTGGCCTGCATTTCCAGGCTGAGTTCACCAATCTCATCAAGAAAAATCGTTCCTCCGCCGGCCATCTCAAACAGGCCAAGCCGGCCGCCCTTTTTGGCTCCGGTGAACGAACCTTCCTCGTAGCCGAATAACTCACTCTCGATCAAGGACGGCGCGATGGCCGCGCAGTTCACAGCCACAAACGGCCCGGACGCCCGGTTGCTGGCATTATGCACCGACTGGGCGATCACCTCTTTGCCTGTGCCGCTCTCGCCACTGATCAGGATATCAGCCTCGCCGTGGGCTGCCCGTTTGGCGATTCTTACCGTTTCGAGAATTTGCGGGCTTTCGCCGACAGTATCCTCAAATGTGTATCTGGCTTTATACATCCGGTCAACCATCGTCTTTAGATGATCGGTTTTTTTGGCAAATTTGCGCACTTCTTCGGTCAGCTTTTTCACTTCGGTGATATCCTTGACCACCGATACCCCGCCGACGATGGTCCCTTCCAATACGAGCGGCGCCATATCGACGACATATTCACTGTCGCCTTCCCGCCGGTACACTCCGGTCCGCGACCTCCCTGACTGTATGATCTGGGGCAGCATGGCCCCGGGGCGGATGTCGAGCAGTTTGCGCCCTACGATTTGGGCATAGGGGACGCCGGTGATCCGCGTATAGGCGGAATTGACATAGCGGACAACGGTCTCGGCATCAGCCACCAGAATACCGTTGTTCACCGAATCCAGCCACTGTTCGGCGACCTGGGGAGAAAGAAAAATATCCTTAAAATCACTTGAGTTGTCTTCGTTCAAAACCATTCCGTCCTCCCCATCACTGCAAGGATTGAACCGGCCGCTCCTGGTATCGAAGCGCTGACAGAAGCAATAAAATCTCCGCTATACCGAAAAGGATAACACCCTGAGCGTGTTATCCTTTTTGTGATTGCCCAGCGCTCGACCTGCGATGTCATTCCTGCAGACCGCGTTAGGAAGTATTCGGTCACAAATCGGCAATCTCCTTCCAGAGGAAGGGCCATTCGCTTTTATAGGTCATCAGGCACTTCCATGTTGCCCAGCGCCGAGGCCAGCGATTTGCCGTGAATATCGAGGGCCAGCGTCCGGGTCACCCCGCCGCCAAGGGCTTTATGCATGACAAAGTTGAGGGCGGCGATGTTGGGAAGGGTATAGCGAATGACGTCACCTTGCACAATTTCGGCAAAATACTCTTTCATCTTGTCGGCGGTAATGTACTTTTCCAGCAGCGGGAAGTAGGCAGGATCATAGGCGATGACCGAAATATTAGAGGTATTGCCTTTGTCGCCGGTCCGGGAATGAGCGATCTCGCGCAGCTTCATTTTCACACCACCTCATAATGAACAGCATGATTGACCAGGCTTCTAGGGATAAGAACAGAGACCATGGCGACCACTTCCCGGGCGGTCTTCCAGGCTCCGGCTCCGCCAGCCGGGCCGTTGGTATAGAGGGTCTCGACCTCATTGCCGATCCGGACGGCCTCTTTCATGTTCTGCGTCCGGGCCGCCACCCGCGCCCGCACCTCATACGGCTCCGGTCCTGCCGACAGCTTCGGGCCGTGCAGGGCGTTCAGGCCGATCAGGTCAAAACGAATCTCCTGATATTGAACACCAGTCAGTTTCAGGCGTTCAGCGACAATATCGAGGGCCAGCTGGCCGCGGGCTGCCGCCCCGGGACCGGCGTAACTGATTTGCCCCTCACCAATATAGCTGTCGACATAGCCGATCGATACTTTGAGGAAATCGGTTCTGGGTTTGCCGCAGCCGCCCTCGACCTGCACCCGGTCTTTGCCGAGCTGGGTCAGCTTGACCGCCGAAAAATCGGCCACAACATCAGGGGTGACATAGGCTGCCGGATTGTGCAATTCGTAAAGCATCTGCTCTTTGCAGGTCGACAGGGTGACCATGCCGCCGGCTTCGGGAACTTTGGTAATAACGAAAGTGCCGTCTTCTTGAATCTCGGCGATGGGAAAGCCCAGGCGGGCCAGCCCAGCAACATCCTTATAGCCCGGATCGGCGAAATACCCGCCGGTAATCTGACCGGCGCATTCCATCAGATGCCCCATGATGGTGGCTTGCCCCATGGTCTGCCAGTCATCCATCGACCAGCCGAACTCATAAATCGCCGGGGCGATGAATATAGCGGGGTCGGAGATACGGCCGGTGATGACGACGTCAGCCCCGCCTTGCAGGGCCTCGACGACGGCGGCAGCGCCAAGATAGGCGTTGGCGGAAACCATTTTATCCTTGATGGTGGCAAGGGCTTCCCCTGTTTCCTCAATGGTATAGTCACCGCCACGGACGATATCTAGGACGTCGTCGCCGGTGACGGTGGCAATCTTCAAACCGGTGATACCCATCTGCCGGGCAAGCTCGCTGACCTTTCGTCCGGCGGCGACAGGGTTCGCCGCCCCCATATTGGTAATGATCTTGATCTTCTTTTGGTGGCAGACAGGCAGGACAGCCTGCATCCTTGCCATGAGCAGGGCGTCATAGCCGGCGTTCGGATCTTTCATCTTGGCCTGCTGTCCGATGGCGATGGTTCTCTCCGCTAGACATTCAAAGCTGAGATACTGGATATCGCCTTTATCGGCAAGTTCGAATGCCGGTTCGATCCGGTCACCGGAATACCCGGCGCCTGAACCAATTCTTATCTTTTTCATCACAGTCACCTCGTCTATTTGCCTCATGGCCTAAAAGGGAAATATGCCGATAATGGCACAGGTTATGGTCATAATGATCGATGCCAGCCACAGGAAGGGGATAGAAAATTTCTGATGCTCGCCAAGCTCGACACCGGTCAAGCCGACGATCAGGAAGGTGGCAGGTGTCAGGGGACTGACCGGGAACCCTACCGTCATCTGTCCCATCAGTGAGGCCTGCGCGACTGCCAGCGGTGCAACTCCCAGCATTTTGCCCACCTCGGCGACCACCGGCATGACGCCGAAATAATAAGAGTCAGGATCAAACAGCAGACTCAGCGGCATCGAAATAACTCCTACAGCGAACGGAATATGCTGGGCCAGACCCGGCGGAACGAAGGAAACGGCAACCTGAGCCATGGCGGTGATCATCTTGGTACCGCTCATGATGCCGACAAAGGCTCCTGCCGCCAAGAGAATGCTGGCCATCATCAGCGCGGCCTTGGCGTGGGCGTCGACCCTGGCCCGCTGCTGATTGACCTGCGGGTAGTTGACCACCAAAGCGATGATTGTGCCCACCATGAACATCGGCGCAGGATCGACTTTGCCGCTGATCATGGTACCCATGACGACAAGCGCCAGCACAACGTTGAACCAGAACATCCGGGGCCGGCGCAGCGCCTTTTCCTCATCCTTCAGTTCCCGCTTGAGCTCGATGTCCGACCCTGCGCCGTTTTCCAGGCCGAGCCGGCGGGCTTCCCGTTTGCCCAGAATATAGGCAACGCTAAAAACATAAATCAAACCAACCACCTGGGGGATGATAAGGGGGGTGAAAATGTCGGTGACCGGAATTTTCAGGGCCGCCGACGCCCGCAGGGTCGGGCCTGTCCAGGGCAGGTAATTAACGCCTGCCGCTAGAGCTACCATCAGGCAGAGCAGCCTTTTGTCCATTTTCAGGCGTTCATAAATCGGCAGCATCGCCGGGATGGTGATCAGAAAGCACACTGCCCCTGAACCGTCCAAGTGAATCAACAGGGCTAAAAGGGCGCTGCCCATCAGTATCCGGGTCGGTTTTGCCCCCACCGTTTTTAAAATGCCGTCGATAATCGGATCAAACAGACCGGCGTCGCTGACCACGCCAAAGAATAGAATGGCGAAAACAAACATGGTCGCAACTGGGGCGATATTCTTGATTCCATCAATAATGAATTTGCTTGTGGTCAAGCCGAAGCCGCCGATCAGCGCGGCGATGATCGGGATGGCGATCAGGGCGACCAGCGGCGACAGTCTCTTGGTGATGATTGTCGCCAAAAGCACCAGGATGGTTACCAGGCCGAGCAATGCGAGCACTTCATCCACTCCTTACGCTTATTTGGGTTGTTATTAGGCCAATACTGGTTAACGCAAGAATTATGCCAGGATCAGCCAGACCGTCAGTCGGCGGCCAATATGGCTTCCAACCATATTGGCCGCACTCACCTTTCTAATATTTTAGAAACAATCCTCACCTGCGCCTAACTATCGCCGCCTAGGCGCCGAAGAGACGCAAACAGGGTAATTTCTAATATATTAGAAACGCTAGAGACTTATTCTAATATATTAGAAACAAAAACAACCACCCTGGCTTTCAGGGTGGTTGTCGATTATTGGATCAAGCGCTTGCGAAAAAGGGCCACTGGCAGAAAGTAGAATCCGCCGGCCATAGCCGCCAGGGTCGCCGCGTTGGCCCACAGCCCCGCCGACACCTTGCCGATGGCCAGCGCCCGGCATATCTCCACCGTATGATAAAGCGGATTGACCCACGCCAGAGCCAGCGCCCAGTCAGGCAACCCGACCATCGGAAAGAAGATGCCGGAGAAGAGGTAAAACGGGGTGGTTACTAAAATGACATAATACCCCATGTAGTCGATATGGGTAGTGACGCCGGTATAGGACAGGGCCATCAGCGAAAAGGTAACGCCTGGCAGAATCAATACCACCGGTATTAAGAGGCCCCACCAGGAGGGTACCAGACCCCAACCCCAGATGACCACCAAAATAACTGTTCCATAGATGACGCTTTTTAACAGACCGAAAATGACTTCTGCCGCCACCACGTCCCGAATGGTCACAGGAGCGGCCAGCATGGCGTGAAAGGTTTTTTGGAAATTCAGCCGCACATAACTGGCATAGGTACATTCGTTGGTGGCGGCCCACATTGCCGCTGACGCCACCATGCCGGGAGCGATAAACTGGATATAGCTCAATTCTCCTACCCCCTGAACCAGGGCGCCGAGGCCAACCCCCAGGGCGGTGAGGTAGAGAAAAGGTTCGGCGAAATTAAAAATCAGGTTGGTCAGCCAGGTCCGGCGAAATACTTTCAAATGCCTGTAGAGAATACTGAGCACGGCGCTCATAGTACACCCCTCCCCACCAGTTTCAGGTAGACATCTTCGAGCTGGGAAGGCCTGAGCAGGCAGGCGTGTTGCGGAATCCCGAGTCCGGCGAGCTTGTCCCAGACCTGTTTGCCGTCCCGGGCGAAAATCATCACATCATTTTCGGTCTTGAGCAGTTCGGCTCCCATCGCCGCAAGTTCGGCAGTCAGGCTGGCCGGTTCTTCCATGACGGCATGCACTTCAATGACGAAGGGCAGAACATAGCGCTCCACTAGCTCGGCCGGACTTCCTTCCGCCATGATTACCCCCTCGTCCATGATAACCACCCGGTCACACAGCTGAGCCGCCTCTTCCATATAATGAGTGGTCAACACCAGGGTAACTCCCTCGCTTTTCAGCAGGCGCAGTTTTTGCCAGACCAGGCGGCGGGCGTTGGGGTCAAGGCCGGTGGTCGGTTCGTCTAAAATGACAATCTCCGGCTTGTTGACCAGCGCCCGGGCGATGACCAGCCTCCTTTTCAACCCGCCGGACAACTCTTCCACTTCCTCGGCCGCCTTGTCGGAAAGCCCCATGAATTCGAGCAGCTCCCAGCCCCGGCGCACAGCCTCGGCCCGGGCGATACCGTAGAAGCCGGCATAGACGACCAGGTTGTCCAGTACCGAAAGCTCAGTATCGAGATTGTCGTCTTGGGGAACAACCCCCAACCGGCGTTTTACGCTGGGCGGGGTCAGGCTGATTTTTTCGCCTAGTACAGTCAGCTGGCCGCTGTCCACTGTGGTGAGACCATAAATCATCCGCATCGCAGTCGATTTGCCGGCGCCGTTCCGGCCGAGAAAACCGAAACATTCTCCAGGCGCGATTTGGAACGATATCCCTTTCAGTGCCGCCAGCTCGCCATACGATTTTTTCAAGTTTTGGGCCACGATAATAGCTTGGGTCATTTCATCCTCCATCTGGTTTTCGGCTTAGCGTTGCCCATCCTTGGCTTTTTTATAAAAGCAGTATCACGCGGTGACTGCTTTTTGCTTTCAGCCCTCATCCTTATTATATAATCGCTGGCGTTCTGTACAAAACAATTTTTGCCAACAACTGCAGCCCTACAACAAAAAAGACCGCCAAGCCGTTTTTGCCGGCCCGGCGGTCTTTTGCTAACTGACTATGGGGGCGACTAACCAATCAGGATGAGCGGTGTTCCTGTTTGGATGGGGTCACCGGGCTTGACATAAATCTCTTTGACTACGCCGTCACCAGCAGCCAGTACCGGATTATGCATCTTCATGGCCTCAACAACGATAACTTCCTGGCCTTTTTTCACGCTGTCGCCGACAGCAACTTTGACGGCGATGATTTTGCCAGGCATCGGTGCGCTGATGGTACCGGCACCGCCGGCAGCAGGAGCGGCTTTCGGAGCCGGAGCGGGTGCAGCAGCTTTCGGGGCCGGAGCGGCAACAGGAGCGGGAGCCGCGACCGGAGCAGCGGCAGCGGCCGGTGCGGCAGCGCCGCCTTTCTTCTCTACGGTAACTTCATAGGATTTGCCGTTCACGGTAATAGTGTAATTAGCCATGGTACATCCTCCTCATATTTTCTGGTTTTTTACAGTCGACTGTGCATCAGTTCTTGCCTGCCGGTAAACGCCCAGCTGCGGCCACTCGGCCGAATGCGGACCACCCGGAAGTCGCCGCCTTCATGTTCGGCTACAGCCGCGGCAATAATGGCCAATAGTTCGTCTTGACTAATGTCAGCACTTTCGTATTCGGCAATGGCGGCAGCAAGCACTGCCTGCAGCTCATCACCTTCCAGCCCCGCTGCGGCTTCGCCCGAACCGCTCACCGCGAGCTGGGGCAATGCTTCCTGGGCTGGTTTCTTTTTCAGATAGAAAAACACCGCAATGCCAACTAGCAGCAGAATCAGTAGCCATGTCACTGATTATCTCCCCCTTTCGATATGAAATTCCGTCATTCGGACGCTGCCGATCACTAGATTATAAAAGTCTTTGCACTTCGTCTTACAGCGGGATGTTGCCGTGTTTTTTGGTCGGCCGTGTCTCGCGTTTGGTGGCCAGCATAGAAAGGGCGGTGATGATTCTCGGCCGGGTTTCGGACGGCTCGATGACCTGATCGACATAGCCCCGCTCAGCCGCTTTGTACGGTGTGGCGAAGTCTTCGATATACTGGGCGGTCTTTTCTTTCACTTCCGGGTCGCCACGGAAGATGATGTTGGCTGCGCCGGCCGGTCCCATAACCGCGATTTCAGCACTCGGCCAGGCCAGTACTTGGTCGGCTCCAAGGTCTTGGGAGCACATGGCCAGGTAGCTGCCGCCGTATGCTTTACGGGTGATGAGGGTAACTTTGGGCACAGTGGCTTCAGAGTAAGCATAAAGGAGTTTTGCGCCATGGCGGATGATACCGCCGTATTCCTGGCCGGTGCCTGGCAAGAAGCCCGGTACGTCTACCAAGTTGACCAGCGGGATGTTGAAGGCGTCGCAGAAGCGGATGTGCCGCGCTGCCTTGTCTGAGGCATTGATATCGAGGCAGCCGGCCATTTGCGCCGGTTGGTTGGCGATAATGCCAACGGTCTGTCCATCGAAGCGGGCGAAGCAGGTGATGATGTTCTGGGCGTAAAAGGGCCGTACTTCGAAGTATTCACCGTTGTCGACGATGGATTTGATGACGTCTTTCATGTCATACGGGGTGTTGGAGCTGTCCGGCAGCAGGGTGTTGAGGCCCGGGTCGGTGCGGTTCGGGTCGTCGCCGCTGTCAACAACAGGCGCTTCTTCCAGGTTGTTGGCCGGAAGATAGGCTAGGAGATAGCGCACTTGTTGCATGCAGTCGTCGTCGTTCTCCGCCGCAAAATGAGCCACGCCGGATACGCTGTTATGGGTCATAGCTCCGCCAAGGTCTTCTGCTGTGACTTCTTCCGCCGTAACGGATTTGATGACCTGGGGGCCGGTGATGAACATCTGACTGGTGTTTTTAACCATGAAGATGAAGTCGGTGAGGGCCGGGGAGTAAACGGCGCCGCCGGCGCATGGTCCCATGATGACCGAGATCTGGGGGATGACGCCAGAGGCTAAGGTATTGCGGTAGAAGATTTTGCCGTAGCCGGACAGGGCGTCGACGGCTTCTTGGATCCTTGCGCCGCCCGAGTCGTTAATGCCGACAAGGGGAGCGCCCATTTTGATGGCCAGATCTTGGACTTTGACGATTTTCGCGGCATGCATTTCGCCGAGCGAGCCGCCGATAACGGTGAAGTCCTGGGCAAATACATAAACCAGGCGGCCTTCGACGGTGCCGTAGCCGGTGACGACGCCTTCGCCGGGAGCTTCCTCTTTTTCCATACCGAAGTTGACGCAGCGGTGTTTGACGAATTGGTCGAGTTCGACGAAGGTTCCCGGATCAAGGAGTTTTTCGATCCGCTCGCGTGCGGTGAGTTTACCGCTGGCGTGCTGTTTGTCGATCCGCTTTGCCCCGCCGCCCAGGATAACTTTTTCTTGCATTTGTTTCAATAGGTC
>JARLHX010000116.1 GCA_031292035.1 Negativicutes bacterium | reverse complement strand
GGGGTGAGTCGTTCATGGTGTGTCGTCCGTTCTGTGGAATAGACCGCCACCGTCTGCCGCCAAGCAGGAAAGGGTGACGGATTGCACAAGGTTGGCGGACCGGGACAGAACGAGCCCAGCACTTCCGAAGAAGTCCCTGCGCAACCCGTCATAAATCGACACCACGGGCACGAGTGATCGGCCTGCAATGAGGACATCGAGGTGTTGCGCGTTCTGAAACCGGGCCGCCAAGCCCGTATCGACTTTGTTCGTCGACGGGCGAAGGGTAGCGTTGTGGGGGTGGGATCACAAGTCGGGAGGAGGTTTTTTGGGGGAAACGCGGGATTTTTTGCGGGGTATTTTTTGCGGATAAATCCGCACCTACAGGCGCAAAAAAACCGGCTCAACTGGCCGGCTTCTTTTCCATCACCCCGGTAGAAGGGTCGATGGTTACTGCTATATATGGTGCCCCGAGGGAGACTCGAACTTTAATTTAATTTTCTGATTTCAGTAAGTTAGTTAATCTGTACATATTTTTTTGTACGGAAAATCGTAAAGTGCCATGTTTTTGTCGATACTGGAAGTGTATGGGGCTTGCTGGTTTTTATTGGATTAATTTTCGACGAGCGGTCGAATTATTTCAATCTGATTGCGGCCAATGATCCTGGATTTCATGCCAAGGAGCTTTGGATGCCACTTCGATGTATTTCTGTTGGGCGGAAGTGAATGTGGTATCAAGCGTATCCAGAGCTATGGAAATCCAGTAGGCGAAATCTCCCATGGTTTTTGACTGGGGCAGCGTTGAGCCGCACTGGTCACAGAATTGGAAAAGCGGTCAGTTTCGAGGGGTAGGCTTTCGGCCCAGGCGGTGTGGAAATGCAGGCATCAATTTAACTCGTCTCTCCTACGTCAAATCTGCGACCGCTTGGCTGCTACGGAGCAGACCTGGATTTATCGTAGAAGCGAGACATTTGCTCTGCTTTTGGGGGCTCCAACTGCTTGACGACGTTTCACACAGCCTAGACCCATTGCTGCCGGTGGCGACAGGCAGTAACCGGCCAAAAGCAGTCATTCGGTTCCGGACTTGACCTAAACCCAAATTAACCCAGGCTGTAAAAGGTACATAAGGTCTGGTCATGCTCATTGCCGCTAAAAACATCCGGTGATCAAACCGACCACTTGCATGCAGGAAAAGAATGCGGTGCTAGAGTTATGGCAGGAGATGGCATTCCTCCTTTAACCGCCCCCCGGCTAATGATGCCTACGCATATATCCCTTGTGGACGCGTAGGCTCTGTCTGTCTATCTGTCCATGACTATGATCAGGGGCAGATGCTATGAACCGTCCTTTTCTTCGACAGCACGACCGCAATCTGAATGGCATTCGATTGCTGCGTTTGCTCGTGGGCTATTTCTACCCGCTCATGCTTGTTTGCCCAGCGCAGCCAATCGAGAAAGCTATCCACTCCTATTCAATGGTCAGAGTGCCATCTCGCGTTCGCATCTCGGATAGAGGTGATCGTCATGACTGAGATATGGGCGCAGGCGGCTTTATGGCTGGGGTTGGCGCTGGCCGCCACCTTGATGTCGATCTTTTTGAAGATCGCAACCGCACTGTCCGAGATCGTGGTCGGGACCATCGCCCAGTTGATCATCGGTGCAATGCTCGGTGTTGCGATCCTTCAGGGCGATGCGAGCTGGATAAAGTTTCTCTCTGGTGCGGGGGCAATACTGCTGACATTTCTTGCCGGTGCAGAGCTTGATCCAGTAGTTTTTCGTAAGCAGTGGAAGCAAGCCCTGGCGATTGGGTTGGTCAGCTTCTTGGTGCACTTTTTGGGATGTGCTGCACTCGCGTTCTGGGGGCTTGGCTGGAGCATTCAGGCAAGTTGGCTAGCAGGGATTGCGATGTCGACCACCTCGGTAGCGGTGGTGTATGCGGTGATGCTGGAACTCGGCATCAACACCAGCGAATATGGAAAAACCGTACTCGCTGCGTGCTTCGTAACAGACTTGGCCACCGTAATCGCCCTTGGGCTGATCTTTGCCCCATTCACGATAAGAACACTCGTATTTATTGCCGCGCTGGTTGCGGCCGCCTTCTTGCTGCCGTGGCTGACGCCAAGATTTTTCCGGCGCTTTGGTGGCCGCCCCTCTGAGCTGGAAGCAAAGTTTCTGATCTTGTGCCTGTTTTCTCTGGGCGCGTTAGCAACCTGGGCTGACAGTGAGGCAGTATTACCCGCGTATCTGATTGGCATGGTCCTGGCCGGCACGGTAGGTAAAAACCATGCATTGATCCGTCGCTTGCGAACAATGACTTTCGGGTTACTGACGCCTTTCTATTTCATTCGCGCAGGCTCACTGGTTTCGCTCCCTGCATTGATTGCGACTCCTGCCGCCTTCCTCCTGCTATTGCTGGTCAAGATGGCGACCAAAATGATCGGTGTTTACCCACTAAGCCAAGCTTACGGCTCTCCTCGCCGGGAGGGCATGTACACGACATTGCTCATGTCCACCGGACTGACATTTGGGACCATCTCGGCATTGTTTGGCTTGTCGCATGATTTGATCGATAAGGGCCAGTACTCAGCTCTGGTTGCCGCCGTTATCGGCAGTGCCGTTTTGCCAACCCTGATTGCCAATGCTTTTTTCCTTCCGAGACATCTATTACCGGCCACACCCAAGGCTGAGGAGAAAGACGACAGTGCCGATGTTCAAGAGCCTTGAACGCTGGTTGCTCAACCTCTACGAGTAAGCACCTGCATTCGAGTACCAGTCGCAAATCCGTAATGTCCGCCCGCGTCAGGTGGAAGGAGAACATCATGATCCAGCAAGTTCTCATTGCCTATGATGGTTCGGAGGCTGCCAAAAAGGCATTGAATTTTGCCAACGAACTGACCAGTCGTTTCAACGCACGCTTGCACATTGTTGCCGTATGTCAGCCACCAGAGTTTGGAGATGAGGTTGAAACGGAGGCGGTCGTTGAGCGATCAAGAGCGCATCACAACCATATGCTGAAAAGCCTCAAACACCATCAACACGCCAGCGAGCATCCGCCAGTAATACAGGTGATCATCGGTCACCCAGCCGAACAAATAGTGCGCTATGCCGAAGCGAATGCCATCGATCACATTGTGGTTGGGCACCGTGGACACTCTATTTTCGAACGCTGGCTACTGGGCTCAGTCGCAAGACAAGTCATTGATCACGCGCCTTGTGCCGTCACCGTTATCCGGGGTTGATTTCAGAGTCTTAACCGTTTTGAAGGAGGAAAATATGTTATCGATTGATATCCCAGGCCGAGGCAAGCTGGAACTCAAACACTTGGTGTGCGATTACAACGGCACGCTGGCTTTCGATGGAACGCTGCTGGAGGGCGTGCAGGAGAAGCTTCAGGCGCTGTCTTCAAAGGTTTCCATCCATGTGCTGACAGGTGACACATTCGGCACCGCACAAGAACAACTCAGCCCTTTGGATATCAATCTGATGATTCTTCCCGTCAAGGACCAGGGCATCGCCAAGGAGGACTATTTACGGACCCTTGGCGCAGCCGGAGTCGTCGCCATTGGTAACGGCAGCAATGATCGTCACATGTTAAATAGTGCTGCGCTGGGGATCGCGGTCATGGGAGGAGAAGGTGTCGCAATGAATACCCTGACAAGGGCTGATTTGGTCGTGCAAAGCGTCCAACTGGCTCTCGACTTGTTACTGGAGCCGCGTCGCCTTATCGCGAGCCTCAGGACATGAGGCCGATACAAGACGGCGCGGTCTGAGCGTGCTAGCGAATGAAGGCTTGATGACCGGCGTAGATCGCCGAGTCTCCTAGTGCCTCTTCAATCC
>JARLHX010000115.1 GCA_031292035.1 Negativicutes bacterium | reverse complement strand
TGCCGCATACGTTTGTGTATAACGATTTGGTTTCGGTGCTTGCGTTTGGTGCGCTGGCGTTTTCGCTCTATTACTTTGCGCGGAAGCCGCTGAAGAAGTAAGTCCGGCAGCAGGTTGTACCTAGAAATCTAGGGAAGCATGGAATCCCCGGTCTCGACTCTGAGACCGGGGATTTTAATTACATGACCTAATTTGAAGCTTCGGTAATTGCCGCGGCACGTGCTTTAAGCGAATTTAGGAGATTCTCAAAACTCAACTCAGCCGATGGCTGGCGATACCTTCCATCTTTGGCGGCAATTTGGCCCGAAAGCAGCAGGGCCGCGCTATCATACAGTCTTTCTCTGACGAGCTTTGTCATAAGAATCTCGTACCGTTTGGCGTACGAGGCCTTCTGAAATTCGGAAAATACGGGGAAATGCGGCTCCTTCACAGCGACTGGGCTCAATGATTTTTTAGTTTCTTCAAGCACCATCACATAACCGAGCCACGGCCGTTGCGAGAGAGCAAATGCTCCTTCGCGATAGGCCGTCCAAATATCAGTTGCGCTGCCCAAGGATTCTTCGGTCCTGTTATTGAAGTTATTGCCAAACGAACCAACTTGGGATTTGAATTCCATTGCGGCAATCAGTTGCCCCCTAGCGACGACCAGTAAATCCCATTTCTTTTCGGCTCGAAACCAACCAGGCAGTTCGACAGCTTCATTGCAGAATATCTGATTTATCGATTCCGCAACTCACCAGAAAATCCCGCACCAGTTCGACAAATCCATCCATCTGTTTGCCGCCGGTGACCGCTGTTCGATTTCCAGCGTCCCGCGATCCGGACTTTGCTCCTTGCCGTTCGGCTTGATTACCGCGCGTACCCCAAAACTGCCGAACGGCGGCGCGAAGCCGCTTATCCCAGATGGGTTGCAAACTCACAGTTCCTCCAGACGCGTCACTTCCGGCTGCCAGAAAAGTCCGCCAGTTTCCCGGTGGAAGCGTGCAATGGACATGTGGTGGTATTTGCTGCTGATCTCATAGCCAACACTGTGCCGTCCCGTTCGGGCTGCAGCAATCGCGTTGGTGCCCGAACCGGAAAACGGATCGACCACAATGTCGCCGGCGAAACTGAACATCCGGATTAGCCGTTCTGCCAGCTCAATTGGGTAGGGCGCGGGGTGATCTTTGGTTGTGGCACCAGTGAGGCCGGTCCAAATCTGTTGAAACCAGCTTTGATAGTTTTCTGCGCTGATTACTGAGAGAAGGCGCTTGGCCGAAGTGGGCTTCCGGTACCCCCCCGGCTTGCGGAACATCAGAATAT
>JARLHX010000114.1 GCA_031292035.1 Negativicutes bacterium | reverse complement strand
ATGATGTCACAATATCCCAAAGAGAGGACTCGTCCTTGTGGACGACATGATGCCCCTGTCCTGCTGGACCTCGCCCACGCTCAGCATTCATGCACCGAGACCCCGGTGAAGCCTAACGCCAGCATTGACCGGCACGGCCCCAGACGCGCGGTCGGGGGAGGACGGCAGATTGAATGATGACGCCGGCCGGTTGGGTCAGAAGCAGGGCCGTGTCCGGGGTCGAATGCCCGGTTAGGCAATTCGGCTCTGCTTTTCGCTGACGCTACGGAGCCATTGATTAGACCACTTTGACCGCAAATACAGAGCACCCCAACGATAACAATCAACCAATATTTGGATTAATTTATTGTTTTAGCTTTTGGAATTCGTTTATATATTTATTCGATTCATCATCGGCTCCGAGTGCGATTTCAATCATCATTTGAATCGAAAGCAAAGGCCCAGGAGTAATTTCGTCTTCATTGATTTCATCCCCATCAAAATCAGGGTTCGTTGGAATCTCTACATTGACGATCCACCATACCTCCACCTTTCTAATCAGTGAAACCACATCAGCGAAATGTTCTGCAAACCTGCCTGACATCTTCCCCATGGCCAATCCAGGTATTTCATGCGCCACTTCGTTTCGGCATGTTTTTATCGTCTCAAAAAGGGCTAAATCAGCGTCATCAATCACCCCATTTTCTTTCAGCCAGCCAAGTGATGCATATAGCCTACTTTTTGATCTGGAAAGCACTTTAACTTTATATTCCTCGCTCTCTATTGGGCCCGATTGATCCCATTCGAACGAATAAAAGGACTGGAGCCGCCCAATTATTGATTCTTTGAGCACTTCAAATGCAGCAAGGAAAAGGGACGCACATATTAGTTTTGGTTTGAGGATCTTGGGGTCCAAAAACTCCTGCCATTGGTTTGCGATCTTTTCGTCCACGAATGGAAACCCTCAGATAACTGGCCACCCTTCTGTGGAACCTTTAGCGGTGAATTAAGCCAGTGGGATGCACCTGTCTGATTGGACCTGAAGAGTAACTGATCTGACTCGGAACTCGATCAGCAGGGTACCAGGTTTTATTCCCACAAGAGACATACATCTTGGCCCACAAATACTTGCGCGCCCCATGCACCGAAACCTGGTTCGGGCCTAACGCCAGCGTTGACCGGCCTCGCCCCAGCCGAATGAACGCAGGAGATGAGCAAGTTGACATGGAGGCAGGCTAAAAGGAGCCGCCCGAGGGCGAGGTCCGGGTCGAACGCAAGGTTAGGCAAGGACGCTTATGTGTTTTGCTGAAACCCGCAGTACGACTTGATTTGTGACGCGACAGGAAAGCAACGAAACTCACTGACCGGCAGCACGACGCGCACCAAGCATCCATTGGCCTCACCCAGCAAGGCCGACTTGAACCCGCGATAGATGCCCGCACCAGCACCGGACCCAACATCTGGCCGATAATCCCCTTGAGCGAGCAACCCGAGGTAGAACGGCGTACCGACTCCCATTGGCGCAGATGACAAGACAGCCCTGATGATCACTGGCGGCACACCATGTCCCAACGATTCGTTTGCGCCTGACGTGCGCCTGGACGAGACGCCTTGGACCCATCCACTAATT
>JARLHX010000014.1 GCA_031292035.1 Negativicutes bacterium | reverse complement strand
GCGAGGGCGAAAGAGTCCGGCCGTTACCTGTATAAATTATACAGCAATGTACAGGAACTGAGCTTTTCCAATAAATGGGTCAGCGGCAATACGCTCAGCTATGAGCTAAAGGCGCTATCCGCCAAACTCAAACATTTCGGGCACGATTACCGCTATGAAGGCGACAAAAGTCTCGAAGGTGCATTCCAATTGCTGCCCGACCGGCCGGTGCCGTTTACGGCGCTGAAGCCGTTTTATACCCGCGATACTTTAGTCATTCATGAAGGAAAAGCCGGTTTGACCGGCCTGATCGAAAACGGCGCTGCGGATTTCAAGCCCTTTGGTGACCAAAACGACTTGTCCTTTTTCAGGCAGTATATTCCCCTGCGCGACAGCTATATGGAGCTATATGCCGCCGAAGCAAATACCTTGCAAGTTCAGCCTGACCTACGGGCGCTGCTGAACCGCTATTACGAAAGCTTTAAGGCGAGGAACGGCGAACTGAACCGCCCGGTCAACCGCAACCGGCTCTTACAGGATGCGGCATTGGGCTTTACCATTTTGTCATCGCTGGAACGCCGTGAAAACGATGCCTGGACAAAAGCGGACATCTTTTACGGGCCGGTATTCCCGCAGCAGGAAGACCTGCATACCGATGACCCTGCCGAGGCGCTTGCACGAAGCCTGAATGATAAAGGGTTTGTTGACCTGGACTATATCGGCAAAATGACCGGGCTGGATGAAAATGAACTGGTGCGCAAGCAGGACAGAACCATTTTCCTTAATCCTGTTAGCAGGCAATGGGAAACCACCGATGCTTATTTGTCCGGCAACGTGGTCGCCAAGCTCGAAAAGGCGGAACAAATAGCCGCTGAAACCCCGGACGATATTCAACTGGCCCGGAGCCTCGCCGCCATCCGGCGCGTACAGCCGGAGAAGATACCCTTTGAAGTGCTCGATTTTAACTTGGGTGAACGCTGGATACCGATACGGTATTACGAGCAATTTGCCAGCGATCTCTTTAGCCTCGAAACGAACATCGAGTTCTTTTCCTCGGTAGATTCCTTTAAGGTCAACTACCGGCACGGCAACGCCAAGACCGACGAGGAATTTGCCATTATGCCCAAATCCGGCATTAAAATGAAGGGCGCGGCTTTGCTGGAACATGCGCTGGAAAATACCAGCCCTTACTTCAGCTATACCATAGGTAAAGGCGACAGCGCTGTGCGCTTGCCGGATAATGATGCGATTCAGTTGGGGCACCAGAAAATCGAGTCAATCCGCAGCCGTTTTGAAGAATGGCTGCGCGATCTGCCGAATGCGGAAAAGCAAAATCTCGAAGATTTATACAATAAGACGTTTAACTGCTATGTGCTGAGGCAATATGACGGCGGCCATTTGACATTTCCGGGGCTTGATCTGAAAGGCTTGGGCATACCCGGGTTGTATGCATCGCAGCGTGACGCCGCCTGGCGCATCATCCAAAACCGGGGCGCTTTGATCGATCATGAAGTTGGTTTGGGCAAAACGCTGACCATGATCATTGCCGCTCAGGAAATGAAGCGGCTGGGCATTGTGCAGAAACCCATGATATTAGCTTTAAAAGCCAATGTCGGCCAGATCACTGACACCTATCGTAAAGCTTACCCGCAGGCAAAAATATTAGCGCCGGGTGAAAATGATTTTACGCCGGTGAAGCGGCAGGCGCTGTTTCACCAGATCAAAAACAACAACTGGGACTGCATCATCTTAACGCATGACCAGTTTGGCAAAATACCGCAGTCACCGGAGATTCAGCAGCAGATATTTGAGATCGAGCTGGACAACATCGACCGGGATTTGGACACCTTGCGTTCATTGGGCGGCGAAGTATCGCGCAGCATTTTAAAGGGCCTGGAATTGCGCAAGACGAATTTGGAAGTCAAGCTGAAACTGGTATTGGATGCCATCGACAAAAAGAAAGACACCGGCATTGACTTCCAGGAGATGAATGTGGATCACCTCTTTGTGGATGAATCGCATAAATTCAAGAACCTCACCTTCACCACCCGTCACACGCGTGTTGCGGGTTTAGGTAACCAGGAGGGCAGTCAAAAGGCGCTCAACATGCTGTTTGCGGTGCGGACGCTTCAGCAAAAGTTTGACGCGGACTTATGCGTCACTTTTTTATCAGGTACGCCGATCTCCAACAGTCTGACCGAAATGTACCTGATCTTCAAATACCTGCGGCCGAACGAGCTGGAGCGG
>JARLHX010000113.1 GCA_031292035.1 Negativicutes bacterium | reverse complement strand
TGTCAGCGTTCACCGAGCTTGGTTTATCGGATGAGTCTTGAACTGTAGCCGTAAGGTCCGGGAGCTTGGCCTCAATGATCAGGATGTCTTTTACATCGCCACGGGCGCCTCTAAACTGACCCATGAACCTGGCCAATCCCTGGGGTGTGTTGATATTTATTTTGTGAACATTGCTTCTGCGTGTCGCATGGTAGAGCCATATATCGCCTTTGGCGTCAGGGATTGCGATGACCACATGATAGTGTATAAGCTTGTATCCTGGTTGACGACTAGATTTGCTTATGTCACCCAGATAGGCGTATCCGGGTTTCATTTGCTTGATGACCCGGTCCCACGCGTTTTGATCATCGAGCCTGAATCCCCTTAATGTCATGCCATCCGCGGCGTCGAGATTAACGGGTTTGCCGTCCGGCATTATAACTCGATGTTCAACCCCGTCGGTAAGGTTTTGTATTAGATCGAAGCCGAAGTCCCAGTCTTTACCGAGGGGCGATCCTGGGCCGCTATTGTCCTGTCTGTCCCTGGTAGCTTCAGCGAGTGTCCAGTTTTTGTCGAACAGAAATCTTGATATTGAAAGCACCAGCCCGCTGCAATTAAGACCGGGCGTGTCAAAGAAGCGCTCAGGATGGGCGAATGTCGTAAAGTGGCCCTGATCATCAAGCGCCCCATCGTCCCGATATGGGATCCCAAGATGTGTGTCGGCCACCTGAACAGGGTCGGTCTTTTCTGCGATGCCCTTTTTCCACAGGTAATCGGGCGCGTATAATTTTGCGGGGAACGCTGTGGCTGGCATGAGGGCGATCAAAGCGCCTATTATCAGGATACGGTAAGAAATTCTGGATCTTATCACCGGACCTCCGGTTTTAACTTTATGAAGACATTTTAACAATTCATTGAAATTCACGCAATAGACGCATGTATTTAATGGTAGGACTGGCGCTATTCCCCCGGCGCTGCCGGGGGCTAACATATTATGCCCCCGTTGGGGGCGGTTAGCTCCCCTGTGGTGGTGGCGGCAGGCCTCTGCGGCGTAATGTAGAATAGGTGGTTGCAGGCCTCCGCGCCTGCATATTGTAGCACGCAGCGGCCCCGTGGCCGCAGCGCTTTGCTAAAATGTCATCTCGACAGAGCCTTGCGACGAGAGATCTATCCAATCAGG
>JARLHX010000112.1 GCA_031292035.1 Negativicutes bacterium | reverse complement strand
GGGCACGTCGGTGGCGCTCTTTTGTTTTTCCAGCGCCCACTGATTTTTGGCGGCGTCGATCTGGCGTAGATTATTGATGCATCCATTGGCGTTGGCCACCATGGACACCCGCTGCTGTTCGGCTTGAAGCTGCTGCAGGTGTTGTTGCTGAAGTTCCAGGGCGCTCCGGGCGGTGGTGAGATGTTCCGAGGTCTGCTGGCTTTCCTTTTGCAACTGATCGACAGTCCGTTGCGCCCGATCCAAATTCTTCTGCAGGGCGCTGACCTTGGTCGTGAGCGCTTCATTTTGTTTGCGCAAGCTGACCAGCTCGCCGGCTTGGGCGCCGGCATTGGAAGTATTCAACGCCTCAAGTTGAGCCTGCGCCTCGTGCAGCTTCTGTTGGGCCGTGCGCATGTCCGCCTGCGCGGCATCGCGCTCGTGGTTGGAGCGGAAGAGCAGGATCTCCGACACCAGCATCACTGCCAGGCACACCCAGACAAACCAGCGTTTGGCATTCATGGTGCCCGCAGTTGTGACGTTTTTGACTGGGAAGGTCAAACCTGAAATGCGCCAGCGGGCATTAAATTGAATGAAATTGGTACCCCCGCCGGGAATCGAACCCAGATCCGCGGATTAGAAATCCGCTGCTCTATCCACTTGAGCTACGGGAGCCCACTCACCGCAGAGTAAAGCGTTCCAAGGCGGGATACAAGATTTGACGGACACCAAGCTTGGCCAAGCTTGGGCGAAGCCAGTCG
Source organism: Negativicutes bacterium (assembly GCA_031292035.1). The sequence continues at coordinate 14,316 of JARLHX010000112.1, read as the reverse complement.
AAATGAACCGGTTGGGGCAAGGCCTCGTGAACGCCGACAGAGGTGCAGACCGCTCGGGGGAAAATGATCCAGATTTGGTTGACCTACAAGGATGAAGGAAGATGGTGCGCGCTGTAGGTTTCGAACCTACGACCCCTACCGTGTGAAGGTAATGCTCTACCACTGAGCTAAGCGCGCAACCGTTAAAATAAGGGGTTTTCGCTGGCTTTTTTTAGCCACTGCCCCCCCATACCGGGGTTTAGCCCCCCGAAAACCTGCTGAATGCTACAGTCGAATGCTACAGTCGGCTGCGACACAACAGCAGCCGAAAACTGCCCTGAAAGGGCAATCCCGCTTCCGCAGTTCGACAGAAAACTGGGCGCAACAAAAATGAATGCGTCAAAATTCAACTCCTGAAAGATTATCGGGCTTGTACCTCCGCGGCAAGATTTTTTGGTTCAATCACGGGACCGGCAAAAACCGGATCCAGCTCTCTCTGGAAACCTCGGACGAGGCCGATGCCATCAATAAGGCCACGGCAATTCTCGAAAACCCTGAGCTCAATCCCTGCAACGGCTTCCTCAAGGAAATGAATCGTTATGCCGACGAGAAGTTCGACGATGGAACGTGGACAGGCAACAGCCGCAAGTCCAAAACTTCCATCCTCAAAATGTTTGGTGAAGATCTTGGGTTTAAGGATTTGCCCGACATCAAGACCGAGGATGTTCAGAAGTGGTACGACGACCAAAGGAAGCGCGTGCCAAGCTCGGTGCATGGCTACATGAACACCGTGCGTGCGTTTTTCAAATGGGCCGTTGGAAAGAAGCTGCTTCGCATCAGCCCGGCAGCCGGGGTAAAAATGGCAAAACACAAATCGCAGGCCCGGGTGAAATTCTGCACATTCGCGCAACGCGATAAATGCTTCAAAGAGGCAAAAGGAAACAACGATCTCCTGTTCATTTTATTCTGCGGATTTTACGGCGGCATGCGGAAAAACGAAATCGTCGAAGCGCGGCCCGAGTGGTTCGATTTGGAGCACAATTTGGTTCATGTGGAGGAAACACCGACTTTCACGGTCAAAAATAAAAAGACCCGATCGGTCCCGCTGCATCCAGATTTTAAGAAGTTCCTCGAGGAATACGACATGTCCGGGCTCTACATGCTCAAGCCCGATGTGGTCAAAGGCAAAGGACTTTATCGATACGACTTTCGGAAGCCCTTCAGCAAATTTATGACGGATGCCAAGTTGCCATGGGTTACGCCGCATGTGATGCGGCATACCTTCGCCTCCCTCCTGGCCAGCGCCAACGTATCCTTGTTCAAAATCGCTCGTTGGCTGGGCGACACGTTATCCACCACAGAAAAACACTATGCTCATTTGGTACCCCAAGACGATGCGATAGCCCTGCTGTCAACGCCGACCGTTGAAACCGGAACGAGGTTGACGTCGAAGGAAATTGGCCAATTGCAGCAAAAGGTCAAACGATACGAATTGGCACTCAAAGAACTGGTCCCGGCGGATGATCTCGAAGCCTATTGGGAGCGGGTCAAAAATGAATCGAACGACGAGGAGAAACGACCCGCACTCGCCAAGAATTGATTTTTTGGCCAACTCAAAATCTGCGCACTGCGGTGGCGGGATCTGGCCCCGATTCTAAATCCGCGAAGAGTGAACATTTTCGCTTCGCCAAGTCGGTGAAGTTTTGCGATGATTTTTGCGCCGTGAAGAACCAGAAAAAAAATAAAAAATACGCTGCGCTGACGCTACTAGGCAACTCCCAGGCCGCCTTCCCCAAGTCGCCTCAGCAGGCCACGCTGGAGGCGTTTCCCAATCCAAATGCTCAGCGCGATTTTTCCATCCGCATTGATTGTCCGGATTTCACCTCGCTGTGCCCCGTGACCGGCCAGCCCGATTTTGCAGAGATTTTTGTCGAATACACGCCCGATGCTCGCTGCCTCGAAACCAAATCGCTCAAGCTTTATCTGGCCTCGTATCGGAATGTCCATGCCTTCAACGAAGCTGTCATCAACCGAATCCTCGACGATTTGGTTGGAGCGTGCCATCCCCGGCACATGCGCATTGAGGGTCGATTTGCCGCGCGTGGCGGACTGGCGCTCACCATTGTCGCAGAACACCCGCAACCCGCTTCAAGCGTCGCTAAAACCATTCGCAAAGGAGTTTCATCATGAAGAAAAAAGTTGTCGTTCTCGTCAGCGGTGGCATGGATTCCGTCGCCGCCCTCTACGAAGCCAACCAGCGTTTCGCGGTGGCCGGCGCGGTCAGCTTTGATTACGGATCAAAGCACAATCACAAGGAAATCCCATTTGCCGCCTGGCACAGCCAGAAACTTGGCATTCCGCACCGCACCATCCGGCTCAGCTTTGTGGACGAACTGTTCAAGTCCGACCTGCTGCAATCCGGTGGCACTATTCCTGACGGACATTATCAGGAACTGACGATGAAGCAAACGGTCGTGCCTTTTCGGAACGGAATCATGCTTTCGATTGCCGGCGGCTATGCCGAATCAATCGAAGCCACCGGTTTGGTGATCGCCGCCCATTCCGGCGACCACGCCATTTATCCCGACTGCCGAGAAGATTTTATGAAGTCCATGGCGGATGCCATCCGTCTCGGCACATATGCCGCCGTCGAAATCCTTCGTCCTTTCATCCACAGCACCAAGGCCGAAATCGCCCGCCGTGGCCATCAGTTGGGGGTGGATTTTGCCCAGACCTGGTCCTGCTACAAAGGTGGCGACATTCATTGCGGCACCTGCGGCACCTGTGTTGAGCGGCGCGAAGCATTCATGCTGGCGGAATTGCCCGACCCGACCGTTTACCTGAGCACGGGCCCGCTGCCGCCCAAACCGGCCTAATGCTCATCTCCGAAATTTTTTATTCGATACAGGGCGAAGGCGAGCTTACGGGCATCCCCTCCGTTTTTGTCCGCACGTCCGGCTGCAATCTTCGCTGCAATTGGTGCGATACCATGTATGCCTCGTGGAAACCGGAGGGCGCGGAAATGTCTGTTGACCAGATCCTTGCCGAAGCGTTGAAGCATCCCGCGTCGCATTGCGTGCTCACCGGCGGCGAGCCGATGGTCGCCAAGGGCATCCGCGAGCTCGCCTCCGGGCTCCGGGACGCCGGCAAACATATCACGATTGAAACTGCTGCCACCATTCCGCCCGAGGGCATCGCCTGCGACCTCGCGTCGCTCAGCCCCAAGCTCAGCAATTCGGCGCCCGACCAGCGCCTGCCGGAAGCCTGGCGGCAAAGACACGATCAGCTTCGCTGGCAGCCTGGCCTCATTCGCGAGTGGATTGCCCGCTACCCCTTCCAATTAAAATTCGTGGTCACATCAGCCCGCGATCTCGAAGAAATCCAGTTGCTTTTGCGCGACATCGGCCAAACAATTCCCTCAGACAAAATATTGCTCATGCCCGAGGGTATTTCTTCGGCGGCCATCCGTGGTCGCGACCAAACCCTGGTCGAAATTTGCAAGCAGCATGGCTACCGATATTGCAACCGGCTGCACGTGGAAATGTTCGGGCACACGCGAGGAACCTGAATGCCATATAGAATTTGCAAGACCTTTGAGATTGAAAGCGGGCACATGCTTTCCAAGCACCCCGACCTCTGTAGATTTCCACACGGCCACAGCCGCCAGGTGGAATTCGTTTTGGAAGCCGACGAGCTCGACCAAAACGAGATGGTCTGCGATTTCAAGTCGCTCAAGGAAGCCATGAGCCAATTTCTCAAGGCATGGGATCATGCTTTGTGCATCAACACCCAAGACGCACAGCATGACACGCTCAAAAAGGCATTCGGGGACCGGATTATCAGTTTTGAAAAGCTCGACCCCACTACGGAAGTCATGGCCCGGCGCATTCATGACGAACTGAAACGCAACCTAGCTACCTACGCTTCCAATCCGGCCGCCAAGTATCCGCTCCGCCCGTCCGTGCACATCGTGAAAGTCCGGGTCTGGGAAACCAGCTCTTCCTGGGCGGAATATTGCGAACCTCCGGAACCTTAGCCGCTCGCTATGAATTACGCTGCCACCAAGCCGCTCGCCGACATTCAAAAGACGAAAGATCGTCGCGGCGTGGCGATTGACAAAGTGGGCGTGTGCGACCTTTCTTTTCCCATCACCGTCCTCGACCGGGAAAATCAGCGCCAGCAGACGGCGGCCACCATTTCAATGTCGGTCAGCCTGCCGCACCATTTCAAGGGGACGCACATGAGCCGTTTTTTGGAGGTGCTTTGCCGCCACCAGGGCGAAGTCACTATGCGCACACTCCCTGCAATCCTGCATGAGCTGAAGGAAAGGCTCGAATCCAAGGCCGCCCATATCGAGGTGGACTTTACCTATTTTCTCATACGCAAAGCTCCAGTCAGCGGTTCAGCCGCCCCCATGGATTATCGCTGCACCTTTATTGGCGAATCCAACGGCAAGGCCGACGATTTTCTGCTTCGCGTCAAAGTCCCCGTGACGACGCTTTGTCCGTGCTCAAAGGAAATTAGTGATTATGGCGCGCACAATCAGCGCGGCACCATTACGCTCACTGTCCGCCCCCAGCGCAAAAACGGTCTCTGGGAACTAATCTGGATCGAGGACCTCATCGCTCTTGCCGAAAAGTCCGCCTCCGCCCCTGTGTACCCGCTCCTTAAGCGCCCAGATGAGCGCTATGTGACCATGCAGGCGTTCGACAACCCCGTCTTCGTCGAGGACGTCGTCCGCAACGTGGCCCGGCTGCTCAAAAAAGAAAAGCGGATCGCTTGGTTTGAAATTCGCGCCGTGAATCAGGAAAGCATCCACAATCACTCGGCTTTTGCCGTCGTCCGCTCATCAGAAGAAAAACCATAATATGCCAACCTCGACAGATTCCCAATTGATCGGCCGCCTTAAAGTCGGACCGGCTGTATTATTTCTAGGCCAAGACTATCTTCGACTCGGCAAGACCACACACCCGTTTTTAAAAATCCTGAAAGAGAGATACCAAGACGTTGCAGATCCTAATTCCATTAATAGTTATCTTGGCAAACTCGGACTTGAAGATCGATCTGCGATTCTTGGCTGGCTTCATCGCCGGAGCGAAAAAATTTCCATTTCGGAACCGCTTGCGATGGTGAGCGATTTTGCCTGGCATAATGTTTACTCTTCTGCCATTGACGAAGTTTGGGTTAGAGCCTTTAGTAAGCCATGGAGGTCTCTAAATCCAATATTTACCGACCGACTATATCCACAAGACATCCGAAACCGTCACCGTTTGAGCGCGACTTTTCTATTTGGTTGCGTAAACAAGGAGGATCAAGAATGCCGAATTCCATTGGATGATCTTGAGCTTGACGAGCGGCGCCAAGCAGCTGTTGTTTTACTGCGCCGCTTGCCTGATATTCTAACTCCTCGGGGAACTCTTTTGATCGATGGTTGGGATCCAAATGCGGATTGGATTCGTTCGGAAGAATTCTATCCCGTGCTCAAGCAACTTGAACCAGGCCAGGTTTTCCTCTTCTCACCTACGCCAGCTACACGTACGGACAACCGCCTGTTCAAATTAGCGGAGACCGGCGTGCTGCAGTTTGTGGAGCAATCACTTGGCGAGTTTCTACAGACAGCAGCAGCTTCGGAAAATGTAATAATAGGAGATCCGGGAACGTTCTTGGCGACGGGGCGACAAATTACCATCGATGGCAAACCTTGTTTTATCCCCAAGGAAATCTGCTTGGAAGTCGAGCGCTTTGGCGTAATCCTCGATGATAACTTGACCCTTCCGCCACGAACTCGCACCCGTTCCTTGGATGACAATTATTTTGAGTTTCTGCGGTTCCTGGAACAGCCCGTTAAACTTCGGAACTGGGATGCTTATTCTTATGGCTTTTCATTCGAGCGAGATTGTTTTCACTCTCTTTATTCGCTTGTTACAACGGCCATTAAAACTCCTTCTGATAATCTCTTTCCATTTATTTTGCATGGTGAGACTGGCACGGGTAAAACCGTCACCTTGGCGCACCTCGCATATAAATTCGCTGCACAGGCGGATTTTCCAGTAGTTTATATCGATCGGACCTCAAAGTCAGTCGAATGGCGTGTATTAGATCGGTTCTTTAATTGGGCCGAGGATTCATCCGCGAGAGCTGGATTATTGGTTTGGGACGGGATGCTGCAAGAACAAGATTACCTGCAAATGCGCAATCGTTTGTCTGATCGTGGCCGGAAAATTATCGTCGTGGGAAGTTCTTATTTCGTTCCAGATTCAGAGAATCGGAAAAATTATGTTTTGGCTAAACGCGCCTTCGAGGCCGATGAGCGCCGTCGTTTTACCGACTACTTAAAGAAATTCGCACCGGATTTGGCCGCGAAAATTCAAGATCAGGGACCCCGCTTTATTGATCCAACCTTCTTGGTAGCTCTCTATCGTCTGCTCCCTCCGGTTCGACCAACCATTCGGGTCGGAGTGAGTCAAGAGGTCCGGAATGATCAAGATGTAATACTCAGCCGAATTCGCCAACTTCCTGCCGGAGCAACCGGCTTTAACACTCTGGCGATTGCTTTAGATGCAGTTGGCATAAAAGGGGATCCAGCAAAACCATGGGTGACCGAAACCGACATTCATGGTGAAACGATGAATACATTGCAAAGACTCTTTGCCACTGTTATGACAGTGGGGCGATATGGTTGCAATGTGCCCATAGAGCTCTTGCTCGCTGCGCTAGATCAGCCGGCCAGACCCGCTCTTTTGGAATGTCTTAAAAGCAACTCGTTAGTTTGGTTCGAAGCACCAAATGGAGATTTATCCGTTGGCCCTCGGCATCCACTTGAAGCCCAACTTTACATTGAAAGCCTTTTTGGTGGAAATGCAGAGCCTGAGGCTACGATTATTTGCTCTCTAATTCTTGCTTTGCCAAGATCCCATGCACAGGGGGAAGATAACACTGCCACCGACTTTATAATTGAACTTTTGCGATTAGTCGGTCCCAATTCCATCAATCAGATGTATCGCGAACGCTTTTCTAAATCAACATTGTCATTTGCTAAGGCACTCACCGAGGTGCGAACCACCAGGGGTGTAGTTTCCTCAAGACTCATGCTGCAAGAAGCAACCTTCTACCGCGAGGGAGTTCGGCAGGCCGAGTCTATCCTTCTTCTCGACGTTCGAATTAAACTGCTGGAGCAGGCTGTTTGCGTCCTGGAACTGGCGCAGGCGATTCCCACCCAATCTCGCCGCCAGCAATCAGTCATCAATGAAGAGTTGGCCGCCTGTCTAGGAACATTGATACATAACGAAGCCGATTCAGTCTCCAAGGAACGAGTTCGCGAGCTTTATTCCTTAGCGCAGGATGCGGTTCGCAAAGCTCGCATAGCCGATCCAGACAATGTGCATGCCGCGGTGACACTTGGATGGATCAGCCGCTCCCTAATGGAGCAAAATTTATTTGCGCCGCAGGAAAAGATGGAGGTTTCAGCGGAATTGCTATCTTTATTCGATGAAGTGGAAGAATTCCAAATGGACTATACTCAGCAGCAGTACTATTTGCGAGAGCGTATGAGGTTGATGGCGGTTTTGGGAAATACGAATCTTTCGGATGCGGCATTTGATCAGCTCTGTAAGATTGGATCAAAAGCCGGCTATTATTTGCGCGCGCGGTCTCATTTTAATGAGTTATCCACTGAAGGACTTTCGCCTGCAATGAGCAGTCAGGTTAAGAGCGCCGTAGCATACCTCGAACAGAATTGGACCGAAATCGAAAATGACTTCAAGTGCATTAATCTGTATTTCACTCTCTGGTGGAGATTACGTGTATCCTCAATGCCATTTGAAATTGAACGTACGGTCCTGCCGTTTTCGGATGAGGAGTGGCAGAGATGCTTTTTGCTAAGCGAAAAACTTTGCACACTGAGCGGCAATGACCCGCGCCCAAAACATCGTTTTCTTCGCGCGTTATCTGCTTTTCATACCGATCGAATCGAAATGAGTCACCAGGAGTTCCGCAGCCTTGGCGCCGATAATACGATTTCTGTGGGCGGACGCCGTCTCCGCAAAATGTTTGTAGCTTCAAAGAATGGCCGCCCTCTGGTCTTTAACGGGCATGTTCGCCACACTATCTCAGAGCAACAGGTCGGGCGCATTTATGTTGACCAAATTCGTTCCGTTGTTGCCGTAATTCCCAGGGATTTTGATAAGCGAGAGCTCCTTCAAAACGAACCGTTAAGTGATTTTCACATTGCTTTCTCCTTTACCGGAGCAATAGCACAGCCAGCCCATTTTTTGCGGTTGCGCTGATCCTATGGGCTATTTATGGAACCTCATCCGGCGCAGACATCCGAAGGGTTGATCTCTGAGATTGAAAGGATTTCTCAACGGGCAATCTTTAACGAACGTCCATTCTTCCAGGCCTGTTCTCTTGAATTTTCGAATTCTGAATGCGCAGAACTTCGGTTCTTACGTGCCACACTGTATTTCTACTCGTTGCTTTGTGAATGCGGGTCTAAACCTGTTCGCTTCTGTTGCAACCAAACTCAGCTCCAGCAGAGTGTCGGGATGGATCCTCAAATTGCTTTGAAGGTTCTCCATGCTCTTCGCACGATCGCGGCGCATTCGCTCGGTGAGACAGATAGTGACACGGGGATTTTGGCAACCGCCAACGTTTGGTTCCGACAGCATACAAGGCAGACTATTCCGATGACGGAAGCACAATGGGCCGAATGTCACCGGCAGGTTGTCATTTTGGGCAATGGAATGCTCAAGGGAATAGGAGATTTTCTTTCAGCGATAGAATTGGATCCAGAGATGGATGATATGCGTGAAAGTCTCCGCCATACGCTCGCAGGGCTCACTAGGATTGAAGTTGAAACGATTACTGCCGAGGTGCTTGCGCAACACAATCGCCGCGACTTGAGCCCAGGTCAAGTTTGTGACCGCAATTTCTCTCAATGGTCCCGAAGCCTGAACGTGAAGTCGGCGAGAGTCGACTTAGTTCGTGAAATCCGTGTACTGATTGAATCTTCTCTTTCCCAGCTTCCGCCGCCTTCGGTCATAACGGCAACTGAAATTATGGTAGCCCTTAATGTTCCCGCCGGACCTTTCGTCAGATTGCTTACACGGCAACGCGACACACTTATCGAATCGGGCATTACGAATCGAGAGGTATTGATTGCGGAATTATCGAAGCATTTACAAACAATTATGCTCACGCCGCCGTTAACCGCTCCGTCATGAATGAGTGTGACAAGTTCCGTGCCCTCGACCTGCTGCGGTGGCAATGCCAGGCCTCCGCCACCTCCGGTTGGCGTAAGTCAATTCGAGTCCGATCTCGTCGCTCGCTCCAGCCGGTGCCTTGTGATCGTGAAATCATGCGCCGCATCTGCGTTGCCATCGCCTATAGTCAGGGCGCACGCTCAGCTCAGATCGAAAAATTGATTGCCGACCCCGTCTTCCCGGCAGCTTTTGCCGATTTCGATCCAGACGTGCTCGCCAAACGTAAACCGGATGCAATATTGAAAAAGTACTGGTCACGGCTGGGTCATTTTCGGTTTAAAGGCAAAATCCGCCAGATCGTGCAATGCGCCCAAGCTCTGAACGGGATCACCCGCGATCATGGATCATTCGCAAGGTACCTCCAGAGTTTCTTGATTCCCCAGCGCATTGGCACGGCCGACCATCTCGATCAATTCTGGCGGCAGTTCGACCTTCTACAAATGGATTTAAAACGCAGGGAGATGCCGTTTTTTCGATCCACGACTAGCCTGTTGCAGTTGCTGCTCGATCTCGATTACGATTCGGTTAAGCCCGACCTCATCGTGATGCGCCTCGCATACCGTCTGGGCATTGTGGAGCGCGAAACAGGCGACCGAGCTTTTCGCCAATGCGTCCGCTTTCTTCAGGAATATTCCATCAAGAAATCCTGCCGGGCGGCCGAACTCGATTGGGCCTTGCTTGCCTTTGGCGGCCAAAGCGGCGCGAGCCAGTCGCTGACCCAAAAATTCTGTTCGTCAAGAGGTCCCTGCTCGCATCAGGCTTGCCCCTTGGGAACAAATCGTTTATGCATTGCCCATCAGCCAGTTCTGGAAAAATCCCAAAGATGCACATGAGTGTCATCGCAACAACATTTTGCATACCTGAAGAATCAGCGCCCGTGCCTCCGTATCCGCTGCTCAAGCGCCCATGCGAACGCCACGTCCCCATGCAGGCGTTCGACAATCCTGTCGTTGTCGAAGATGTTGTTCGCATCGCCTCGAAGTTTCTTAAAAAGAATCAGCGCATCCAGGGGTTTGAAATTCGCTCCATCAATCTGGAGAGAATCCGCAACCCCTCAGCGTTTGTATTGGTTTCTTCAGGGTAGGAATTTGGAAGCGCCATGGGATCATTTTACAAAGTCAGCGGATGGGGAATTGGCAAGAAGATCGAATTTGCAGATGGGTCCATCACTTTGGAATTCTTCATTTCACCCGCAACTGCGGACCGACCTCGCCAGACCTTTAACCTGAATCAAGCGCAACCCATTTTGCGCCTTGAGCCGCAAACTCGGGTGTTTTTCATGGACCCGGATTCCGGGGTTTGGAGATTTGGCAGGCTGAATTGGCAAGCCGATGAAGATTGTTTCGTCAGTTTGCCCAATGGACAAACTGCCGAGGTCAACGCCGCAGATGTATTTGTTAGATGCAATCGTCAAATACCCGCTGCGTGTGATTTTCTCGAAACCCGCCTGACCGAGACCCCGTTTTTTCATACCGCACGAGCAAATCTTGCACGCCATTTGCTAAACCAGCGAGCAGCGGCAGTCGGGATGACCGGCCTGCTGTCGGCTCCAATCGAATTGGAACAACACCAAGTCGAAGTGGCCCGCAGAGTTCTTTCAGATCCGGTCCAACGTTATCTTCTGGCCGACGAAGTGGGTTTGGGTAAAACCATAGAAGCTGGCGTGATCCTGCGGCAATATGTCCTGGATTGTCCCGATAATCATTGCGCACTGGTGCTCACTCCGCCCGCCCTGGTGAAGCAGTGGGAACATGAACTGGAACACCGGTTGCAAATCGGTGAAAAATTTGGCCATGCGATCGCGGTGGCTTCCTGGGCAGACCTAAAAAAGCTGCCGGATGGGTTTGAACATCCCGCGTTCGTCATCATTGATGAGGCTCATCAAATCGCCAGCGGTTGGAATTATCCAAAATCCGATCACCGTCGTAAAAGATTTGAAATTATTTGCGCCCTGACCGCCCCGGAAGGGTGTCCGCGACTATTGCTGTTGTCGGCCACGCCTGTCCGCCGAAATGAGGACAGCTTCCTCGCACTGCTTCACCTTCTCGATCCGCTCGTCTACCGCATGGAGGATCGGGAATCGTTCCGAGCAAAAGTCACCGCCCGGCAGGATCTGGCCGACATCTTCTACACGTTCACGGAGGACCAGCAGAACCTATTTTTAGAAGAAATGGCCAATCAATTGGCTAGCCTATTTCCCAGTGATTCTAGGCTGGGCCATCTGTTGACACTACTGAAGCCGCTTTTGGGTTTTTCCGCGCCGGCTGAAGGCCCCGAGCGAACCCATGCTATTCGCGCTGTCCGTTCCCATCTCCACGAAACCTATCGCTTGCACCGCCGCGTATTGAGGAACCGCCGGTCTGAGGAATTGGCGGGTCTTCTGCCCGGCCGGTCCGGGTTGTCACGCTTTTCTACGCCCGGCGATGTCGCTTCCGGCCAACTGGCTGAAGCCCTGGAGAACTGGCGCTCGGTGGCGGCTTCGTCAGTTTGGGGAAATGAGGGATCACCCAAGGCAACGTCCCTCGGTCAGATTTACAATCTGCTGCTGGAGGCCAGTTTTTGTGATCCGTATCCAGACTTCGTGCAGATTGTCGTTGCGGGTTCCCGCAGTGCCCGCATCAGCACCTCCCCTTTTGAATTTATTTTGATGGAATCAGCAAGTTTCTGGAATTCCCTGAGTAAAGTCACTTCGGCCGAAATATCCTCCCGGCGCGTTTCGACGGGCTTGGCCACAAGTTCATGCGACGTTGGCAGGTCGTCAGTCAATTCTTCTCTAATCTCCTCATAGGCAGCGAATTCGTCGGCCAAGACCTCGTCGAATCCTGGCGCGGGTTCAGCCTGATTCAATTGGGTTTCCAGCCGGCCAGCCAACTTCCCCAAGGTGTCAGAAATCGCATATGTTGACGACGCAAGGAGTCGGCGCAGAACCAAGGTCATCAGGCCTCGTTGGGCCGATGGCAGGCGCGTTCCATCCATTAACTCAAAGAGCGTGGCTGTTTACGGCGAACCCCTGTTTCCACACCATGTCGCCCAAACGTTGGGCTTGAAGCCGCAGGAGCCACCGATAGATTGGCCACCTAGAGTGCCCGCCAACTGGCGTCGTCGTGATGTCCAACTTATGACTCTCGCCGATGCAAGATGCAAGGAAGGTAGCAAGGCGCTCATTTATCAAGCCAGCCGATGAAAAGTGCTTTGACGCGAAGATCTATTCGAGCGGGTCTGACCTGCCGGCAGGCGGCCCGCTACCGGAGGACTTGCTCGTGGCACGTTGATTCACCAGACCATTGAAGACATCCACAAGGCGGTTTTGCGAGGCGAAGAACACAAAGTCACGGACGACAATGGCCGACACCAGCAGTATGAACAGCCAAAACATTCTCGTGCTGAGAATTGATAAAACTATCAAATTTGACGATTGTCGTCCAACATCACGGGTTTCACGTGAGTGCCGCCAATCATGACGAATTTATTCATCATGGTACTACTACGACTCGATAGAATTTCTGCTTATTGGTACCGACCGCATCTGAAGCAGTGAATACCGTGTTCGTTGGGCTTGTCAAAACGGGTCCGAAATTAAACCAATTTGTGGCACTCAAATTTGTATTAATTTGTGATTGATATTTCAATCCCGCATCCGCGTTCCACGCGAAGCTAAGGATTCCATTTGTTATCGCGTACGGCAGAATCTGTGGCGGTGACACAATATAGTCCAACGCTAGCCCTTGCAGCGTTACGGCTATTGGCAACGAGTCTAGAGATTCCAAAGAAACGGAAAGTATGTGACTACCAGAGTTGATGGCACATGGGATCGGAAATATTTCACTACTATTAAGAGCATTTTGTGGTGCACATTGGATCATTGTGATTGGACTGCCGTCCACCCACAGTCCAAGGACTGCATTACAAGCATTTGAGAACGCATAGGCAATTACTCCGAAATTGAAGTCATTTGTAGAGTTGATGGCCCAAGATTCGCTCAAATAACTAGATGTTGCGAGTTGGACGCCACTCCCATTCACAGAAACATTGCCATCCCCATTCTGGGAGAACTGATTTAGATATGCAAAGGTAATTGTCGACGATGGCGGCGGCAGCGGCGAGTCATGAGGAACAAGAGGTATCGCCCCAGGTGGGAGAATTGTCAACGATCCGCGATATCCTTGCGGGCTAAAGAAGTCCGAATATCCATAACCATAAGCAAAGCCGTAATCTGCCATGTTAACTGTTAAGGTATACCATCGAACAGGCCATCCGTGACTGTCACCAGTGTCATATGCTAGGTTTTGAACTAATGACACATCATAATTTGCGCAATTCGGAAGAAACTCGCCCGCCCCGGGCAAAGATTTATAATAGTAGTATTGTTCTGGCATCGGGATAGATTGCCCCAGCAAGTCTGGCGTGTAGTTTGATTGAGGAAAACCGGGGGGCTGAAGTAACGGCGAGCATTTGCTCGGCACAAACGCATCCAAAAGTGTCGTTGTCGCCGGTATCCCATTTAAGTTTAGATATTGCGCTATAGAGTTTGCTAACCACGCTCCGGCGCTGTGTCCTATCAGATGAACCTGAGAATATCCTTGTGCGATTATTTGAGCTCCGATCTTCGGACCAAGAACAAAAGAATTTGCTACGCCAAGTTGCGGATAAAGTCCACCGCTGCTTAGGCCGGTCTGCTGGTTGTAAATCGAGTGGTCGCTCCAATCGAGCACCTGGACATCCCATTGGCCCATAATCCCGTCCCTCGCAAAGCGATTAATGATGGAATTCGCCAGGTTTGGAATGATAGCATCATAATCGTAGGCACTTGACGCCCACGGCGGAGTCCACCCATGAATTACATATACAAGTCCCCGTGCATTTGGATTTTTCTGAATGCTTGGTGCCACCAAAATTTCACCAGTTCTCACTGGTAGAAGCGGAAAGTTGAAGGAAACATCTCCACCCATTTGGGCGGGGGAGATGTTCATCGGAGGTGAAGCATAGACCACGGTGTTGCCGTTGCGCGCCAGCAACTGAAAGTTGAAATACCCCGTGGTGCCGATGGAACCGAAATCTTCGTAATAGCCCGGATTGT
>JARLHX010000111.1 GCA_031292035.1 Negativicutes bacterium | reverse complement strand
CGGCCGATCCTCGAAGTTCTGCGCCAGCCGCTGGAAGACGGCGAAGTGACCATATCCCGGGTCAGCGCCTCGCTGTCCTATCCCGCCAAGTTTATGCTGATTGCCGCGATGAATCCCTGCCCCTGCGGCTATCATGGCGACTCCTCCCAGCAGTGTAGTTGCGGCCCCGGTGACATTCGCCGCTACCTGAAAAAAATATCCGGCCCGCTTCTCGACCGGATCGACATTCATATCAACGTCCCGCGCCTTCAGTACAAAGAAATCGCCGGCGACACCCCGTCCGAAACCTCGTCCGTCATCGGTATGCGGGTGGGACAGGCCCGATCCATCCAGCAGGCCAGGCTCGCAAAATACAGTCTCTACTGCAACGCCCAGATGAGCCACCGCCACCTAAAATCCACCTGCCGCCTGTCGGACGACGCCCGGCAGCTTCTTTCACAGGCCTTCACCAAAATGAACCTCAGCGCCCGCGGCTACGACCGCATCCTGAAAGTCGCCCGCACCATCGCCGACCTCGCCGGTGAGGCGGATATATCCGTCCGGGCCGTGGCCGAAGCGATTCATTTGAGGAATAATATAAAGGAAACTATGCTGTAATGGGGGAGAGGGTGTCAGCCCAATAAGACAGGAGAACCGTCCCGATGTCTTTCATACGGCCACACTGAACGCGGGCAACCGGCGATGAACCGGGTCGGCGTTCTACTGACTATTCCGAAACCACGTAATAGCCCCAATCTCTCGATAGGGGCTATTACGTGGTTTTATAATAATTTTAGTGAACTTCTATACACAGAATTTAGCTACAGATGCTTGTAAATCCTGAGCCATTCGCGACAACGCCTCACTTGCGTGTGCCACTTCAAGCATGGATGCCGCTTGCTCTTGGGAAGCAGCTGAAACTGTCTGAGCCTCCGCTGCGGATTTCTTACTGACCTCATCGATTTTCTTTACCGAATTGACAATTTGTTGACTGCCTATGGAAACTTCTTGGATGGCAGCGGATATTTCTTTAATTTGCGAAGATACTTGCGACACCAGTTCCGCTATTTCTCGGAACATCGAGCCGGCCGCGTTAACAACTTCCGCACCAGTCTTCACTTCACGTGTGCCGTCATTCATTGCGATTACTGCGTTTGCGGTATCCCCTTGAATTTCCCCGATCAATTTAGCAATCTTCTTGGCTGCGTCCTGGGACTGTTCAGCCAGTTTCCGTACTTCTTCCGCTACCACGGCAAACCCGCGTCCTTGTTCACCAGCCCGGGCCGCCTCAATAGCAGCATTAAGAGCTAATAAATTGGTTTGTCCGGCGATTCCGGCTATGGTGTCGATAATGGCTCCGATTTCCTTTGAGCGATCACCAAGCTTGGTAACGACGGCAGCAGATGCGTTCACTGTATTTTCAACATTAGCCATTTGAGTAATGGCCATATCGACCGCTTTTCCGCCTTCTATTGCTTTTTCGGCAGTTTGATTCGATTTAGAGGCTACCTGATTGGCATTTGCGGCAACCTCCTGCATGCTTGCCGATATTTGTTCAACTACAGCGGAAGTCTCGTTGGCGGCACTTAACTGCTCGATAGCTCCTGCAGCTACATCTGTTATTGACTCAGCTATCTGATTAGCTGCTTGAGCTGACTGTTCGGCGCTGGAGGTTAATTCCTCGCTAGAGGCCGCCACTTGTTCTGATGCATCATTGATTTTTTCCATTAGGTCATGAACATTTAATCGCGTTTTAACCAAAGCATCAGCTAATTGACCAATTTCATCCTTTTGAAGAACACGCCGCGGTTTATCGCAAAAATCGCCGATCGCGAGTTCTTCGCAAGTAATAACTAGTGCTTTTAAGGGTCTGGTAATTACTCTTGTAATCAACCAACCGACTGTACTTATTAAGAGTAATGCCGCAATAATAATACCAATCACTATCATTACAGCATGCTGAAAAGCAGAATTGCTGTCACGTATGGCCTGTTCCGATATCTTGGAAAAATAGTCAGAAAGATTACCGATATCCCCAAGGTAACTATTAGTTAGCATATCAACTTGAGTGGTATAAAGCGCATAAGCTTCCTCGTTTTTGTTCAGCAATGCCAAAGCAATTATAGGATCTCTCGCCACAAGATATTTTTGCCGCGATGCTTCTACTTTAGATAACAATTCTTTAGACTGGCGGTCAAGTGGCATTTTCTCCATTATCGAAAAATTCTCGCTGATCTGCTTGCCCCGCTTATCAATGATTTCTTTAAGTTCTTGGTTCTTCCGATCGTCAGTGGTCAACATTAATTCCAACGCCGCTGCATTGGATGAAATAATATGTGCCCTGGTTTCATTTAACAACCGCACTGGCACTAAGCGATAATCGTACATGCTGTTTAAAGCCGTATTGGACTCAGAGAGATAATAATAACCGACATACCCGACAGCTCCCAAAGCAATGAGCCCCATTAGAATAATACTAATCAATTTGAAGGCCATTTTCCGATCAGCCAACCATTGCACAGAAGATCCCTCCCAGTTATATTGCATATATTGATATAATTCGACTTAATTCGATATAGTCTTTCCCGATAATTCTTACAGATATATTACAAGTAATGTCCAGCGTTGATCGACCGCTTACATTAGACTGTGAATCCCTTATTTCAATGACAATGGTATCTCCAGAACATAAGTTGGAACGCGGAAATTTTGACAGCGCAGCCTAAGCTGACAACCGATAATACTCCGAAGTACGCAGCAACCGATATGCGGTTAAAAATAATGATAGGTATGGCCTGATCAAGAAAGATTTATTTACTATTCTTTCATTTGTTGTGCTCTCACGCCCGCCATGCGCGTATGTTAATTCTATTTTAACTATGTATTCCGATGAAGGAAAATATAAATAAACTCAGAATCAACTCATATCAATATTCTTGATGATTCCCATTATCGCAGTGCGCGGTTGCTCATGAAAAAGTCGGAGGCTGATAAGAATGAAAAAAGAGCATTTAATTTTCTTGGTAATTGTTTCATTGTTTCTTATGAATATTATGCCTGTATGCGCAAAACCAGTTTTCCGCGAAACAGCTGTTTTTGATGTCCCGGAAGCCAACCAAGCAGTAGCGGTAGATGAGAAATATTTTTACGCCATTGATAATCAAACGATTGGTAAATATGACAAGATAACCGGAAAGCAGGTTGCCACATGGAAAGGTTCTAAAGACGGTCCAATTATTCATCTTGATAGTGGTGTTGTGGTAGATGGCAAATTATATTGTGCTCACTCCAATTATCCAGACTCTCCTATGGTCAGTTCGGTAGAAATTTGGGATACTCAATCGCTGAAACATATAGCCACCCATAGTTTTGGGATACATTGGGGTTCGCTCACTTGGATTGACCGCCACGAAGGTTACTGGTGGGTGCTTTTCGCAAATTATAACAAAGTGTTCGGGGCAAGCAATACGCCTTATGGTAATGTCTACAATACAACCTTGGTTAAATTCGACGATAATTGGCAATGGCAAGAAGCTTGGACGCTCCCGGCCAAGCTGTTACCCAAATTTGAAATTATGAGCTGCTCTGGCGGCAGTTGGGGACCGGATGGACAGCTCTATCTTTCGGGACATGATCCAGCAGAAGTATATGTAATGAAGCTTCCTGAAGCTGGTTCCGTCTTAGAATGGTTAGATACGATTCCGTTGGATATTCGCGGGCAAGGAATCGCTTGGGATCACAGCGCACCGGGGAGCATATACGGTATTATTCGCGCAAAACGCCAGGTAACCGTGTCTGTACTAACTGATGATAAATAGTTAGCTGAGAGTATATGACACCCGTCTCATTTTGTTGATCATTTTGATATTCATTGCGCTAGCGCCATTCTTACTCGGGTACATCGCCCAATCGTTCACGGACACTAATAATTTGAAAGAAAACATTAATAGACTAAAGATCAGGTTATATCAATACTCGTAGTAATACCCAAGGTATTACATGCACGGGTGCCCATGCGGCTATCACGGCGACCCCTCCCAGCAGTGTAGTTGCGGCCCCGGTGACATTCGCCGCTACCTGAAAAAAATATCCGGCCCGCTTCTCGACCGGATCGACATGCATATCAACGTCCCGCGCCTTCAGTACAAAGAAAAGTCGCCCGCACCATCGCCGACCTCGCCGGCGAGACAGATATCTCCGTCCGGGCCGTGGCCGAAGCGATTCATTTGAGGAATAATATAAAGGAAACTATGCTGTGATGGTGCGTAGATGTTTCCGTAATAAGACACAAAAGGACCGTCAGACTGTGTCTTATTTGTGCTTTCAGGCAAAATTGTGCGGCGGGAAACGCTCGGACGGGTGCGTGAAATAGGACCAATGTCCTAACGCGCCTGGAACTAAAGGCCTATACAATAGGACTTCAGTCCCAAAAAACAGCTTGACAATGACTGGAAACAGTGTAGAATTAAAATAACAGAATAATCCAAAATAATACAATTATCTCTAAAAATTAATACTGGGCAAACTCATTGAAAGATGAGGACGCAAAGCTATGGGTCTAAGGGCGGAATGTCTATGACTGCCAGGTTGCCGATTCGATTGCGAATTGTAATTAATCAGCACCAGTCTGTCTATAGACTGGTGTTTCTGATTACCAGCAATGATTAGGCAAATGGGCAAGAACTGTTGATTAGCTGACCGAACAAAGGTGGTGCAGAAAAAAAGTGAGAAGGGGTGGCAGGATCATGCTGGATGATTGGACAGTACAGGTGAGCGTGGTATCTTTGTGCATCATAGCGTTATTCATTTACTTAAATGGGAAATCCGGCGACAAATCTATTTTTTCCAAGCCAACTCATCACGAGGAAATAAAAACCTTCAGAATCAAGTTACCATGATTAATGGTGTATAATGAAAAGATGGATAATAGATTATTTTGCCTCCAATCATTAATTGCCTGTAATTTGCGATTCTGCCAGATGAACCGTGGGAACGTAGTATGAATCTATCATTTAGACACGAATGTGGAGGAAATGCTCACCTTATCGGTACACAATTGGTTTCAGGCTGGAATTTTTTCTGTTGCAACAGGTGCGATGAATCTTTTTATAAATGGATTACTAAAAATTTTATGAAACAATTGATCAAACAGCGCGCCTACTAGAAGCCGGATAGCCTCCTAAACCGTATGAACCGAGAGGCTTATTACTTATTCCATTATAAAAGAATTATTAGTGCTACAGGGGGCTAAAGTTGTGTTTGGGCAACACTATTTAGATATTTGCTTACAGACAGTATTCACAGTATTTATTACTGCTATTGTCTTGTTTTTGTATTTTGTGTTTAAGGAATTATTACAGCGAGGGGCAAAAAAGTGACTCATATGATATCTAAGAAATAATACAGTCTCCACTGCATCGCCCAGATGAGCCACCGTCACCTGAAATCCACCCAGCCGCCTTTCTGGCGACGCCCGGCAGCTTCTTTCTCAGACCTTCACCAAAATGAACCTCAACGGCCGCGGTTACGACCCCATCCTGGCCCTGCTATTGCTAAACCAACAATAACAGGCTACCCCTGAATAGTTTGGAAAGGGAACAAGGGCATACATTATTTAGCAAGACTTAATAAACAATAGTGAATATTTACATTCCCAATTAAACTAATCTTTCCGGGCAGGAATAATACTTTCGTAAGCTTTACGTCATACTTCTGTCATTATTTCATTCTATAATTAAATATAATAAGAGTCGGGCACAATGCAGTACATTCTCTCCCATTGGCGAAGCCGACCTATGACATAAATTTATAATGAATTGGGGTAAGAGTTTTAAAATGCAATATATAATTATTGGCCTTGGAATCATGGCCGCTGTGTCTATCGGATTGTTTCTTCATATGTATTCGATGGTGATTAACTAAAAAATCCCCCATCTTTGCAATAACTGCAGTGATGGGGGATTTTTATTTGCTGGTTTAAAGTACAATGTCGATCGTTATACTTCAGACCCCTGATATCTCCGTCCAGGCAGTGGCGGAAGACATTCATCTGAGAAAGAATCTAAAGGAAAGCATGTTGTAATGGGAATATGTGACAGGATATAAGGAGTAGCCGTTGGTGGACGCTGGAAAGAAATAACTATTTATCAATATTTACCTTACAGTATTCTTTGACATTTACGATACCTATAATAAGATATAACCTAAGAAGGGATAGGATAACAGGTACGAAGGATTTTTATCAATTAATATAGCGACTAACAAGAAATCCAAAGCATCATATTTAAAAGCTCACCATGTCAGTAAAGAAGAGATCAACGATTTTACACAGACGGATCTATCTGCGGAAAAATCAATGAAACAAGTTGCTGTAGTATGGAGATCAACAAAAGGTGTCGATATCCAAGTGTAATGGCGCTGCCCTTATACGCAGGCACCAAACATGGTCCTGTTCTGACAGGCCGTATTTTTTTTCGGAATGAACGCCAGGCAACTTGGCTAAAGATCACCGAATAATTCCAAGATGATCGAAACTCCTTGAATGTAAAGCAAAGTCGGCGCAATTGTTCAAATAATGAAAAAAATCATTTCAAAATAGGAACGATGCAACGGCAGACCGGTCAGGGATTTCAATTAAACGTGTTTCAATAATGAAAATATTCTTTTATCATACCTGCTAAATTCAGGTAAGTTGAATTGGCACACCTTTTGCATGATTATTAAGATGTTTGTAGAAGGCTTATGTCTACGGCGTCCACGAAAATGTATATTTGTTATAATTCGACAGCATTTGTCGGCAACGATTCGCGGGAGATTTACAGCAAGACATAATTACCTGGGATCATCCGGCATGACATAGAAGTACACCGTTACAAGGAGGGATAAGACGTATCGTTTTTTTATATCTTAGAGTGCAGGCTTCATGGGGAATAGGACTGTTTAGAGTCTGTTGCCCATCGAAGATCACTGCCAGCAAGAGAAAATAATTACAATGGAGAGGGTAAAAGATGACTACTAAGACGTTAGCCAAAAATATTTGCGAGTATCCTTTGGAGCAGTTGCCGCAAGAAACGATTCATGAAGCGAAAAAATCTTTCCTGAACTGGTTGGGCAACGCGATCGGCGCCCATAGACATCCTTCCATAACAATGATGCAAAATGTTGCTAAAACAATGAACAGCAGCCCGCAAGCGACCTTTTTGGGAACTTCGTTGAAAGTGGATTTGGAGTTTGCCGCGATTTTAAACGGTATGTCTTCAAGTATGTTTGATTTTGACGATACCTTTCTTGAAACCATTCTTCACCCCAGCGCGCCGGTGTTTCCTGCCCTGGTTGCCTGGTGCGAGCACAATAACCTGCCCGGGAAATTGGTGCTGCAAAACTTTGTCATCGGCGCCGAAGTGGAGGAACGCATAGCACTCGCTCTTGGACGTCAGGGCCATTATGAAAAAGGCTGGCACATCACCGGTACAGCAGGAACCTTTGGTGCCACGGCAGCAATGGGGAAAATGTTAGGCCTGTCCCAAGAACAAATGGTCTATGCTCTGGGTATCGCCAGTGTCCAGCCAACTGGAATCAGAACAATGTTCGGCACTTATACCAAACCGATTCACGCCGGCAAAGCGGCTTCGAACGGGATTTTGTCCGCGCTTTTGGCCAGGGAAGGAATGACAAGCTCTCTGCAGTCTCTGGAAGCCCCAAAAGGTTACTGCTTTTTGATGTCCGATTCTCCTGATTACTCTTTCCTGGAAACCCCTTGGGGAAATGACTGGCAGATTATGCGAAACGCTTATAAACCGTTTGCCTGTGGCATTGTCGCTCATCCTGCGATTGATGCCGCCATTCGGCTGCGAAATAGGGGAATTAATGCTTCCGATATCCGCAATATTGCCCTTGAAGTTCACCCGTTAGCCTTGGAATTAACCGGCAAACCTGAACCCAAAGATACCTTGGAAGCAATATTTAGTGTGTACCATGGCGTGGCTGTCGGCCTTCTGGACGGAAAAGCCGGACAATGGGAGTATGCCACCGAACATGTTCGCGATGAAAAAGTCGTCAATATGCGCAAAAAGATCACGGCGACAGTCAACAAGCAAATGAAGACATACCATGCTCTTCTCAAAGCTGAGAAAAATAACGGCGAAGTCGTCGAAATCTTTGTGGACAAGGTTTTCGGCAGCCTGGAAAACCCGCTCAAAGAAAAAGACCTGGAAGAAAAATTCAAAGATTTGACGGCTCCTTATCTAACAAAAGAAAACCAGGATAAACTGATCAAGTTGGTATGGGATCTGGACCAACAGCCCACCCTTCACCAGCTCATTGACCTGTGCAAGGCGGGAAAATAGTCGCCCCAGATAAATGAATTTCATAGTGATACAGCCAGACCGAAAAAAGTCATTTCCCTGCTTTCTCCAAAATTATCAAGGGATCAAACAATCCACCCTGGCGGGGGGATGATGAGCTGTTCTTAAAGGAGGAAAAATGACAAATAATAAAATAATAAAACTGCTCGGTCTCGCCTTGGTACTTTGCATCGTTTTTTTCATTCCACCGCCGAAAGGCCTGAGCGTCGAAGCCTGGCGATTAGCGGGAATCTTTATCGTCACTATGGTGGGGATCATGCTTCAAGCGCTCCCGGATGCATCGTTGCTTTTGATTTCAATTACTTTCTCTGTTACGTTTGTCGTCCCGCTACGGGATGTTATCATAGGTTTTGCGGATAGCACGATATGGCTGATTATAACTGCTTTCATGCTGGTCATCGGCTTTAAAAAGTCCGGTTTGGCGAAACGCGTGGGCTTATTGTTGGTTATGTCTTTCGGAAAAACCTCGTTGCGGGTAGCTTACTGTCTGGCGTTATTTGATGCAATATTGGCAACAAGTGTGCCATCGATTCCTGGTCGAACGGGAGGGTTAGTCTACCCGCTAGCGGACGGCGTGATCCAGGCTGTGGATCCGGACCCGGGTAAAAACCCGCGCCGGATAGCTGGATATCTGATTGTTCTGTTATACATGGTCGCTATGACTACCGGCAGTCTGTTTTTAACCGGCATAGCCGTCAATCCGTTTGGCGCCAGCATGGCTAATGATATCCTGGGCACGCATATCGACTGGAACGTCTGGGCGGTTGGCGCGGCGCCGGGCTGGTTAGTATTGTTTGCCATTCCTTGGGTGCTTGCAAAAATCTGGCCACCGGAACTGAAATCGCTTGATGGTCTGAAGCAGTTCTTCGGCGAAGAACTAAAGAAGATGGGGCCGGTTACCCGTAAAGAATGGATAGCTGTCACTATTTTCCTGATCGTATTAGTGCTATGGATGACTGGTGGTTCCACGAAATTAGATGCAACCGTTGTTGGTTTCATCGGCTTGTCACTGATGATCCTGTTCAATATAGTTGAATGGAAAGACCTGGTGGAAGCCAAGGAACCTTGGACCATGCTGATCTGGTACGGCGGGATTCTTGGTATTTCTGCCGCCTTGATCAAGTTAAAGTTTTATGTTTGGCTGGCCGAAATGATGAAGCTCTGGTTGCCGACAGCCGGTTTGTCCATATTCGCAATACTTGTTATTGTTGCGCTTTTGATCAACCTGCTGCACTACTTCTTTGCTTCGACCATAGGTTATGTCGCCGCACTTGCGCCACTGTTTTTCTCCTTCCTCGCCACAACCGACGTACCAAAATATCCGGCGGCTTTCATAGTCCTGTTTTTGATGGCAACTTCCGCGACTTTAACACACTATGGCAATGGTGTAGGCCCCGTTTTATTCGCCAAGGAATACGTGCCGAAAAAGGCTTGGTGGGGGATTGGTCTGGTGGTCGCCACTCTCCATACCGTCGTATACCTAACGCTAGGTCTAGCTTACTGGAAATGGATTGGTTATTGGTATTAGCATTCAGGGCAAACAGAAACAGTCAAGATGCAGTTGAGTTCGGACGACACAATGGATAAAGACACTGTCTTAACGCGGCTATAGAAGCTGCCAGAATAGGTGAACAGGGGCGCGACTTCGCTGTTCTGACAGTGGAAATAAGCAAACTGGTTACCCTCAATACTCTATTCATTATCTAAAAAGTCAAAAACAATATGGAGCTTTAGCTTGACGGTCACTGCTGTCGATAATATAATAAAATTATGTAAATTAGTTATAATTTGGATAAATAGGCATTTTGGCAAACTAATCGAAAGATTGGGACGCAAAGCTATGGGTCTAAAGTCGTACTCGACAATGATCGCCAGGCCGCCGCAAGAAATAACGTTAGAGGCTTAGGCTTGGGATAATCCTAAGCCTTACATTTTTTTTTGAAATTATGGTGACCGCCGTCAATTTGTATTCCCACTTTAGATGGCAAATTGAGCGTATATCAGGCTGACTACAAAACGATGCGGTTTTCGATTCGCGTGAGCGATTAAATAACATTGTGCCTAATAGGAGTGATCACTTATGAAAAGCATCCAGACAAAACTGACGGTTGTCATCCTGAGCATCGTTCTAGTGGCGCTTGCTGTGTTAGGGGGGCTCAACTACTGGAAAGCACGGAGCATAATTACCGGAAATGTGCAAAAGGACATGGGTGCGTTGGCGGTAAGCTCCGCGAACGACGTTGGTGACTGGCTGGATGCACGCAAGGCAGAGCTCTTGATGATTGCGGTATCGCCGGTTGTTCAAAGTGGCAATCCTGAATTGATCGCCCCTTATCTGATAAATGCCGCCAAAGCGAATAAGGCTTATGATGCCATAGGCTATGCCGGACCGACCGGTGCTATGATCAATTCCTTGGGAGCAGCGAATAACGTGTCCGACAGGGATTATTTTCAACGTGCCATGAGGGGAGAGACCTCTGTATCCGATCCGGTGATATCCAAAACCACCGGCCATCTGCTAACGGTGGCGGCCATCCCGGTCAAGGTTGATGGCAAGGTGACCGGCGTGCTGTATGGGGGTATCGACATGGAGGGACTTAGCAAAAAGGTGCTCTCTGTGCAGGTAGGGGCGACGGGGTATGCTCTGGTAGCGCAGCAGGATGGTCTGACAATCATCCATCCCGACAAAGAAGTGGCGATGAAAGCAAATCCTCTAAAGGACGCTAACGTTGATCCCGGAAGAAAAGCGCTTACTGAGCGGATCGCGAAAGGGGAAAAGGGAACAATTGCCTTGCAGGTTCTGGGCATTGACAGATATTACGCCTATTCGCCTGTGCCAGGGGTCAACTGGGGGCTGGCGATCACTGTGCCGGTAACGGAAGTAACTGGTGCCGTATCGGCATTGACAAGCATAACTTCCGTTACTATTGTCATTGTTCTCGCGCTGGCAAGCGTAATCATTATCGGGTTCGCCCGCCGCATCGCCAGGCCCATCATAGCGCTGGAAGCAGCGGCCAACCGCATCGCTGCCGGTGACATTTCACTGACCAATCTGGAGATCAACTCCAATGATGAGATCGGCAGACTGGGAAAGAGTTTCGAGCAGATGGCCCAAAATCTGCGAACCCTTATCCGGAAGATCCTTGGGGCAACCGAGCAGGTAGCTGCTTCATCAGAAGAATTAACGGCCAGCGCGGAGCAATCCGCCCAGGCGGCCAACCAGGTAGCTTCATCTATCTCCAGCGTGGCTGCCGGAGCCAATGAGCAACTGGCAGCGGCAAATAATACTTCTGCGGTGGTAGAACAAATGTCAGCCGGCATCCAACATGTTGCCGCAAATACCAACCAGATGGCGGCCCAGTCGGCTCATGCCACAGATAAAGCCAAAGAAGGCGGCAAAGCCGTGGCGAAAGCTGTAACCCAGATGAGCCATATCGAGTCCACTGTCAACACCTCGGCTAAGGTAGTGGCAAAACTGGGAGAAAGATCCAAGGAAATTGGTCAAATCGTAGATACCATCTCAGGTATTGCCGGCCAGACAAACCTTCTGGCCCTTAACGCGGCTATCGAGGCCGCCCGGGCCGGCGAACAGGGACGAGGCTTCGCCGTGGTAGCCGAGGAAGTGAGGAAACTTGCTGAGCAGTCCCAGGAAGCGGCCAAGAAGATAGCCGAACTGATTGGGGAAATCCAAAAGGATACCGACAAAGCAGTTGTAGCAATGACCGACGGTACTCGGGAAGTTAAGACCGGAGCAGAAGTGGTCAACGCGGCTGGAGCTGCCTTCCAAGAGATCGCGGAACTAGTAACCCAAGTTTCAGACCAGGTAAAAGAAATTTCAGCCTCCATCCAGCAGATGGCTTCTGGAAGCCAGCAGATTGTTGGTTCGGTGAAGAAGATTGATGAACTCAGCAAAACCTCAGCCGGAGAGGCACAGAGCGTTTCGGCTGCCATTGAGGAGCAGTTGGCATCAATGGAAGAAATCGCCGGCTCAAGTGAGGCTTTGTCAAAACTAGCTCAAGACCTACAGACAGCTGTGGCCCAATTCCGTGTATAGCAATGCGAGGGAGACGTGAAATATGGCAGAAGAACAATTAGTCCTATTCAGTCTGGGCAAAGAGGAATACGCCGTCTCGATCACTCAGGTTAAGGAAATCATCCAATATAAAGGTGCTACCACGCTGCCCAATACACCAGAATATATGGCGGGCATAATCACTCTGCGCGGCAAGATTATCCCGGTGATTCATCTGGCTCTGAGACTGGAACTGGAGACATTGAAAAACACCGATCAGCGAGTCTTGATCCTCGAGGTGGCGGGGCGGGAGATCGGGATCGTGGTGGACGAGGTGACGGAAGTGATCCACCTCCAGGACAGCGCTATTGAGCAGCCGCCAGAGGCTTCCGCGAACGGATACATCCGGGGAATCGGCAAAGAAGGAAATAGGCTGCTCATCCTGCTGGATGTGGACAAGCTGTTCGCCAAAGAAGAGCTACCGGAACAACAAAAAGTGGGGTAATCGCAAAGCGGTACGCCTTTAATAATTCAATGCAAAGAACCGGCTACTATAGGGAGGGAGCAACATGCCCTGGTGTCCGAACTGTCGGGAGGAGTACCGGCAGGGTTTCAAAAACTGCAGTGATTGCGACACTGAACTGGTGGACGAATTGCCGCCGCTTGCGGAAAACGCTGAAACAGTGGTAATGAATAATTGTTCCTGCGACACTTTTCTCACCACGACGGCAGACTTGATTGAGGCCGAGGTAATCGAATCGTATCTGAACGAGGAAAGAATACCAGTGATGAAAGCCGGGGGCGGCTTAGGGGTGAATATCTACGTGCCCGCAGAATTGCTGGAGGAAGCAATGCGGGTTGTCGACAGCGCCCGAAAGATTATTGATGAAGATGGACGTCAGAGAGCTGCTGCGGAAGAGGTCGGGGAATACAACCGAATATATCAGGAAAAACGCCGGTCGGCTCCGTCAGGGGCTGACCTTTGGTGCCCAAAATGCCGGACGGAGTACCGGTTGGGATTTAGGCTTTGCAGCGAATGTGGCGTTGAACTGGTGGACAAACTGGGGGAAATTGGCAAGGAAGATGAGATTGAGAAAAACAATGATCCAATTGAATCCTTCTGTGACGCCTACTTGACAACAGTGGCCAACCTGTCGGAAGCGGAGATGCTTGAGTTTAATCTGAACGAGGGCGGAATCCCGGTGATGTATGTCACGAACGGCTCCGGGGCGGATCTCTATGTACCGGACGAACTGCTGATGGAAGCTAGGGATGTTATCGGTAGCGATCAGAGGATTGCTACCGATAATGAACGGACTGGTGAAGAAGCTACCGGCTCAAAAGAACCGGCCCTGCTAGCATCAGGAGGAAGCGATCATCTGTGGTGCCCCAACTGTCGGGTGGAGTATTGGCAAAAGGGAGTCACTGTCTGCAGTGATTGCGGCGCAAAACTCGTGGTCCCGCGACGGAGCTAGGCCACGAAAATGCTTAAATGTGCTAGTAGTACCTTATGGTGTTAGATACCGTTATTTTTCTTGCTTAGACTTGAACTGGACTTAACGGTCTGGGTCATCCTGCTTGGCATTGGGTTAGCGATAGCCGACCAACCGGTGGGAGGGCTCAGCGGCATGAACAGAGAATGACTGGTGTAAACAGGTCTTGTCAGTAGTCCTCATATTTTACGTCAGCTTCTCCTCCAGGAGGCTGGCCGTTTTTATGTTTGTCATATGTAATCAAAATTTAGAATCTCCTTTTTGCGCAGATACTAAGTCTGACCGGGAAGTCCTTGCATTGCGAGGAGGTGTCTGCTTTATAAGTAACAGAATATAACGATTGTTGGACATATAAATTTATATGAAAAAGAATCACTTATGGTGGTAGAATATACTATAAATAGCAAAGAAATGTAATAGCACCAGTCGGTTCATGGCGGGAGGAGCGATTTATAATGGATCTCAAGAAGCTTCAATATTTCCTGGTCGTTGCCGAGGAAGGGAATATAACCCGAGCCGCGAAAAGATTACATATAGCTCAACCCCCGCTCAGTCATCAGATCAGGCTGCTGGAAGATGAGCTGGGAGTTCCCTTGTTGGAAAAAGTCGGCCGCCAGATCCGAATAACAAAAATCGGGCAGACATTACGGGATCGTAGCGAACAGATATTGGATCTGGTCGATAAGACGATAAAAGAGTTGAGGGATTTACACGACGGATCACAAGGAACACTGTCAATCGGTAGTGTAGCGGCCTGGGGTGCCACGCTTTTGCCTGAGAGAATAAAGGACTTTCATAAATGCTTTCCTGCAATCAAATTTCAAATTTGGGAAGGCAACGCATCGAGAATCCAAGAGCTTTTAAACAGCGGAGTGATAGACATTGGTATTATTCCAAAGCAGTATGCCTCGTCAGATTTATACGACTCGATGCATTTACCAAGTGAATCGGTAGTGGCCGTCATGAGTGCGGCTTGGGGTGATAAGCTACCCGCTGATTGCATAAGTTTATTGGACCTTGCCGATAAGCCGCTAATTCTCAACCGGAGCAGAAATAGAAGGGCCTTGGAGAATTATTTTCACCAACACAAAATGGAACCCAATATCCTTTGTGTTCACGACGATGTCCGATCAATACTGATGTTGGCCAACGCAGGAATCGGAGTGGCGCTCGTGCCTAAAATCGCCGTGCACCTCATGCAAAATACTAATCTGATCTATAAAGAAATTACCGCCCCGCCGCTACTGTTGGAAGGGGCGATAATTTGGATGAAAAATCGGTATCTGTCTTCTGCCGCAAGAAGTTTCCTGACGACATTGTCTGGCAAAGCAGACGCTACATAATGCGATGGACGCATGGATTGCCTATGAATAAGAAAAATGACCACCAAGTGTGGTCAAAATGATCGGGCGTTTCGACTTTCGAAAGCGACTGTTTGTTTCATTGAATTGCTCGTAGTTGTATTTCTAATCAGTCAGCTGAAGGTCTCTACTAGTTTTACCTTTTTAAAAAACATTTACATAGTCAATTTTTGTGTCGGTTTGTTGAAGTACTTTACCGGTTTTTGATTCGATTATCTGTGTATGAGCAACTGCTCCGCTCCCCGCGTCAGTGAACCAGGAATGAGCATGGAATCCCCATTGCGGGTAGTCTGTGTCATAGACTACAGCGTCGTTCTCACCAGCAAAGCAGATACCCGAAAAAACGCCCACCATCATAGCCATAACCAGAAAAACAAAAACAGATTTTTTTACCATGTTAACCCCCGCCTTTATCCATATTTTTACGTTGCGTAATCATTGTAACAATGACAAATCCAGATGTATAATACATTAATAATCTCAATTTCATACATATAAAGTATGAATACTCCAGCCGGAGTGCAGGGAAAGACGTGTTTAGGCCGCATCGTTCAAGTCGTTATGTTTGACCAGGCTAAGGACAGAAATCCTTGGCCCTTAACTTGTCCACTTTGTTTAAAAATCTCCCGTTATTTCAACATAAGTGCCTAAATATGTGCTAAGTGAGATGAAAATGTATGCCCCATAACATCCTTGCAGCAACAGGGCTTGCCTCCGTCTCCTTTCTTTGTAACCTGCCGTTGGGCAGGTGGAGGGTTACGTTAAAAAGGTTTTCCGTTCCCTGGTTTCTGGCCGTCCACTTGTCGATACCGTTAGTTTTTTTACTCAGGCTCGAACTGGGCTTAACTGTCTGGGCTATTCCGCTTGCCATTGGGTCCGCGCTAGCCGGCCAACTGGTGGGTGGGCTCATCGGCAGAAGCAGATAAGGCCCGGTATAAAGACGTCTGTGGTTAGTTTCCATATTAGACGAAGCCAGCTTCTCTCCTGAGAGGCTGGCTTTTTTCTCATACCCAATCGTATTGTTGCAAAGTAAAAAGGCGCAAAATTTGCATTGCGTGGTCAAGCAGTATCAATTTAAGTATATTCTTCTTATCTGTACTTATTGATAATATAACTTCTGTATATTTTAACAGTGTCAGATTTGTTTTATAATACAATCAAGTTTTTCAAAGAATCCGTTCAAAATCACCACTTCAGGTTAATAGAGACTTTGGAAGCCGTTCTGATTTCTAAAACTTCACAAAGTATAGGAGGGGACAGCAAAAATTCCGCTTATCAGCCTAGCTATAATCCTGGCGAAGTAAAGATTCTAAAAGTTAGAAATTTAGGAGGCCCAACATGGAGAAACAATCCATAAATAAAACAAAACAAATGGTTTACGCAGCATTGGGCATTGCCCTCGTTTTTGTCTGCACGGTATTCGTAAATGTCCGTCTTCCCATTGCTGCCAATGGCGGATTAATTCATCTGGGGAATGTGCCCCTCTTTATCATCGCCATGATTTACGGGCGTCGCTATGGCGCTTTGGCGGGAGGAATCGGCATGGCTCTTTTTGATGTGGTGGGAGGCTGGTTTATATGGGCCCCTTTTACGCTGGTCATTGTTGGCCTGATGGGGTACACGATCGGTGCTATCTGCGAAAAGAACCAAACCCTGAAGGCGTATATCCTGGCGTTAGTAGCGGCTTGTCTCATTAAGGTTGTTGGTTATTATGGCGCCGAATGGATTATTTATGGCAATTGGCTGGCCCCAATGGCGTCGATTCCCGGCAATCTCATTCAAATCGGTCTTGCGGCGGTTATCGTGTTGCCGATCGTGACAAAATTGCGAAAGCACATGACTGTATTTAAGTAGGTAATTTGACCATACGTGTTCCAAATGAAAAGCCAGCTTCTCGATTGAGAGGCTGGCTTTTCACTGCCAGATTCATGAAGAATTCACAACAACTTATTCTTATTATCCCGCTTATCCGCCAAAAAGAAGGTAACTACAAAATATTGTCGAAAAAATATCATATAAAACATATACCAGATTCATCGGAAGATGAGGACGGTAAGTCTTGAAGTCAAAGAACTTTTCACGCTTCACGACTGCTTGGTTGCTCCTCTGGTGGGACAACACGGCGGTTTTTGTGTTTATTATGCTTAAACTGGTTAAGGAGAACCCTAGATGATAATACTGAAAAGCGAGCAGGAAATAAAAATGATGCATGAAGCAGGGAAAGTACTCGCTGCTTGCCACAGAGAAATTGAAAAGCTGATCAAACCGGGCATCAGCACAGCCGAAATTGATCAATTTGTTGAAAAATACTTGGCGCAACGGGGCGCCACGCCTGAACAAAAAGGTTACCGGGGTTATCAATATGCCACCTGCGCGTCTGTTAACGACGAGATCTGTCATGGATTTCCCAATCATAAAAAGCTTCGAAACGGCGATATTGTAACAATTGACTTTGTTGTCAATTTACATGGCGCTCTTGCCGATTCGGCTTGGACTCATTCTGTCGGCAATGTTTCGGATAATGCAAAACGGCTGATGAAAATCGCAAAAGAATCGATGTACAAAGGGATAGAACAGGCCCAGGCGGGAAACCGCCTGGGCGATATTGGCCATGCGATACAATCCTATGTTGAACATGAAGGATTCTCGGTTGTCAGAGATTTTACCGGCCATGGCATCGGCCGAAACATGCATGAGGATCCGGCGGTTCCCAATTACGGTGAACCCGGCAAAGGAACGAAATTGGTGGAAGGCATGGTCATAACCATAGAACCGATGGTAAATATGGGCTCATACCATTGCAAAATCGACAAGAACGGCTGGACGGCAAGAACGGTCGATGGCAAACTCTCCACTCAATACGAACACACCGTTGCCCTCACCCATAACGGACCGTTAATTCTGACTGAATAAAAAAGTATCTGCCTCACAATAACACTGTTCCATAAATAATCTAAGCTCTACGCCAGCTTCAACCCAAGAGGCTGGCATTTTTATTTTCACAAATCGACATCTGAAAGAAAGTAATGTTATCCGGTTTTCACATTTACTAATCGTGCTGTGGTCAGTCCAAAAATAAAGAGACGCGTTAGCGTCTCAATTTCTTCGGTTCGTTTCTTCTCGGCTGTTTTTGAACTTGTTCCACAGAAAGCGCCCAGCCATTAAGATGCCGACAACCAGGATGACGTTGAATAGAAGTCCCGCCAGCATGGCGAACATTCCGGAGTTGCCAAAGCCAAACATTCCGCCGAATAAGCTGCCAAGCAGCATACCGCCGCCAAGCATGCCCAGATTGCGCATGAACCCGCCGGAAGCTGGCTGCTGAGGGGTCTGAGGAATCGCCGCTTTAGGTGCCGTATCGCTGTAGCTGCTGGCAGGGGCCGAGGGTTTGTAACCATTGGCCGGGGTTGAAGCCGGCGCCGTCTGGGTGGTAGAAGGCCTGGAAGCGGGAGCCGGTGCCGATTTGGAGCCGCTGACCGCGGCAAAACACATAGTATTGACGGCAAATAGCAAAAGAAAAGTCAGTAGTGATAATTTTTTCAAATTATTCCTCCTTAAAGGTTTTCACATCATCAGGGAACGTATATATTTCCCCCAGATTAGGCAGTTCTCCCGACAGATAGCGGTCAATGTCGTGGACGTCAATATAGAAGGTACAGGCTACTTCCAGATAGCCTTGTTCTTTGCCCTGACTCAGATCCCTGATGGCCATGAGCCGCTCGCGCAGGCGCAGGCAATCATCCTGGGATGCTACAATATTAAG
Organism: Negativicutes bacterium; assembly: GCA_031292035.1. The sequence continues at coordinate 8,974 of JARLHX010000111.1, read as the reverse complement.
TTTCGTCAGGGGGACGCCGTACTCCCGGAGCACGTCCTGCAAATTCATTCGCTCTGACATCGAATTCCTCCACTATTCAGTATAGCTTATTGGGGCCGATAAATGCGCTGCTCCTACCAGTTAACTACACGCACATCATAAAGTCAAGCTGACCGGCTGGCAGAATGGGACTGATGTATGCAGGCTGCAAATAAATTAGCGGGCCCTCAGGGCTGAGCACGGTAGCCTTTGGCCAAGCCATTCATTTGAGAAACAGCGTCAGGAAAATATGGTGAAGGAGATGTTGGGCTGGACAGGGGGGTAATACCATTATGTTACCTTTGTCGTTAGTAGTAAGTATCACAATGTTATACAGAATAGATTTCTATGCGGCGCCAGAAAGAAAGTAAAAAGCTCAAATGGCTGCGGCAAAGGGGAATATCATCACTATTGGACTAAAAGCCCTATAAGCGGGACTTTTCCCCCGAGAAACAGCTTGACAAACTATGGTAACATTGTAAAATTAAAGTAATGGACAATGTACTAAAATAATACATTTAATCTAAAATTTAATAGTAGGCAAACTTATCGAAAGATAGGGACGCAAAGCTATGGGTCTAAGGGCGATTGTCTATGACTGCCAGGTTGCCGATTCATTTGCGGATTGTAATTAATTTGCGTCAGCCAGTTTATCAGGCTGACGTTATGTATTTGTCAAATTTCGCGGGGAACAACAAAAGGGTTCAGGCAATTTAAGTTTTCCACCCCAGTCTGTCCAGTGTATGAAGATAGGTTTATCGCGTTTTTACAACGACCAGCCAACATATGAAGCGAGTTAGAGTTTATTGGTTGAAGAGAGGAGGACCTTGCATGAAAAGGGTCAAAACCAATGATTTATTCCCCGGAATGTTTGTCGATCGCGCAGTACTGTCAGGCGAGGGTGTGGTTTTGCTTGACAGAGGTATCCACTTGACCAAAGCGCATATAAACAGTCTTCAGCGGTGGGGTGTGCCATTTCTCTATATCGACGAAAGCAAGGACATACCGGCGGCCAGGCCGGACGGCAGCAAACTGACGGCAGGCGAATTTTTGGAAAAATATATAGAGACCATTGAAATTATCAAAAATGCATTTCACCATATCAGGTATTTTAAAGAAGTTCCAATAGCGCAAATGCGTGAACTGGCTGAGGAAAGAATACCTCTTCTGGCAGAGACGGCTGGGGTAATCGAGTATTTATATGAAATACGTCTTCATAGCGACTATACTTTCCAGCACTCGCTGAATGTGGCCGTGATTGCCGGAATTCTGGGCAAGTGGCGAACTTATAAAGGTACAGCGCTTAAAAACCTTATTTTTGCCGGACTACTCCATGATATTGGGAAAATAGCAATACCTTTAGCGATACTTGATAAACCCAGCAAACTCTCTCCCAAAGAATTTGAAATTATAAAGCAACATTCGCAGTCAGGCTATCAGTTGGTGAAAGATTCGGCCCTGGTCCCTGACAGTACTAAACTGGGCATCCTGCAACACCACGAGCGGCTTGACGGAAGCGGCTATCCGGACGGAATGAAAGGCGGCAGGATTCATGATTATGCCAAAATCATTGCCGTGGCAGATATCTATGACGCTATGACGGCAGACAGGTCGTATCGCCGACGACTGACTCCCCTGGCGGCCCTTGAGTCCATCTCAGACCAAATGTATGAAAAACTGGAGACTGGAATATGTATGACCTTTCTTGACAATATGCGAGATTATCATTCAGCCAACAGTGTATTGTTAAGCAATGGGCAGAGAGCGAAAATCATTGTCCTAAGCACTGATAACCGGCGTTGGACCAAACCGGTTGTTTGTATCGCGAACGGGACACTGATCGATCTGCAAAACGAAGAGGAAATCAGTGTCGTAGATTTATACGAAGAAGGTTAGGCGATACGGAACGTTACGGAACGTTATTGTAAGAACAGGTATTTGCATAATGCGCCAGAATAACTGTTGAATTTGTCCGCTCCTTGAATCAGGAGCTTTTATTTTTCAGTTTCTCAGTGAACTAAACGCTCCAGTAAATTAGAGGTTTTATACGGCGCTTAGTTCGCCATGTTCGAAGGTGGGAGATAATGGGAACAGAAAAAGGCAGGGAAAACCCGGGTAGTTAACGAAACCATATTCCTCATATGAAATGTTTTTTTATAGTGGGAGGACCCAATGATGGATATAATTACTGAACTGGGAAACAGAATCATAAACGGCGGCTTCAAGACGCATATGGCAGCTTACATCATAAGTGTAGTGCTAGGCATAATCATCCTCCGGGTGCTATTTTCCAAACTGCTCAAACTGGTCTCGCGAATCACCAATATCTCTCATCCCCTGTTGCAGCAAACATTCAGGGGAATACCCACGTTGCTCGGCATTCTCATAGGTCTTTACGCGGTCATGGAGATCCTGACAATTCCGCCGCGGCCGCTGCTGTTTCTCCAAAGGTTGTTCCACTCTCTCGTCATTATGTCCTTGACCCTCATGGTCGCTCATCTGGGCTCCGGCTACCTTAAGCAAAAGCTTGGGAAAACATCGGAGAACTTTGCTTCAACTTCTATTTTAGCCACAACCGTCGACCTGACTGTTTACGCCATCGGCATATTGATTTTGCTGGAATCTTTCGGAGTCTCGATCTCTCCCTTGATCACAGCTCTGGGTGTCGGCGGCTTGGCAACGGCTTTGGCGCTGCAGGACACTCTGGTGAACTTATTTTCCGGGATTAACATTCTGGTGTCCAAACAAATAAAGATGGGCGACTTCGTTAAACTGTCCACCGGCGAAGAGGGCTATGTAGTGGATATGAACTGGCGCAATACCACAATAAAAACGCCCACTGAGAACATGGTGGTGGTACCCAACCAAAAAATTGCTTCATCGATCATCACCAATTATACACAGCCGTTTGCCGAATGTTCCATCACCATCCCCATCGGCGTCAGTTATGAGAGTGACTTGGATCAAGTGGAAAAGGTTACTGCCGCGGTTGCCAAAGAAATTCTCCAGGAAACCGAGGGAGGCGTCAAAAGTTTCGAGCCGTATATCCGCTATGGCAGTTTCACCGAGTGCAGCATCAACTTCAATGTTATCCTGCGGGTGAAGAACGTAACAGACCAGCACCTCATCCGCCACGAATTCATCAAAAGAATTTATGCCCGTTATCAACAGGAAGGAATCATCATTCCGTTCCAGAAATAAATTCACCAGGCACCAATAGACAGTCTCCACAAGAGGCTGTCTATTTCGTTTCCAACAATATAACAGTGTTATTAACAGGGCGTAAACGTTTGGTAAAAACAACCTTGCCGCAAAGTGGCAGGAGAATCCGACGTATTCACGAATTGCATTAGGGCTGGAGGATAACTGCATGGAATATACCGGGCGCATGATCACGTTAACAGTGACTGTTGTAGTCTTCTTAATAATAAGAATATGGGCGTATTCTGAGTATCACTACCCGCTTACCGCCCCGCCCGTATTGGCAATTATTTGTTTTTTTACTGCCTGGTGGCTTGGCAAGCAATATGACAAAGCGAAATACTACTCCGAAAAAGACGCTTTAACCGGGCTGTTCAATCGCAGATTCGTCAATAAAGTTACCCCGATCCTTTTGGCGCAAATGGATAGTTGTAATGCCAAACTCAGTATAGCCATTCTGGATTGCAACAATTTTAAAATTATAAATGATACCTATGGTCATACAAAAGGCGATTTGGTATTGCAGGATTTTTCTGCCATTCTTTCAACTGTTGTAAGGAAAAATGATGTAGTTGCCCGCTGGGGTGGCGACGAATTTCTGATTATTGCTCCTGCTGCGGACAGAAACGATGTCGAACTGATTGTTACACGTTTCAAAACCAGATTGCGTGACCTATCAGAGAAGCTGGGGGTAGAGGTTTCGATTTCAGTCGGCTTCGCTGTCTATCCTGATGATACCAAAAGCCTCGATGGCTTAATTTCAATTGCCGACAGTGCGATGTACAGTCTTAAAACTCAGACCCACTGACTGACGAATGCGCGGGGAGCTGTAAAGGAGAGGAAGCCTTGTGGGAAACATTATCCGCTATGTCCACACCAATATCATCGCCAGGGACTGGAAAAAACTTGTCCGGTTCTATATCGACGTTTTTCACTGTACACCTATATATCCGGAAAGAAAGCTGCAGGGAGAATGGCTAAGCAAGATCACCGGCATCGACAATGTGAAGATTGAGGGCATGCATCTTGCCTTGCCGGGTTTTGAAAACGGACCTACCCTCGAGGTTTTCTCGTATACCCCTGCGGAGCCTGCCGACACTTTGCCGCCGATCAACAGACAAGGCCTTGGTCATCTGGCCTTTCACGTCGATTCGGTAGAAGCTGTTTTAACCACGCTGCTGGCAAACGGCGGCGAACCCCTGGGTGACCTGATTGTCCGGGATTACGGCGAACTCGGGACACTGACGGCGGTATACGCCCGCGACCCGGAAGGCAACATCATCGAAATCCAGAACTGGCAAAAATAAAGACAGGAAAATGCCGGCTAACCATGAGGTTAACCGGCATTTCTTATTGAAACGCGATACATTTTTCTGTCATCAGAACACCTGACTAAACGACAAGGTCGACCTGCTGAACGGTGCCAGGCGTCCCGTCCTCCTTAAGATAAACACCGGAAGACTGCAGATTGGCGACAGTCCCATTCTGATCGTTTTTGAAGGAATATGGGGTTAAAACCTGCCCGACCGCAATAGCTCCAATACCGGCATCACTCAGGGACTGCACCTTGTCCTGACCATCGCCGTTTTTGCTCCAGACTCCCATGGTGCTGAAAACCGGATCGGCCTCATCGATCCACCCATTCTTGTCGGAGTCGTAGCTCGCCAGCTCCTGGTAGGCATTCCCCGAAGCGGCGCCGATGAGCTCAGAACCGTCATTCACGATGCCATCCCCGTTTTTGTCGACAACCAAAAAACCGCTGCCCGCCGAGACAAAAGGAATATTTTCCTTCGTTCCGTCACTGTTCAGGTCAAAGGTCGCCCCATTTTCTTGGAAACTGGTCGGAGATCCATCAAGATTTACAATCAGGGGATCCACCGCTTTGCCGTTATCAAGATGTACTTCTGTATCAGTGGAATATTGCCGTGACAATTGATTTCCCAGCTCAAAATCAATGGTTCTGCCATCACTGGTTGTGACCGATCCGGCGGTAGCAAAAGTAACCTGTTCACTTTCACTGTGTATTTTTTTGTAGTCAAAACTGATGGCAACATCATTTTGCGGCTGGCTTTGCTGGCTTTGGGCCTGTTCTTTGACATCAGCGGCGACCTGTGGTGTCTCGCTGTTCGGCGACGACAGGTGAGCCACCTGGATTTTGATCTTTTTACCTGTCATGGCCTCAACAAATCTCTCGATTAAATCGACCAGCGCCTGCTGCTTTGCGTCCAGCACAGTATCGCTATCCTCGGCCTTTGCAGGCGCGGCAAGATTCAAGGCCCTGCCGGCGGCGGAGATGTTGACTGCAGTGTCTTGCGAAGGGGACGTGCTATCATGGGAGGGGGCGGTAATCTGCCGGACGGTAAGTCTGGCTTCTTCCGTATCGGAAACCTCGGACGAATATTGACTTTGCATCGCTAGATTCGAACTAACAATACGCATGATCAAAACTCCCTCACGTATTTCTTATTAACTATATCGAACGAAAATTGCGCAGGCTTAAATTGGTTAATAATTGCCAGCGGAGTCAGGAAATTAGCGCCGGCAAACGCTATATTTAACAATTTGCTATATTTCTTCGATAATATATATATGGACGCACTAGTTTATAGCTAATAATCGACAAAATATTGGAAAATCATTTGACAATACTTGCGATTATTGATACTTTATGTTATATGGGGAGTTGTCTATTTTTGAAAGGGAGTGATCTACTATGGTCAGCACCCAGGGCTATAGTTCATACCTGATCCCCTACTTGTTTTCATCCAGCTTGTCTCAAACTTCGTCGTCGCAGTCGGCCAACTCGTTGACCCAACTCGCGCTCTATAACTCGCCGTCGTTGCTGCAGGCTTACGCGAAATCCCAGACCTCCGGACTGCAGCAGGGGGGACAGGTAACCCAGCAGGTATCTTCAGTTTGGAACAACTTCAACAGCCTGAACACCCTGGCCAAAACTTTCACCGCCACGGATACGACCTCGGTCTTCAGCCAGCGGACGGTCTCATCCAGCGATACAGCAGCAGTCACAGGCACTGTCTCTGGCGGAGCAGCGCAGGCCAGCTATTCCGTGGGCGTGTCGCAGCTGGCTGTCGCCCAGCAGAACTCCGGTACGGCCCTGTTGTCCAGCGGCAACAATCTTTCCGCCGGGGTTACCACATCCGCGACTTACAGCTTTAAGCTTACAACAAATGCGGGAACGCAGCAGTCCTACTATGTCAATGTCAAATCCGGCGATCAGAATCAGCAGGTGCTGCAAAAAATGGCTGATGCCATCAACACTGCCAGTTCTGCCGGAACAGCCGTCGCTAAAGCCCAGGTTGTCTCCATCGTCAGCGGCGGGGTACAGTCAAGCAAACTGGTGGTCACCGCTGCCAACACCGGCACCGATAACGGCTTCACCCTGTCGGACATCACTGGCAACCTCACTGCTACCAGCGGCGCGGGCACAGCCGCCGTAGCGGCGCAAAATGCGAGCTACACCGTCAACGGAGTGACCAACACCAGCCAGAGCAACACTGCTGTCATCAAAAATACCGGTGTAACCCTGAATTTACTTAAAACCACCAGCAAGGCCGCCACCCTCACCGTCGGCCTTGACGTAACCGGCATAAGTAAACAGATGTCTGCTTTTGTCGCGCAGTATAATTCCACTATCGGCGCTCTGCATGACTCCGGCTTATTCACAGCCTCCAAACTGACCAGTCGACTGGGAGACAGTTTTTCGTCCGAAGCCAGCGACCTCGAAAGCATCGGCCTGACAGTGAATCAAGACAAGACTCTGAGTTTCAATCCAGACACTTTCGAGCAGGCTCTCACCGCCAATCCCAACAAAGTCAGCAGTCTTCTGTCCGGCTACGGCAAACTGGCTTCCGCCATCCAGTCCGTGGCCCAGAATGTTACCGCGCTTGCTCCTTCGTGGCTTGCCAGCACCCAGAATCTTTATCCCGGGACTGATACGTCCCAGACTCCCTCTGTCCAGTTTCAGCAATATGTCCAGAATGCCGTGTTTGGCATGTTCGCTGGCAGCAGCGGCACGATTCTCAACATCGCAGCTTAGATTATTCAACTGGCAGGCGTTTCGCCTGCCTTTTTTGTGCAGCGAAACAGGCAAAATATGCTAAAAAATATTGTCTGTATTTCTTCTTGTGGTATAATGTAACTAAATTTATATAAGATACCCCGGCGACGAAGCCTGGATTCACCGCTCAATTGAGCGGTATTTCTTGGCTTTTTTATTTTGTTTCATTTGAATTGTTTGAAAGAGAGAGGAGAACTGCATAATGGAATTATCAATTCACTCACTGGCGACAGGGATTGATACCGTATGGGTATTGCTCTGCGCCGCACTGGTCTTTTTCATGGAAGGCGGATTCGCAGCTCTGGAAGCAGGGTTTATCCGCAGCAAGAACTCACTGAACATCATCATGAAGGTTCTCATGGACTGCACGGTAGGCATGCTGGGCTATTTCGCCTTCGGGTTCGCGATTATGTACGGTCTGGACAAGGCCGGCATCATCGGCGTGTCCGGCTTTTTTCTCAAAGGCGACCTCAGCCACCTGGGGCTGAAGATACCGATATACGCCTATTGGCTTTTTCAGGCTGCTTTTGCTGTTGCCATGGCCACCATCGTCACCGGAGCAGTGGCCGAAAGGATGAAATTTGCGCCATATATCGTTTTTTCCTTCATCGCCACCGTCATCATTTATCCAATAGCCGGACACTGGGTCTGGAACGTCGACGGCTGGCTGAACAAACTCGGGATGCTGGATTTCGCCGGCTCTGCCGTTGTCCATTCCATGGGCGGATGGGCATCCCTTGCAGCCGTGTATGTGTTGGGGCCGCGAACCGGCAAATACACAAAAACCGGCGGGGTAAACGTCCTGCCTGGACACAACCTGCCGATGGCCGCCCTTGGCGCTTTTATCCTCTGGTTCGGCTGGTTCGGCTTCAACCCTGGCAGTACCCTGTCAGGCCTCGATATGAACATCGCCCGTATAGCCGTCAACACTAACCTGGCGGCGGCAGCCGCCGGAACATCGGCCGCTCTGTACACCGTTTCCCGCTACGGCAAAGCCGACCCATCCATGACAATTAACGGGGCTCTAGGAGGGCTAGTGGCCATAACGGCGGGCTGCGCCTATGTGGAACCGGTCAGCGCCATCGTCATCGGGGCCGTCGCCGGAATCTTGGTGGTTTTCGCTATACCCTTCTTTGACTTCATCCGGGCCGACGATCCGGTGGGCGCTATCGCCGTCCACGGTGTCTGTGGCACCTTCGGCACCGTGGCGGTCGGCATCTTCGCCGAGAACGGCGGCCTGTTATACGGGGGAGGGGCGGCCCTGCTCGGCGTCCAACTACTTGGGGTGGCTGCCGTTTCGGCCTGGGCTTTCGCCTCCAGCTACGGAATTTTCAGTCTCCTGAAGGCTCTGGTAGGCATCAGGGTCTCGGTGGAAGACGAAATCGAAGGCCTGGATGTCAGCGAACACGGCATGTCAGCTTACGACGACCTGGAAGACAACCCGCTGAAGACCCTGAGCCATACCCCCAGTTCCAACCGTCTCGCCCTGGTCCGCGAACACGCCCAGGAGTGATGCTGAAAACTAGAATACCGCCGACAGGCGGTATTTTTTTGTTGCCAACATCTTCCGGCAAAGCAGACGCAAGTGGAGATAGCGCGGCGGGCAGATTAAACAAAAGGCTTACAGCAGGAGTGGATCGATTGAAAACAGCAATTTTTCTCGGCGGGGGAGCGTCG
>JARLHX010000110.1 GCA_031292035.1 Negativicutes bacterium | reverse complement strand
TACGGTTACCGCCCGCCAGGTGATCGTGGCAGCCGGGGTATTGGGAACGCTTAAGCTGCTGCTGGACTGTCGCGAGCGCTACGGCACGCTGCCGAAGCTCTCCCAGCATTTAGGCGAACGCATGCGCACCAATTCAGAAGCCCTGCTGGGCTCGGTAGCGCGCCGGGTAGATATCGATTATTCGCAAGGCATTGCCATCACCTCCATTTTCAAGGCGGACGAGTTCACCCGCATCGAACCAGTGCGCTATCCGGCCGGCTCGGATCTGATGAAGATGCTAGACGCCCCACTGATTTCGCAAGGCGATGCGATCCCGCTCAGGTTGGTCAAATCGCTGGGCTGGTTGCTGCGCCACCCGCTGGATTTCCTGCGCACGCAGCTATTCCCAGGCTGGGCCAAACGCGCCACTGTGATCCTGGTGATGCAGAACCTCGATAATGCCATGCGGGCCCACTTGGGCCGCAGTTTGTTGACCTTTTTCAGAATGGGACTGGTGGCTGAGCCGTACGATGGCAATGCCGTGCAGGCGCGCGTCAATACCGGGCACGATATCGCCCGGGCCTTTGCTGCCAAAACGAACGGGGTGCCGCTCGGCTCGAACGGCGAGAATCTGCTGAATTTACCGACCACGGCGCATATTTTGGGCGGCTGCCCGGTTGGAAAGGACGACCAGCAGGGCGTGGTGGACGAGCACATGGCGGTGCACAATTACCCAGGGTTGTACGTGGTGGATGCCTCGGTGATGCCGGGCAACCTGGGTGTGAACCCGTCCCTGACCATCACAGCATTGGCGGAATACGCTATGAGTCAAATACCGGCTCAGGCGGAGACGCAGAGAAGAAAAATATTACAGGGATAAGAGGGATAAAGGGGATGAAAGAAAAAATTAAGCTTTGTTCTTATCCCATGCATCCACCCGTTAGGTCCCTGTAAAACTTCTGGTCTATAATAGCTGGTATGGACACGGTTATGGGTGAAGAAACTATTGTAGCAAAGGTTGATACCCGCCGGTTATGGATTTTTCTGGCATTTGCTTTTGGGATTGCGTGGGTGACGGGGCTGATCATTTATTTGACGGGCGGGCTGACGGACAGCCCGGTGCTTATCCAAAGCCCGCGTATTACCCTGGCGCTGGTGCTGCTGGCGACGGTCTATATGTGGGCGCCGGCCCTGGGCAATATCTTCACCCGCTTGCTGACCCGAGAAGGTTTCCACGACCTGGCGCTGCGGCCAAGGCTCAAGCGCGGCTGGTCTTTCTGGCTGGCGGCCTGGTTCATGCCCGGTATCCTGACTATTTTGGGCATGGCGGTTTACTTCGCCTTTTTCCCCGGCCAGTTTGACTCTAAATTCACCACGCTCCAGCATCTGCTGGATAACGCCAGCGCTACGACCGGCCGGGCGATGCCCTTCACCGGCCAGACCTACTTTCTGATACAGCTCGCCACGGCTCTATTTTTAGCCCCGATTCTCAATTGTCTGGCTGTGTTTGGCGAAGAGTTCGGCTGGCGAGCTTACCTGCAACCCAAGCTGATGCCGCTGGGAGCACGCCGGGCATTGCTGGCGGTAGGTTTAATTTGGGGCGTCTGGCACTGGCCGGTGATCTTCATGGGCTACGAATACGGCTTTAATTATTGGGGCGCGCCAGTTGTCGGCCCGCTGCTGTTTTTAGTTTTCACGACGGCGCTGGCGATCACCTTTGGCTGGCTGGTACTGCGCGCTGGCAGCATCTGGCCGTCCGTGATTGCTCACGGCGCCATCAATGGGATTGCGGCGCTTGGTCTGATCGTCATGATCGGCCAACCCAACATGCTGCTTGGTCCGACTCCTATTGGAGTGTTGGGCGGCCTTCCGCTGTTTCTGCTGGCAGCTTTAATCTTTATTTTCTTGCCCGGGCTGGACACTTCCCAACCAGAAAATCATTAACAAAGCGGCGATGAGCGCCAGCGTTCCGCCAAAGAAAAACGGTGCAGACGGGCCAAAGCCTTTCCATGCGCCCAGACCCTGCCAAAGCAGCCCGGCAATCAGAGAGGCCGGAAAAGTAAGCACGCCGATGACGGCGTTATAGGTGCCGTAGGCTGTGCCGCGTAAATTCTCCGGCACCAGGTCGGCGACCAGGGCGTTGGCAGTGCCAAAAGCCATGCCATAATACAATCCATAAACAACATACAAGGCCCACACCTGCCAGGCTGCCTGGGCAAAAGCGAAACCCAGATAGATGGCGGCATAGACCAGCCAGCCACCCACCACCAGGCGTTTGCGCCCAATCCGGTCAGACAGCGAGCCGGCCGGGGTCGAAACCAGGGCATAGATCAGGTTGAACATCGCCAGCATGATCAAAATTCCGAGCACGGTGATGCCCAGGTTTTGAGCGCGCAGCACCAGAAAAGCATCCGACGAGTTGCCCAGGGTAAAAATACTGATGATGACCAGGAATACGGAAAACGGCCGTCCCATGCTGCGCAAGGAGAACTTAGGGGCAGCCCGCTTGCCTTTGACCGGCACGTCTTTGGCCCCGATGGCCAGCGAGAGTAACGCCAGAAAAGCCGGCAGCAGGCTGATCAACACGATGGTCTGGAAGGTGGACTTGCTCAAATCGAGCGTATTTTTTTGTATCAGCCAGACCGCCAGCACCGCGATCAGGATACCCAACACGGCGCCGGCGGTATCCATGGCCCGGTGAAAGCCAAAGGCCAGGCCGCGCGTTTCCACGGTGACCGAATCGGCCACCAGCGCGTCGCGCGGGGCGGTGCGGACGCCCTTGCCCAGCCGGTCGGCCCAGCGCACCCCGGCGATCAGCTCCCAGGTGTTGGCAATATAAAAGAAAGGCTTGCTAATCACCGAAATTCCATACCCGGCAACCGCAATCCATTTGCGCCCGCCCACCTTATCGGATAGCCAGCCTGAAAACGGCTGGAGGAGGCTGGCGGTGGCATCGGCGATGCCTTCAATCAGGCCGATGATGCTGGTCTGCACGCCCAATACATTGGCAAGGAATAAGGGCAAGATGTTCATCACCATCTCGCTGGACACATCCATAAAGAAGCTGGTCAGGCTGACCGCCCAGACATTGCGCGGCAACTGCTTAATGGATGGGCGTGCGTTTGGCTTTAGGGTCGTGTCGGCCATGATACCTCATTTAAAAATCCGCTCCGGCTGCGCCAGATGATGCCCCACGGCAGCCGAGGAGGGGATGCTGTTCAGGTATAGTTTATCACTGTGACTTTGGAATGACTGTCACATTATATAACCGCCAAACTGTTAACGCAATCGGGATCAGAGCGTTTATATTCAGTTTATAAAAATGCGGTATGCTTGTAATAAGGTGGTCGCACTTCGTGGGTCACGCAAAAAGATAGACTTGGAGATTGCTTCGCAAAGTGCGCTCGCAACGACATTCACATCAAATAAGGAGAAGAGAATCTGCTGAGCGATGAGCAAAATACTGGTGGTGGACGATGACCCCAATATCCGCGAGCTGGCCCGTTTGTTTTTACACAACGCGGGGCTGGACGTTTATGAAGCATCCGATGGGATCGAGGCCCTGGCGAGCCTGGAGGGGCTCAAAGTGGACCTGGTGATATTGGATATCATGATGCCCAATATGGACGGTTGGGAGCTGTGCCGCCAGCTCAGAGAACTGTACGATTTCCCGATCCTGATGCTGACAGCTAAAGGGGAGACCAGCCAAAAGATCAAGGGCTTCGAGCTGGGCAGCGACGATTACCTGGTGAAGCCATTCGAGCCGCTCGAGCTGGTGGCGCGTGTGAAAGCCCTGCTAAAGCGTTACCGTATCGCCGCTTCTCAGACGGTGCAGGCCGGCGACCTGCTGATGGACCGCAAAACTTACCAGGTGACGGTTGACGGGGAGGCTATCAACCTGCCGCTGAAAGAGTTCGAGCTGTTGTTCGAGCTGGCCGGCTACCCCGGCAAGACCTTCTCACGCGAACAGCTCATCGAGGATATTTGGGGCTACGATTTTGAGGGCAACGAGCGCACCCTGGATGTGCACATCAACCGGCTGCGCGAGCGCTTTCCCGTAGGCAGCCATTCCTTTAAAATCAGCACGATGCGCGGCCTGGGTTACCGCCTGGAGATAAAGCATTGACAGCCTGGCAAAAGGTGCGCAGGCTGGCTACCATACCGGCCATCTTGATTTTCTGGGTGATCGTTTTTTCGGCCAGTTATTACCTGACTGCCTTCATTTACCGCATAACGGGCTACCATCCAAGCGCTTTGCTGGCAGCGATCATCACCTCGCTGGCGGGTATCGTGATTGCCTTCCTGATTTTGTTTGTCTATGGCAAGGCCTTCATGGCAAAGCATTTGACAGAGCGAATGGGCGTGTTCGGGCCGATAATCGAGGCGATCGAGCGCATCGCCCAGGGAGATTTTAGCGTGCGGCTGGACGACACCGTCGCCAAAGTCACCCCGGTCACCGAATTGGTCAAAAGCGTCAACAACATGGCGGTGGAACTCAAGCAGATGGAAGACATGCGGCAGGAGTTCATCTCGAACGTCTCGCATGAGATCCAATCTCCGCTCACCTCGATCCGCGGCTTTGCCCTGGCGCTGCAAGATGAGAAGCTGAGCCCACAAGAGCGTCGCCATTACCTCGAAATTATTGCGACCGAAAGCACCCGTCTATCCCGGATCACCGACAATTTACTGCGTTTGGCATCGCTCGAATCGGAGCAGGTCAAGTTCGAGCCAGGACCTTACCGGTTGGACAAACAGATCCGCAGCCTGATCCTGGCGTGCGAGCCGCAGTGGGCGGAAAAGGAGCTGGAGATGGACGTGGCTCTGGAGGAGATCAGCATCCGCGCCGACGAAGACCTGCTCAGCCAGGTGTGGATCAATCTCATCCACAACAGCATCAAATTTACTCCCCAGGGCGGGCGATTGCGGGTGAGGCTGTGCCGAGTGGACGGCAAAATAGAATTCCAGATGTGTGACAGCGGCCTTGGAATTGCCGAGGAAGACCAGCCCCACATCTTTGAACGGTTCTATAAGGCAGATAGAGCGCGGGAACGGTCGAAAGGGGGCAGTGGGCTGGGGCTTTCGATCGCCCAGAAAATTGTCGAGCTGCACCACGGCTCGATCGCGGTTCAAAGCAAACTGGACGAGGGCAGCACCTTTACGGTCTGGCTGCCGGCCGAGTAGGTTGGAAAGCGGCGATAGAGCCATCGAGCGATAGGGTGGCATGAATAATTACCTTGCTCATTTTCTCTTAGCTTTGCCTTTAAATTGCACCTGCCATAGGAATTTCACTTCTTCATGGTAGGATGAATCGTCTGATGTTGAGCCAGCATCTCGATGAATTTGGCGATGCGGGCGGTGCGGGTTGCAGGAGTTTTGGCGGTCTGGATCCTGTAGAGCACCGCATAGCGGTTGATGCTGTCTAACTGGCTGAAGAATTCTTTGGCCGGCGGGTTTTTATCCAATTCGATTTGAAAATCATCCGGCACGCCTATCTTGCTTTGTGAATCATAAGCGGATTGCCAGCGGCCGTCTGCCCTGGCCAGCTCAATCTGTTTTAACCCGGCAGGCTGCATTCTGCCAGCCGCAATCAGCGCCTGCGTTTTGTCGCAGTTTATCTTTGACCAACCGCTTTTTGAAGTGCGCGGGGTAAATTTCTGCAGCCAGTAGCGGTCGTCAAATTTGTCCTTCTGTCCATCGATCCAGCCATAACACAGGGCGCTCTCTAAGGCTGCGGGGTAAAACACGGACGGAAGGCCGGTCTCCTTTTTTGCCAGCTTGAGCCAAATGCCCGCAGAATCTGCGTAATGCTCTTTCAGCCAGGCTTCCCAATCGCCTTGCGTTTCAAATGACAATATGGGTAGATGATCTGTAATCTTCATGAGGGCATTATACCTGACTGGAAACGAGTCAAAGCAATGATTCTCTTTCTTGGATAGGATTTTTCTGAGTCAGGTATGGGGCATGGCCGGTTCACGGATTTCACAAGCTTGAAAACCCTGCCCCATCCCCTACCCCTTCCCCGCCGAAAAATGCGGGGAAGGGGCCTTAAGAAAGACTCTGGGGTTGAGGTTGGGGGTTCACCGTCAACCTCAACCCCAGACCCCTTGATTTAACAAGAACTTTGTGAAAACTGTGATGGCAGGTTTCTACCCTCTTGACATTCTTCAAATACTCCTTATAATACT
>JARLHX010000109.1 GCA_031292035.1 Negativicutes bacterium | reverse complement strand
TCATCGCCCACCAGCCTGATGGCTTTTTGGCAGGCGAAAAAAGGCGCAACTATTCCCATGCAAGGGGGGGACGTCTAATGCCGTAAACGCCTACCCTATGCCGAATCGGCATGAGCTTTATTCAACAATACGACCGTTTTGCCCCCTGCCAACAAGACATTTCAGCCGAATAAAGTGCCGTAAACCGGCCATCTCAAAGCATTTCTTCCTCTGCGTTGCGAGGGCGAATCGCGGCCAGATAAGTAGAAAAGTCCTACGAATTCAATCGGAAACAAGAGGGGAATTAGAGGGGTATTTCTAGACGTACGGTTACACCGGAAAAATGCACCCGCTGAAAATGCCACTTAATGTCAGAACGACATAGGACTAAAGCGACAAATGCCTATCGTGCCAAGGCCGGAGCTGCCGCCCGTCAGCAGGGCGGCGGCGGCTCATGGTCAGCCTCGACCGCGGCGTCCGAACAGGAAGGAAACCACGAACATCACCAGGAATACGACAAAGAGGATTTTGGCGATACCCGTAGCGGTACCGGCGATGCCACCAAAGCCCAATACCGCGGCGACAATGGCAATGATCAGAAATGTGACTGCCCAGCTCAACATGGTGATTCTCCTCGACTTACAAGTTTTTGGATGCAGCCTTTACTGCTCCGGGTACTGCCCCGGACTGTCGTCAGACAGCCCGGTCCTTGCCTAGAACACCCAGCGCTGTTGAAGCGTTTCGTCCGGCGCCTGGGCTTGATCAACCGACGTCAGGCGATAGGCGGTGGGGTCGCTGATGCTGGCGGCGGCCGCGCTGAAATGGGTCTGTTGCAAGACATGCCCGGGTAGGCGCTGGACCTGCACGCCGGCCTGGTTCCAGCGTTGAAACTGCTGGCCGGCAATCAGCGTGACCAGCAACGCGAGCACGGCAAACAATCCTTGCTGCAGGTGCAGGGGCGAGAGATGGAGATGGGCGGCACGTGGGCGATTCATCCTGAAACTCCTCCGACTCAATGATGCGTGTTGCAGGGTCGGGGGATGAAGCAGCCCGACCACCGCGAATGTTCTTGAGAGGAGCATTGCAGCCTGCATGCCAGTTTTTTTGATGAGAAAATATCAATAAAATCAACAAGTTAAAAAATAAATAAGATTGACCAACCAGCATCCTGCACGATGCTCAACATACGGTCGTGCGTATTGCACGATGAGTCCGTAGGAAATAGCCTAATTTCAAGAATAAATAGTCAGAAAATCAGTAGGAATTAGCTGAGAGCCTGGCTGTCGGAAGCAAAGAGCCTAAAAAATTCCCCAAATCAGCGGGTTAGCAATCAGAGGCGGAGACCGTTACCCTGCTTGTCATAGGTCAATCAGAAACAGCTCTCTAACGTGCCG
>JARLHX010000108.1 GCA_031292035.1 Negativicutes bacterium | reverse complement strand
AGCATCAACCGACCTTACTCAAGGAGCGATTGAAGAGTCCGGCATGACCCAGGTTCGAGTTGCTAACAGCACACAAAAATACCTTCCTTACCTGGATGGGGTGCGCGGATATGGGTTCCTCCTGGTCTTTCTTGTCCACTATTTTTCGCCGGATCAAATTGCTCATCCAGGAAGCGTAGCATTTAGATTCTGGACGGGACTGGAGCCGATTACTTTCCTTGCGGTCCCTGTTTTTTTTGTGCTTTCCGGATACCTGATTGGCGGCATTTTATATGGCACACGGAATCGGGACGGGTATTTCAGGGTTTTCTATTGCCGCCGAATTGTTCGCGTCTTCCCCGTCTACTACTTGGCATTGCTCATCATCGGATGTGTTGAAGCTTCTCTGCGATTCCCGCTCGATCGTTATTTTTGGACTCACTTTCTATTTATCCAGAATCTCTTTCCAGACTTTACAAGCCCAAGCCACCATTGTCCTGCTGTCCTTATTCACTACTGGTCATTGGCTACCGAGGAACAGTTCTACTTACTTTGGCCGCTGGTAGTCTGGTTCTTCCCGGAACGCAGGAAGCTTCTTGGAATCGCCGGCTTCTTAATCGTCGTCATCTGTGCTATTCGTCTTGCAATTTCTCACTTTTTCGCGTTTCCCTTTCAAATTCGATATTTCAGCTACACGCGTGCTGACGCTATCCTTTTGGGTGTTTTGCTGGCCCTTATCTGCCACGAGCCGGTATTCGGGCGGATCAAGCCTTTCGCGAAATGGATCGCGCTAGCCGGGATTGCAACGATGGTTGTTTGGGCGTTACGGAGGGGAGAAGCTTGGCCAAGCACGTTTCGCGGCGTACAAGTCATGATCCCTTGGATCAACTTCACGGCTGTAGCGATCATCATCGCCGCACTGGAAGAGAAAAGCTGGTTGAATCGAGTCTGCAGCAAACGGTGGATCTGCTGGATCGGCAAGCGGAGTTACAGCCTATATATTGTTCATTTCACTTACTACCGTTGGTTCGCCGGCTATGTGATCCCGCCTCTTGCAAGCCACATCCCGTTCGTGCTCTCGGTCGTCGTTTCGGGCGCGCTTGCGTTTTCTCTTACGGTCTCTTTGGGAATGCTCAGTTATCGATTCATCGAGACGCCGGCTCTAGGTCTGAAACAACGCCTGAAGTACGGTCCGGTAAAAAATAGCTCTTCTCGAAGAGTCAGTGAGAAGGTCCTCGTCGGCACCGGCGCTTAGCTCCATCGCCGCACCACACCCGTCATCGGAAGGCCTGCATATTCCGTCTCGCCGGAACCCGGAGCCAAGGCGGCTTTACGGCGCCACTTTGTTAGAGAATCAATACAACTTAGGTGTAAATCACAAAAGGGCCGATCGAATGTAGAGTGGGATTTGAATAGAGGATCTCCAATCCGGCTTCGTTTCGAATTCCGAGAGTCGGTCTTCGACCAAATTGAAATTGAGTTGTACATACACCAGACCGGGTTGAATCCATTTGACGAGATATTACAAAAACTATCGATTTTATCTATCAGCAAGGGCGATCACATACCTGAAATGTATCTGCCGCTGCGCATAATCAGCGTTTGTCAGTTTTAGAACCGGCGGTTGCGAGTCTGCATGGGCCAAGTTCAAAGCATAAACCGCGTTCGAAGATATGTCCCGTGCCTGGAAGGCATTCGGGGCTATGGCTTCCTTCTTGTCTTCTGCGGTCACTACTTCGTGCCGGCGCAATTGGCACATCCAGGGACCATCCGGATCAAATTGCTGACATCGCTTTCGTCTCTCGGACTTTTTGCGGTCCCGGCTTTCTTCGTACTTTCCGGATATCTGATCGGCGGCATCTTGTATGACACCCGCGACAGAGAGGGATATTTCAGAGTCTTCTACTCTCGCCGAATCTTGCGGGTCTTTCCTGTCTTCTATCTGACGTTGCTGGCGATTGCGTGTTTCTATATGATTCGGGGAATTGTCCCGGGTCATCTATTTTGGTTTCACTTCCTCTATATCCAAAACCTGCT
>JARLHX010000013.1 GCA_031292035.1 Negativicutes bacterium | reverse complement strand
AGCCGGCGGCGGCGCATCAGCAGATCGAGCTGATACCAGCCATATGCGGCAACTGCGACGATCGCCAGGGAGATGGTGGCTATGTCGGACGCGGCACTAAGCCAGATCACGTCGTGTTCCTCATGACGGTGCGCCGCTGCCGCTAATAGCCAACCGTGCCCGATCGGGCATCGGCATGCGTAGAGAGGTAATGCCGCAAGGCGGAAAAGAGCTCAGCGGCATGGGCGATCCGCCGTTCATCGAGTGCCTTGTGGATATCCTGGACAATCATACCGCGAATCTCTTCGGGCCCATGCTCGCGATGAAGGAGATAACTTGCCAAGGCTGCTGCGGCCACTTCAGGCACATGCTCATGCTCGGCGACGGCCGCGACTTCCTCCGGCGTCAATCCACAGAATGCAATGCAATCCTCAAACGCGATCATGAGAAAACCTCCCAATGGAATGAATATTAAGACGCAAACCGCGAGGCGCTTTGACTTTGGTCAAGTCCGGATGGGTTGAGATGCCGCCATGTTGGCATGACCCAGGACCCGCCATTGCGCAAACTGCTGCAATGACCCGCCGCGAGCGCGGCACATAGGCTTGATTCAGGGTACCCGTTCAGTGGGCCTCGTTGCGAAGGCTTAGTATATAGGCGGCGACGTCGCGTACGTCTTTACGCGTGAGGCCGTAGGCAGGCATCCTGGGATGAGAAGAATTGAGAAATTTCTCAAGTGACGCCTGGCTGGTCGTGGAATCGCCAGCGATCGAAGAGAAGGACGGTACGGCTTCATTTCTCAATACCGGCCCGGCAGCATCCACCGAGTGACAGCTTGCGCACCAGAGTTTCGCCAATTGTTCACCGTGACGCAGATCCTGGGAAAATGCCTTTGGGCAAAAAAGAAACATCCCCAAAGGGAGCACTATGGCAATGCGCCAGCTTAGGCTTCGCCACGACATGAGACCCTCTCCCAAAACCACTAATATAGTTTCCGGTGCGGCGCACAGTTTGATCTGCCGCAACCAGGGAAATTTTGCTCGGAAATATCCTAAGTGGCCGGTAGCGGAGGGTATCGCCCATCTCGCTGGCGCCATTAGGCATGAGTACCGCGGGGAATCCGGGCGGTGAGTTTTGATTTATCGCAAATACCCGCGAAAGAAATCGGCCCATCATGCGATATGGGGCCCGGTAAGAGGAGGCAGTTTTGAGTGAAGCTTATCCACGGCTTGATCAAGGATTCTTCCACCTCACCGATAATGGCTGGGTACGGCAAGATAGCCATCCTTACCCTCCCGACCGCGTTGAGACATGGAAATATGAAATGGAATGCGATTCGAAGGACGCCAAGGAGCAGGTTTGTTTGACGAAAGTCTGGTCGAGTCCCAATACGCCCATGGAGCACGTTGCTTCGATGCATCGGCAGTTCGGGGTGCCCGTGCACCCCGCCATAGACCGAAATGTAAAATTGGAATGTCAGGTGTGAGTCACGCTCAAAGCATGATTGAGGAGGCCAGTGTGGTCGAAAAACTAATGTACCGAGTTCACTGCCTGGACAAGGAGGGCCGCATCATGAGCAAAATGAATCTCGGCAGCAAGGATGAATTGGGTGCGGTAGAAGAGGCAATGAAGCTGTCCCCGAAAAAGCCCAAAGAGGTTTGGCGAGGAAAGGTTTTAATTGTTCATATTGATCCGAGGCGGACACCGGGCCGGGCAAGGAAAGTTAAAAGTCGGCTTGCAGGCCATACTGCAAGGGCCCGCTCCAAATAGCCGACGTCGTCACGCTTTAAAAAAATTCGCGGACCCGGTGATTGATTATTTTTGGTGGCAAACATGCCCTTGCCGGCACCACACCGAGCACGATCAATCGTTTTGAACTCTATTTGCGAAGGCTCATGATATACGCGGAAACGTCGCGGATTTCGTCGCGGGTGAGATTATAATTCGGCATTCTGGCGTGAGGAGTGCTTAGAAAGACTATCAGCGAAGCGTTGGTCGTGGTGTTCATTTCCGCTATCGTCATGAAAGAAGGGATAGCACCTTTTCCCCCAAGCCGGGAGCTTTCGACAGCATGGCAGCCGACGCACCAAGTTTTGGCGATGAGTTCGCCATTGCCGACGTCTTGAGCCAACGCAGCGACCGGTTGAAGAGCGATAAGAGCACACAAAAATACACTTCTTATCGTGTATGGCATTTTGTTCTCCCGTCTCTGCCTGAGTAAGTCCGTTGCGCTGAATCTGAGTAATTCAATCCGAGGCCGGATCGAGGTTCAAACCGTTCTCAGATTGCTTTCGAGCCTGGTTACGCCGCAAACAGACCAGACCGCGTTTTCGGCGGCAGCGCGCTCACCCCAGCCATGAACGTCACCCGTCAAAATCACTTTCCCACCCTCCTGCACAGCAATGCTGATAGCGTTTGCGTCAATCTGCGCGTTACGGCGGAACGCTTCATCGATATGACGACGGATGTCGGCCAAGTGCGGCTGGTTCTTTATCGTGACATTGTTGACTACGCCTACAAGCCCCGAAAGCTTTGACAGGCGTTCCTGCGCTGCGGTTCGCTGAAATTGCCAATCGACCTCGCCGTCCAGATAGATCCAGCCCTTGTTGACGGTAATTCGTATTTTGTCCTGTGGGATAGTCGAATCCCACGTCAAGATATCTGCCGCGCGGGTGGCGATTTCATCATCGGCTGTTTTTCTGTGATTGGGAACGCGGACCTCAATCTCCTCCGCTACAGCCCTGACGCCCTTGACGCGGCGGACTGCGTCCTCT
>JARLHX010000012.1 GCA_031292035.1 Negativicutes bacterium | reverse complement strand
TACGGGTACACCAAGGGTGAACAGGTTGGCGCAAATGCGCAAAATATTGCGTCTCTACATAAGCGTATCTTGACACTGGGGGTTGGAACTTCTATACTGAATCAAATCTACCCATAAAAACCTTCTTCCGGTAGGGAGTGTTTAAAATGGTTTCAAGACAGTTTGATCTCCAGTGTATCCTGCCCCCGCATCTTCAAAATAATATATCGCAATTCGGGTCAGAAACCCAACGCCTCAGGGCGCGGCAAACCGGCCAGATTACCAATCAGATGCGCGAGGCCCGGCAGGCCATGGACGTGATTACAGATGCTCCCCCTTCGGCTAGGGCGGAAGCCAAACAGCGCATCGTTTACAGCGCCAACAATACCTCCAATCTGCCCGGACAGGTGATACGCCAGGAAGGCGCCCCGCTCACCGGCGATCCGGCCGCCGATGAAGCTTATGTTGGCGCCGGAGCGACCTACGACCTTTATTGGGATATTTACAAGCGCAACTCGCTGGATGGCAAGGGTCTGCGCCTGGTTTCAACCGTCCACTATGGCAAAAATTACGAGAACGCCTTCTGGAACGGGCAGCAGATGGTCTATGGCGATGGGGACGAGGACCTGCCGCCTGACCAGCGCATTTTCAACCGCTTTACAATCGCTATCGATGTCATCGGCCATGAACTGACCCATGGGGTCACGCAATATACCGCCAACCTGGGTTATGCGAACCAGCCCGGCGCATTAAATGAGTCATTTTCGGATGTATTCGGGTCGCTCGTCAAACAGTACCGGTTGGGCCAACCGGCCCGTGATGCAGACTGGATTATCGGCAAGGGCCTGTTTACTTCCAACGTCAAGGGGGTGGGCATCCGTTCGATGAAAGCGCCCGGCACGGCCTACGATGACCCTCTGCTGGGTAAAGATCCACAGCCAGGGACGATACAGGATTACGTCAATACCAACATGGACAGCGGCGGGGTGCATATAAACTCCGGCATTCCCAACCACGCTTTCTATTTAACTGCCGTCGAGATAGGCGGAGATGCCTGGGTAAAAGCCGGAAAAATCTGGTTTGTCACGCTGCGTGACAAAATTAAACCCAACTCAAACTTCCAGGACGCCGCCAACCTGACCTATATGACGGCCGGAGAGCTGTTCGGTGTAAACGGTCTCGAACAGCAGGCTGTCAGAAACGGCTGGGCCGGGGTTGGGATTAATGTGTACAAGGTTGAAAGCCCAGGCTGCCTGCCAGGACTGCAAAAGATGCTGCTGGGCCGTTAATCAGGTAGAAGCGCCGTACCCCTT
>JARLHX010000107.1 GCA_031292035.1 Negativicutes bacterium | reverse complement strand
CGCCGGCATTTCTTCACGGCGCTGCGTGAGGAAGTGCTGGCGCCGGCGATTGCCGCTGGCATCGAGGCGAAGCGCCTGGCTGATGATGCGTATCGAGCGAGCCGCATGGCGATCGATGCCCAGCAAAAGGAGGAGCTTAAATCGTTTGCATTAGGCCGCCGTGCCAACCACTTTCTAAATGCGTCTGCGCGCGCCGCTCTTGAGGCGCATCGGCTGTGCGAGATTGCCCGCGGCCAATGCCGAGCTTTGACCTTGATGGAGATGTACGAGGCCTGGGTGCCGTTTGACGCGCAGGAGGCGGGCGCCTGGCTTGTCGAGGCTGCAAACCGCGCAACGGCTCGCCGAGGCTCTGGGAGGGGTTGAAACGCCTCCTGGTCAAAATCACACACTTTTACCGGGCACCGGAACGGCACGATTCAACTCTTGTCGGGCATAGGCCGGCCCGGGAGGTGATTTCAGGAGCAGACATCAGCGTCACTCAGTGCCGACAGCAACGCGCCTCAACTCGGACATACACGGCCATCAAACGTTTCCTCGAATGCGGACGCTATAGCGGCAGTCAGAATTCTGGCTGGCGGGCCGCCGCGAAGTCGACAAAGGCGCGCATATAATCAATACCCGAATCGGCCTCGCGCTGGCCCAGGAATATCTGTTTGGCTATGCCTTCCTGGCCCAATTTTATCGGATGCAAATCGAAGCGCGGCGCATATTCCTCAGCCAGCCAGCGTGGCAGAGCGGCGACGCCGCGCCCGTGAGCCACCATCAACAGCATGATGTCGGTCGTCTCGATCGGCTTGTGGTGCCTCGGGCTTATCCCCGCCGGCATAAGAAACTGTGTGTAGATATCCAGCCGTTCGATAGGGACAGGGTAGGTAATAAGGGTCTCTCCGGCGAGCTGCTGCGGCAGCAAGAACTCAAAGTCTCGCAGAGGATGACTGGGTCCGACTACGAGAACCTGCTCGTAATCGAATACGGGGAAAAAGCGTAATCCGGGTTTGAAAAGCGGATCGGGCGTTACCAGCATGTCGATCTCGTGGCCGAACAGCGCACCAATGCCGCCAAACTGGAATTTCTGACGAACATCGACATCAACCTGCGGCCACAGATCTAAATACGGCGCTACGACCTTCAACAACCATTGATAGCAGGGATGGCATTCCATGCCGATGCGCAGCTTACCGCGTTCACCTTTGGCAAATTGCTGGATCCGCTCTTCGGCTTGAACCAATTGAGGGAGAACGCGGTTGGCGACCGCCAGCAGTTGATCACCTGCCTGAGTGAGCTGCAAGCTGCGTCCTTCGCGCCGCCATACTTCCACCCCAAGCTGAGTCTCAAGTTTTCTTATGGAATGGCTGAGTGCGGGCTGCGTCAAGTTAAGACGGCTGGCAGCTGCCGTCAGCGAGCCTTCACGAGCGACTTCCTGAATGATGGTCAGATGAATCCGTTCCAAAATAGACATGCCAGGCTCCATGAGATGAATAAAAGTTATCGTTCCATGAAAACATATCATTTTTGTTCATGGTTGCAATTGCCTAAGGTCCGGACCGATGTCTCCCTCCTTAAAGATGAGTTTCCATGGCCAAAACGCATAACCTCCGCTTTCCGCGCACCGGTGCCCATCGTGAACTGAAGTTCGCGCAGGAATCCTACTGGAAGGGACAGTCGTCGTGCGATGAACCGCGGAAGGCCGGTGCGGACCTGCGTGGGCGCCGCTGGAGGGACCAGCTTGCCCTCAACCTCGTGCCCGTGGGCGATTTCGCCTTCTACGATCAGGCTCTGGATATGAGCTTCACCCTCGGCAACCTGCCTGCCCACTTGCGCGGCTACACCGGCGATGTGCTCGACAATTATTTTCGCGGGGCGCGTGGCCGCTCGTCGGCCGGCACCAGGGAGGGTGCCCTGCATCAGATCCCAGGAGAATCCTG
The DNA here is from genome assembly GCA_031292035.1 of Negativicutes bacterium. Next base: position 2,661 of record JARLHX010000107.1, on the reverse strand, counting down.
AAAAACAATTGAACAAATGCGCGATCTTGAGTTCATAAATCAGGACATTAAATCATGAATAAAAGCGATCTTAAATTTACAATCAAGAGCATTCGGTTCGATGAAAATTATCGGCCTTCAGGCAATACACGCATTACGACCAACTTTGCCAATTTGGCCAGAGGGGAGAACCGCCGGGAAAACTTGCGCAACACCATAAGCATGATTGATAATCGCTTCAATTCCCTGGCGGATTGGGATAATGCCAAAGGTGATCGATATTCTGTAGAACTTGAAATCATTTCCGTCGAGATGAGTATTGATAATGAAGGAAACAGCGATGCCTTCCCGATCATTGAAATATTGAAAACGAGTGTTTTTGATAAAAAAACCAGCAAACGCATCGATGGCATTGTTGGAAATAATTTTTCCTCTTACGTCAGAGATTATGACTTTAGTGTGTTAATGGTTGAGCACAATAAGAATAAACCCAAAATCAGCACGCCAGATCATTTTGGCGAGCTGCATGGCAAAGTGTTTCAGAATTTCCTGAATTCAAATGCTTACAAAGATAATTTCAAGAAAAAACCTGTTATCTGCCTGAGTGCCTCAAGCAGTAAGATCTATCGCCGAACTGAAAATCGACATCCAATATTGGGTGTCGAATACCAGCAAAATGAATTCTCTGCCACTGATCAATATTTCGAAAAAATGAGCCTGCAGGTTCGCTATTTCATGCCGCGAGGTGCCGTTGCACCTTTGGCTTTTTATTTTCACGGAGATTTGCTCAGTGATTATACCAATATTGAACTCATCAGCATCATCAGCACAATGGAAACTTTTCAAAAAATCTACCGGCCTGAAATTTACAATGCCAACGCCGCGGCAGGAAAACACTATCAGCCCAATTTGAATCACCAGGATTATTCGTCGACTCAAATTGTTTATGATCGGGAGGAGCGCAGTCGGTTGGCTATTGATCAGGGAAAGTTTGCTGAGGAGCATTTCATCAAACCATACCAAGCCATTCTTGAGCAGTGGTCCGCCAATTGCGCCCTTTGATCCAACCGAAAGCAAAAGGCCATCCATTATGAAAACATTGTTGCCCACCTCGACTGCTGGAAGCTTGCCCAAACCCTCGTGGCTTGCACAACCTGAGACACTTTGGTCACCTTGGAAATTGCAGGATGAGGAATTAATCGAGGGCAAGCAGGATGCTCTGCGCTTATCGCTGGAAGATCAACGGCAGGCAGGTATCGATATCGTCAGTGACGGCGAGCAAACGCGCCAACATTTTGTTACGACCTTTATTGAGCACCTTAATGGCGTTGATTTTGTAGAACGCAAAACCATTAAAATTCGTGATCGCTATGATGCGAGCGTACCGACGGTCGTTGGTGCTGTAACGCGCCCAAGGCCGGTTTTTGTTGAAGATGCCAAGTTTTTGCGTCGACAAACCACGCAGCCCATTAAATGGGCACTGCCGGGGCCGATGACGATGATTGATACGCTCTATGATGACCACTATAAAAGCCGTGAAAAGCTGGCCTGGGAATTCGCCAAAATCCTTAATCAGGAAGCCAGGGAATTAGAGGCGGCCGGCGTTGATATCATCCAGTTTGATGAACCCGCATTCAATGTCTTTTTTGATGAGATGAATGATTGGGGGGTAGCCACTTTGGAAAAGGCAATTGAAGGACTTAAATGTGAAACAGCCGTACATATTTGCTATGGTTACGGCATCCAAGCCAATACGGATTGGAAAAAGACTCTGGGGTCAGAGTGGAGGCAATATGAAAATGCTTTTCCTAAGCTGCAGAAATCCAATATCGACATTATCTCATTGGAATGCCACAACTCTCATGTTCCAATGCATCTGATTGAACTCATTCGCGGTAAAAAGGTAATGGTGGGCGCCATTGACGTTGCAAACAACACCATTGAAACACCGCAGGAAGTCGCCGATACGCTACGCAAAGCACTTCAGTTTGTAGATGCCGAAAAGCTCTATCCTTCCACCAACTGTGGCATGGCCCCCTTGTCCCGCCGCGTAGCAAGAGGCAAGCTAAATGCCTTGGCTGCAGGTGCAGAAATCGTCCGAAAAGAACTCTCAGTCTAGAAGGCTGTTGAAGACCTCAAGTTCGTTTGGCGACGAAGCCTGAGAGCCGACCCGAAAATTATTAAGCGATACCGGCATGTTTGTGTTTCACCTTTCTTTGCGAAGAGCCAGGATGGATCATGAGGTTGACTGGTATCGCCCGGAGCGAACGTGGACTGCGTTGTCCAAGTGACGTGACTGATCGGGTAAGCGAGCGCGGCCAGGCACCAAGCTTGGCAAGAATGGCAGCTTATTGGCCCGTCATGTTCCAGACCTGCCATTCCGCTTCCGGCCAGGTCTCGCCGTATGGTGAAGGTCCGGTATCCGCGTTCCACGGCCGCAAGCAGACCGGCAGAAATCCACCCGACGTGGTCGTTCCCGATCTTTCAAATGTGGCTGAGCGGTTATCTGGGCGCCCCGCCCAGCTCGCCGCTCGCCGGTTGCCCGAATCCTTGGCGCCGGGTGCTCCCGGGGGCAAGGTGTGGCAGTTCAGAAAGGCTGAGCTATCCTTACCAATTACACCCTGATTCGGCCCGCATTTATGTAAAAGCAGGAGCAATTGAATTAGCGCTATCTGGCTATCG
>JARLHX010000106.1 GCA_031292035.1 Negativicutes bacterium | reverse complement strand
TACCCGCTTAAAAGGCTAGAACTGGTGCCCACCTAAATTTAAGTGCACACCATGTCCCGGCTTTGCGGGGTTGGGTAGATGACTTGGCCGGACGCATACCTACGATCTATCTCTTTCTGCTGTGCATGGCAGGTTAGGCAAGACACGACAGTGTTAGTGATTTGCCAGCGGCGATTACCAATCGATCAGATCCTCGTTCGCCGTCATAAATCACCATTTCAGAAATACGCCCTACTAGAGTGAACAGCTGGTAGCGGTTGAGGCTCCAGAATTCTTAGGTAAGACTGAAAGCGTTCTGAAATCATCTCTCGAATGCTTGTGAGCATCTCGGGGGGCAGTCAGGACATTGAGCGGAACAGTTGAGTTGAGTTTTTCGCCTCGCACTCAGCCTCGGCTTCCGTTCTCGTTGGAAATGACACGGGCAGTCGACACTTTTCTTTAGTGTCGTAGATGCTAAAGCCACAAGGCGCCATGCTGGAGTAGAAGCGGGAACCATCACGTACCGACCCCGTTTCCTTTGGTATCCCTGGAACGACAACAAATCTTGATGTCATGTCATCACCAATATTTTTGATCCTCGCTTTATGGTTTAGCGGCACATGGCTAGTACATCAATCTTTACGCAACTGGAATCGACGGATGGAAAATTTGACTCGCTGAATGGTCTTTATCAAGGGCTTGATGACCGAGGGCTTGGATACCGCGACTTGTGACCGATGCCGCCATATCAGTTGAAACACCTTCCCAGCCATTTAGTAAAAAGCATCGTGCACCAATGAATTCTCTGGCCGATTTCTGCTTGTCGTGACGAGCAGCAATTGGCCGATTCTGTTGAAAAAATCGGCCATGGTTACCACGACATAAAAGCGCTTGAGATTGAAATCTTTACTTTGAGCAGTGGATTCGATGGGCTCAGATTTCGCGTAGAGGCACGCAAAAAAGGCGTTTTCAGCGGTCAGTATTCGGGCAGTCTGGAAGAACCGACTTTTTCAACAGAATCGGCCGATTGCTGCGCTTGGCGGGAGGCAGAAAACGACCCAAGCGGCCAGTGGATCGCTATGACAATTCACCATTTAAGGTCTAGTGGAGCGTCGACCAAGCCAGAGCGGATGCAAATGATATGTAGACTCAAGCAGCCTACCTTGTTAGTCCTTGAAACTATCAACCTCGCTGCTATAGGATCTGAGCAGGAGATGGCATTCCTCCTTTAACCGCCTTTGTGCTGATGATGCCTACGTAAACC
>JARLHX010000105.1 GCA_031292035.1 Negativicutes bacterium | reverse complement strand
TTGATCAGACAGCGGCGGACATCCGGGGGTATGAAGCCCAGGACGACTATGACAAGGCCGCCGCCGAAGAATGGGTGTGCCGAGCCGTGAAGACCGCCGCAGACAGGAACGATCAGGCCGCTTTCGCCGCGCGCCTCAAGGAATTGCTGGGGCAAGACGAATATCGGATCACGGGCATCCATGATGACCGCCGCGTCGAAAGACATGTCCGCGCCACCCTGAGAAAACTGTCCAAGATGACCAAGACCAATGCCGGGTTCGAGAACACATTGCGCTATCAGTGAGCGCCACGGGCTCCGGCGCATCCCGACCTGCCATTCCAGCGACCGAAGTTTTGGCTGGAATGGCGACAGATTCCGACCAACATTCGCCGTTTCGATCGGTGAGCCGGAATGACCGCTCAGACCGAAAGCGGCCCGAGGCAGCGCTGATGGATCTTGTGGTGTTTAGTGCCCATATACTGCCTCCTCAGCAGTTCACCTGCAACAAACCGAGGTAGGCTCACAGCGCTGATAACGAGGTATATGCTGAGAAGGCCCGCGCCGGAGACATCAGAGGATCGCGCGGGTAAGGCAAAGCGAGGCTTGCTTGACACCATACTGCCGCTGTGGAATTCGAGTGTCGTGAGTGCCCAGCTAGGGGGAGCCTTACGTTGGAAGTGATTCTGCGGGAGGCAGTCGGGTTCGATTCCCACCACTCACACATAGCTGGACTTGTATGAGACATTCTTGGATAGTTGTAGCCTGGTTAGGTCCGGAACTCGAAGATTTTTTGCTTAAGAGCGACATATGTTCCGTTGAGGAAAATCCAGGATTTCTGAAGCCTATAGGAATTACTTCAGAGCGCGCGTACCGCCCGTGGGTAATTCAGCCGACTCTTGAGGTTTGGCAGGAGATTTGCCGCAAGATAAATCACGATTCTGCCGGCAGGGCGCAGGGCCGCAATTCACTGCTGACTCTCGCCGATAATAAGACAGGCCCGCAATTCAGATGTAGTTTTACCGTCAGATTCTATCGGCCGGGGATTATCTGCATCGAAGTGCAAATTCTTGGTGAACTAGGCGATAAACCTAGTGATTTTTTTGAGAATCGAAATTTCCATAATCATCCATCAGCGTCGCTGGTGGTTCAAAGTCTGCTTGGAATACTGACAAGCGGCCAAACGAAAAATTACCAGACCTTATCTTCATTCTCTGCGAGGCCTGCGATGTTATATGCCGCACCAACCTCTCAGGACGGATTTGACGAATGGAAGAAGAATTACAAGGCGCTTCTTGTTGGGTTATTGCTAAATATACCACATTATGAATCTTCAAGCGACGAATTTGTTAATAAGATATTTGAAATTAATAAAGAGATCAATGTCAAATACGCCAAAGGCGCGCTTTCTATTGTAAGCAAGCAGGGCGTGTTGACTGCTTATCCCAGTCAAGGGTCCGGCCTTTTGCGTGACATTGAGCGAGAACATGCGAGGCGTTTTCGCTTTCTAGAGTATGCGCTCGTCTTGCAAAAATTCTTAGAGCAGTTCCAGCAGATCAGGGTGGCTGATAAGGTAAAGGCTGATTTCTTGCTTTTTCTCTCTTCTCCTTTTTTGCGAGGGGATGCAAATCTACCAAGAACTGTGACAGGAAGTAACACGTGGAAAATATTATCTGATGAATTCTCCCTGCCCCGATCACTCAGTACGTTGGAGGGTATTCATACGCAGGAGAGTGAAGCACAGGAAAAATATTATACTAAGCTAAATCCAGCAGTATATGGATCGCTTGCGTATATAAATGATGTTTCGAGGGTTACGAAGCCGCATCGGAACTGGGTCCTTCGCGATCTTGCGGATAAAAAGGTGCTAGGTCTCATATTGGCAATTATAGCAGTTCTTTTTACCGGCATTAAGCTGATCAAGGGGTAACAGCTTCGCAGCTCACAGTATGCCACGATGGAAAGCTGTCGGACCGCTTTTCGACCAGAGGCGGTCGCTCGGATCAGTTACCATGAACGTTTGCTCTAGGTGGGACCTGCCGATGGGACGTTGCGAAGCCGACCGTCAGCAAAGCGCCTCAACCCCAGTTGTTCCCCGGCCAGCAACCGCTGCCCGGAATCGGCCGCCAGAATCATTCCTGTATACTGCCCCGAAACTCCCTAGGCCGTGTGGACGAATTTGATCAAGCATAGGCCAGCGGCGAAACTTACGATGGATGCGAAGTTTTGTACGGTCTTTTCGCACCGAAGGGCGACGCGCTTGAACCGCTTCAGGCGTCCAAATGCCTGCTCAATGCGT
>JARLHX010000104.1 GCA_031292035.1 Negativicutes bacterium | reverse complement strand
GCCTATTTGGTTCGGGCGGCGATGTCGGCGGTGTCCAGCCCCAACTTTGACAACCAATACGGCGATACGCCGCAGGCGCCGGAATGGTTTGCGGTCAATGGGGCGGGACTGCTGAATACCGGTCTGACGAACACGGGCGGGTCGTATTGGGGTGAGACGGTTGTCACCGCCTGGTCCGGGACGACCCCGGACATCACGCCGCTGGCGGCGTCCGGTTCCGGCCCCGGTGATTATACCTTCACCAATTACGTGACGAACCTGATCACCATTGTGGACGCCAATAGCGGGCAGGATTTGACATTGCAGACGAACACGGTCATTGTGGGGCAGCAAATGAACCTGCGGTGCCAGCCCACCAGCACCAATTTCCCGGCCACAAATTTTCAGTGGACCGTGCCGGGTTATACTTTGACGAATTGGTACACTTCTGGCGGCTATTGGATCGATGCTATACTCTACCCAACGAACGGATATGCCCTTCCACTCACTGCGACAAATAACCAAGGGATTAATTTTGTTTGGACAGATGGTGCAACCAACCTCGCCAGTGCGAGCAACCTAGTGGTGACGTGTTCTGCGGTAGTTGCTGGCGTGACCGTTACTGCCCAAGCGACCTTTAATGTTTTAAAGCCCATGGTAAAGATCGCCGCACAAACGAGTGTGGTGTCGCTCGGCACAGACATGCTTGGCCGCTATGCCCTATGTTTCGGAACCAATGGAGGGCCTCCGGGAATCCTCTTTTCAGCTAATTTTACAATGCCGGATGGCACCAATTATAATTATGGTGATCGTCGCGCCGGATTTGAATGGATACAGATAATCAGAAATTTCAAAAACACCTACTATTTTATAGGTAGCAGTTATCCGTCCAAACTTGAAATTACAAACCAACTTGTACTCGATGGCGCGATTCCATATCATCATTTCGTCTTTCCTGCCGCCTCCGACTCGCCTACTGCTCCAATTACGCTGGGTGTTGACTCAGGTGTTTCATACGGAATAGACGCGACCATGTGGCTGATGTTCAGTCCGGGTAACGGCCAACTGGTCCCGATCCGGTCAGTACCGTGGTATTTCAACGGAGTGGCGACCAACTCCGGTTCGGGCTGGGCGCTTGCCAGCAAAAGCTGGTCAACGAATCCACCTGATTTCGATGCCGGGCAAATTTTTCTGACTTGGACAAATAATTTAGCCTCCTGGAACATTCCTCCTCACGAATAATAATATGAAACAGAAATTCCTCTATTTAACATGCTTTGCCGCGCTTTTGGCGGGTGTTTGTGCCGCCCAACCGACGAACACCACAGCCATTCAAGTTTCACTTGGAACCAACACCTTCCCATTCGCGGAGAAGCATGATTTGGACTTTGGCAAGATACAAGGCCATGTTACATTGACCGCCAACAATTTTTCCATCAAAGCCGGCGAGAGTATTTCAATGGACCTCCGGCTGGTTAACACTGGCATGAGCCGAGACTTTTTCAACCCTTACTTTAACCCGTATACCCTGCCGCCGGCACAGATTGCTTTGTATGATGGGAATCACAATTATCTCGGCGACCTGATGTCTTGGATAAACATTTCATATAGAGGCATATCCTGGGATGATTGGACATTTGTTCCCGGCGGCGGCAGTTATATTGGATTTACGATGACTGTAAAACCGAATTATGCCAGGCAACCCCTTCCACCAGGGGATTACTATTTGCAGCTTATCTATTACAAAGCCTTTATTGCTTTAGATCCACGCTGGAGAGACACCGCTCCTGCTGTGGAAGCCAAGCAGGTGTGGTTGAGGGATTTCGAGGCTCATTACGACCACAGCGAGCTTTTCCGGTCGAATCCGGTTAAGATCACGATTACAAAATAGTATTTTGGTCTGCCAAATTACTTGCAAATAACCTGTTCATCCCAACGTGGACCAATGTCGTTGTTAGTGCTTTCATAACCAATCAACCAGGAACGATTTGAGAAGATATATCTGCCTAAAAAGCCGGGCAGTCGATCAACCAGCGGCGTAGCCCACCCGGGCCGATTCCGTCGCAGTGCAATTCTGTCCTCGGGCGGTTCTCTGCATTTGCCGCCCCAGACTGGGAACTCCGACCCGTTAGGAGAGTCCTTTGACGGCCCACCCGGAGCGATAGTCGCGCCGGGTAAAATGGTTCGCTTCGCGCCGGTCGAATTTCCTGCGGTGCGCGTTCCACTTGAGCGTGGTCTCGGGGAAACGCGACGCGATGTCGCCGAGCAGGATGGCTTCGCTGATCAGTCTGTTTGCCGACAAGATTGCACAGACTTTTCGCAACACTCACTGAAAATCAAAGGTCTTCGTCAGAGGGGTCAAACTATAGTTCGGACTCATTTGGCGAAGGATTCTCTGGTTTTCCGCCAACGATGCAGTTTGGCATTGAGGCTCTTCCAAGTGCCGGCGTGGAGTCGGACCGGACGCAGCGTGCCCTCATCCGGCGGACGGTTCGCTTGCTCAAACCCGAACGCCCTGGCCCGCCTTTAACGGAGGTTTCCCATTCCTCTGACAAACATTCCCCTGACCCATCGGCGCCGGGATTATCCGGGTGACCATGGCAACGCACGTTCGGGCTTCGGCCTTCGGATTTCGGCCCTCGGATTTTATCCGTGTCCACCGGCACCAAGGCCAGTCTATTCATTTATTTAATTCTAAACTATTAATTATTAACATAATTAGCAAATAACTGTAGCTCAGGTTTTAAGCCACGTTCCATCGAGCCGCGCGGTTTCGCCGGCTCGTTCGTTCGTTCGTGCAAAAATCCTTCAATTTCCCAATGTTTTTGACATTTTTGAAAGAAATCCTGGCCTTCCTCGCCTTCCTGGCCCAGCCCCGTGACATAGCCGGATTTCGCACCTTGGCGAAGGCGTAGCCTTGTTCCAGCAGCCATGGGTTTGGGCTGACTTGGGACGGCTGCGGCTGAGTTTCGACCAAGAACCACCGAGT
>JARLHX010000103.1 GCA_031292035.1 Negativicutes bacterium | reverse complement strand
GGAAAATTGATAGCGCCAACGCCTAAAAAGACACAGGCCTTATCAGACCCGGATAATCCGAAACTTATACTGAAACTGTACCCACCGAGATCGGCCAGACCGATTGAAAGTGCCCACTAACGCTACAGGTATCGAGGACTAACGTCATGTTACTCAGCGCACTCCTGTTTGCAGCGATCATCGGCTTTTATCTGTTGTGCGGGCTCGTCGTCTACTTTGCCGATAATGTCATCACGCCCTCGAAAGCCCCGGATATCAAGCCTGTCCTGCCGAACCGACACAGCCGCAACTAACTCTGGAAACGACTCGCCGGCAGCGTTTAAACAATGCAGCGGGAGCACCTCGCCCGCCGTCCCACTGAAGGACCACAAAAAGGAATGCTCGACATGGCCATTGATCTGTTACTGGCGCTGGTGGTCAGTGTAGTGATCTATCTGTTCTACGCCGCTATCAACCCGGAAAAATTCTGACTGCCTGTTTCTGTTTAATCGCGCACGCTAGAAAAGTCCACTGATTCAGGAGTTAATGCAATGCCACACCTCTGACTACATCATTACCTTGATCGCCACCCTCCAGGGCGGCCACCAGACCCTGAGCCTGGGCCCGGTCGCCGCCCAGAAAGCCATTGAAGACCTCGAAACCAACGGTGGCGGTTTCTTCAACGTCAACGCCGCGCACCCGTTCGAGAACCCCAGCGCCCGGAGCAACCTCATGCTGATCCTGCTGATGGCCTGCCTGCCCGCCGCGCTGGAGGTGATGTTCAGCCACATGATCAAGAACCATCGCCAGAACGCGGTGATCTACAGCGTCATGGCCTTGATGCTGGGGGTATTCGGCGAGTCGCGGGTCAATGTGCTGGCGCTGAACCAGGCTCTGCAACGGGACTATCCGACGCATCAATAAGGCGGGACAATAGACGGGACTTACTCTGCGCCAGCGACACTGCCATGAACGTACAGGTTTCACGAAAAGTCCCGCCCCTGCTCTGCCTGCTGATACTGGCGATCGGGTTTTCAATGATCGCCGGCTGTTCGGGGAGAGGATCGCACACCCCGGAGGGAGGATATGCCTGCTATGCCAAGGCGGTGCCATCGCAGGGGGATGGCGGGTTGGCCTGGGGGCCGAACGTGAAAAACGCCAGCGTCAAAGCGATGGGTAATTGCCAGCGCTACGCCGCTGAATCAGGCGGAACGCCTGCAACCTGCAAGGTCACCCTGACCGGCTGCCGATAAGCATCACTGCCCCACCCTACAAGCAGCCTGCTTGCGGGCGATGGTGTCCCTGAAGTCGATACAAGACTGACAGGGCTCATCGCCAGCAGGCTGGTTCCTGCCGGTTTTTTGGCATTTTCAAGATCCCATACAGAGACAGGACTCACAAACTTACAGAGGGGGCTTGCACAGCCAATATTATGGTATACCATCATACCATCTGATCAACGTGCACCCAGGAGCCCCCTTATGAGTTTCGAAATCCGCAAGATCGTCAGCTACTCCGAACAGACCCTGATCGAAGGCGGCAAGGCCGCGGACAAACCGGTGACCATGATCGGTCTCGCCGTGGTGATGAAAAACCCCTGGCTGGGCCGGGGTTTCGTCGAGGACCTGAAACCG
>JARLHX010000102.1 GCA_031292035.1 Negativicutes bacterium | reverse complement strand
GCTCTCGAAGGAAGAGGTGATCAGCCCCGACAGCCCGACGATATCCGGCTTGAGCTCGACCGCTTTTTTGGCGAACTCCACGTCCGGCACGTCGATGCCCAGGTCGATCACCGCAAAACCGTGACAGGAAAGCATCATCCCAGCAATGTTTTTACCCACATCGTGGATATCGCCCGCCACCGTGCCCAATAATATTTTTCCCAATGACCGGCCGTGGAAACGCTCCTGCAAAAGCGGCTGCACCAGCTCCATCACCTCTCGAAAAATTTCACCGGACATGATCAACCCGGAAATATAATAGCTGCCCTGCGCATACTGCTCGCCGACCTTGCGCATGCCTTCGTTGCAGTCTTCGATGATCTCGATAGGGTCATGGCCGGCGTCAAGACGCTGCTTGACCATCTCAAGCACTGCATTCTCGTTGAGATTGGCAAATAAGTCAATCAATTGGTAGCCGAAGGCGTCTTGCGGGTTGAGATCGGTCATTTTTATAGTAATAATTTCTGACTTATATATATAAGTATAGGTGGGAAAGCTAATACTGTGTAACTTCTATAGATCAGCTGTCAAGGCTATTGACAATTATACATTACTGTATATATAATCACAAAGATTATATTCCCCAAGGAGGCCCTATGGCAAGGCAATTCGTCCCCACCCGGTTGAAACTTGTTCGCCCGGTCCCTTCAGATATTGATATTGCGCAATCGTCGGAGATCAAGCCCATCGCTCAAGTAGCTGAGGAAGCGGGCATCTTGCCGGATGAGCTGGAGTTTTACGGTCCGCACAAGGCTAAAGTAAAACTGGATATCCTGGAACGTCTCAAGAACGTGCCGGATGGCAAATACATCGACGTGACCGCCATTACTCCTACCCCCCTGGGCGAAGGCAAGACCACTACCACGGTCGGATTGAGCCAGGCGTTAGGCGCCTGCCTCGGTAAGAAGGTCTTCACCTGCATCCGGCAACCCAGCCAGGGACCTACCTTTGGCATCAAAGGCGGGGCGGCAGGCGGCGGTTACAGCCAGATTATCCCGATGGAAGATTTTAACCTGCACCTGACCGGCGACATCCACGCCATCACCGCTGCCAACAACTTGCTGGCGGCCGCCATCGATGCGCGTATGTTCCACGAAACCGACGTAACCGATGACGAGAAGCTGTTCAATGCGCTTTGCCCGGCCGATAAGAAGGGCCAGCGCAAATTCTCGCCGTCCATGCTGCGGCGCCTGAAGAAACTGGGTATTGACAAGAGCGATCCCAGCCAATTAACCCCTGAAGAGCGCAGTCGCTTTGCCCGACTGGATATCGATCCCGCCTCAGTGACCTGGCGGCGGGTGATGGACACTAACGACCGCTATCTGCGCGAGATCGAAACCGGTTTGGGGCCTGAGGAAAAGGGCCGCACGCATCGCACCGGCTTCGATATCACCGTGGCCAGCGAGATCATGGCTATTTTAGCCCTCACCACCAGCCTGGCCGATATGCGCGAGCGGCTGGGGGCCATGGTGATTGGCACCAACCACAAAGGTGAAGCCATCACCAGCGAAGACCTGGGTGTGGCGGGGGCCTTGACCGTCCTGATGAAGGACGCCATTAAACCCAATCTGATGCAGACCCTGGAAGGCACGCCCGCCCTGGTGCACGCCGGCCCGTTTGCCAACATTGCCCACGGCCAATCCTCCATTTTAGCCGACCGCATTGCGCTAAAGCTGGTTGGGCCGGATGGCTACGTGGTGACGGAGAGCGGCTTCGGTGCGGATATCGGCATGGAGAAATTCTTCGACATCAAGTGCCGTTATTCAGGCTTAATCCCCTCGGTGGTGGTGATGGTTGCGACCGTGCGGGCGCTCAAAATGCACGGCGGCGGGCCGAGGGTGGTGGCTGGAAAACCCCTGGCTTCCGAATATACCGATGAGAACCTGACCCTGCTGCAGGCCGGTCTGCCGAATATGGAACGCCACATCAAGAACGCCCTGAAATACGGCGTCAACGTGGTGGTGGCGGTCAATTCCTTTGCCACAGACACCCCGGCAGAGGTTGAGCTGGTGCGCAAAGCCGCCCTGGCGGCCGGCGCTATGGATGCGGTCGTCTCCACCCATTGGGCCGATGGCGGCGCCGGTGCGCTGAAGCTGGCTGAGGCGGTGGTAAAAGCTGCCGAACAGCCTACCCATTTCAAATTCCTGTACCCATTGGATCTGACGATCGCACAGAAGCTGGAGATCATCAGCAAAGAGATCTACGGCGCAGACGGCATCGATATTTCGCCCGAGGCCGCCGAGAAAATTGCCCTGTATACCAAACTGGGCTTCGACAGGCTGCCCATTTGCATGGCCAAAACTCATCTGTCGTTTACCACCGACCCGAACATCAAGGGCGCACCGAGCGGCTTCCGCGTCCCCATCCGCGATATTCGCGCCAGTGTGGGGGCGGGTTTCCTGTACCCCTTGTGCGGCGAGATGCGCACCATGCCTGGCTTGCCCACCCGCCCAGTGTTCTACGACGTAGACCTGGACCTGGAAACCGGCAAGGTGTTAGGTCTGTTCTAGATTATTTCCCCGCTGGGGCCAGGCATTGTCCTGACCCCAGTTTACATTTCCAATCCAATACTCGGTTCATTGAATACAAAATTTTCGCAGGTTGGGTTGAGGGGCAATTTATGGGAAGTTTTAAGAACAACTAGCTGCCCCGAAACCCAACAAAACGCCAGGATGTTGGGTTTCGCTATGTTATATAAGGGTAATTACCGTGAATAGTTCGCTCAATCCAACCTACACAGAAACTACGCGGTGGAGATTGCTTCGCCGATAGAGCTGGCGCAAATGTGACCTGAAAAGCGACAGGTCTCGCAATGACTCAATATAGGAGTATCGCATGCCCATTTTGACCCCCGGCCGCCGCTGGCAGCCAACCTACTATCCCTTCAGACACGAGACCTTTATCAACCGGATGTTGGAAGAGGCGGAGCTGCTGGTTAAAGGCCCCATCTGGGGCTGCCGGCAGTGCGGTAACTGTCTCTTGCAAGAGACCGCCTTCATTTGCCCGATGAACTGCCCCAAAGGCCTGCGCAACGGGCCGTGCGGGGGCTCCACCTCCGAACGCTGCTACGTCGACGAAACCCGTCCCTGCATCTGGTACAAGATCTACGAGCGGGCCTTCAAGATGAACCGCCAGGAGCTGCT
>JARLHX010000101.1 GCA_031292035.1 Negativicutes bacterium | reverse complement strand
TGTTAACAAGATAACGCCCGCAGAGTCAGCGGGCATTAGGAGGAAATACTCATGTTCGATTTCGATGATTTTGGAAATCTTGTAGTTTATCAGTGGCTCGGTATGTCACCCCAAGACAAATTTGGGTCCGCCCTGCAGTTCTTTGTAGCTGACACGCCGAAGATTCTGCTGTTACTAGCGGTAGCGATATTTGTCATCACTATTATCCGTTCCTATTTCCCCCCGGAGAAAACCAAGAAGTTCCTGAGTCGCCGTCACACCTTTATCGGAAACATTTTGGCCGCACTCATCGGGATTTTGACGCCATTCTGCTCGTGTTCCGCCGTACCTTTGTTCATTGGTTTCATCGAAGCCGGGGTTCCGCTCGGGGTTACGTTCTCGTTTTTGATATCCTCGCCGATGGTGAACGAGATTGCACTGATTATGCTGTTCGGCATGTTTGGCTGGAAAGTTGCCTTGCTCTACGCGTCTACCGGCGTCATCATAGCCGTAATTAGCGGCTATGTCATCGGCAAGCTGAATCTGGAGTATCTGCTCGAAGACTATGTACACGAATCGGGGAGCGGAGAAGCCGAATTGCGCGAGTTGACCTTCCGGGAGCGCTGCCAGTCAGCGCGTGATTTTACAGTTGAACTCTTGAGATACATTGCTCCTTATGTCATGGTGGCTCTAGCTATCGGCGGCTTTATCCATGGCTTTGTTCCCGAGGATTTCGTGGTGACCTATGCCGGCCGTGACAACCCGCTAGCTGTGCCGCTCGTCGTTCTTCTCGGCGTGCCGCTCTATAATAGCTCATCAGGAATGGTGCCGATCATCTACGCATTAATGGAAAAAGGCCTGCCGCTTGGCACCGCCTTAGCCTTCATGATGTCGGTTAGCGCAATCAGCTTCCCTGAGATGATCATCCTGCGCCGGGTGCTCAAGGTGAAGCTCATCGGTATATTTGCCGGCATTTTGACCGTAGCGATCATCATTACAGGATACTTGTTCAACATGTTAGTCTAATCTTAAGGAGGTATAGTAGATGAAAACCCAAGACGTGAATGAAGATATCCGCGAGCAGGTTCGCCTTAAGTATGCCAAGGCTATAACAGCAAGGACAGGATGCTGTGGTTCCGCAGGATGTTGCGGTGGAAGTGAAAGCGTCACAAGTGTTATTACCGGCAAGCTCTATCAATCCGACGAAATGGCCGGTTTGCCGGAAGACCTGATTGCCGCATCTTTCGGCTGCGGCAACCCAACTGCTCTTGGCAATCTTTACGCCGGTGAGACTGTGCTTGATCTTGGCAGCGGCGCGGGACTGGATGTATTGCTTTCCGCCAAGAGGGTCGGGCCGACCGGAAAGGCGTATGGCCTAGATATGACAGATGAGATGCTGGCAGAGGCCAATGCCAACAAAGCAAAATCAGGATTAGCCAACGCAGAGTTTCTAAAAGGTCATATCGAGGAAATCCCACTACCGGAAGCTTCTGTCGATGTAGTTATCTCAAACTGTGTCATCAACCTGTCAGCAGATAAGGACCAGGTTTTTCGTGAAATCTACCGAGTGCTGAAACCGGGCGGACGGGTGGCAGTATCTGACATAGTAACAACCAGGCCAATGCCTGAAGGCGTAAGGCACAGTTTGCTTGCCTGGGCCGGTTGCGTGGCGGGAGCGCTGACTCAGGATGAATACGTCGCAAAACTGTCTCAAGCTGGCTTCGACAATGCTGAGGTCGTAATTACCAGGGTCTACGACTTAGACAGCGCCATTGGGCAAAGAATCGTACCCGAGGCAACCGCCGAAGAGCTTA
>JARLHX010000100.1 GCA_031292035.1 Negativicutes bacterium | reverse complement strand
GTTCCTTGGCTCACGTTATATACGTTTGCAACATTGATGTAAGCCTCCGGGGGGCTTCTCCTGCGTCTGGGGGAATATATACAAATCCATCCAACAGTCCGCAGACCCATGCCACACCTGACTTCGCCCCTGATCTTAGTCTTCTCTGTACCTTGTCAAGGTAGCGCCTTCGGAAACATCACCGACCAGGCTAACATAGCGGCGGAGCGCCGGGCTCTTGATCTCACGCTTTTTAATCGGCATTTCTTGTTTTCTGCGGGCCATTTCTTCTTCACTGATGAGAAGCTCGAGCAGACGGTTAGGAATATCTATTTTGATCCTGTCGCTTTCCTTTACATAAGCAATCGGGCCACCGACGGCGGCTTCCGGCGCTACATGCCCGATACTCGGACCGCGGGTCCCGCCCGAAAAACGACCATCCGTCACAATAGCGGTTGATTTTCCGAGGCCCACTCCTACAAGCGCCGCCGTAACAACCAGCATTTCCGGCATGCCGGGGCCTCCTTTCGGACCCTCGTAGCGAATTACAATAACATCACCTTTCGTGATTTGTCCGCCATAGATGGCCTTTTCAGCTTCCGCTTCCCCATCAAAAATCCGCGCCGGCCCTTCATGTTGCAACATGGCGGGATCAACACCGGTTTGTTTGACGATACATCCCAGGGGAGCTAAATTGCCGTAAAGCACTGCGTAGCTCCCTTCCTTGTGGACAGGATTATCCAGCGGTCTGATAACTTCCTTATTTTTGTTTTTCGCTTGCTCGCCAATCTCAGCCAGAGTAAGACCGGTACCCACTTTTTCCTTGGTATGCAGAAGTGGCAACAGCTCTTTTATTACCGCAGGAATGCCGCCAGCTTGCTCCAAATCCCAAAAGGCGTCCGGGCCAGCTGGTTTAAGGTTGGTAATATGGGGCGTAATTCGGCTGAGTCGTTCTACGTCCTTAAGAGTAACTTTAAAACCCATTTCGCTGGCGATAGCCGGAATATGAATGGACGCATTGCTTGATCCGCCGAGGGCCGACGTCAGAATCAGAGCATTTTCGAAACTGTTATAGGTAACATAGTCAGACGGACAGACGTTTTCCTTTACCAGTCTCACTACTTCACGCCCGCTTTGCTTGGCGAGCCGCTTTTTCTTTGATTCAACCGCGTGAGCGGTACCACAGCCAGGCAAACTCAGCCCAAGTACCTCTGCAACGCAAGACATCGTGTTGGCCGTTCCTGTCATCGCACAGGAACCCGGACCGGGACATACGCTGCATTCCAGTTCCAAAACTTCCTCGTCGCTGTAGTCACCAACTACCCATCTGCCTACACCTTCGCGCATATCGGGTATAGCCACCGATTTTCCTCTAAAGAAACCAGGCATCATCGGCCCGCCTGTAACCATAACCGAAGGGAGATTCAGGCGAGTTTGCGCCATTAACATAGCGGGAACAATTTTATCGCAGGAGCAGATATAAATCATGCCATCCAGTTGTTGCGCCTGTGCAGTGAGTTCAATGCTGTCGGCAATCACATCACGATGCGGCAGCACATATCTCATACCGATATGTCCTTGGGTAACACCGTCGCATATCCCGATTGTATTAAATTCCCAAGGAATACCCCCGGCCTCTAAAATGCCTTTCTTAACTTCTTCAGCCAAGCCTCTCAGATGAACATGCCCGGGATGCATTTCGTTCCAGGAATTGGCGATGCCGATAAACGGCTTTACAAAATCGTCGTCCAGTAGGCCCAATGAGCGCAGATGGGCTCTGTGCCCGGCCCGGTTGGGGCCTGACACGACAATTTTACTGCGGTACTGCTTGTTGACAGGGAAATACTCTTTCTTCTCCATTTTCATCCTCCATTCTTCAGGTCCTGGCACATCAAGTGACCAGCCGTTGACAGACTTCGTTAATTAGCGCTATTTACAATCCACCCCGTGATCCCAGCCGCGCCGACAAGCGATGGGCACAGTCAAGCAAGAAGGGCACACATTCGATAAGTTTGTTCAAAGGGTAAGTGGCGGTTGACCCTGATATGCTTATGCCGGCAACAATATTTCCTGTCGAGTCGCAGATAGGTGCAGCGATACAATTAATTCCATTGTTCCACTCCTCACGGTCCACGGCGTATCCCTGCAGCTGTACTTTTTCAACCTCTTTAAGAAATTCATCTTCCTTGGTAATAGTGGTCAGAGTATACCGCCTGACGCCATGTTTGAACAGTTCGTGAATCTGTGAGGGCGATTTACATGTCAGCACTTTCCCTAATGCCGTACAATGAACCGGCCGTCTCATCCCGATATGAAAGTACCCATAGGAGCTGGAAGGAGTCTCGGCCCTCGCCACATAAACCACTTCATTCGCATCCAACAGCGCAAGGCTGGCATTAACTCTAAGATTATTGGATAACTCTTCAAGATAAGGCAGAGCCAATCGTCTGATTTCCATGGAATTCAAAACAATGCCTTCAAATTTGAGGAAGCCACGGCCCAGCGAATAATATCCTTCTTGTTGTTCAATCAGACTATACTCTTTTAATGTGGTCAGCATGCGATAGGCTGTGGCCTGATTAATCCCGGTCATTTCACTGATATCCTTTAACCGCAGCCTGGGTTTTTCATAAGAAAAACAGTTGAGGATCGTGATGGCTTTGATGATACTGTTATTCAATATTTCCCTTTGCTGTTCTGGCAAAATGCGCACCTCAAATTTCACATATTAAAATCATATTTCACTTATTTGGAGCATAATCCTGCATTTGTAAATAACCTTTTTGCATCCGTTTGACCCGGCATCTGAATATTGTGGTGTTTCCTCCGATGTCCGGGGGAACATATATAACTCCGTACAAATGCTGAAGAAGCCTTGCGATGCAAGGCTTCTTCAGCTGGGTTATCTTTTTCACCCTTACTACCGACTCACTGTGCATCTAGAGGTCAATAAAAGTGTTAAAAGAAAACGGGGAAGGTTACAACGATATTGACAAGACCAAGACAAAAAGGTTAGCTTCCCATTTAGGAGGGCTGGCCTCCACATCCGGACTTGCGATCCTCGCCATGGAAAGATAATATGACGAAAGCTTCCTGTTTTCGCAGAAAGCATTTCGTGTTTTCCCTGATTGGTTAGGGCTTAAAATCTTGCTTCGTGCTAAGGTATCACGAAGTCGTTCTGTATTTTATTCAGCAGAAATTCTACTCCGTCTTGCCGCCTAACGTCGTCGCCTGTATCATAGACGACGTTGGAAAGGTATTTGTTTGTTTCAGGATCGATCACGTAAATGTCTGCCTTCAAATGATAACTGTAGTATCCGTTTTTTGCGACTGTATTTATCATTATCACAATCAGCGGACTAGAGTTGGCGTTTTTTCCGTACTCCACCATACGCTCTTTTTTCAGAACAAAAGTTTGCTGTTTAGCGCTGTCGGACACCACCAAGCCGATAAACTCAAGAAACTCAGGAGATTTGGGTCGTTCGTCGACGTAAATGGGAACATCCCTGACCTTAAACTTTGTCGAGACGGTTGTTCTTATCTTTTCCACCAACTCGGGCTTTTCAAGAATGGCATCAGATAAAAGAACGATAACCGCAGGTCTTTTTCCCTCCGACTGGCTGGCGGCTGGCTTGTCGCCCGCCGCACCGGCCGGCGCAGCCCAGTTAAAATCACTGATAAATTTTCTTAGCAGATACTCGGCTCCCGACTTCCAAGAAGCTCCTTCTTTGTACCAGTTCAGATATTCGACATGTTTTTTTGTCGCCACATCGATAACCGAAATATTCGCCTTTATGTCACCATTGCCGTAGACGACACTGTTAAAATGCGTTATAACCACTAAAATGACGTACTTGGAATTGGTTTCCCTGCCATACTGGGCCAAGGCGTCATTGCTTATCACCCTGATGCCTTTTTCATTGACCGGATCTGTTTTCACTCTTTCAATAAACTCCAGGAACTCGGAGGATTTTGACTGGTCATCGCCATAGATCGCGATATTGGTTGCCTCTTTGAATTTGGTCTTTAGTCCGCTTCTTATCTCACTAACCAGCTTGCTGTCATCAAGTACCTCTTTATTTGTGAACACTACTACGGCAATTGGCGGCTTGTCCGGTCCGTTGATCGCGTCGATGAGTCCAGCCGAAGCCGTTGGCATCAAACAAAGCAATATTAATGGTACTAATGCAAATAACTTTTTCATAAGCTGCTCCTTTCAAAAGAAATTTTATATATATTTTCCCTCTGGAGTTATATTTTTCCTTCCATTTTTCAGCTTTTGCGCACAAAAAATGAAGACTCTCATATTAGTATTCTCATGGTTTCTGGCAGAGCAGACCTCGAACCTACAATAGAAGGTGTGAAAGACCAAGAAAGGCCAATATACATCACGGAGTTTATAGAGGTGCAAAGCGGAGACATTATCATTTTTATGAAAGCAGAGTCTTTGTCCTGTACACGTAGACAGTCCATCTGTTGCGTCCTGTCCAAGATAATAAGTATACTGAGAAAATAGAAATCTCTCCGGTGTTTGCCTTTTGTTCATACCGAGAAGCTGTTCTTCTGATAATTATTTGCGCACTACACGCAAAACATATCCGAAAAAAAAGCCGACCCGCCTTCTTTAACAGATATACCCGGAACCATTAGGTTCCGGGTATATCTCCCCCTACCTTGAAGTCATGTTTCTCAAGGCCTCAAAGCATGTGTTTTCATTTCTGCAACTAAAACCGATGCCAGTATGTAATACGCGAGAACCTTTCGGGATAAGGACCGGCTCCATAGATATGGTAAAGAGCTGAAGGAAACTCGTATCTGCCTGACCTATAATATACTTCCACCATTTCCTGCTTGTTGATTGAGTGCTGGAAGTCGATAAAGTTCGCCCGGGGGGAGAGAGTCGACATTCCGGTTCCAGATAAAAAGGGGATTGAAATCGTCCCGACATTTAGGACATTTTTGTGATCCAATCGGTACGCAAGCTGATAAACATATGATTTGATTGTGCCGGAAGGAAAGGAGGCTAACCATGATGCAGGCATCCCGCTAACAAATGGATCATTTTTTGTCCAGGCGACCTCACAGGTAAAGTTGACATTAGGCACGATAGCTGCGTAATTAAGGCTCACTTCAGTGTAGTTTGCAGTTTTAGAACCCCAATTAAGGGCTGCATTCGCATTGTTTTTTAGAGCATAGTAAGCTCCGACAGTTACCTTTTTGTCAACCGCGTACGAGGCTCCTGCAGACCATATCTTATTTTCATAATTTCTCGGGGTATTGTGATCGACCTGACTGGCATACAAACCGTTATAAGTCATTTTACCTTGTTGTGTTGACATGCTGACACCGTAAACGTTTGAATCTCCAATAGTCATCGTGGTATCAGCCAACAATCCCAGGGGACCTAATTTCAAATCTTGACGACCGATCTTTGCAACAGTGGCCCTGTTTGCGTATGTTACGCCGTACATATCAAGATATCCCACATTCTTATCTCCACCCTTGATATACCTGGACTGGTCAACAGTGAAAATATTAGGGTGTTCGGCAAAATTTTGATCAACTCTTGCATAAGCTGCCCAGTTTGGATCCATCTGCATCTTCATATTAACCCAAAGGGTTTCATTAAAGTCAGTTGTATTCTTGTCATAAACGACCCTCTGGTTTTTAAAAAATTGCACCCGGTCCGGATACTTGTCAAGTATATGTAAATCAATAACATAAAGACCAGATATCTGCAGATCGTGGGAAACCGGTGTCTCATCACTCGCAAAAGCAGGCTGAGCAACCAAACTGCCAATTAGGGCCAAAGCACTTAGCACAATACCTATGATTGCTGGTTTTTTCAACAATTTTCACCTATCCAGAGTCTGATTATTTTGACTGTTTTTTCTTCTTTCAGGGCAACTTTAGTCGTCTGTGTCAGTTTAGCGGATTTTCCTATAGCATTCAACAACACTTTCCAAAAACCTTTGTGATAGATCCTCAAAAGTAGATATGCAAAGTGCCCTGCTGTCAATCCGACAACAGGGCACACCCCTTATGCAAGCCTTTTTCCACCATACTTCTTCTGACATTTCCGTACCAAACCGGTATCTATGACATCAGAGAATACGTATCATATATATATTTATTGTTATTTTGATCTAACCAGTACTCCGTGACTGTGATTGAATTCTTACTGTCATCTACCGTGAAAATGCTATACCCGGGCCGGCCCTCCGACTTGGGTACAGGAGCCGTCGGAAACACGCCGGTCATCCGGCTGTCCACGGTGGCGGGGTTATAACTGGCGATGATCCCTAAGTCACCGATAACAATTTGCGGTACGCCGCTTACCTGGCCCCGAAAATACAGATGCTCGTGGCCGGAAACATAAGCGGTCACATGATGATCAGTCAGCAGTTGCCAAAATTGATCACGGAGGGTAGACTGATCAAACAAATTAAATTGTGCCACCTTGCTGCTCGCTGTGGTATCGGGGGTATAGGCCGGACTATGACCCATGACAAAGATATGTTCCGCTCCCTGGCTGTTTTCCAGTTCGTTCTTTAGCCAATCCAACGGCAGCGTGACAATTCCGCCGGAAGTGTTTACGTATTGGTCGATCATAATGAATTTTATTTTCTTGTGTACGAAACTGTAGGATAATCCTTTGGCAGCCGGAGGGCCGTTCTGCGGCATAGTGCCGGCTATATTCGCCATATATGCTTTTGCCAGCGCTGAATCTTCATTATGCAGACCGTAATCATGGTTGCCGCGAACAACGAATAACGGAATCTTTGCTTGGACCAGGGGAGCCGTCACTTGCTTATAAGTAGCATATTGCATGTCATATTTTTTAAATGCCGGCGAAGTTATCAAGGTTTGTGCTCCGGTAATCAAATCTCCTGTTTGTAAAACAAAATCAGGATGTTCGTCGACAATATAGTTAATGATGGGAGTGAGATAAGCGGTAACCCCGGTCTTGGTGCTTACCATGTCGCTGTCATGGGTATCACTGATCATGGCAAATGTCCAGGGCAACGCACTTTCCGGACCGGGCCGCATTTCCGCCTGCGCGATTGTCTTCGTCAGCATCGCCGGCGCTAACCCCAATAACCCGGTCAGGGCCACGCAGGATTTGAGAAATCGGCGCCGCGGCAAATTCCGCTGCTGTAACAATTCCCATAACGATTGATTGTTAACCATAATAACTTTTCATCCCCTATCTTTGCTACTATGTTGTCCTCGAAATCGCCAAACCTTTACCTTCACTATAATTGCAAATCCACCTGGAGACAAGCCTGCGTAACAACAGTCACTATCATGGCTCTTCGAAAAACATGTCCTGTTTTTGCCGGACATCGGTCGATACCGTAGCGGCTTCAATTACCCCGCAGTTCCTGGTTCATCAAGCTTCGTACACTGCTCTTTTCGTAAAAGCAGTGCGTAGTAAACAAGGTAGTAAGCAATCAACATAAACATAATACCCGTCACGGCCGGGTCGCGAGTGTAATTGGCTAACTCTATATGTCGTGCAGCTTGCGCATTGGCAACCGTCCCAACCAGGGCAACAATATCAGCATAGCCTTTGTGGACGATGCGGCCTGCCAGCAGTACGAAGATGCACTTGCCAATCCATCGATTTTGGCGATAGAACCAGGCATTGTTACGCCACTCAAACATCGAAGTACGAATCGAGTGGCAGGCGATCATACTCCCCAACAAGATGCCGATGACATCAAAAATATACCTCATCGGATTTGAGGCTCCCGTGATCAGCAAAACAACCCCGGCGATGACCATCAGCGCAATTTTTGTAAGCGCGCGCCGTTTCGCGAATTTTTGAAACCCGATTTCCGTTCGGGCATGCCGATAAATTTTAAATAACACCAGTACAACTATGATGATGATTGCCACTGTATGTTGCATACTTGCTCCTTTAGCTTCGCCGGAAGCAGCGGTCACCGTCGCCAGTTTATAGTGTCAGTTGGTGCATTTACCCCTATCCGGATGTTGACCGATCCGCGAGCATGACGCGATTTCGGCCTGCCCGTTTGCCCTGGTACATGCCAATATCCGCCTTCTGGATCATACTGTCGACGGTATCGCCACTCCCGATGACATAGACGCCGAGGGTCAAGGTCATCGCTAAAGCATTGTTTTCGTAAACGTACCGGCGTTTCTCCACCGTTTCTCTGATCCGCTCGGCCAGCCCGGCCGCAGCTTCTTCATCTGTCGCCGGCAGCAGAAGCAAGAATTCATCGCCTCCCCAGCGGACAACCGTGTCATTCTTCCTGACAGAGTTCCTGAGATCATCCGAAACTGATTTCAGCAAACAGTCGCCACAGGCATGCCCGTACATGTCATTGATCTCTTTGAATACATCGATGTCGGCAATGATCAATGCAAACTCCGTACCGGATCCTTGGTACCGTTCATACTCGGTCTGAATTATCTCTTCCATATACCGCCGGTTATAGAGACCTGTCAGGCCATCCGTTCTTGCGACCAGTTCCAGTTGCTGCTGGCGTTTACTCCGGTCGATAGCTACAGCGATTAAATAATAGGAAATAAAAATGATTATGGCAGCCATCACCAAGGGAATAAAATCAGGCAACAGATAAGTCCTTTTCTCTACCCCGTAGAAAGCCAATAACACGAAGGACAAAAAAGGGAATGCTGTCAAAATGGGGTTTTGGTGATTGAGAATTTCGAGAATGTTTTTTATATGAGGCGTGACATACCTTCTTATTAACAATATGGATGCCAGTTCCAGCAACTGGCCCGCCAGGATCAAACCGCCGACCATATGGTTAAATACCAGTAGCTCTAAAAGCAAAGCAATAAGGAAATTAAACTGGGATAAGGACGTAACCATAAACAGAACAAAAAATTTGGCGTGCATGGTTTCCTTAAAAACAAGCGCAATGGGGACCAGATACAATATGGTCATCATGTATCCGATCAAGAAAGGGTCAAGCCCACTCGGGGTCAAAAGATCGCGCAAAAGGTACTGGGTAATCCAGGTGCCGGCAAAGGCAACCAGTTGAAACCGCCAAGGACGCCTCGGGGTCAGGACGGAATAAGTAAGTAAAATATTCGACAGCAAAAAGACCGTCCGGCTTATATTGAATAGAAGCAGCGCATTCTCCGACATATTCCCTCCAAAATTCCGCACCAACCCCATAGCGTTCCTCCCGCTCCTTTAGCGGGAGGAACGCTGTATTTAAAGAACACATGGACTTTTCCGGCTGCGGTTACAGCCCTTTCAGGAAACCGTCATTGCTGCCCGGCACCGCCAGAAAGATGAGCTGCATATCGCCATAACCGGGGGACTGGATGATGACAACCAGATCAAGCCCCTGGTTATCGCCGGCCACAGCCGAAAAATTGGGATAAGCCATACCGGAAACATTGAGGTATTTGGGAGCCTTCACCGGGGTGCTTGGCGCCGATCCAAAACCGTAGCCGCCACTGTTGGTGTTGATCCCGCCCAGGTTCGCGACGATTGGCTTCCAATTGTTTTCATTTGACCCGGTCCCCTGAACCGTCAGGAAATGGGTGGTGTTTTTCCAGTTGCTGAAGTAGATCATGGTGTCGTTGGTCTCAAAACCGTAGCTGTTGGTGCCGTCGCCGAAGCTGAGGGCGGTCGCCGGAAAATTGGCTGTCGCACTATTGTAATTTACATCAAACCCCGCGCTGGAAGTAACGATAAAATTCAGAGCAACCGTGTTCCCGCCCTGGGCAAAGGTATTGCTGTTGAACACCAGCGGCACAGAATCCCACCACAGCGGCTGTCCATAAACGTTGGAAACCTCGTTTTTCAGCGCCCAGGCGTTGTTCAGATTATTCAGCGCCACCTGATAGGAATGAAAGGCGAAGCTGTTGCCAAAATTGTTGGCAGAAGCGGTTGGCTTGTGGAAACCGGCCAGCCAGAACCCGTTGAAGGATTGGCCGGTGGTCAGCCCGGGAAGCATGGGCTGATTCTGGCCCGGGCCGATGGATATATCCCAGGGAGTCATGTTGATGATATCCAGTACTCCCAGGGGAGAGACTTCCGGATTACTTGATGACACCCCCCAGCCCGGAGCCATTTCGTTATAGGCGATTATGCTGGCATAGGGAGCGGTGGCGGAAGCCACGCTGCTGAATACCGTCAGCAGCAGCGCCAGCGAACAAAGCAGAATCTTTCTTTTCGACATCGGCGTTTCCTCGCTTTATCAATTATTTTCCGCGATTATTTCTGGGCCAGTTTTGTCAGGTACTGTTCGACAGCCGGCAGGTCTTTGCTGTGTTTTTCCAGAATGGTTTTTGCCTGCGCTTTCAATTGCTGCAGCTCGGCGGGATTATTTTTGATCTGGTCGTACTTTCCATGAATGCCGAACAGATCGACGATCGCTTTGGCGTCCTGGGGATTCTTCTGGGAGATTGCGGTCAGGATCTGGAGAAGTTTGGCCGAGTCCTGGGCCTGGGCCTGGGTCGGCTGGTATCTGGCCCCGCCGGCCATCTGGGCCGGCGCGCTGTTGTTGACACACTGCTGCATCTGGGTCGCGGCATAAACGCCCTGATTCACCACGACGACGAACAGCGCGTCCGCTCCGTTGGGCAGGGTTATGCCGTAATTGTCCGGGGGCGACTGGCGCCAGGTGGTGACGAACACGGCGTTCTGCTGGACGAGGGGCAGCTGCTGGTTGGCGGCGGGCTGGACCTCGTACATCAGCGACTGGCTGTCACCGGCGTAGGCGGTGAGGGGCGAAGAGTAGGTGGGGTCCGCCGTGGCGGTAACGTTGATGCCCTTGGATTTGGCCGGATAGTCGGTGTTGGTGGTGATATTGACGTTGGTGCTGCTGCTGTTGTTGGAGATATCGGTGCAGATGTCCGAAATCGTGCCCGGTATGCCGGCGACGAAGTCGATGATCCCCAGCGGGTCGCCGCTGGCGCAGGTCGCGATATCGGTCACGACGTTGAGCGCGGTATGCAAAACCTTCAGGATCGAAAATCCTGAATTGGCGATGGAAACGCTGCCGGACGTTCCTCCGCCCAGGCTGTTGATGTTGATGTTATAGGCGGTCTGGACACTTCCGTTGGCCGAATTGAGCAGCCACAGCTTCAGGGTGGTGGTGGTGGCCTGCCCGGCGTTGAGCGCGGCGGCGGTGGTGTAGTGGCCGTTTTGGGTGGCGTTTTTGCCGTTGCCGTCAGGATAGCCGGAGACGACATCGTAGCTGTCTGCCGCCGCCCCCTGATTCTTTATATTGTCCAGGGTGACATACTGGACAAAGTTGTAGGTGCCGGCCTGCGTCCAGGAGGGGAAAACGGTGAACAGGCTCATCCAGCCGTAGTCGTTGTTGAAAGTGATGGCATTTGTCGTCGGGTTCGTGCTGGCTGCCGGGTGCAGGGATGAAGTGCTCGTATTCGTCATCCCGCCGGGATTGACCGTGGGGGTAGTGATATTGGATAACGTTGTCGTCTCGCCGCCGTTGGCGTAATAAACTCCCGGCAAACCCGCCGCTACCGGAAGACTGCTCCCGTAGTTACTGGAATTCGAATTGGTAAAAAGGTTCATATTGATTGGCGATTGGGTCAGATTCAGCACCACCACCGGCAAGCTGCCATAGGTGTTCAGCGCCACCGAGGTTGCCGTCGGCGGCGTCGGCGCTTGGCCGTCCGCCTGCGCTACCGCGCCTGAAAAAACGCTAAGTGCCAAAACCAGTGACAGGGCGATTCTTACCATAGCTCCGGAAAATCTCATTGGCTATTCCTCCTTGATATTTTGTGGCCTCCCGGCCTTGACCGACTCGGCAGAAATAAAGGTTATAACAGCTCGACCCGCAGTCCCTCATGGGCATAAAAATCAATGATCCAGGAATCGAAATCGCCGTCTTTTACCGTTATTATCTGATACTGGCTGCGCATCGGCATATAGATCTTGATAAAATCGGCTTCCACCGGAATGTTTTGTCCGATACCCATCTTTTTGTTTACAACAACAATTTTGTCTGATTTAAAAACATTCAGGAAAGTCTCAAACCAGATACAGGCATATCGCTTGATGGTATAGGTGCACTCGGCATTTTGACTCAAATCAAATTTCCTGGTCTCAGATATATAGTAAGAGCGGGTACTCTTGATCTCCTTGATAATCAGCGGGAAATCGTATCCGCTGTGACTGCGGATGGCCCTTAGATTGGCAAAGAAGTAGTATGTGCCGCTTTTTAGATGCTTGAATACCGCTTTTCCGTTTTGATCTGTCCTGGCGCTGTCGCTTTCCTTCCCGGACGCATTACCTTCCATCGCCGAAACGTCAACCCCAACAATCGGCGCGCCGTCCTCATCCAGCAGCGTCAGGGCAAGCGTCGGCGGCAAAACTTTTTTCGGGGGATTATCCGGGCCGGCAGCATCTTGCTTTACTACCTCCTGCC
>JARLHX010000099.1 GCA_031292035.1 Negativicutes bacterium | reverse complement strand
TTTGCTGTCCAGGAGGGCGCAGGAGCTTCTGTCCGGCTGCCTGGGAGCTTATGTATAGCCAAGCGACTATGGTGACTGGCGAGAACCAGCAACGTGACCAATGCCGATTGGATGGAAGTGATAAAACTTATGGCACACAGGAGTTTGATCCTATCATGCCGAAATAACAGGCGAAAGTTAATTTATACGCTAAAAAAAGAGTTCGGAGGTCGAAAAATGGCGTTTATGGCGCATGACGAAACATTATTAACCGGTATTAAGGCTATCGATGATCAACATAACCGCCTGGTGGAGCTTATTAACGATATGTATGACCAGGTGCTAAAATGCGAAACTGTCGAAGAAGAGCAGGTTTTCGCAGGAAGATTTCTGATAGAACTTCGAAAATACGCTAAGACTCATTTTGCTGATGAGGAAAGGATGCTGACTGAGCATAAATACCCAGATCTCCTGGACCATCAAGCCGAACACAGGATTTTTGTCAAAGAACTCGAAAAGCTGGAAAGACGCTTCGAGCACGAAGAGCTTGCCCTTTCGATCGATGTGTTTTTATTTGCCCGAGACTGGATTGCTCATCATCTCAATCATTCTGACCGTGACTATTTTCCATATATCAAATAGGCGGGCGGGGCGGTCCGATACCTGACAGGGGTGCTGAGCAACTGAGGAGACGTTGTTGAAACAATTCTCATGACGACCCAGCCCCGTTTTATTTTTGCAAAAAAAATAGGCCCGTTAGGGCCTACCGAAATGACAGTTTGGGATTAGAAACCTGCCAGAAGCGGATTGGCAAGCAGCTCAGTTCCGATAAGGGAAGCGTTGTTATACAGTACTACGCCGATAACTAGCGCCAGTACAAATCCAAGAGAGATCAAATTTCCTGCGATCGCGCCTTCGTTATTATTATCTTCTACACAGAAGCCGTCGTCGTAACAAGCTACTGATTTGGTTGTCATGATAGTCGCCTTCTTTCTTTGTTTGGTTTTATTATACATCAATGATATTAATTTGTAAATAATAATTATTATCATTATTATTTGTTTTTTGCGTAGCTCTTAAAATATAAAAACACGGCCTGTCTGATCAGGGCCGTGTTTTTGTGTTAAAGCATTGCTGTAAGTATTGTTGTCTGAGGGGCTGGGTATAAGGCCCCGGCAGGGTTCGTAGGAAAAAGTCTTTGAAGGGATCAGCCTGTCAGTAATGGGATGAGGAGCGGAGCCAGCACCGCTGTGACGATGCCGGCCAGTGCCATAGCCAGGCCCGCCATGGCGCCTTGCTCCTCCCCTTCCAGGAGTGCCATAGCCGTGCCTTGCCCGTGCGACACCGTTCCCAGCGCCAGTCCTCTTGACACCGGATCCTGGACGCCCGACCAGGTTAAAAAGACGGGCCCGAAGATGGAACCCAGCGTGCCGGTCGCCACGACGAAAGCCACGGTCAGGGCCGGGTTGCCGCCGTTTATCTGGGCGATGTCAATAGCAAAAGCGACGGTTACCGATTTGGGAACCAGCGATGCGATGAGCTGGCTGTTCAGACCGCCCAGGCGGGCGATCAGGCCTGCAGTCACCATTGAAATGGCTGCGCCTGAGATTACGCCCACGAGAATGGCTGTCAGGTAGCAGCGGAGAAGACGACGGTTGCGGTACAGCGGCACTGCCAAAGCCACCGTCGCAGGGCCAAGCAGGAAGGTCAGGACGTTTCGCGCCGGCAGATACTGATCGTAGGATATCCGGCAGACAAGTAGAGTGGCGATGACGATCGCCGTCCCGACCAAAACGATGTTCAGCAAAGGATGATGGTATTTCAGGTATAGGTGGCGGGCTAAAAGATAGGCTCCCACCGTTACGGCGGCGGTAAAGGCCAAAATCAGAAATTGCATTCGCCTCGCCTCCTTCGCAGCGTCTGGGTGATAACGCCGACCGCCCAGCACGGTGCAGCCGCCCCGACGAAAATGGCAATTACCAAAATCCAGCCGTTTTCGAGAAAGACTGATGCTGAGGTCATCAGTCCGACTGCGACCGGTACAAAAAAGAACATTAGGTGTTTTAACAGATAATCGGCGACTTCCTCGACGTATTCGAGCTTGACGACACCAATGCTCAGCAGGAGGAAAAGCAAAACAACGCCGAGCACGCTGCCTGGTACAGGAAGCCCGGTGGCTTCAAGCATAGTCCCAATCCAGTACACTCCATAGAGAATGGCCAACTGGCCCAGCCAGCGAATCATTTTGGGCATATCGTAAGAACTCCTTTCAACAAAGAAACGTTCTATTCTCTTCTTAACATATTCCTCCATCAGACCGAAGTGTCCTGCTAAAGAGTGGGCAATGCAAAAATACAGCCGCCCTTGTAATGGGCGGCTGTACAGCTTGTTGCGTAAGCGAAAACCACCTGCTAGGCAGGTGGTTCCAAGAAGCTTATAGCTATGCGTCGAAAAGAAAAGCCTCCTTTGTTAAAATAGATGCAGGTTTGCCGACCGCATAATTAACAAAGGAGGCGCATCCAAATGGATA
>JARLHX010000011.1 GCA_031292035.1 Negativicutes bacterium | reverse complement strand
TAGACGTCGATATCGCAGCATTTTTCAATTCCACTGAGGTAACCAATCCTTACATAAAAAAGCCTTAGCATGCCAAAGGAGTTCTCTGGCATACATATTCTCCCCACAACCTGATCGAATAGCCCCACCGAAAAAAGAAACTGTTTCCCTTCATCGGGGAAACAGTTTCTTTTAGATAACCCGTTTAACCAGCTACAAACACGAAAAAGGCCCTTGGGGGCCTCTTTCGTGTCGCGTCCGGCGATTAGAATCCCGGGTAGTACGGATTGTTCAGCATTTCAGTTCCGATGAGGGTGCTATTATTCAGGAGAGCTTCAGCTATAACCACTGCCGCTATAATCCCCACAATCGCCCAACCATAGCTGCTACTGAGATCAGTTTTATATTCAGCACAAAACTCGTCATAACAAGTTGTTCTTGGCATTTGAATCACTCTTTTCCTTGGAATTTTTCTATCTGGCTTTATTATACATCATCGATATTAATTTGTAAATAATAATCGTTATCATTAACTGTTATTGCTCTAAAAGTTTTTCAATATACCCGGGAGCTCCGATTCAAGGGCTAACACCCGGCCACAGGCATTTGCTATCGAAGCAGAAAGCGCAAGCGTCCACCCACTACGGGGCGAATGCTTGCGCTTTCTGCTTCGAGCCTATTTTCAAAATGGTATTCCCATTGCCCGCCCGCCTCCACGGTGAAGCCCTTGGTCAGGTAGCGGGGCTTATTGATGTCGCGCCGCGGGGACCGGCGCCGATAATCCGCCTACAGCTTGACCGTCCTGGAGGCGCCTTTCATATCCCGGAAGGTTGCTTCAGCGTTTTCAATATAAAACAATTCAAAGATGGAGTCGTCGACGCTGTACATTTTGCTGAGTGCAGGCATGGTGTCAAGGGCAGCCTGCTTGGTCTGCCTTGTGGTATGGAACACAGCCTCGCCTTTTAACCGCAGCCACTCGCCTGTTTTTGAAGTTGTACTGATTTCAAAATGGGGATTTGCCTTGAGCTGCTTATATACATCCTTCTGGTTGTTGGTGCCGAAATACATTTTTCCTTCCAAGACCATGACGAATCCAAAGGGACGCACCTTGGGAATATTGCCGTCAACGGTGGCAATGTAAAACACTGGGTTGTCCGTCAGGAATTGCAGAACCTCATTCATAGTATCAAACTCCTTTACGTTGTAGTTTACTTATAATAATATACCTTTTCAAGAATTTGTAAAAGAGCCTGTGGTTTTGAACCATCCTGACTAGGCAGCCAAAAATGACGGACGGCGGGATAATTCCAAGACCAGATCTTTCTTCCGTTGGGCTGTCCAAAGTTTGGCGGTTACGTCTTCCGGAGTGGTCACAAAAATCGCACCCTCTTGCCTAATTTCTACCAGACAAGTCTCCGGAAGTCAGTTGTCTCATTCTTATTGGGAGCGGGATATGGAGGCGGGATACCGCTGCCAGACGCACTCCTCCTTGATCGCGGGCAAGGAAATAGCCTGAAAAAAATCAGCGAAGCGAATTCTCATTGCTTCGCTGAAATATGTGATTAATATCTTACCGGCCTACTCGAAGCATAAATTGCTGATAAAGCTTTGTCAATAACAGCTTGAGTTTGGCTTTTTGATAATCCGAAATTTCTAGCTTCCTTCCACACGATATTTCTGAACATATTTTCATCAAAATTGATAACCAGTGTTATCACCTCCTAAACTTAACATATTCCGAGAGGGGAAAAGGAGTTCCTCGAACCCCGGAGCACCCAGGTGGATTTGGTTCATTTTCTGGGCGAGACGCAGGATATACCTGGCAGTTGGTCAGACAATGAGCCATGCTCAAATAAAACAGGCTCCCCAAAGCAGACCTGGCACGAAAAACCGGTCTACTTTGAGGAGCTTTTTCTTGCTCACTCCGCCCACAACCCTTGAAGCCTTGCAGTGCACGGTTTAAAGGGTTGTGTTTTCTTTACAGCCTTACTACCGACTCAATGTGCATTGAGGAGTGTTAAAGGGTGAAAAGAAAACACCAGACTAGAAGCACATGTGTGGTCATAGCCGGTTTATGAAATCTACTGTTTAAACTCATGGTATCTATTTAAATTCACTGCAATAATATCTGCAAATCAAGCCTTGTTTTTATAACTTCTCTTACATATTAGCTGAAGTTGGACAGGGGTTCGACTCGCGGATTAGCGAGTCGCTTCATTTGTCTCTGGTATGGTTTTTATTTATGCCATTATTTTTGCGAAATTTGCTAATCTTGGTAATATAAAAAGGTTATATAGAACATTATCAAGAAAATTGTACTATTAAACAGAATGGATATAGGATCGATAACTTATAATGAATTTCGGAGGGGGATATTGAATGAAAAGTACCAAATTCTCACGGCGCAAATTTTTGAAGAAGAGCGGACTCGCGCTGGCGGCGCTCAGCGTCCTGCCGGTCACATCTTCCTTGGCTGCGCAGACGGCTGAGTCTCAGTCAAACAATCAATTAGCCGGGGTAAGCTATTCAATCGATGCCAAGGTTGTCACCACCCTTGAGCATACGGTTATTCCTGTTGCGGTGCCGGCCGCTTCGCCCAAGCTTCTTCCGAATGCGGTTGCCCAATATTCGCAGTATGGTTATGGCGTTTGGCAAACTGGGGCCGGACTTGGGTTTCAAAAGCGGCTGGACCTTATGCCTGCTGCCTATGATGGCGCAACAGTCCAAAATTCGGCAAGGCTGCTGCGGTTTTTTACGATGAGCGATATACATCTTACCGATATACAGTCACCAGCGCAAACCATCTATTTTGGTCTTAACGGCCAGCCCGGCATGTCGTCGGCCTACTCGCCGGTCATTCTTTATACAACCCATGTTTTGGACGCCGCCGTCCAAACAGTCAACGCGCTGAATAAGAAATCGGCTATTGATTTTGGTCTGCTTTTGGGTGATGCCATTAATAATTCTCAGTTCAATGAACTGCGCTGGTACATTGATATTTTGGACGGCCAAACCATCAACCCCAATTCGGACCCTGCATCTGTCGCCTCAACCGATTATTTGCGCCCGTACAAAGCAGCTGGCCTCGATAAGTCCATTCCCTGGTATCAGGTTCGCGGCAATCACGATCATTTCTGGTCAGGGGTTTTCGCCCCCAATGATTATCTTAAACAAACTTTAGTTGGCGAAACCATTCTTAATATTGGTGAACAAATAACCTCAGATACACTTCTCGATACCCGCGGATACTACATGGGCGTTGTTGACGGTTCGACCCCCTATGGGGAGGTCATTAAATCTGGACCGCAGGCCAATTTTGCCACTCCTCCAAAAGTAAACGCCAACCCTGATCGTCGCCACATCGCCAAGAAAGACTGGATAGCCGAGTTTTTCAACACTGCTTCCCATCCTGTTGGACATGGGTTTTCGCGGGAAAGCGCCGTAACAGGCTTGGCCAACTATACTTTCGAGCCGAAAGCCAACCTTCCCATCAGGGTAATCGTGCTTGACGACACTGAAAATGACGATACCGCCTTCGGGACTCGCGCCAACGGTGCCAGCGGCGCCCTTGACGAGGCGCGTTTTGCCTGGCTGGTAAAAGAACTCGATAAAGGGCAAGCCGAAGGAAAGCTGATGATCGTTGCCGCCCATGTACCCATCGGAGTCGGTCCGATGTGGGACTCCGTCTCCTCACCCACAGAGACGGCCTTGATTGCCAAGCTTCACACCTATCCCAATCTCATCCTGTGGGTAGCAGGACATCGCCACTATAATACGGTGACAGCCCTGCCTTCGCCAGATGCCAATCGTCCCGAACTCGGCTTCTGGGAAGTGGAAACAGCCTCTTTGCGCGATTTCCCCCAGCAGTTCCGGCTTTTTGATATTGTGCGCAACAGCGACAACACCCTTTCGGTTTTTGCAACCAATGTCGATCCGGCTGTGGCGCCGGGTTCCCCGGCCGCAATATCGCGCTCATACGCTGTCGCGACTGCAGAAATATTCAATGGCATGCCGCCTTATACTCCCAGCGGGGCATACAATGCCGAGCTTGTTATCCAATTAACCCCCGAAATGCAGGACATGATAAAGAACTACGGAACACTCATTCACGGGTAATTGATACTCATCGCAATGCCTGACCGGCTTAACCATTGTAGACAGGCGCTGAAGGCACATAAAAACTTCCGGGGACTAGACGCCCCGGAAGTTTTTGCTTTTCCCTTCAAGCCGATTTCGGTTGAATAGCCCACCCTATCCCCAGTGGCATGATGCGGTACGGTAGGGTGTATTGACCTACTGCACGGCCAGGAATCTCCCAGTCCTGTTCGCGGCATTTTCCCTGAGGTTGTAGTAATAAAACGGATAGTCCAAAGAATGATAAACGCCTTTAGGAAATATTTCATTTCCCGGGGCTAACTTTTCAACGTCCGCGGTACTGCAGATTACCACCCCTCTGGCTTTGTCAACACGGGCATCAGCATAATTTTTTACAGATACCCATTTCCCTTCCTTGTCTAAAAGCCTTGCCCCCAAGCTTTCCTCCGCGGTTGCCATGGTCTCTTCTCTGGTCCAAGTTATTGGGTTTATCGAAATACCACCAGGCAATGTAACCGGATTTTTACCTTTAACCTCAGGTGCCTCCGTATTGTAGGAGATGATAACCCCTGTGTCGTCAGGGCCTTCCGCAAACTTTAAGTGTGGATTGTTGGCCAGGTAGTCCCCTGTCACCGAATAGCCGATCACATATGCCGCGATCATTCTTTTATACACTTCGGGATGTTCCTTCATATATTCCGATAAGATATACAGCATTAGATCTGAGCCTTGAGAATGTGAGGCTAAAATAAACGGACGGCCATGATTATAGTATTTGATATAATAGTCAAATGCTGCAAATACATCTGATTTTGGTATACCGCCAATAAGCTTATCTTGTTCTTCTAACGGCAAAGTTAAGGTGTATACGGCATCTGCTTGTCGATAATAGGGTGCATAAATATTGCCGACGGTTTCAAAAGCAGTAGCTTGTCGTGAAAGTGCTGCAGTTGCGCCTTTTACCATGGAAGGATTATCAATTTTACAAATGTTTGGCTCATTTTTATTGACCTTTTGCCATGCTGTGGGGTAGAGATAAAAGACATCTACTTCTTTTTCAGCAGTAACAGGTAAAGCCAGCCAATGTTCAGATTTCGAGTAATCGGTAGCTTCTTTTTCATTTGCGTATGCCACAAAAGTTAAACATAAAAAGAGTGCAATAACCACAAACATAATTTTTTTCGTTCTCATGTTCGCTCTCCTCCAGCATTTTTTACAACTATTTCAAGCCCTATCCTATATTACCACAAAATGCACCTTTATAACTTATTTTGCAGCAATTTACCGCCTAGGTACCGTCACCCACTCCGACCATCTGCCGGCCTCCGCGAGTCTATCAGAACTTCCAGGTGGCTTCTATATTGCCGGCGATTCCCTTGGTCTTGCCGGAAAAGCCCTGCAGGCTGAGGTCAATGGAGGAGTTGGCGTATTTTTTGGTGACGCCGAATTCGACAATGCCGCTGCCACCTTTGAGACTGGGCGTATCAATGCTATAGCCGTAGGTGCTTGCGCTTGCTTTTGCGCCGAATTCGTACTGATAGGCCAGCCCTGTTCTGATGCTGGTATGTTCATCGACCTCGCGGGACAGTTTTGCTCCCAGTTGCCCTCGTTCGGAGTTGACAGCCTCAAAGTTGACCGGGTCTCCTCCGGCGGTGACCACGCTGCTGGCGTTTTGGTGGGTCCAGAGGAATTTGCTGTAGGTGTCGAGGGTGAGATTGCCGCTGACCGTCTTTTCCCGGCCGATGCCGATGTGCATTCCGTAGTAGGGGGTGCTGGCGTCGTAGTCGGCGCTTTTTCCGGTGGCGGTAAAGAGGTCGCCGCTGCGGAAGGTGCTCTTGACTTGTCCGGCCCGGACCGAGCCTTCAACATAACGGCCGTTTTCCTGCTGATTGCGCCCAAGGTATCCTGCCCCAAAGTAACGGCTGTCTCCGTCGCCTCTTATCGAAGCCATGTTGACAAAGTTGCTGTAGCTGCTGTAGTTTCCTTTTCCGGTTTCAAGGAAAAACCCGCTCAGCGTGGCTCCGCTTTCGGTCGCGTTTTTCTTGCCGATTCCCACAAGCAGCGCTACGCCGTTCATATCCACGTATGAACCTGTCTCGTACCGGTTGTGGGCTCCCGACAGGGCGGCGAATGTATCGGTCGCATTGTTGGGGATTGCCCGGATAGCGCTGCTCATCCCCTGGCCAGCCAAGAGGTCTTGTCCCTGGGCGAGGTTGGTGACGGCTGCCAGGCGACCTTCCGACAGGGCTTTGGCTTGGGGGGCTGCCTGCACGCCTGTGACTTGGACCTCCAGGGCGGCGGTGTTCGCCGCTACATAGTTAAAGTTGTATTTCATCAGGCCGCTCAATACGTTGCCGGAGAAAGAGGACGGCGCATTCGTGGTACTGCTGATCAGGGTGATGACGTCACCGGCATGGAGGGACGCTCCGCCTGACGCGATCCCGGTTATGGCCACCGTAGTGCCCGCAAGGTCGGTGGCAGTGCCGCCGGTTACAGTGAGTATGGTTGCCCCGTTCGCAACCGAGGACGGGAGATAAAAGTTGTAGTTTTGAAAGTTTTGCACACCGACGACCGAGCCGCTGTATCCCCTGACATTGAGGGTATTGCCGGTGGAAGAGGTGACACCAGACCCGCCGTTCAGCGT
The DNA here is from genome assembly GCA_031292035.1 of Negativicutes bacterium. The sequence goes on along the minus strand of JARLHX010000011.1, from coordinate 28,544 downwards.
TGCGCCTGTCAAGTTCGGGCTGCCGCTGATGTTGATGGTGTTGTAGTTGGCACTGCCACTAGTGGAGACGCCGCCATCGACATCGCCGCCTAGCGTGCCGCCGCTGATGTTGACGGTGTTGTAGTTGCTATCGCCACTGACGGCAAGGCCGCTAATGAGCTGGCTATTTACCGTGCCGCCAGAGATGTTGACAGTGTTGTAGTTGGTATTACCAGTGCCGGTAGATTCACCGCCCATTACCATGTTTACCGTGCCGCCATTGATGTTAACGGTGTTATAGTTGGCACTGCCACTAATGCCAGATAAGCCGCCCTCGACTGCTGCGTTTACCGTTCCTCCAAAGAGGTTGACGGTGTTGTAGTTGGCATCGCCACTGCCATTTGCCTGGGCCCCGTAGATAGTGTGGGTCATCGTGCCGTTTAACATGTTGACGGTGTTGTGGTTGGCGCCACTGGCCCCATTAGACCAGCCGCCATAGGCGTTAGACGGATCAAAACCGCTTGTGTAGTTTATCGTGACAGTATTATAATCGGTGTTTGCAGGGTCAATAGGCCCCAGCGCGTTGGCCCAACTGCTGAAAGTTTGCAGGTGCGGGTCGGCTGGGTCCCCGGTATACGTAAAAGTCTCACCGGCGGCGGCCAGCCCAGGGCTGACAGCCAGGCTGACGAGCAGGGCGGCGGCGCAGATACCTTTTTGGTAGCGATGTAGTGCGCTGTCGCAACTTCTAAGATTTTGGACAACCGCCCGGTATTTTCTAATCAGCATGGCGATTGCATGGCTTGAATGCTTCATGACGAATTCCCCCTTGAAAATATTAGCTTACATCGATTCTTAAATATGGATGCTATTTCCATTTGATCAAATTTCATTATAATGAATTTTTTTACATTTTTTTAGTAATATGGGAAATTTGGCAAGTTTTTCGGGAAAATTGACGAAAAACAAAAGAGCCATACATCCTATTGATGCATGGCTCAGCAGCAAACATGATCACTATTGATTATGTAGAAGGTTGAAAAAACACTCTCTGGCCTTATCCTTATAAACCCTGCTGATTGGTATCTCTATGCCGTCCCTTAGCACGAACTTATCACTGAGGTATCGCTCAATATACAAAAAATTGACGACATAACTCTTGTGAGACCTGATCCACATTGTTGGCCGATGAGCTTGCTCGAATTCATCCATCGTAGTATAAACGGCTAAGCTTTCGCCGCGGGCTAACATGATGATAACCTTATTCTTCTTACTTTCCAGGTAAACGATATCCTTGAGCAGTATGCGTTGCGTTACACCGCCAGCGGTGAATGTGATACTTTCCTTGGCTATGTCCTCAACCGCGTCAATGGCGGTGCCCAGAACCGCAGCCAATTTCTCCGCAGCCACCGGTTTTACCAGATAGGCCGTAGCACCGACTTCATAGCCTTCATATACGTGATCGGTGGAACTGGTTAAAAATATAATCTTTACCAACTTATCCTGCCGACGGATCAGCCGTGCGCAAGTCATACCATCCATGTCGTTCATAATGATATCCAGGAATACAATGTCAAACCCCAGCCGGTTACTCTCCATCTCTGAGTTTAGCTTTTCCGCACTGTCATAGCTGAAAACCTTCCCATCGACACCCCTGTCTTGAAAATAGGCTTCCATGGCCTGAATGATTTGGGTTCTGTCTGTAGAATTATCGTCACATACCGCGATAGTTAAGATTTTTTTCCTCTCCCATGTGGTCTGAATCAATGACTAATCTGTGAGGCACCCGGAGGACTATGTATCGGACACCAACATCATTGTACAATATTGGACTGCGATTCTCATTATTGACAAGATTCTCTAAAAAATCATCTCTCCTGGTTTATAGCCGTCAGGCAATTCTTCTTCACTCAAAAATTTGAAATTGTCATCCCGCAGTATTGGTAAAAATACTTCGTATGGAATCCTGGAAAACTCACCGGCATAATTACTGGCACCGAACCACTTACCCTCTTTGCTGCTCAGATTTAAATCTCTCGCAAATTTTGTATCGTTTGAGCAATCATGCACTACTAAATCCCACTGATCTTCATCCGCTATTTTCATGAATTTCAGTGTTAATTCCCTACTCCAAATGGGAGATATATAGCCATGTCTGGAAATATACATATTTTCCCCATCATAATTGCCGATGTTATTCTCATTTAAATGCAATTCGGCACAATTGATAAAATCAGGTTTTGTCTCTAGGATCGCTTGCTTTTTCTTGAAGAAAGCTTCAAAAAACTCAGGAGTCATTGGAGTTTCGATCCCTGCATTTTTAATATATTTTTTCGCTATTGCAATATTTTCAATCACTTTATCGGAACAATTAGAAGCGCCCAGGTTGAAACGTATCTCGTTAAGACCGGCTTCACCTAAGGCCTTCAATGTCTCTTCTGTAGCTAAAGTGCCATTTGTGTAGAGATGTTGATGAATCTGAGCATCACTAAATTTCTTTATTACCGAATAGTATTTTTCAATTTCCATGAATGGTTCTAAATAAACATAGGAAATGCCAGTGGGTTTCTGGTGGATGGAAAGAAGTAAATCAATATCCTTCTCATAAAATTTTGTTCCTCCAATTCCCCACATACCTTCGCCGACTGGGGGAATATCTTCGAGTTCTCCATAGTTATAACAAAACTTACACTCTATGTTACATTTGTTCGTTTTCCTAATTGCACTCAAACCAGTGCCCAACAGACAAGAACGACATCCTTTTGAAAATTTATTTTCATCTCCCACAAAAGAAGTTCTATTCTCCAAAGTTTTCAAACCTTTGATTTTCGACATCAACATATCATTTCTATGATCAATCGCTGCCTCAATTTGCGCAAAGGTAGCATAGACGATTTCTTGTTGTTTGGTCATAAGTTCCTCGTCCTCAGGCAATAACGAAAAAAACTCAAACCATATCAAAGCATCTTTCTTTGAAATTTTCATAATGTATTCCTCCTCTAATTAATCCGTTAGTGTAAATTTTTTCACACTGTTTTTTGGAGACATACGCTAGTAGCTGTTAGGGTGAGGAAAAAAATTTTAACTAAGATAGCTCAGGTGGCCCAACCGGATAACATGGCACCACTGACGTCGCAGGGCATAAGACCTCCATCCCGCACTCAAAGATTAGATGAGTACACACCCACGCCGTAAACACATACTACCTTATATACTGGTCAGGGTGAACCTGGGATAACAAATTCCATTTGGTCACCCAAGTGTCGTACCCTCTTTGTGAGCGGGTTCTTGCTGGTGGAAATAAAAATATTGCAAAGGAGCGTCTTTATCAATTATGGTACAAGCAGCAACCTATGAAAGAATTAGTCCGACAGCTAAGATGGTGGCGTATTTGAGGACGTTAACCGACATCCCGTTCGCCAAGGAGATAGCAGCAGAAATTGGAACAGAGAAGGACTTTCAAACATTAGCCGGCGTTAGCATGGAATCAATTGCTCAATTCACTCCTTTATTTGAGGCGCGCTATAAGGCAACCAATCAGATCATTGTCCACCGCCGCATTACGCAAGTTTTAGAAATTGCCGCCGGACTTTCCCCGCGGGGTTTCGAAATGACTAGCAACCCCAAAGCAGTTTTTATAGCCACTGATTTACCACAAATTTTAGAGGAGGCAAAAGCAATTGAAGAAGCCATCTTTAAAAAAATGAATGTTCATCGCCCTAACTTCCATTTCCAGATTGCAAATGCCCTTGTCCGAGAAGATTTATTGCAAGCAGCCACTCCTTTTGCATTCGATAAGCCTATTGCAATTATCACAGAAGGGTTGCTCCTTTACCTTACACGTAAAGAAAAAGAAACCTTGGCTGGCAACATTTATGTACTCCTTAATAAATATGGAGGAATATGGATTACCTCTGATGTGAACAGCCTACAATCCTGGGAAAAACTTTCTCAAGGAAACGAAGATATGCAGCAGCAGCAAATACAAAATTTAGCGGATATAACTGGGCGCAACATTGAAAAAAACATGTTCTCAGATGAAAGAGATATGCGTCAATTGTTCACCAAATCCGGATTCAAAATAGAAGCATATCCGTACTCAAATGTTCTCGAAGAGATATCTTGCCTTAAACGTTTAAATCTCAACCGAGATGAAATTCTCAAGGTGCTGCAAAATACTCACAATTTAATTTTAACACTCTGAAATAGGCTGAGTTCCCATCGGTTCCCAGCTTGTCGACGGACGTTGGGTGCCGACTTTGCCGAACGCAAGATATACCTTCTCCAAAAAAGAATACGAGTATTACACAGACCCCGCTAATCACGACGATAGAAACAAGAAGAGTCTTATGATTCAGCAAGATAGCGTCTTACCGATTATTGAGGCCGGACTTGCTGAAATGATCACTATTGCCGGCAGCGAATATATTGATGGACTATCCTTTAAGCCAACGTCTGGACACAGCGTAGATCACTCATCCATTAGTCTCTCATCGTGCGGAAAAGATGCCCTGTCCGTTGGAGATCTTCTCCACCACCCCATCCAAGTCCGTTTCCCTGAATTCAATGTTTACGCGTTTGCGGAGCAAGCACGCGCTTCACGACTGTGGGCGCTGGGAAAAGGTTCGATTGGCAGTATCTTTAATCCAAACTAACCGCACCCGAATGATGCGTAGGGACGCTTCTCTTGTGTCATCAAGCGTCCATCTATCCGTCCTTCACAAACAATCAGAACCACCGAATTTCCCATTTCCCAGGTTCTCAGGCAATCCGTATTGGGATAGTGGAGGCGATCCGTACCAAACCCGCCCGGGGGAACATTTACAATTCATCCGATCGCTCACAAGCCCACGCCACACCTGACCTCATCAGGTGTGTTTTCTTTCCACCCTTACTACACATTCAATGTGATGGGTGTGGGAGAACATATCTACCGGCTGGATTTCCTGTGTGATATAGCCGTGTCCGTCAAGTAAAGCCAGGTCTCGCGCCAGTGAGGCTGGGTTGCAAGAGACATAAATGATTCGCTCCGGCTGCATACGAATAAAGGTTTCAAGTACCTGTGGATCGCACCCCGCCCGCGGCGGATCGACCACCACAGCATGAGGGCGCACTCCCCGATCAAACAGTGCCGGCATGACCTCGACCGCATCGCCGACGATAAACTCCACATTATTTACGCCATTCTCGATCGCGTTGCGCCGGGCGTCCTCAACCGCCGCCGCCACCACCTCGATGCCATAGACCTTTTTAGCCGAGCGGGCCAAAAACAAGGTAATCGTACCTGTACCGCAGTAGGCGTCGACCACTGTCTCCGTCCCCGATAGCCCGGCATACTCGACCGCTTTTTCATACAGCACCTTGGCCTGGGCGGTGTTGACCTGAAAAAAAGACAATGCCGAAATATGAAAGGTAAAATCCCCGAGACGGTCGGTGATGGTGTCCTTGCCCCAGAGCGTCCGGGTCTTCCGGCCAAGGATGACGTTTGTTCTCAGGGGATTGATGTTGTGAACGATGCTGACAAGCCCCGGAATGTCTTCCCGCAGGCGGGCGATGATCGCCTCCCTGTGCGGTAGGTCGGCGGTGGCTGTGACTAGCACTACCATCACTTCGCCGGTGGCGGCCCCTACCCTGCCGAGCACATGGCGAACTACCCCGCGTCCGCGCTGTTCGTCATAGGGCGGGATGCCAAGCTCGGCCAAAAGCTGCCTCACAGCGTTGGCAATGGTGTTGTTGACTTCATGCTGGATAAAGCACCGATCGGTGTCGATGATGGCATGGGTCCCCTGGGCAAAACAGCCCACTGCCAGCTTGCCGCCGCTTATACCCACCGGAAACTGCATTTTGTTGCGATAAAACCAGGGGTCTTCAGCCCCGATGGTCGGGTGGACCAACACATCGGCCAGTTTACCGATCCGGGTGACGGCGTCGATAACTGCCTGGCGTTTGGCGGCGAGCTGGCCGGCATAATCGAGATGCTGCAGCTGACACCCGCCACAACGGTCAAAAATACTGCACCGGGGCTGAACCCGGTGCGGGGCAGGCGTTATCACCTTCCGGAGGCGCCCTTTGGCATAATTTTTTTTAACTTCGGTGATAGTCGCCTGGACGCGTTCGCCTGGCAGGGCCTGAGGGATAAAAACGGTAAAGTCCTCATTCCGCCCCACCCCCTCACCGCTGTGTCCCAGTCCTGTGATATCGATTTCGCAGGTATCTCCCTGCCGGACCGGTCTGTCACTCGCCACATTCATCTTCCTTTAAGACGGCCTAAAAAGCATAATGCTCTTTAGGCCGCCGGTGTTTTTTCATTATCCAGTTTCTCTTGCCGTCTATGCCTTGGCCGGATTGGCGTGTTCGCCTTCTGCCGATTTGCCCAGTTCGATCAGTGTATCTGTATATTCCTTGAGCTTGTGGCAAACCCGCTGATGAATGCTGCCAGCCGGATAACTTCCGTCCGGGCCGATTTCACCTGCCGGAACTCCAGTGAGAATCTCAATTCCCTCGTCAATAGTTTTGACAGGATAAATATGAAATTGTCCCTCCTGTACCGCCGCCACCACTTCGTCGCTCAGGGTGAGATTATTGATATTCTGGTGGGGGATCATCACCCCTTGTTTACCAGTCATCCCTTTTAGCTTGCAAACAGCGAAGAAACCTTCAATCTTTTCAGTGGCGCCACCGATGGGCTGAACTTCGCCTTTTTGATTGACCGAGCCGGTGACTGCGATAGATTGCCTGATCGGCACCTCAGCCAGACTGGATAAAATGGCATAGAGCTCGGTGCTAGAGGCGCTGTCGCCGTCGACTCCGTCGTAAAGCTGTTCGAAGGTGAGGCTGGCGGTCAGCGTCAGCGGATTGCGCTGGGCATATTTTTGCCCTAAATACCCGCTTAGGATCATGACCCCTTTGCTATGACTGGTCCCGCTCATCTTGGTCTCGCGCTCGATATTGACGACGCCGCTCCGGCCCAAATAGGTGTTGGCAGTGATGCGCGAAGGCTTGCCAAACATGTACTCGCCCACCGACAGCACAGCCAGGCCGTTGACCTGTCCTACCTTTTCCGCGTCGGTATCCACCAGCAGTTTGCCTTCGGCGAACATTTCCTGCAGTTTTTCTTCGTATTTATTGTAGCGGTTGCGTTTCTCGACGATGGCCCGCTGAATATGCGGGATACGCACCAGGGGGCTGTTGTCCATCGTCGCCCAAGTATCAGCCTCACACAAAAGATCGACAATATCGTTGAACTGGGTGGTCAGTTTGCGTTGACTGCCAGCCAGCCGGGTGGCATGTTCGACTATTTTAGCCACTGCGGGGCGGTCGAAATGTTTGAGCTTTTCCCGGTGGACGGTGGAAGCCACAAATCCGGCCAACTTTTCCACATTGACGGCGTTATTCTCCATCTCGGTGTCAAAATCGGCGAAAACTTTGAACAGCTTGCGGAAATCTTCGTCATAGTTAAAGGCCATATGGTACAACTGGGCGTTGCCGACCAGGATGACTTTTACGTTGACAGGTATGGGCTGCGGCTTAAGCGAGGCCATCGCCAGCATACCGTACTGCTCGCCCAGATTCTCAATCACGATTTTTCTGGTCTTCAGGACGCGTTTGAGGGCTTCCCAGGCCCCAACATTGGTCAGGACATCTTTCATATTCAAAATGAGATAGCCGCCGTTGGCGCGATGGAGGGCTCCGGCCTTGATCATGGAGAAATCGGTGTTCACCACACCCATGCGGGCCTCGTATTCCACCCGGCCGATGAGGTTGTAGTAGGTCGGGTTGATTTCCACCACCACCGGCGCGCCGGCGACTTCCCGGTGATCGACCAGCAGGTTGACCTGATACTTGTCCTTCATGGTTTCCTGGGCACTCTTCCTAAACATCAAAAAGGGGTTGTTGTCCTCTTCCGGATTGCTTGGTTTAAAATCGTTGATATTTTTTACCACGTCCTGCTTAACGGCCTCCAAATAGGTTACCACCGCCAGATGGGACTGGTATTTTGTTTTGAGTTCGTCGATCAGGTGACCGACGGCAAACAAGCCGATTTTGGCATCGAGGCCTTTCATCTGCTCTCGCGTTTCCCGCTCCATTTGTTGGACTTGACGGATGGCTTCAAGCGCCTTCTCATGGACAGCCAGCATTTTCTTTTCGATTTCCTCACGCTTTTCCCGGTCAAGCTGCTGGAAATCTTCCGGCGTCAGCGGCTTGCCATCCTGAAGAGGCAGACCGACAAAACCGGTAGTAGTCCATTGAGGCATGATGCCGACCTTTTCCGCCTGTTGGCCGAAGGCATCCATCACCGTGCTCCTGCTGTCCTGGAACTTCTTCATGATCGCGGTCTTGGCCTGTTCATAGTCGTCACTGCTGAATACTTTGGGAATATTATTTTTCAGGTCGTCGATCAATAGCTGCATATCCTGCCGGAAAGTGGTGCCAAGACCGGCTGGCAGCGAAAGGGCAATCGGCTGGCCCTGATTTTCAAAATTATTTACATAACACCAGTCAGACGGTGTGGTCTCGGCGCAGGCAACCTTGGCCACCGCCGCCTTGGCGTAAGTCATCTTACCTGTTCCCACAAGGCCGGAGACATAAACGTTATAACCGGAGTTTTTCGTAAACAGGCCAAACTCCATCGCCTTGACGGCCCGTTCCTGCCCGACCATCACCGCCAGTAGCGGCACCGCCTCTGTGGTATCAAACGCCAGAAGGTCGTCCGTACAGGTATAACGCAGTTCTTCAGCCGTCAATTCCCGCCATTCGGTCATATTAACCCTCCATCATCACGTCATCTGGATAAATCTTCTATCCCCGTCAACGAATATCCTTTTTCGACACCCATTCCCCCTGCGGTTTCATCCCATTCGATCTCGCTACTGCCGCACTTCAGGCAAACATCAAAATAGTCGCGCGGATTGGCGGTAGCTGCTCTGACTGCGGCTTTGTCGGCTCCCAGCCGGGTGACGCTGGTCATCTTTCCGGCAAGATCAAAATCGGCGTTCAAACCTGATAACGGCCCGTTGGCAGACGGTGCCGCAGGAGGAACCTTACTGGAACCAAACAGACGGGCGTTATGGCAAATTTTACAATAGGGCACAGCAGACCACCTCTTTCAGCTCAATGGTATTTTGAGAAATAACAGTACAATTTTCGTTGAGTTGATGACCGAATGGGCGATAATGCTGCTGGTAAGCGAACCTGTCCAGTGATAGACGAGCGCCAGACCGGTACCCACCACCATTAGTTCAGCCAACCAGTAGGCATTGAAATGAAACAGCGCAAAAATGGCGGCGCTGCCCAGCGCCCCGCCCCACAGTCCGAATCGGACTTTCAGGGCCGAAAATGTAAACAGTCGATAAAACACTTCCTCGGCTACCGGCGCCGCGAGGCCGGCCAAAAGCAGCGGCTGAGCCAGCTCGCGCCAGGTGAGGGCGTTTTGGGCCTGAACTACTAATGGATGCGGAGAGGGCGTCAACAGCAAAACAGTGGTATAAATCCGCTCGCTAAATAAACTGACTGTCAGCAGTACTCCGCCGGCCGCCAGTCCCGCCAGACTGTTTCGAAGAAGATGGCGTCCCGGCAAACCCCAGCAGTTTAAGGCGCTGCCATGCCTATGTACCAGCAGCCAGACCAGTGAAACCATCACCAGCCGGTCGGTGATTTCCGCCGCCGCGGGGGCTATCACCCAGCCGGGATAGACTACCCGCATTAAGAAAAAGCCGACCAGCAGACGCAAAGAATAAATTGCCAGCACTTCCTTCAGCTTCCACGGCACCGGTGTTTCGACCATTCCAACCGCCTCTTTTCGCGCGTCAATACCATTATGCGCCCCTATTCTTTCTTTCATGCAGGACAAACTTGGCATAAGAAAAGACTCGGCTTGCGCCAAGTCTCAGGTTCCAAAATCTTCGATTGTTTTCTGCAGTCTGTACAATAACAAAATCTACAGAAAAGCCACCAGTTCCGGGATGTCCTTTATGCTGACCTGTTTTAAAAAAGCCGTCACCAATGCCGCCGTCCGGCTGATATCGGCGATATCGGCCACCTCTACCGGCGCGTGGCTGCAGCGCCGTGGCATATAGACCCCGCCGCAGGGGACGCCGACACCGCTGGTATGGACAAAAGCCGAATCAGTCCAGGTGCGAAAGACATCCTCCTGATAGGGAATGCCAGCCTCCTCGGCGCTTTGCCGCAGACGGCTGATGATCTTGGTACTATAGACGGTGCCTACCAGGTTTTGCGGCAGGAAGTCGGCGGTGCGGATAACCGGTCCGCCGCCGATCCGGGCTGAAGCCTGCTGGGGCGGGGTAGACGGATCGGCCGCCGGCACAGTGTCGAGAATGATGGCCAGAGCGGGAGACAGGCGCTGGGCGGCTACCTTGGCCCCACGGGAGCCGATCTCTTCCTGAGTGGTCGCCACCAGGTGCACTGTATAATCCATCGTCTGCCCGGCCAGTTCCTGGGCCACGGCGAGGAGCACGGCGCAGCCGGCCCGGTCGTCGATGGCCTTGGTGGCAAAGCGGCCACCAGCCAAAAGATCAAAATGACGCCGGTAGACGATGGCGTTGCCGACGCGGATGCCCAATGCGGCTACCTCTTCGCGGGAGTCAGCGCCGACGTCGATCCAAAGATCGGCAATATTCACCGGCCGGGCCAGTTCTTCCGGGGTCATAAGATGGCGGCTTTTGATGCCGATGACACCAAGGTGGACAGTGCCGTCATCGGTAACCACCTCGATTTTAGTATCCAAAAGCACCCGTTCGTCGACAATGCCGTTGACGTCAAAATAGATAAACCCCTGGTCATTGATGTATTTCACGAACAAACCGACTTCGTCGGTGTGGGCGCACACCATGACCGCCTTGTCACCTGTGCCAAAGCTTGCCGCCACGTTGCCCATATTGTCCACTTCCACCCGCTCGGTATAACGGCCCATGGCTGCGGCCATATAGGCCACTACCGCCTGTTCCCGGCCGGAGCCTCCCGGCAGGGCGGTAAGGTCGCGGATCACTCCGAGAAGTTCTTGCTGCTCCATAGTCATCCTCCTGTTTCGCTGCCATAGTCGCCGCTGTCCGGGACTACGCAGTTGCGGCCTGTTTCCTTGGCCCTGTACAGGGCTATATCCGCTAAAGCGATGATTTCCGGCGGTTCCATCCCTGGCCGGGGTATTACCGACGCCACCCCCATGCTGATGGTGACAACCCCGCAGTCGCTGCCCTCGTGCTCGATCGCAAGACCTGCCACCGTCGCCCGCAGCTTTTCCGCGACTTTCAACGCGCTCGCAAGGTCGGTGGACGCCAAAACCACACCGAACTCCTCCCCGCCGTAGCGGGCGACAAGATCGGTGCCCCGTCCCGCCTGGCTTTCGAGCGCCCTCGCCACCTTGCGCAGGCAGTCGTCCCCGGCCTGGTGGCCGTAAGTATCGTTATAGCGCTTAAAATAATCGATGTCAGCCATCAGCAGGGCAATCGGAGTGGCCTCCCGCGTTGCCTGGCGCCACATCCGGTCCAGAAATTCGTCGAAATGCCGCCGGTTGGCAATCCCCGTCAATCGGTCCTGCTTTGACAGCAATTCGAGTTCCTGATTGGCTGCCGCCAATGCGTCCTGCTCGCGGGCGATGACCCCTGCTGCCGGCCGAAAAATGAATACCGCCTCCAGCACCAGCACCAGCAGGGTGAGCCCCAACACCAAGGTCTCCAGTCTTTCCAGCCGCCTGACCCGAGTTTCGCTTTCCCGCTGCAGCTGATTGACCGCCACTTCCTGGGCGGCAAGCAATTCGTCGGCTGCTGCTGCCACCACCGGCAGTTGGGGAATGTAAATGGTGAAATCGTTGTCCGCCAAGGCCAACAATGCCCTCAGTGCGCCAAAATAGCGCTGCATTTTTGCATCAAGCATGACTGGCGGCGAAAACATCACCTGCTGCATCTCGGCCGAAAGACCGCCTTCCAGTCCGAGAATCGTACTACTATAGATGACAGCGGAATGAGCTTCGTCCATTGCCTTGATATTGGATTGCAGCTCAGCGCGCAGCCTGGCCCGTTCCACCGGATCAAAGCTGACTGCCAGTTGAAAGCTGAGCAGCACGCCCTTCTGGATCAGCATCCTTTGGCGGCCGCCGGTATTGATGACCGCGGCGCTCATCTGCTCGCCGACAATCAACTGACGCAAGGTAAAGAAGGCCGCCAAGGCCAGCACGGCGATCAGACTCAGGGCAACAATATATTTGACAGTCAGAGCCCGTACCGAAGCGCTCTTCACCGCAACCACCACACCAAAATTCTACATCCGCTCGCGCAATAGCCTGTTGGCCAATTCGGGATTGGCCCGTCCTTTAGTCTCTTTCATCACCTGGCCGACCAAAAAGCCGATGGCCCGGTCCTTGCCAGCCTGATAATCGGCAACCGACTGGGGGTTGGCGGCGATCACCGCTTCGACCACAGCGACGATTTCACCCTCATCAGAAATCTGCACCAAGCCCTGCTCCTTGACGATGGTTCCGGCGTCTTTGCCGCTGGACCACATGGCCTCAAACACCGTCTTGGCGATTTTACCGGAGATGGTGCCTTTGTCGAGCAGCGCGATCAGCTCCGCCAGTTGCTTAGGCGATACCGGACTGACATCGATGTCCTGCCCGGCGGTATTAAGATGTTTCGATACCTCGCCCATCAGCCAGTTGGCTGCGGTTTTGGCGTCGGCACCAGCGGCGACGGTGGCGTCGAAATAGTCGGCCATCGCCCGGCTGGCGGTAATGACGGCCGCGTCATAGCTTGACAGGCCGTGTTCATTCATCAGGCGATGCTGGCGGGCATCGGGCAGTTCCGGCAGATTGCGGCGGATATCCTCCACCCAGACCGGATCAGCGATGATCGGCACCAGATCAGGTTCAGGGAAATAGCGGTAATCGTGGGCCTGCTCCTTGCTCCGGAGCGACAGGGTAACCCCCCGGGCGTCATCCCAGGACCGGGTCTCCTGGATGATCCGGCCGCCTTCGTCCAGCACCTCGGCCTGGCGTTCGGCCTCATATTCCAGTCCCTTGTGGACGGCTTTGAACGAATTCAGGTTCTTAATCTCGGCCTTGGTTCCGAGCGCAGTCGCGCCGACAGGGCGCAGCGAGATATTGGCGTCGCAGCGCAGGCTGCCTTCCTCCATCTTGCAGTCAGAAACATCAATATACTGGAGGATGGCCTTGATCTTTTCCAGGTACGCCTTGGCCTCCTCTGCCGAGCTGATATCAGGCTCTGAGACGATTTCCAGCAGCGGCACGCCGGTCCGGTTATAATCCACCAGCGCATATTCTGATTTAGTGATGGTGCCGGCGTGAACCAGCTTGCCGGCGTCCTCTTCCATATGGACCCTGGTGATGCCGATCCGCTTGGTGACCCCGTCGACCTCGATGTCCAGGTAGCCGTTGACGGCGATAGGCAGGTCGAACTGCGAGGTCTGGAAATTCTTCGGCAGATCGGGGTAATAGTAGTTTTTTCGGTCAAACTTGCTAAACGGCAAAATCGAGCAGTTAAGAGCCAGACCGGTGCGCACCGCAAACTCCAGCACCCGGGCGTTCAGCACCGGCAACACGCCGGGCAGTCCCAGGCAAACCGGGCAGACGTTGGTATTTTGCTCAGACCCGAATTTGGTGCTGCAGCCGCAAAAAATCTTGGACTCGGTTTTCAGTTCGGTGTGAACCTCCAGCCCGATGACAATTTCATAAGCCATTATTTATGCCCCCCCAGCGGCGCAAGGCGCGTGTGGTAGTCGTTGCCCTGTTCAAAGGTAAAGGCCGTCCTGAGGATGGTCTCCTCGTCCAGCGGCTTGCCGATGATCTGTAGCCCGATGGGCAGTTGGCCCTTGAAACCGCAGGGCAGGGAGATGGCCGGCACTCCGGCCAGATTAATCGGTACTGTGCAAACATCCTCCAGATACATGGCCAGGGGATCGTCAACCTTTTCGCCGATCTTGAAGGCCGGTGTGGGAGCAATGGGAGTAATGAGGACGTCGACCTTTTCAAAGGCTTTGTCAAAATCCTGTTTGATCAGGGTACGGACCTTGAGAGCCTTCAGATAATAGGCGTCATAGTAGCCCGAGCTCAGGGCGTAGGTACCCAGCATGATCCGTCGCCGCACCTCTTCGCCGAAGCCCTCGGTGCGGGATCGTTTCGACATGGCGATGATATCGTTGCCTTCGCCGCGATGGCCAAAGCTGACACCGTCATAGCGGGCGAGGTTGGAGCTGGCCTCGGCGGTGGCCACCAGGTAATAAGCCGCCAATGCGTATTCGGTATGGGGCATGGAAACTTCCTTATAGTCGGCCCCCATGGCCTTTAGCTGCTCGATGGCCTGATAAATGGCCGCCTCTACCGCCGGGTCCATACCGGCGACAAAGTATTCTTTGGGCAGGCCGATCTTGAGTCCTTTAATATCACCTACCAGCGCCTTGGTATAGTCAGGCACCGGCGCATCAATCGAAGTAGAATCGCGCTTATCGTAGCCGCTGATAGCGTTCATCACCAGGGCGGCGTCGGTAACGTCGCGGGTGATTGGTCCGATCTGATCAAGGGAAGACGCATAGGCCACCAGGCCGTAGCGCGATACCCGGCCATAGGTCGGTTTCAGTCCGACCACGCCGCAATAGGCTGCCGGCTGACGGATCGAGCCGCCGGTGTCCGAGCCCAGCGCCCAGATGGCCTCGCCTGCAGCTACGGCAGCCGCCGAGCCGCCGCTGGACCCGCCGGGAACAGTGTCGGTGTCCCAGGGATTGCGGGAGACAAAATGAGCCGAGTTTTCTGTGGACGACCCCATAGCGAACTCATCCAGGTTGGTTTTCCCGAGAATAACGGTGTCCTGCCCAGCCAATTTTTCCACAACGGTGGCGTCGTATGGCGGGACAAAGGCGGCCAGAATCTTGGAGCCGCAAGTGGTTTTAACGTCTTTTGTGCACATATTGTCCTTGAGAGCGCCGGGAATGCCGGCCAAGGGAGCGAGGACTTCGCCGCGTTTGATCTTGCCGTCAACCTGGCGCGCCTGTTCGAGGGCCGCTTCCCCGGTCAAAGTGATATAGGCCCGCACCTCGTCGTCCACGGCTTCGATCCGCTTATAGACCGCCTCGGTGATTTCCACCGCCGAGACCGCTTTGCTCTGCAATTTGTCGCGCAGCTCATGCGCTTTATATTGATATAGTTCCATGCTGTCTCCCCTACCCTTCGAGAATCTTCGGCACCTTGAAGTAGCCGTCTTCCTGCTCGGGGGCGTTGGCCAGAGCGGCCGCCCGCGGCAGCGACGGTTTGGCTTCGTCGGCGCGCATGACATTTTTGAGGGGCAGCACGTGGGCAGTGGGCTCCACCCCGTCGGTGTTCACTTTGTCTAGCATATCGACATAGTCCAAAATGGCGTTAAGCTGGTCGGTAAATTTGGCGATGTCATTTTCGGCCAATTCCAGCCGCGCCAACAACGCCACGTCTTCTACATCTTTACGGGTAATTTTCATGTTTTCACCACCGTATACAGTATCGGATATGTAATTTGGGACTTAGAACCAATGAACCACTAACTTCCTAGCCGTGGATTTTCTGCAGCAGCCAGGCCATATTTTGACCAAGATTTTTCATGTTTGCCATACCCTCCTGGTCTTGTTCCACTTCGCCGATCTCTCGGCCATACACCATGTTCCAGTAGGTTGAGCCAACAAGAAACATTTCCTTGCTATGTAAAAAATGGGTCAAGGTATCAAAGGCGCTGGTGGCTCCACCGCGACGGACAGCCGTTACGGCAGCTCCCACCTTGTATTTTAAAAGACCGCGATTGCCTGCCAGCACCATGCTGGCCCGGTCAATGACCGCCTTTATCTGTGATGTCACCCCGGCGGCGTAGACCGGTGAGCCGAGAATCATTCCGTCGGCAGCGATCAGTTTTGCAAAACATTCATTAAAGAAATCGTCGGTGATGCAGCAGCGCTTGTCCTTTTGCGTCAGGCAAACTCCGCAGGCCGTACAGCCTTTGATTGGTTGCCCGGCCAGTTGAATGAGCTCGGTTTCGATCCCCTGCCGGTTGAGTTCACTAAATACGGTCTGAAGTAAAATAGCGGTATTGCCGTCTTTCCGGGCGCTGCCGTTAAGGCCTACAACTTTCATACTCCATCTCCTCCGGTCGGAAAACTGCTAGCAACCTGGAAATATTATACCACGTCCGGCCCTGATTGCACCAACGCGGCGAACTGGTCTTCATCCAGCACCGTCACGCCCAGCTCCTCGGCCTTGGCCAGCTTGCTGCCTGCCTCGACGCCGGCCACCACATAGTCGGTCTTTTTGCTCACCGACCCGACTACCTTGCCGCCCAGCTTCTGGATGAGCTCACCGGCCTCGCCGCGGGTCATGGCTGACAGGGTGCCGGTCAGAACAAAGGTCTTGCCGGCCAGCAGCCCGGCACTGTCATCAGCTGTCCGTTCTTCGGTCAGTTTCACCCCGGCGACACGCAGTTCTTCGATGAGAGCCAGGTTTTCCGCCGAACCAAACCAGGCGACAACACTCTCGGCGATTTTCGGTCCGATCTCGTCAATCACCGTCAAATCCTCGACCCCGACCTTGGCCAGTGCGTCGATATCGCCGAATCGCCTGGCCAGCACCCCGGCCGCCTTGACCCCCACATGACGGATGCCCAGACCAAATAACAGCCTGGCCAACCCGGCCTGTTTGCTCTTTTCAATGGCTTCCAGAAGGTTTTGGACCGATTTGTCGCCCATGCGCTCCAGCCCCAACAGTTCCTCGGCCGTCAACCGATACAGGTCAGCGGCGTCATCAATCAGACCGGAGTCAAGCAGGGCGGTCAGCACCGCCGGCCCCAGACCGTCGATATCCATGGCGTCACGAGAGACAAAATGAAACAGACCTTCCCGCCGCAGTGCCGGACAATGGGGGTTGGTGCATTTCCAGGCCGCCTCGCCGGCCACGCGGCTGATGGGGCTGTCACAAACCGGACAGTGGGTAAGCATGACAAATTCCTGTTCGGCGCCGGTCCGTTCCGCCGGAAGGACGGCGATGATTTCCGGGATAATTTCCCCGGCTTTATGGATGACGACCTTGTCGCCGATACGTATGTCTTTTTTGTGAATATAGTCTTCGTTATGCAGCGCCGCCCGGCTGACGGTCGTGCCGCCCAGCTGGACAGGCTCCAGGTCGGCGGTCAGGGAGATCACCCCGGTCCGACCGACCCCGGGAACAATAGCCAGCACCCGGGTTATCGCTTCTTCGGCCGGAAATTTAAAGGCAATCGCCCAGCGGGGGTCTTTGGCGGTGCTGCCGAGCGCCTCCTGGCCGGCGATGCTGTTGAGTTTGATTACCAGACCGTCAATATTGTAGGGCAGGTGGTCCTTTTTTTCCGCCCAGCTTTCGCAGTAGGCGATCACCGCCTCGATGTCGGCGAAAACCCGGTAGTTGGGGTTGACCTTGAGGCCGGCGCTGGCGAGAAACTCCAGGGTGGCCGAATGGGTGGCCAGTTCAATGCCTTGCCGGGCACCCAGGCCGTAGACGAAGATATCCAGCGCCCGGTCAGCCGTCACCTTGGGGTCAAGCTGGCGCAGCGACCCGGCGGCGGCGTTGCGGGGATTGGCGAACAGCGGCTCGCCGGCCGCCTCCCGCCGCTGGTTAAGGCGGTCAAAATCCCGGCGGGTAAAATAGACTTCGCCCCGGATTTCGAGGAGGCCGGGGGCAGGTGAGATTCCCGGGGCCAGGGTAAGCGGCACCGAGCGGATGGTCCGCACATTGGCGGTGACATCCTCGCCGAAGGAGCCGTCTCCGCGGGTGGCGGCCCGGATCAGTCGCCCGTCTTCATATATCAGATTGACGGCCAGGCCGTCGATTTTCAGTTCCACCACATATTCGACTTGCTCGGTCTCCAGTCCGCCGCGCACCCGCTGGTCAAAAGCCCTCAGCTCCTCGGCGGAAAACGCGTTCCCCAGGCTGAGCATCCCCGAAAGATGGGCCGTGCGGCCAAACCCCTCGCCCGTCGTCCCGCCGACCCGCTGGGTGGGTGAATCAGGGGTAACCAGCGCCGGATAGGCCTCTTCTACGGCAATCAATCGCCGCAAAAGGACGTCAAATTCGCTGTCGGTGATTTCCGGAGCATCCAGCACATAGTACCGGTGACTGTGATAGTTGATGAGCCGCCGCAGCTCAGCAGCGTCGCGCCCAGCCTCCGCCAGGCTGGCGGGCAGGGGTTTTTGCATGTTGTTCACTCCTCAACCTCAGATACTTACACCCGCGTCAGCGGGGCGAATTGAACCATCAACTGGCGGATACCCATGCCAGGGAAGGCGATCTTGACTTCCTGGCTGTCACCACTGCCCCGCACCTCGACCACTGTGCCGACGCCCCATTTCGTATGCTCGGCCTTGTCCCCGGCCTTCCAGTCGCCGGATGCCGCTCTCGGCGGCGCGCTTGGCGGCAGAGGGGACAACGGCCTCACAACAGTGGACGGCATGGGCATCCGGCCCTGAGCGCTCGGCTCGCGGCGGACAGTCGGCCTATCCACCAGCTCCTCGGGAATTTCTTTCAAAAACCGCGACGGCGGGTACATGACGCTGTTGCCGTAGATGGTTCGAATGCGGGCGTTGCTGACAAATAGCTTTTGCCTGGCCCGGGTGATGCCGACATAGCAGAGGCGGCGTTCTTCTTCCACCTCAGTTTCGTTCATCAGAGTCCGGGCGTGGGGGAAGATGCCTTCCTCCAGACCAGCCAGGAACACGATGGGAAATTCCAGTCCCTTGGCCGAATGAAGGGTCATCAGCGTAATTTTATCTCCGGCCGTGTCGGCGGTGTCGATATCCGACACCAGCGCCACATGGCTGAGGAAGTTTTCCAGTGTGTCCTCCAGTTCACCAGCGGCGAACTCCTTGGCCACGCTCAAAAGTTCCCGCAGGTTCTCGATGCGGGCTTCGGCCTGAGGGGTCTGTTCGTTTTCCAGCTCCGCCAGGTAACCTGAATCACGCATGACAGCTTCGATGAGCTTGGTCACCGGCAGCTTCTCGACCTTGGCGGTCAGATTGAAAATCAGGGCAGCCAAATTGTCGAGCTGGACCTTGGCTTTGGTCATGAGGCCGGGAACGGCGCTTGGGTTGGAAATGGCGTCAAACAGCGACAGGTTATTGCTGTTGGCATATTCGGTCAACCGGCCGATACTGGTGTCGCCGATCCCCCGGCGGGGCACATTGATAATCCGGAGCAGGCTGACAGCATCGGCTGGATTAAAGATTACCCTGATATAAGCCAGAATATCCTTGATTTCCTTGCGTTCATAGAACTTGAGGCCGCCGACGATGGTGTAGGGAATACCAGCGCGCATGAAGGCTTCCTCCACCACGCGGGACTGGGCGTTGGTGCGGTACAGCACCGCCATGTCCCGGTAAGGCACACGGTAGATGGTACTTTGCTTGACAATGTTGTCGGTGATGTAGCGGGCTTCATCCCGCTCGTCCATCGCTAGGTAATGGGTAATGCGGTCGCCGGACGGGTTTTCTGTCCAGAGGGACTTGGGCTTGCGGTCCTGATTGTTGTCGATTACCGTATTGGCGGCTTCCAGGATGGTCTGGGTGGAACGGTAGTTCTGCTCCAGCTTGATGACCCGGGCATCTGGATAGTCGGCCTCAAAGTCAAGGATGTTGCGGATATCAGCTCCGCGCCAGCCGTAAATGCTCTGATCGATGTCCCCCACCACAAAAATGTTGCGATGCTTGGCAGCCAGCAGCTGGGCCAGCAGGTACTGGGCCCGGTTGGTGTCCTGATACTCGTCGATCAGGATATAGCGAAATTTTTCCTGGTATTTGGCCAGTACTTCCGGAGCGCTCTGCAGCAGACGGACGCTGAGCATCAGCAGATCGTCAAAATCCAGGGCGTTGTTGAGCTGGAGGCGCTTCTGATAAAGACCGTATACTTCAGCCACCTTTTGCTGGTGGAAGTTGTCGGCTTCCTGGGCAAAGGCCCGGGGGTCGCTAAGAATATTCTTGGCGTTGGATATGGCCGCCTGAATGCCGTTGGGCGGGAAAAGCTTGTCATCCAGGTTAAGTTCCCTCAGACATTGCTTTATCAGGGCAATGCTGTCGCCGGAGTCATAGATGACGAAGCTGCGGCTATAGCCTGACAACTGATCGATCTCCTGGCGGAGAAACCGGGCACAAAAGGCGTGGAAGGTGCTCAGCCAGATGTCCCTGGCGCTGGGACCGACCATGGAATAGACCCGGTCCTTCATCTCGGCTGCGGCTTTATTGGTAAATGTAATCGCCAGAATATTGTAGGGCGGAACGCCATGGCGCAGCAGGTGGGCTATCCGGCTGGTCAACACCCGGGTCTTGCCGCTGCCGGCCCCGGCGATAACGAGCAACGGGCCATCGATATGAGCGACTGCTTCCATCTGGGCTGGATTAAGGTTGTCCAAAATGTTCTGCATCTTTTCCTCCGAATGCTATCATTAAACATAAGTATTTTCTCCATCCGGACGGCATTTCCTGTCAGTCCGTCAAAATAAGAAGAGACCCGAGCAGTGCCGGGTCTGTCAAAATACAGAAAATGAAAAGAACTCTATTCCGGTACCCGCACCAAAAAGCGCAGGGTCGGCCCCTGTTTCTGCGGCGGCTCTACCATTTCATAGCCGGCCCGGACCACTTCTTCCGGTACGGAAACGAATGACTGGGGACAGTCAGCCAGGATTTCAAGAATCGCCCCTTTGGCCAAGCCTCCCAGCACCTCCAGCGAGTAAACCACTGGATAGGGGCACGGCTCGCCGCGTAGATCGAGGAGAAACATCTTATTTGCCTGATTCAAGCTGATTCCCCCCTTTGGCGAGCAGACTGCGGCGAAGAACCTGTCGCCAGTCGGCCCAGAGATAGAAGATCAACAACAGGACTCCGGTGATGAATAACCCGCCGCCGACCCCGTACAGTTTTACCAGGTCAATCCGGGGGAAAGGAGCGACAAGAGTGCTGTAAACCCCCTGATCCCAGGCCATAAATAAAATGGTGGCGCCGATGACGTTGCCCAGCCCGACAAACCAGAACTGGACTTGGCCCTCCACCGAACGATACATCCAGCCGGTTTCGCAACCTCCGGCAATAACGATGCCGATCCCGAACAGAATCCCGCCGATCAGGGCTCCCGGACCGGCCCACCATATGGCCTTCGCCGGCACTCCCTTGGCGATGAATACCACGGCGATCAGCGCCTGGACCGCCATACCCCAAATGAGCGCTTTAGTGGTGTTAGCCCTGCCAACAAGCCACAAATCGCGGAACGCCGAGGTAAAGCAGACCTGCCCTTTCTGGATCAAGAATCCGAACCCGAAGCCAAAAACGGTGGCGATTAAAAGGTTGGTGGGCAGCCAGGTAGCATAGCTTTGAGCAATCCAGACGGCGTATACCGCCACCGCGACCAGTCCCATGAGCGGCTGCCAGCGATAGTAAAAGGGGTTCTCTACCTGCCCCATCGGTGCACTGACTGCAACCACCTTGGGCTCGCCTTTCAACAGCGAGCTCAGCGTTGCTTTGACACCAAAATAGGTACCGATAATGGTCCCCAGGGTAAACAGCCAGGCGTGGATGGAAAACTGGGGAATGCCAGTAAACAGGGCCGCCAGATTACAGCCCATAGCCAGCCGGGTACCAAAGCCGGCGATGACGCCGCCAAGCAAGCCCTGGAGGAGGCGCGGCCAGCGCGGCACGCGGATTTTGAAATTTTGACCGAACAGGGCGCTGCTAAAGGCGCCGACAAACATGCCGATAATCATAATGCCGTCGATTCTGGTCAGTGGCGTGCCGGTAAAGGCGATGATCTGCAGATAGCTGTAGGAGGACACATCGGCCCCCAACCACTGCAAAATATGCGCCCCCCAGCGGGTAAATTCCCCGGTCACAGCCCACACTACTCCAATAGAGCCGAAATATAACGCACTCAAAATGCCCAGGGCCACCACCACCCCGCGCTGGTCCCAAAAATCAGCCACAATTCTTTGATAATACCGTTTCAACATTTCGTTCATCGCTTTCCCTCTTTCTGATCATCTGCGTCCAGGGCCGCTTCCACATTATAAATTATATTAATATTATTGCAAGATTTATTCTATCGCCAATGATACATTCCTGCCGCTCAACAAGAAACAAAAGGAACTTTTTCCTTTATCGCGAACTACCATCAGCATGAGGTGATTTGACATGTCCTACTGGCAGTCGCTGGCGATCTTCAGCGCCGTGGTTGAGGAAGGCAGTTTTTCCGGTGCGGCCAAGCAGCTCGACTTGACTCAGCCCACTGTTTCCTTCCATATCGACAACCTGGAAAAAAACTTTGGCTGCCTGCTTTTTCAGCGGACAGCCCGGGGCGTTACCCTGACGGTATATGGTGAAACCCTGCTGCATTACACCCGGAAAATCAACAGTCAGCTGGGTGAGGCTCACCACCAGATCAAGGCCATGATCGAGGGAACGGCCGGCAAGATCAACCTGGGGGCCAGCACCATACCCGCCGAATATATCCTGCCTGGGGTGATAGCCGAATTTCTGCGCCTCCACCCCGGCTTGGCGGTTTCCCTGCACACCGGTGACAGTCAGACGGTGCTGGCCGGATTCGCCAGCGCCGACTATCCAATCGCGATCGTCGGTTCCCAGCCGTCCAGCGACCATCCCAGCCTGCCGCTCTGGCAGGACGAACTGGTACTGATCGCCCACCCGGCAATAGCCGCTCAACTCGGCGACAAGCCGTCCCTGCCGGAACTTTTGGCTCATCCTTTTGTCTGCCGCGGCTCCTCCTCCGGTTCGCAGCGGGCGGTTCACGCCGCACTGGACAACCTCGCCCTTCCGCCGGTCAAGATGCGGGTCGTCCTGGAAGTCGGCGGCAACGAAGCCTTGAAGGCCGCTGTCCTCAACCAGATAGGCCTGGCCTTCATTTCCCGCTGGGCCATCCGCCAGGAGCTCGAAGCAGGCAGCCTCACGGTTGTGACAACTCCAGGCCTCAAGATCCCCCGGCGGTTTTACGCCGTCTGCCGCCAGCCGCTGGTGCCGCAATGCTTTCAGCTCTTCTGGGACTTTCTCGCCGCTCAAGAATTCTAGGAACGAGTGGCCTCGACCATTGGCGGCACCACTTGTTTCTTTCGGGACATCACTCCAGGCAAATAGAGAACTCCATCCTCACCCTTGCTGCCAAACGTCTTGTCGACAAGGGCGGCGGCCGGGCCGGTATAAATCAGATGGGAGCATTCTTTCAGAATATCGGTCACCATCAGCATGACCAGATCGCAGTCTTCCTGCTGGCTCATGATTTTCATCTGCTCTTGCAGCTGGGATTTGGCAGCCAAAATTTCCGCCGGATCGAGGACCGAAATCTGGCCGATGGCTACCCGGTGTTCGCCGATTTGAAACTCCTTGAGGTCACCCCGGATGATTTCCTGGGGCGACAGGTTGCCGATGCCTGACCCGGCTTTCAAAAGCGCCATGCCAAATTCCTCAATATCGAGTCCGGCCAAAGCGGCAAGCTGCGTGGCCGTTTCTTTGTCTTTGGGGCTGGCAGTCGGCGACCGGAACAGGTAGGTATCAGACAGCACCCCGGCCAGCAGCAGGCCGGCGATGGTCGCCGGGATGGCGATATTGCGATGCCAGTGCATGTTGGCGACAATGGTGGCGGTCGAGCCCACCGGCTCATGGCGGATAAAGATCGGTTCGCCGGTTTCCAGGCCACCCAGGCGATGATGGTCGATGATCTCGACAATATGGGCTTCTTCTACACCCTCGACCGCCTGTGACCGTTCATTGTGATCCACCAGGATGACCTTGACCCGTTTGGGCATAATCAACCGGTCGCGGTCGATCATCCCGATCAGCCGGCCGCTCTCGATCACCGGATAGTTGCGGTGATTGGTTCTGACGATGATGTTTTTGATGTCGGCTACCAAGTCGCCTGGTTTGAAGCCGACCACCTCAGCCTGCATGGCCATCCGCACCGGCACACTCTGGTTGATCAGCCGAGCGCAGGTATAAGTATCATAAGGGGAACTAATGACAATCGCACCGTTTGCCGCCGCGGCGTCGCACACCTCTTGCAGTACCGGCGCACCACCGGTCACCACCAGGCAGGCAATCCCCCGCCGGACACAGGTCATTTGCGCATGATCCCGGTTGCCTACCAGGACGACATCCCCTGCGCCGATCAGTGTCGCCATCGTCTGACTGCGGGCCGCGCCGATCCAAACCTTGCCCGGCACCTGACGATCCAGGCCTCCGCCGCAGAGAAGTGCTCCGTCCAGCGCCCTGAGGACCCCGGCAAAAGTCACCCCAGCCTCCCTGAGATCCTGCATTTCAAGTTCATCGAAATATTTCTGGGCCAAATCGCCCACCGAGACCATCCCTGCCAGCCTGCCGTCCTCTTCCATTACCGGGACCGATTTGATCCGGTTGCCTTTCATCACCCGGCCGAGTTCGCGCAGCGTATCACCTGGCCGAACTGTGGCAACCACCGGATTCATAATATCCTGGGCGCGGGGATAGAGATCGTCAACCAGCGCCGGAGCTTCTACCCCGAAAAAATCCAGCACAAATCGGGTCTCGGGATTGATTTTTCCCGCCCGGGCCGGAGTCGCCGGTTCTCCCATCGCCTGTTTGAGATGGGCATAACCGATGGCCGAACAAATCGAGTCGGTGTCAGGGTTGCGGTGTCCAATCACCCAGATCGGTTTAGACATTATAAGCCCCCTCTCATCGTGCCGGACACTTTTGCGTGCCAGTACGCTTTTTTGTTGCTATCTATCCTTATTATACCGTAGCCAAAAATCGAAAAGCAAAACATTATGCGAACACTGTTTTTGTTATTTCGCCTCTAAAATCGGTATATGGCCTTTCTCCACAAATAAAGATGGGACCGTCTCCATTTTTAGAGACAGCCCCATCTTTTTAGAACAGGCTTCATCCTATCCTGTTACAACACCCACCGGACATGACTTCATACAATTGAAACACATGTACTGATTCCCAATATGGGCCGCCTGACGAAGGCGCGCATATCGTTCGCTCTGAAACAGCTCCTTTTGTTCATCAGGCGAACTGGCAGCGAACTGAGTCCAAAAGGCGATATCTCCGCCCAGGCCATAAGGCTGGGAATGTTTCATGCATTTCATGATATCGGTTTTCCCTTCATCATCCAAGGCCCCGCCAGGGCAATTTTCAACACACAGGTTGCAATGAAGGCAAAAATCCTCATCAGGCCTTGGTGACGGCTCCAGTTCCAGGCTGGTGACGATGCTGACAAAGTTGACCCTGGTGCCAAAGCGAGGATGAATGACAAGATTATGGCGGCCAAAAGTGCCCAGCCCGGCGGCGACAGCCGCATGCCGCTGGGAGAAATCAGCAATAGCCCTCCGGTCATTGTGAAATTCAAAAGGATAGGACAGCGGCATATTGGCGACCTTGGCGCCAAACTTATTTTCCAGGAAGCGCGCCACACGATAGGTGGTCGAGCGGCCAAATGAGCCGAGGTCTAGATAGCCGTTAAGGGCCGCGCTCCAGCTTGGACTTTCACAGCTTGATAATACTTTAAAGGCCAAAACAATGATTGATTTCGCGTCAGGCAGAAATTTCACAATCTCAAACGATTTGGGACTGTTATAATCAGCCACCCTCGCAAAACCAACGTCATCGATGCCTAAACTTAGAATAAACTCTCGAATTTCTCTCTCCATAGGCCTCACTTCCTTGCTATCGCCAAGGTGAATTTATCGTTCCGCTCGCCAAACTGATTATCACTCCATCCACGAAGTCTTGGTTTCAAGTCGAATTCCGTCCTGTCGCGTGGCCTGGGTCAAACTGCCCTCCTGGGTCTGGATACAGATAAAGTATAGATCCTTGTCGCCGGCCTTCCAGGCACGCTCGCCGTTCGGGGCTACCCGGACCAGGCTGCCCTCCTGAACAGGAAACTCGCTGCCGTCCAGATAGAAGGTCCCGTTGCCGCCAGTAAAAATATACAGTTCCTCGTTTTTCTTGTGGGCATGAACGAAGGACGTTCCCGTACCGGCCGGAAGCCTGTTTAGCGAAACCTCACAGCCGGTTAGACCAAGCTCGCCGCCGGCGAAAAATTTGCCCCCAAAACGCTCGATTAAACCCTCAAACGAACCAATGTCCATTAAGGTAAAATGTTTCCCTTGTGTTGTCATGATATTGCCCCTCTCTTTTCTCCGCTTAATAACCGATCATAGAATATTATCTCTTGTTCACCCCTCCCCCTATGTGTATATACACATAATTAAGTAATAAACAACCACATCTTAATCATCGATGACATTATGCTAGAACATTTGATACTATTCACGGCACAAGGGCCTCTAATTTTGACAGCAGCTGGACCAGCTTTGTCATATCCTCGTCGCCAAGGTACTCTTCCAGTGATGCCTGCGCCTCACCCCATAGCGCCCACGCCTTAGCAACCGCCTCTTTCCCGGCTTCTGTCAGTTCCACCTGCCGGGTCCGCGAATCTTTCCCAGGGTTAATGGCGATCAGTCCGGCTTCTGCCAACGGCTTCATATTGCGGTTCAGGGTCGTCCGGTCAATGCGCATCATTTTGGCCAACGCACTGATGGTGGCAACTTCTACCGTACCGAGATGCCGCAAGAGCGACAACTGGGCAATGGTAAGTCCACTGACTTTCAATACGTCATCATAAAACTGGGTAACAGCCCGGGAAGCCCGCCTGACATTCATACAATTGCAAGGGCTGGGGTGTTTAGGGTAGAGCTCGTTTATATGTTTCATCGCCATTGCTTTTTCCATTCTGCTCATCCAGCGTTATGTGTATATACACCTTATTGGTTTGATTATAATCCTTCTCCCCACAAGGCGTCAAGTGTCTGCGAAAATAAAAAAGGAGTCCCGGGCAATATCCCCATACCCGGGCCCCTTTACTTAAAAGATTGCCTTACTCGGCAAGCCAGCCACCCAGTCGCTTGGCTTCTGACAGCACTTCAGTCTGTTTGACTAGATCCTCAGGCTTACGCGTCCCGCCGGCAATCAGGATTTTGTACTCACCGAAGCCGAGGAAGAGGAGGTTTTTGCCCATATGTTCAAAATAGTGATGGAACATCGATGTGTCTGGTCTGCCTTGGGTAACGGCCAGCAAAACTTTTTTCCCTGGCGTCAAATAGCTGGTATAGTCAGGCTTTAGAAAGGGGTACAAACGATCGATCACTAGTTTTAACTGCGCCGTCATTTGCCACATATATACCGGGGTGGCAAAAACGATTGCATCAGCGCTGGCGATTTCGTCATACAGCTCCTGCATATCATCCTTCAGGACGCAGCGGCCTGATGCCTTGCAGGCATAACAGCTTTGACAGCCTCTGATATTCAGGCCGTTTAAATAATACGACTTGACTTCGGCCCCCTCGGCACCGGCCGCCTTGAGGATTTCACCAACCAATACCGCGGTGCTGCCTTGTTCACGGGGACTGCCGTTCAAGGCAATGATCTTTTTCATAGTCATACCTCCAACAATTAGTTTATCGATAGCTACCGGTTTGAAAACCGCATTTTCTATTGGAGCTTCTTAGAAGCGTCGATCTGTTTTAAAAGTTTTGCCATATTTCTTCCCAGAGTTTGAAAGGTCTGTATTCCTTCTTCGTCCTTTTGAACATCTCCCGGTTCCAAAGACAGTGTCATATTCCAATAACTCGAACTGGGAATCACCATCTCGGCTATGCCAAAGAAAAAGTTAATGGCCGAATAGACAAACGTTGAACCGGCCCGGCGCACCGAAACCACAGCAGCCCCGACCTTGCCCCGGAGCATTTCCCCGTCGTTGGCTTTTGCCACAAAACCGCAGCGGTCAATGAGCGCTTTGACTTCGGTGGACACATTGCTGAAATAGGTGGGAGAACCAATGATGATGCCGTCGGCTTCCTGCATCTTTTCGATAAAGGTATTCATCTCATCGTCTTGGCGCACACAGCGATTGTCTTTATTCTCCCAACACTTCCCGCAGGCCAAACAGCCGAAAACCTTGCGCCCTCCGAGCTGGACCAATTCGGTTTCAATGCCTTCTTTCTGTAATTCGGCAAAAACAATTTGAATGCTCTGGGCAGTATTTCCATTGGCCCTTGGACTTCCGTTAAACGCAACAACCTTCATAAGCGGCCTCCTAATTATTTTTATTCGTTCCCACAAAATCCCGTCTATGCTATAATGATAGATATTAGTATCCAAAATGGCAAGTACGCACTTATTTGTGCTATAGTATCTATTTGTATACCACCATTCTGAAATTCGTTGTTTTGAGCGAACGCAAGGAGGGACAACATGATCCAGTTTAATAATGTCGAATACCAATGTTCAATGGAATTAACATTAGACCTGATCGGCGGCAAGTGGAAAGCACTGATCCTCTGGTATCTGGGTGAAAACACCCTGCGGTTTAGCGAGCTACGAAGATCTTTGCCCCGGATTACCCAGAAAATGCTGACCCAACAGCTCAGGGAACTGGAGGAAAGCGGATTGGTAAATCGGGTCATCTATACGCAAATCCCGCCGAAAGTCGAGTACTCCCTAACCGAGTCCGGCAAGAGCCTGCTGCC
>JARLHX010000098.1 GCA_031292035.1 Negativicutes bacterium | reverse complement strand
CCTCAGACGCATCGGAGCCAGGACCATCGATGAGCTTTGGAAAGCCGTCGGCAACATCTGCGACCTCTACACCCCTCAAGAGTGTTGGAACTATCTCAAGGATGCCGGATATGCGTCCGATTAAAGGCACGAGGCTCTAGTCTGAAGGAGTCGCGGAATCATGAAGGCAGACGTGAAGGGGCCGAGTCGTTACCTCGACCCCTTCAACCCACCAAGGTTGTACAACCGCTGGTGGACTGGGCTATGCAGCGAGCGGAATCCTATTCCTTTCGAGGTCCGGGTCAAGGCGGTTGTGTGTTTTTCGATTGAGGAAAAGCATTATGACTGCTGTTTACAAGCCCGGCGACACCGTCGAGCGATCTGGAATTTATAGGGTCATCCATGATCGCAATCATGCTTCACCGCATGAGGTGACTTGCGTTTATGGGAAGCAGTTTCCGCCCTGCAATCACTGCGGAGGCCATCCGCGTTTTGAATTGGTTCGTGCGGCACAGCACATTGAGCATAACGATCATTTTAAGAAATGACGCAATTCAGGCCGGTGGTCGCCACCGGCCTGTTTTTTGCACAATGACGTGTTCGAATGTTCGGGTGCTCTAGTTGCCCGGAGGAGGGGGGCTCGACCTGAACAAGCCCCGAGCTATAAATCCAACTATGCCGATAGCGGCTACTGCCGTGCTTCCAACAAGAGTTTGGAGTACATTTGTGTCAATTTTAATAAAGCTAAGTCCGGATAGAATAATTATTGCGCCGACGGTGGCGGAATAAAACTCAAGGTAAAGGAGAATTTGACTTGCATATTTTTTTCTGAGTTCTCTGTCGGCATTGAGGTTTTCAATATAAGCTCGTGCAAGATCATTCCTAAGGGCTGCCGCTTCGGCTTTGTGTTTGGATAGAGATCGATCAAGCCATAAATTTTCTTGCACCGCCGGGTCATTCGGGCCGTCATCCTGACCTGCCAGTGAGGCTTCTTCCGGCGGTAGTACCGATGGCAGCCTAGGCTCAATGGCTTTCTGTTTAGGCATGGGCGCGCGGCGCCCGTTCCTCTGCCAGTCGGCGATAATGTTCCGCGATCAGATCTGCTGGGATCACTTCCCCTGAAGAGCCTGGCTCATAGGTCATGCTCCAAGGAGTGTTCTCGGCATGGGTAATGCGCGACAATTGAATGCCGGTCATGTGACCATACAAGCGATACACATCCTCGATTAGCCGAGCCTCTTGACCTGTCAATCGGTCGGGGGTTTCGTAAGCGCGAGAGGGCAGATAGCCAGCGACAAACCCGCCCCCAAAACCTTTCATCGCGTGATAGAGGTCTGGGATGACGGGGCCGTATTGCCATGCTTGAACGGATTGCTCGATCAAAGGCCTGCCATGAATGCCAAGCGACCACCCGTGCGCAATATACACGAGCTTGAGCACCTGCATGGGCGTTAGCCCACGTGCATCATCTTGAGCGAGTTCTAGAAATTTGTTTGCAACGATGCGGGCATCAGCCATTGTCTGAACCTCTCCGCGATCTAGCCGCTGCTATCATAGCGCCGCGAGTCTATTCGTTCGGATGAGCGGGCGCAACAAAATTTCTATTAAGAAGCGCAAGTTATTTCTTCGCGAACCGGTTTTGCCACGCAGCACCCCAGCTCAAGAGGCGGGGAAATGGTGCTGCTGGGGAGGATTGAACTCCCGACCTCAGCCTTACCAAGGATGCGCTCTACCACTGAGCTACAGCAGCACACCATTTCCCGCCGGACCCGGTCT
>JARLHX010000097.1 GCA_031292035.1 Negativicutes bacterium | reverse complement strand
GCAGGTACGGGAACCGTGGCGTTCAGCAATGGCGGAACGGTCTACCCTGAGTGGTTCGGAGCAAAGGGCGATGATTCCACCGACGATTATGCAGCCATCCAGGCAGCGGGTGGGGCTCTCTCTCCAGGCGGCGGCACCCTGCAGGGGGATAAGACCAAGACCTATAAATGCGGGACGGGACTTGTGTTCCAGGGTCTCAACAATCTGATGCTCAAAGACCTGACGCTTGACTGTTCGGGACTTGCCATGAGTGCAACCGCTGTTACGGTGGCAGGGGCTGCCACGACCACTACAACCACGCTGACAGGTCCTTTGGATTCAGGGACAAACACTTTTGTGCCGCGCTCCACTTTGACGATAAATGTAGCCAACTCCTCGGGATTTGTGGCGGGGGACATGATTACTTTTCGGTCCACGCAGCCGTGGATACCGGGATATGCCAACTACGTCGCGGGCGAGCTAGGCTTTGTGGCATCGGTTGGGACCGGGACAATAACGCTCGTCTCGGGGCTTAGGACGGATTACACTATCTCTGTTGCAAGCGGGTATGTCGTTACGATCACAAAGATCAGCCAGATTGAAAATCCCGTCGTGGATAACGTGAACGTAACCGGGTCAGGGTCCGGGAAGGACCAAATAGGCATATATATAAAATATGCCGCCCATCCAGTAATCAAGAACTGCATTGTCACAAATTGCGATACTGAAGGGTTGGATTTCCTCTGCTGCGACCACGGCCTGATGGATAGCAATGAAGTATATAATTGCGCCGACACCAGTCACCCGGCAGGCTATCCATATATTTTTGATAATTTTTCAACAGACTGCACCCTTCAAAATTCCAAGGCCGTCAATTTCAGGAATGGATTTTCCATAGCATCATGGGTTCCTGTGTGGAACTGGTCCGTCATAAATAATACCTTTACCAACACCCTTACTCCTGTCCTTGGGGGGGAGGCAATAAATACGCACCCGGACGCCCGTAACGGTGTTGTTGCGTATAATCATATAGAAAATGTGGTGCAAGGTATTTACTTGATGAGCGCTCACAATTTAGTTATAGGTAATACAGTACGAAACATCTGGACTGTGAGCGGCTCCGGTGTCGGCATCCAGATATCTGATTGGGGCGCCTCGAACCAAAACATGATGACAAAGATTGTCGATAATTATGTAGTTGGTGTACGTGGAATAGTTGTACTTTCATCAGATGGTACGTCATACGGTGTTGATATAGATAATAACACTATTGAAGGAACTACAGTCAACGGGATTGCTCCTGATTATGGAATAGATGTCAACACGCAGCAGTCGAGCATACAGGGCAACAGGATAACCGGGTTTCCAACAGCCATCTATACACCTGGATATACCACCTCAAGCACAGTTATGCCTGTTGTTGTAACCAACAATGTAATAAATGGTGCTCGGCAGGGGTATGGAGTGTTAGATAATGCCAACGGGGCGGGGCTTACCAACGCCACAAATGCTGGTTTTGTGAAAAGCACGAATGCTGTTACGCTCATTTTGAATGGGACATTTTACTCTTTCCCGGCTCATGATAACTGGTGGGATTTCACAGGGGTATCCACAGATAGTACCCACTATAAAAAGGTTGCGATAGTGCTGAGTCCAACTCACTCACCACAAATCATTGCAGGAAACCCCGAAACCAGCCAAGCTGCGGCGGTGCTTCCACAGATACCTTATAACGATTATTTCCTGGGATGGGTGGAGATTCCCAACAGCTACTCGGGCGGCTCTCTGTCGGGGTTTGTTTTCCATAATTTGGCGGGCTGTTTCGAGCAGGTTCCGTAAAGCAGGGTGGAGGGTGCGTCGGGGACGGGAAAAGCGGCTAAGACCAAGGGAGGGCGAACTGCTCTAAGGGACGGTCCCTCCCCAATGTTGTTGATTTAAGAAATCCCAAGCTTTTCCCGCCTGTCTGAGCACCGCTTGATCTGCGACCCCTCACGGGGTCGTTTCCTTCTTTTTCGTTCCTTTCCGGGGGTATCGGCCTCACGGCCTCAACCCCCGGCTAATGGCTTTGATCCCTCCGGGATCACGATCGTCGCTCTAAAAGAACAGCACCGATTCCAGTTGAGTCGCTTAACTCAACAACATTGCGGTCCCTCCCGGGCATCATGACAAGCTTATCGTGGTGATGAACAAAATGCGCATATATCTCCTTTGGCAAAGACGAAGGGAGCTTGCTCCACGGCAAAGCGGGCTCATCGACTCGCAATAATCCGCATCCAGCGCATCCTTGAGCATCGCGTGGACCTTGGCCGACTCTACCAATCCAGCCTTCCCGCGCGGTGCCCCCCTCCAACCGTCTTTGTCCCCCGCCCGAGACCGTGTGTGGGGCCGTGGCTAGTCTTTGCCCAGAACCTCCAGAACGGCCAGACGGATGTCCTGCGCCGTGGGGTAGTACTGTTGCTCCAAAATCGCGCTGGCAGGGGCCGGGCAGTCCGGCAGGGTAACCCGCCTGATGGGCGCCTTCAGGACTTCAAATGCTCTCTCGCAAACCAGCGCGGCAATTTCCGCCGCCAAACCGCACGTTTTCCAGCCCCCGTCGGCAATGACCAGTCTTCCAGTTTTTTTGACCGATTCCAGTATCAGGTCCACATCCAGGGGTTTGACTGTGCGCAGATCGATCAGTTCGACGTCTATCTGCTCTTCGACCAGTTCCTCGACGACTTTGGAAGCTTCATGAGCCAGGAATGAGGTCGCAACGAGTGTGAGGTCAGCTCCCGGCCTTCTGACGATGCCCTTACCGATTTCGACTTCATAAATCTCTTCAGGTACTGAATCCTTGACTCGATAGAGCAATCGGTCATCGATAAAGACGACCGGGTTGGGGTCTCTGATGGCCGCTATCATTAGACCTTTGGCATCGAAGGGTGTGGCCGGCATCACCACCTTGAGGCCGGGCACGTGGGCAAACGTAGCGTGCAGCGCCTGGGAGTGTTGCGCCGCCTGTTCGCCCCCTCGGTTGATGATGCCCCAGATGACAACAGGAACCGAAGACCTCCCCCCATTCATGTAGTACCAGTTGGCCGCCTCATTGATTATGGGATCCATGGCGTAGAGCATGAAGTCCATCCTGGGATGAACAACGACCGGCCTCATGCCCGCTATGGCCGCGCCGACGGCCGCTCCAGTAATGCTGTTTTCCGATACGGGAGTGTCGATCACGCGATTTGGACCGAACCTGTCGAGGAGGCCCAGAGCAGTGTTGCCAACGTACCAGGGGCTGTTCACTCCCTGGCCGATCAGGAAGGTGGACGGGTCTGCTCCCATCATCTGGTGAAGCGCTTCATTGATAGCCAGGCTGTACTCGAGTTTTCTATTTGAAGACATAAGATTTCATGTCCTTTCTGTCCGGCCGGGGACTGTTCTTAGCGAAACGGTGCGCTTCGGTCACTTCCGTTTCCGCCTCACGCTTGATCTCATTGAGCTCCTGAGCCTCAAACAGTCTGTTGACCAGCAGGTGCCGCTCGAACCTCTTGATCGGGTCTTTGTCGAGCCACCACTCGATCTCCTCCCTGGGACGGATATCGGTGTGAGAGCCCTGTATATTGTCATCCGGACCCACATGCCCCCTGAAGCGGTAGGTAAGGCATTCGATAAATGAGGGCCCCCCGCCGTTCCTGCACTGCTCGACGGCTTTGCTGCAGGCCTCATAAACCTGGAGTACGTCGTTTCCATCGACTACACAGTTGGATATGCAGAAGGCGTCACCCACTTTGTGGATGCCGCTTTCGATCCGGCATTCGCGGATGGGCATATGGGTAGCGTAGAGGTTGTTTTCACAAACAAATATCATGGGCAGTTTCCGGAGCGCCGCAAAATTCAGGCACTCGTAGAGGACGCCCTCTCCGGTGGCGCCGTCGCCAAAGAAGCTTAGCGCAACCCGGTTGTCCTGCCGGATCGAGGCGGCCAGAGCGGCCCCCATGGCAAGCGAGATGGTGCCGGCAACGATCGGCGCCGACCCCAACATTCCCGCCCCGGGATCTATCAGGTGCATTGAGCCGCCCCTGCCGCGCGAACACCCTGTCTCACGGCCGTAGATTTCAGCCACCATCTCGCCCATATCGCAGCCTTTGGCCAGAAAATGGCCATGCGAGCGGTGATTGCCGAAAATGTAGTCATCCCGGCTGAGCGCCTTGCAAATACCGGCGGCAACGGCTTCCTGTCCCGAGTAAAGATGGCACGGGCAGACCACCTCTCCGCGTAGTATAGGCTCGACGAGACTCTCCTCGCAATGGCGTATGCGGACCATTGTTCTGTACAGTTCCTTAAGCAGCCCCGGCTCATGTTTCATCCGAACTCCTTGTTTGGGAAAACACCCCTGTTGGAGCTTAAATCTTTGCTGAGTCCGCCAGATCGGAGTAATCAACCGAACTGAGGCCCCAGTCGGCGGCGCCGGAATTTTCGAGCACCTGCGCAACGTTCTTCATCCCGACAATCGCGGAAGTGATGAATGGATTGTCCAAGACCCAGCGTATGGCGACCTGAGAGGGTGATTTTCCGTAATGCTCTCCTAGAACTCGCAATTTGTTCGCCAGTCGAATGTTTCGCTCCAGTTCTTCTCCTCTGAAGGCCAGGTCCACAGCCCGCGTGTCCTTTTCTCCAAACCGGCTGGTAAGATCGTATTTACCCGATAGGGCGCCCCTGCCCAGGACTCCGTAGACGAGGTTGCCCACTCTATCCCTAAAGCATTCTTCCAGAAGGCTTTTAGCTTCGGTGTGAGCTACACTGAATTGGAGTTGATTGGACGCAGGGCGTGCGATCCGGCCGGCTTGCCCGAGCAGATCGCCGGAAAAATTGGAGCAGCCGAAATGCTGGATTTTCCCAGCTTTTTGGAACTTCAGAAGTGCCTCGATCGTATCGCATATCGGCGTGACCCCGTCATGCCAATGCACTTGGTATAAAGGAAGGGACTCGAGGTCAAGCCGCCGCAGGCTGGCTTCCAGCGCGGCTTCGGCCCGTTTTGGACTGCAATCCCGGAAAGTCTTCCCGGCATCATCCCAGCACACTCCAAATTTCGTGGCGATCACCACCTCCCGGCGGCGAACCCCGAGCGCTTCGCAGAGAATCCTTTCCGAGTGGCCAAACCCGTACACGTCGGCGGTATCAAAAAAATTCACTCCCCGCTCAAGCGCCTCCCGGATAGAGGCAATGGATTCGGTGTCATCTGTGCGGCCATACCCATGGCCGCCGGTCGCCCAGCAACCGAAGGCAACCCGCGAGACGACCAGTTGCGTATTCCCTAGCGTTGCGTATTCCATTTCGACCTCAAGGATAGCATTTGCCGAAGAGTGGTAAATATAATATCCAAGTCCACTCGGAAGTTGTGATTCCTGGCGTACTGCAGGCGCAGCCTGTTTTTCTCGGGCTCGACTTCCCGGAGGTATTTTTCATCAACGTTTTCATCACCCAGGATGGCGTCCAGGTCGATAAATCGTATAGACGCGTAGTCCGTCAGTCCGGGCCTCACGTCAAGAATAGCCTTTTCGGGTCCGGCGTAAAGGCTTGTGTACCTTTCGACCTGGGGACGAGGACCCACAACGCTCATGTCGCCAAGCAATATGTTGAACAGTTGGGGAAGCTCGTCCAACTTATATCTGCGAAGTATCTTACCAATAGGAGTCAATCTGGTGTCATTCAGGGCGGTCGATGGACCTCCTATGTGTTCCGCGTCGACCACCATGGTTCGGAATTTGAATATGCGGAACGGTTTTCCATGCAGGCCCGTCCTGACCCCACGGTAGAAAACGGGCCCCGGGGACCAGCGCTTGATCAAAAGGGCAATCAAAACGATGAGCGGAGAGGTCAAGCATAAAACGAGGGAAGCCGCTACCAGATCAAATGTCCTTTTCCACAACTTACACCCCCCTCGAAGCGACCATCGACTCAAGATGATCCGCGTACGCGCTGTAGATTAAGTCCTCCCG
The DNA here is from genome assembly GCA_031292035.1 of Negativicutes bacterium. Next base: position 11,984 of record JARLHX010000097.1, on the reverse strand, counting down.
GTAGGTTGACTCGAAGACCCTTCGTGCGTTAGCCGCCATGGAATTCCTCAAAGCGGGATCAGCTGCGAGCCTGTCGATGAGCAAATACAGTTCCCTCACGTCTCCGGGACGATAAGAGAAGCCCACCGAATTTTCCTCAATAAGCTCTTCCATCTCACCCTGAAGGGAAGAGATTATAGGCAGCCCCGCGGAGAAATACTCGAAAGGTTTGTTGGGCACCATATCAGCCATCTTGATGTAGGGGGCCAAACCAACGTGGGAAAGGCCCAGCAACTCGCGAATCTGATCTTGATCGAGCCAGCCAAGGAGGCTGATATTCGACAAGTTCCGAGTTCTTGCCGAAATGTCGGCGAACTGCTCGCCGTCTCCCGCTAGAAGAAAGTGAATGGAGTCCAGGGATTTCTCGTCCGCAATTTTAGCAACCTCGCATAGAAGCTTTAGCTCATAGGTTGAACCGAATGACCCCACAAAGGTAAAGATGATCTTATTATTAAGCCGCGCCGCCAAGTCGCCGAGCACACCGGTTTGCCTGATCTTACCGTTTGTGGCTGGATATCCCAGATAAAAAATCCGGTCGGTGGTTCTGGGAGATGTGAGGCGAGCCTGTTGCAACCCCCAGGCAAGAAACCCTTTGGAAACCGCAATTATACCGTCAGCACGGCGGAAAAGCGACTTTGTTCTGTAAAAATCCGCACTGAGCAGGAGCCTTGCAGCACACCTCAAAGGTATGGGCATCCTTTCCAAAATCGTTTGGGGCCAGAGATCCCGTATGTCCACAAAGACCGGAATGCCATACTCGCGCGCGTAGTTCACCGCCTCATAGGCCAGGTCGATTATGGGCAAGGCAGCAATTATAATATCCGGGGGGCTTTCTTTTCTCGCCTCAACGGAAAATCTTCTGCCCAGTTTCTTGTGCACCAAGTACCGCCTGAGGGAAAAGTTGGCGGAATAGTCCCCGCAGAACAGCAATCTCAGATCGAAACGATCGGAAATTTTTACCCGCTCGTCATGGTTGAAAAGCAGAGTCTTTCTCTGATGCGAGAAAGTACTCGCCCACCAGACCACTGAATGACCACGCCTCGCCAGCTCCTCGGCCAGCATCCAGGTGCGCATCCTGCGCGAACCTTGCTGCACCGGCAAATTCTCGCCGTCCTTCAAAAGCCAAACGCGCATATCTATTTCCTGGGACCAGACATCTCGAACACCATTTGCCAAGCCAATAGCTGCACAAAAGGTATACGCAGTATCAGGTCGTCGAGGCACTCAAATGCCGTGAGAGCAGCTTTAAACACCGGGGTCTTCATGAGGGGAATAGCCAATATGGAAAATAAGTGAAAATACCTGACGTTGATCTGATCGAAATACCTTCGAGCGAGCGCAAGCTCCTTCAGCTTGAGAATGTGTTCCGTCTCCCAGGCGGTGCGCAGATGTGGGGTGGCCTTCCTGTAAAGGCGGATGAGCGGGTTGTATCCAAGGGCTTCCTGACAGAGAATACGCCCCCCCGGCTTGAGCACTCGGGCAAGTTCGGGATAGGCCTTTGACACGTCAAGATGATGCAATACCCCTTTGCATACGATAACGTCAAACATATCGTTATCGAATTGCATGTTTTCAGCGTCCATCACCCAGAATTTGGTTCTGCTGCCCAGCCCCTCCTGATCGGCCGCCCTCCTCGCAGTCTCGACCTCCTCCTCACTGATATCTATCCCATGAGCGAACGCTCCCAACTTTGCTATTTCAATAGAACTGTGGCCCAGCCCGCAGCAATAATCCAGAGCAACCGCCCCGGGACACTTATCCCTGAGCCACTCCGTTATGTAGGCTGACGAGCGCCCTGCGGTGGCGTAAAACCTCTTATTTCCGTACTTTCGCAGAAAAGCCTCTTGATCCAACTCATTTCGGTCTTTCTCGCGTTTGTTGTGAAAGCTCATCTCCAGCTGTTTTCTTTGCTCGGCTATCTCGTCACATAGACTCATTCAGAATACGCCTCCTTTCGAACAAATTCCGGCAATTAAAACTCATCGCAAGTACCGGTGAATCAAACCAGCCCCCAGCAGCGCCTGCATTTTACCACGGCCAAAGATACAGAATGTTCCTTGATGGTGGGCTCCACATCAGCGCTCGTCAGCCAGTTCTGCCCACGGCCGAGAGCAGGTTTGCGCAACCATCAAGATTCGGGGGACCGCTTCGGTCGCCTTTCATTACAGCATCGAAGTCCGCCTGGATCATGATCTCTACGAGTCTGTCAAACTTAACTCTGGGTTCCCAATGCAAAATCTCCTTGGCTTTCTTCGGGTTCCCAATGAGCAAATCCACCTCCGTAGGACGGTAGTAGCGGGGATCAACGCGGACGCATATCTCACCGCTTCGCCGATTGATACCTACCTCATCAACGCCTTCCCCTTCCCAGGCGATTGGCATATCGAGGTAGCCAAACGCCCTTTCCACGAACTCTCTTACCGAATGAGCCTCATTGGTAGCTGCCACATAATCATCCGGTCGTTCCTGCTGCAGCATCAACCACATCATTTTTACATATTCCGGCGCATACCCCCAATCTCGTCTCGAATCAAGATTACCCAGCCAGAGACAATCCCTTCTTTTCCCCGCTTTTATCCCAGCCGCCGCGATGGTGATTTTCCTGGTAACGAAATTTTCGCCACGCCTGGGCGATTCGTGATTGAACAGGATGCCGTTGCTGGCGTGCAGACCATAGGCCTCCCGGTAGTTCACCACGAGCCAGTATGCACACAATTTGGCCGCGGCATAAGGCGATCGTGGATAAAAGGGGGTCTTCTCGGTTTGAGGTATCTCCTGCACCTTGCCAAAGAGTTCAGAGGTCGATGCCTGATAAAACCGCGTCTCCACACCCGTGTCTTTGATCGAGTCGAGCAGACGCAGCGTACCAACAGCATCAGTCTCCACAGTATATTCAGGCACCTCAAATGAGATTCCGACATGGGATTGCGCGGCAAGATTGTAGATTTCGTCAGGTCGAACTTTCTCAATAATCCTATTGAGATTGCTCGAATCGGTAAGGTCCCCGTAATGCCTAAAAAATCGCGCGCCTTCCTTGTGTTGATCCTGATATAAATGATCAATCCTATATGTATTAAATGTGCTGGACCGCCGAATCGTGCCGTGAACCTCGTATCCTTGTTCCAGCAGGAATTCTGCCAGGTAGGAGCCATCCTGGCCTGTGACGCCAGTAATAAGTGCCGTTTTCATCGTTTCCCCTTTCACGAACTTACCCCTGATTCCCACTGCTCCAGGGGGGCCGGTTCAAATCCCTAATCCCTTCTCAGATACGCTGTAGGCTCTGGGCGCCACAGAAATCATCCCGACTTTATCGAAAGAAGGCAGTCATGAGATGGGAGAGGGATTTAAAGGGATTGCGCTGCTGCTTCTTACAGGGCCGGGCAAAGAGGAGAATTCTTTGGCTAAAACGCTCCCTGTCGCAGCCGGTATAGCAGCCTCTCTTGTCCTCATAGTACCTCGATAATCAACAGACTAATAGCTTGCAACGCTTGTGAGGCCGGCGCAATACGTCTCAGGGCTGAACAGCACCTCGGCCGCGGCTTTGGTATGCTCGCGGTACTCATCGGAAAGGCTCACCACTTTTGCCGTCTTTTCCGCCAATTCCGCGAGGTTGCCCGCCTCGGCCAGTTCACCGTTTCGTCCTTCGATAATCATTTCCGGAAGCCCACCAACCCTGGTGGCCACCACAGGCACTCCCTCCCCCGCCGCAAAAGGGATCACACCGCTTTGCGGGATGCTCCTGTATGGCAGCAAAAGCACCGCCGCCTGACGTAGAACCGCTTTTGCCTGTTCCAAAGTATAGAACCCGATCTGGAACCTCACATTCTCCTTGCCGGCGAGACTTTGCCTGGCATATTTTGCCAGGCTGCTTTGTCCCTCAAGTTGATCGTTCCCCATGATCAGAAAACACACGTTACCGATCCTATTTTCCAATTCAGGTACGACGTTGACAAAATCCGTGATCCCATGACTGGCCAGAATACTGGACATGTAGACCACCATGGGACGCCCCTGCCTCCATTGCTCAAGGCTGCTCTTAATTTCACTGTCTTCGGCCCGTGCTTTCAAAAGCTCACGGTAATACGGAACAGGAACGACCTTCACTTTATCCTTTTCAACAGTGAAATTTTCCAGAATAACTTGACGAACATATTTGCTAAGCACGACCAGCGCCGTTGACTTGTCAAAGATGACAGATATGGGTTTTCGGCGCCACCCTCCCACCGCATCCGCGTAGTATGGTCTATGGACAAGCATGGCAACGTTAACTCCGGCATGTCGCAAATAACTGACGAAAAGAGCGTCAATCCATGCAAGCCGCAGGCTGGTGCTCAGCAGAATTCTGGGTACACGTGACAACAGCAGCCGCCGGGCGGTGAGATGCCAGCCTTTAACATAATGAGCGAGGAGGGCCATTTTCGTAGCCGGACCAATTTTTATCAGACTTCCATACTCCTTGGCATCAAGGAAATTTTCCCACTGCACCTGCGGAGATATTCCGTAGCCCAGGCGTCGATTCGACCTGACAGTTACGCCAAACCCGCGATTCACAAAGATTTGACATGTAAGGTCGAGAAATTGTGGATTGGTATTGGTTGGATCAACCCAAAAAATCCTTCTATCAGGCGCTATCAAAGTTCTTTTACTCCTCAATATTGCAATCGCTCATGCACAATCGCTGCACACTGCTTACGAATCGCAATTGGACATCTCAGTGTCCTTATGTACGATAAACTATTCTGCGTTGGAGTAGTTGGGCCGCCCCGAAGTGATCGTGGAAGAGATAATGACACGCATTTTATCAAACCGAGCATACTTCAGAATAGATGAATAATTACCACAGATCGCAAAGGTCAATGTGTAGAGAATACCTTCCACGCAAATCCAAAAAACAATATGTATATAATCTCCACGAGAAATGCTGTGGTGCAAATTCATATTAGTTGCGAGCGTCAGTGAGGGCACGTACGTTGACAATAATAGGCAAGCCGAAGTAGCGACCCCTCCGGCAACAAATGGCTTCATCTCAGATAGAAAATGCGACCACTTCTCATATGGTTTAAGGAACACCACATGAAGAAAAACCCAAAACGAAATCATCCCGCACAATACCCCGACGGCAGCGCCAATAATACCGAAAAAATGAATGAAAACCAAACACAACACTATGGTGACGAGCAGCGAATATACCCTCACCCAAAATCGTTCACTGACGAAACCTTCTGCTTCTAACAGCATGGAATAGGGATAACATATAAAGTTTACCAATGTAGATATACAGATGATTCCAACAATAGGAAGTGATTGACTATAATCCTTGGAACTTAATAATATCAATAATTTTCCACCGCATAAATAGGTCACCCCCAGCACATAAATGCCCACTTCTAAAATCAACCGTCTCAAATCGTAAAAGATCCTGAATCGCTTTTCACGGTCATCAGAACAACGATGAAATTCCGGCAGCATAACAACTGCTACAGCCGAGGGTATAGTTATCAATACAGCAACGAAACGATTCGCAAGACTGTATATACCCACAGCGGCATAGCCTAAAAAAGCCTGAATCAAGAAAATATCGACCCGCGAAATCGCAAAATCAATTAGTTGGCTTAACCAAAAAAATTGGCTCACTCTAAACTTGGATTTAATGAGACCAAAATCAAACGTTATTCGACGCGTTCTGGTCATGTCAACAATAAAAAATAAAAGAGAGGCAACGTTTACGGCCAATAACGCATACGACACGACAAGGAGAGTGTCTAGTCGTGAATTCCAACAAAGAATAGCAATGAGAAATACACATTTGAACACGAACATAACTACCCATGGGATCCGTACCTTCCCTATGACACGATAATAACTAGTAAAAAGAGGATTAACAAATCCTAGAATCACATGGGCCAAAGCAATCAATATGAATGCGATTAAGTCACCGCGGGTAAGGCCATATAGGACTCCAACAAAAAGACATCCGATCATGGATAAAAGTGACAAAGCGACTCTTATCAGGAGTGCATTCCCAAAAAGAGGGGAAACAAGATGGTCATCCCGACTGCCGAACATAATGAGCACTTGGTCGCCACCGCCGCTACCAAAAAAGGCGCCAAACGTGCCGGTCGCAACCGCCAAACAATAAAAACCGAATCCCGTAGGGCCGAGAAGCGTGGCCAATTTAATAACGATAGCTCCCTGCACGGCGACCTGGAGAACATTAAGTATCAGCACCCAGATGGTATCACCCACTTTGTCTCGCAAACCAGAACTCCCTATTATAATCTTGGTGCGGCGGAAAATCTTACGCGTACCGGCGCTGGAGAGAAGCGCTCGTCGTGTTCATATTGGCACCTGCTCTCATTAGGGCGAGAATATGCCTAAGTAGTGCCACGTATAAACCTGAAAGAAGTATCACTTTGGAGGTCCAGAAACAACACAGGACTATTGCAGGATAAATAGAAATCATAATTAACACAAAAAGATTAAGCTGGGGCGAGCGCGTCCATATGCGCCGCAAACGAATAATATCCAATAGCGGCTTTGTTAATATATAGGAAATAATTACGAGCCCGATTAAACCGAACTTAAACCAGATATGAAAGATGTTATTATGTATCCTGTCGTAATGCCCTTGATTAATAGCCTTACTGGAAAATGCGCCTTGCAGAGGTCCATGGAACGGAAGATATTGATCCGAATACCATGCTCCGTATCCCATTCCTGTCAAAAGTGCACCAGAAGTGAGCATTGTATGCATACTGTTTGCAATTTCGCTAGCTCTCACGGGATCGAGATTTTCAAAACTAAAGCCGCCACTTTGCATCGTTTGAATGTGCATGCGATTAATGGCCATATTTAATACAAAGCTGTAGCTATCACTCAAAAACGTAACACTTATGGCTCCAAGCAGTGTAAGCCCTATAAGAACAGCAGCAAGGCGACTCTTGTGTTTTGTAAAAAACAACGCTGAAAATCCCAAAAGGAAGGTTATGAGAAACATCCTCGTTTGGAATGAAATGAGAAGGAAGAGAAGTGCGGAAAAAATTATAGACTTCAATATTTTCAGGCTGCCCTGCATAATCTCGTACACCAGAAAAAATAAAACAAAAACGAGCATGACATTACCGGAATCGACGCTTACTCGGTTAAAATTCCCAATTCTTGCGAATATAAATCCGCCGTAAAGATATATGGCATAAACAAGAAAGCGCCCGAACATCAGCGCTAAGAAAAAAGCACCCATGTTCATTACCGCGTCTGGATATTTGCTTAAGTAGGATGAGAAAATATACATACCCATAAAAAAAACGAGCGGAAGTTTTACATCCGTGATTATACCCGTATAATCAGTGCTGAAAATATAACCATAGATAAGACAGGTAACTATGGGGATAGTTGAGTAATATAATACAAAAAGGAAGTCAGGCTTAGTGAGACGCTTCTTTGGAAGGCATATTATAATTGCAACCAATACGAGAAGTAAGACCCAGGAAGCATTTACGAACCCGATTTTGAATTGCCAAAATGATGCGTCGCGCAAAGTCCCAACTTTCTCGACATCTGTGGCGCTCTGGGTCACATCGGGTAAGTTCGCAATGAGTACTAGAAGTGGGTAGATTTTGTAACGAGAAGGCAAAATCAACACGAGCCATGTTAACGCAATGCTAACGCCCAAGCCGATATAGTAGAGAAGCGGCGTAGCATCGGTAGCGGAATCCATGAGAGTACTTATTAAACCGGCAATCAGCACAATCGCCACAAATCGCGGCAACCGCAGTGTTGAGCTGCGAGATGTACTTGTCGGCCGCCCTTTACGGCGATACGCCGGCAAATTACCAATGGATGCGACTCTATTCATAATCTTTCCGATTGCGAAGCGCCTTCCAAAATGCCCGGGCCGCCCAAGGCAGAGTCCTCCGAGACCAGGCTCTCGGGGCGCAGGGAATAAAAAAGTCTGGACTGTTGGCGGCTGAGCTTTTCACGGCGTTCTTGTCAGGTTTGTAAAGTACGTTCGTACAGCATCAAACTACACTGAATTTAAGAAGAAATATTCTATGCAAATGACTTTTTCAGTAACCTTCCAGCAACTTGCGAAACTGTTCTCGAATGGCTTCCATCCGGCAGGACTCGCGGCACCTTTCCATGTTCTTCTGAAATTCCGGATACACTTGCTGCAGGTTAGCACCCAGAACGTGCCGACACCACCCCACATCGGCATAATCGACAAGAAATCCCATCGGCCCGAAGCGTTGGAAAAACTCTCGGTGTGGGGCCATATCCCGCGCTATAATTGGCGAACCGGACGCGATAGCGTCGCAAAAGACACCGCTGAGCGTTCCCTCAAAGTCCGTATCATGAGTCAATAAAATCAACATTGCCTCGCTATACAGACGATAATAGACGTCATCGGCGGTGTAACCGAATGCGAGTTCCACATTTTCCTGCGCTTCAAGAAAGCTCCGCGTCCGATCCGGAATCGTGTCGGCCATTGAACAAAAGACGTAGCGATATCGACGTTCCCTGTCGTTCTTAATGAGATCGATAGCCGGTTCAACTTTCTTGTGAACTCGTTGCGGTCCGACGAACAATATCACAGGCTTCTTTTCATGCCATGAGAGTTGCACCCGCGCTTGCCCGATTTTGTGATAAGGCATGACCAGGATCTTGCCCGGATCAATATCCGGATGAATCGCCTTGACTCTGCCCGCTGCGTACTGACAATTAACTATCACTGTTGCAGCGCGCTGAAAGACTGCTCGCAGCAGCACCGGTCCGAGAGTGGGGTGTCTATTCACCCTGTCGGGACGAAGGTTGTGATGTACGATGAGGTGCACCCGGCTTTTGGGGTGCAGTAGCATGAACAAAAGCGTGGAGCATTCTTCGAACGACAGGAATACGACATGACCGAATCGGGAAAAAGCCAAACTGAGAATATCTCTGAACAACCGCAACCGCTGAATGCGTACGCTCGCGGCATGCCCTTTGATCACACGAGCTTGGACGTGCAGCTCCCTGGTGATATCCGCCGCACTGCCGGCTGAAGTTGCTATCTCGAAATCTGTAGCGAGCGGAGAGATACACTCCGCGAAAAATAGATCATCTTCTCGAAGATGGCCCCTATCATTGGCCATTTGATCGATAAGCAATACTCTGTGCTTGTTTGTGACCATTATTATCTACCTGAATCAGTGAGTCAAAACTGACTCGAGCTTTATTGTCTCGCTTTTGGGACACGTTTTCGCTTTCACTCACCTCGGTCTTTCACATGGTGCCAAGGCGCAAGCGAATCAAGCAGTCAAGAACAAAGTTCCTCATCAAACAACGAACAACTATTTTGGATTCTGCGATCAGGTATCGGTTATTTAAGCATTTCAGCAAGGTGATAGTTGACCAGTTTGCACACCATCTCTGCAAAAGTCACGGTGGGCATCCACCCGGTCGATTGTCGCAGTTTTGTCGAATCCCCTACCAAAGGGCCTCCGAGCCGCTTATTCCAGAGTATTTGAGAGTCCTCTTCCACGTGGTTTCGCCAATCGAGCCCCACACATTCAAAGGCCTTTTCTACGAATTCCTCGACAGAGTGACTTTCTCCTGTGGCAATGATGTAGTCGTCCGCATACGGCATCTGCACAATCTGCAACATCGCTTCGACGTAATCGGGCGCATACCCCCAATCGACGCGTGCGTTTAAGTCTCCGAGAATGATCTTATGATCTCGATTGTGCATGATTTTCCCGATCCCGTCAGTGATTTTCCTGGAAAGAAATTCAACATTGCGGAGATTTGACTCGTGGTTGTAAAGAATGCCCGCGGAAGCGTGGATGGAACCGTGTTCGCGATAGTGACGGCAACATGCCATCCCGGCCGCTTTTGAAATTCCGTATGGGCTGATAGGGATCACAGGCGTACTCTCGGTCTGTTTTTCCTGCGAAGGCAGTCCGAAAACATGTGATGAAGACGCATAAAATAAACGAGTCATTGGAAATTTGGTCTTAATGGTCTCAAGAAAATTCGTTAAGCCGTAGACATGCACATCAAAGCTTCTCTGAAACAAATCGCGCACCGACATCGAGATTTTATCTTGGGCGGAGTGATGAAAAGCGGCAAGATAATAAATCTCATCTGGACGAGTCTTTCCCAGGCAGGCGTCAACATCGGTTGAATCCAGGATGTTAATCTGCGAACACTCCCAAGGAAGGTCAGCGCTTGGGGCGATACGCGTCAAACCGTGCACCAGGTACCCCTTTGACAATAACAATTCACCCAGGAGACGACCGTCTTGACCCGACGCACCCACAATGAGAGCTCTTTTCATCGCGATCCTTTCATATCCCCTCGAAATCTCATGAGGAAATCGTGACAGGAATCCCCTTTTTCCCGGAAGGAGGCGAAGGGAGTGTAAAGGGCTGTTAATCTTTCCAGGACGCAAAATCATCCTGCCAGAGTGCGTAGATCACGTCTTTTCGATGAAGAGGCCGCTACCCCTCGGGCCTTTCGCCGTTCTTTGGCGAAGGCATTTCTTTCAAAGCCTTGTTGTCCGGCTCTTTATAATTTTCATAGTATTTATTGTAATACTTGTAATAGCTGTAGTAAGCGCCGTAGCCCAAATCGCTTTTTCTAACCATGGTAAGCACGCTGCCAAGGATTTGAGAATTGATTTGGGTAAGCATCTGCACGGCCAGCCTGGCGGCCTCGCGCGTGGTGCTGAGGTGCCTGAACACGAGAACCGTGCCGTCCGACACGGCCGAAAGCGAGCGGGCGTCCGCAAATCCGATGACCGGCGGCGAATCGATCACAACGTGCTGATACTGGCGGCGCAGCGACTCTATCATTTTTTTGAAAGCCTCGGATGCAATGAGGTCGAGCGGACTCGGCGGAGTCGGGCCGGCGGGGATAAAATAAAGCTCAGGGATCTCAGTCGCCTTTGTGATTTCCTCCAGCGTGGCGCCGCCGGTCAGAAAATTGGACAATCCCCGTCTGTTCGACTGCTTGAACACCCTGTGGAGCCTGGGCTTTCTAAGGTCGCAATCTATAATCACGCATTTATGCTCGCCACGGCACAATGCTATGGCAATATTGCAGGTGGATGTGCTCTTTCCCTCTGCGGGATTGCCGCTGGTAATCATGATAACCTGCGGCGGCGTAGAGGACGCGGAGAGCATGATAGCAGAACGGATATGAGATACAGCCTCGCTGATCTGCGACTTCGGCTCGAAATAGCTGATCGTTTCGAGCGCAGTTTTACCGGCTTCCCCTTTTTCGGCCATGGGGATCATACCCAGACTGGGAACATGGATGATTTTTTCCAGCTCTTCGACCGTCTTGATCGAATTGTCCAGGTATTCGAGGAAAAACGCCAGCCCTATCCCCACCATTGCGCCTAAGACCAGGCCGAGCACAAGAAAAAGCGCAGGCTTTGGCATGTAAGGCTTGTAGGGAGGCAGCGAAGCGTTGATGACCGCAATATTGCTCGGGACCATTGTCGCCGCTACGGCGGCGTCCTTCATCCTGCCAAGCAATCCTTCATAAAGGGCCTGGTTCGTGGCCAGGTCACGTTTCAGCATGTGGAATTTTGCAAGGCCGTTCTCCATGCCGGCCATCTGGGCCTTGGCTTTGGCGAATTCCTGCTGGAGTAGATTTTCAGCCCTTAGCGCCGCCTGGTAATCAGACCTTACGCTTACGGCCTCCCGCCTCACTTCTGCGTTCAGCTTTCTGGTTAGTGCATTTACGGTGGCGACGCCCATCTTCTGCGACGGAAATCTGGGGCCATAAACCTGGGCCGAGCCGGATGTCTGGCCTTCCGCGGCGATGAGCTGGCCCCTCAGCGTCTGGATCAGCGGATTGTTTACGATCACCGGCGCATCGGCGCCCTTTTGCTGGATCTGGTCATAGAGGGCTTTTTTTGCGGCCAGGTCCGACTGGGCAGTGGTCAAGAGCTGGCCCACCTG
>JARLHX010000010.1 GCA_031292035.1 Negativicutes bacterium | reverse complement strand
TACGACCAAAGGCAGAAGCTGCTTCGTTCCTCGCAGAGACGCGTGGCGTATGTCATTGCGAGTGGTTTTTGCGAAGCAATCTCCCTTACGACCAAAGGCAGAAGCTGCTTCGTTCCTCGCAGAGACGCGTGGCGTATGTCATTGCGAGTGGTTTTTGCGAAGCAATCTCCCTTACGACCAAAGGCGGAGACTGCTTCGTTCCTCGCAGAGACACGTGGCATATGTCATTGCGAATGTTTTGTGCGAAGCAATCCCCCTAGAAATCACATTATAGGATCTGGTCGAATAGGTCGCTCCATTCTGGATTAAAGGCATTGATCAAGTCAAGTTTCTTTTGCCTTGATCCCCCTTTTATCTGTTTTTCCCTGGCAATTGCCTGAATAATATCTCCGCATTCCTCATAATAGACTAATCGATCTAAGTTGTATTTTGAGGTGAAACCGGGATTGAGTTTTTCTTTATGCTCATAGACCCGCCGTTTCAAGTCATTAGTGACACCAGTGTAGAGCACATTATGATATTTGTTTGTCAAAATGTAGATGTAGTAGGATTTGTTCATGTTTATATGCTAAAAAGAATTCCTGAAAGATTGTTTCACCAAGGGAGCCGGTGCATGAAACATTCCAAGCATATAGCCAAAAGAGAGAGTGCTTCGCAATGACGGGTGAGTTGCAGGAGAAACTAGGAGGCAAAATAGCAATCATGATTAATTAGAGTTACAATATAAACAATATCCTATAATTCAGACTTTACCAAGGAGATCCTATGCTTTCCAGACTCGAGATTCATTTAACACTTCCGGTCCAGGATTTGAACCGCGCCAGAAAGTTTTATGCTGAGAAGTTGGGGCTGACGCCGGAAAGCGAAACGCCGGCTGGGCTGGTTTATCAAATGAAGAATTCCTGGTTTTTGCTCTTTCCATCCAGTGGATCGTCGAGTGGAACGTTCACCCAGGCCGGCTGGGCGACGGATAACATCGAGGCCGAGGTGGCGGAACTGAAAGCCAGGGGGCTCGAGTTCGTCGACTACAATCTGCCTAACTTCAAGACCGTTAACAGCATTGCCACGATGGGCGCCAACCGCTCGGCCTGGTTCAAGGACAGCGAGGGCAATCTGCTCGGCATCGTGCAGATGGGCTGAGTCGGGCGGATAAGGCAAAATTAGAAGAGCGAGCTGGAAGGGGGAAAGCAGAAACAGGGCAGCCCCATTATTTTGGCTGACATCCGGCAATTGCACACATCTTCCTGTGGAAAATGTGCTATTTCTGCTATACTTTCCACCGGGATATTCGGCCTTATTTTTGGTTCTGTCCATTCGACCAGTGCACAGGAGGGATATTATGCCATCCACGCTTTCTGCAGCCCATTCCAAGACAAACCTGCGCCCCGATCTGGCAGGCGCCTTCAGCATGCCCATCTATTCGCCCATGCTCGGCGTTCCACCGCCCTATCGCTATAAGGATACCCGCAATCTTAATATTCTGTTCAAAACTGACCCGGAGCTGCTTGAAAGCCTGATACCGCCGCCGCTCACGCTCAACCCCAACCCTCTGATGATTTTTTATATCGGCCTTTTCCAATTTGCCGACTTTGATATGCCCTATCATGAAGCCGGGTTGTTGATTCCGGTCGTCAAGGCCGGCCGGAACGGCAATTACGCCATCGTGCTGTACCTGAACCAGACCAACCCGATTGTAGGTGGCCGCGAGATCTACGGCTGGCCAAAAAAGGAAGCCGAACAGATCTTATTCAATGAAGAGCAGGGCAAGATCTCGGCATCGGTCACCCGCTACGGGCAGCGGATCATCGAGGCCAGCTTTGAAATGCAGCAGAAAGTGGATCCCATCCCGGCTCGACCCATTGAGCCCACGTTCACCTTGAAGTACATCCCTTCGGCCCTGAAAGACGCCCGGCCGGATGTTTTAAAGCTGATTTCCAGCAGCAATGACCCCGACGTATTTACGGAAATGCAGCTCGGCACGGCAACCTTAAAATTCGGCGCTTCGCCTTTTGATGATCTATTGGCCAGGATCCCAATCCAGGAAATCGTTTACGCCGAGGTGATCACGCACGACTTTACCATGGGCTATGGGAAGCTGGTGGTTGACTATCTATCCGAGGAGCAGGAGTAAATCCATGAACATTGAAGATATTCGCTGTGTAGCGATCATTGGCTCGGGCACCATGGGCCAACAAATCGGGCTGCAGTGCGCCATGCACGCTTTTGACGTCGTTCTTTATGATATTGCGCCCGAGGCGCTGCAAATCGCCAGCGCCCAAATCAAAGCCTATACAGACGGTCTGATCGGCCAAAACCGCCTGACCCATCATGAGGCGGAGGCGGCTCTGGGGCGCATCCGCTATACAACCAACCCGCAAGATGCCGCCGGGGCGGATCTGGTGAGCGAATCGGTGCCTGAAGATCCGGCTTTAAAGGCCAAAGTATTTGCCCAATTCAATCAAATTTGCCCGCCGCGGGCCATATTTACGACCAATACCTCGACGTTAATTCCCTCCATGTATGCGGATGCGACCGGCCGCCCGAGCCAGTTTGCGGCGCTGCACTTTCACGGCTACGTGTGGGATTCGAACGTGGTCGACGTGATGCCCCATCCCGGCACGTCGCCGGAGACCGTACAGGTTTTGCTGGCCTTTGCCAAAAAGATCGGGCAAATCCCCATCCTGCTCCAGAAAGAGAGCTACCAGTATGTGTTTAATGCCATGCTGGGCGCCTGGAATACGGCGGCGCTTAAACTGGCTACGGATGGCGTGGCCTCGGTGGAGGACATTGACCGGGCCTGGATGGGCGTGATGAAGACGCCGATCGGCGCGTTCGGGATCATGGATTTCGTCGGGCTTAAGACGGTCTGGGACATCACCGAGTATTGGGCGAATGTGACCGGTGATGCCCAACTGCGTACCAATGCCGACTTTCTTAAACGGTACATCGACCAGGGCTGGCTGGGTGTCAAGAGCGGCAAGGGGTTCTATACCTATCCCGATCCGGCTTATGCCCGGCCAGGTTTTGTGAGCGGTGAAGGCGGCGCCTGATCTGTCGCAGTCCGGCGCCACGCATAGGCTGTGGTGGATCGTGCGCATGGTTGTGACGATGGCGTTAAAATAGGATCTCAATCAGCCAAGATTGACCGTATAACCCAAACCGGGCACATCGGCGGCTATCAGCCAGCCATCTTCGAGTTTAAAACCGGCCTGGCTGGGGTCGTTGATCAGATCCAGACAGCCATCCAGGTCGCCGTAGGCCACATTGGGGCTGCTCAGGGCCAGGCTGAGACCGGCGCAGATTAACAGGGCCGGCTCGATAAAACAACTGATCATGCTGGTCATTTTGGCGGCGCGGGCGATGGTGTCGATCTGCTGGGCGCTGCGCAAACCGCCGCAGGTGACCAGTTTGATACTCAAGCCATCCACCACGCGCTCCGTGACCAACTTGAGCGCCGATTCGGCTCCGCTCAGGCTCTGATCGGCCAGGATGCGCACCGGGCTGAGCTCTTTCACGGCGCGCAGCATGCTCAAATCCTGGGCGGGGGTGGGCTGTTCCAGCATTTCGAGTATATTCTCCAGGGAGCGCGCCACATCCAGGGCTTGTTGGACGGTATAGCCGCCGTCGGCATCCAGGCGCAAGACGTGATTGGGCAGCGCCCGGTGGATGGCCTGCACCCGCTCGACATCCTGGGCGGGGTCAAGCCCGCCTTTGATCTTCAGCATGCGGAAACCCTGGCCGGCGCGCTGGCGGGCCAGCTCGACGCTCTCATCGGCCGGGGCGATCGGAATGGTGGCCGAGGTCTGGATGCAGTTGCGGTAGCCACCCAGGATGCGGTAAAGCGGCATACCGGCCGCCAGGCTGAGCAAATCATGAAAAGCCAGGTCGAAGGCGCACAATACGGAGGGGGTAGGCCTGGCTCGTAAAGCCAGCTCATTAAGAGAATATTCGATGTTGAGCGGGTGCAAATCGACCACCAGCGCAGCGCACTCCCGGCAGGAGCGGATGACAGCCTCCGGCTTCTCACCGGTCAGCTGCGGGTGGGCGATGGTGCAGCCCCAGGCATTTTGTCCCTGGCGAGTCTCAAGCCGCACAAAAACGGCGGTGACGTGGCTGATGGCCGGCAGGCCAGCCATACGGACAGGCTGCCGTAACTTCAGCTCAACCGGTGTAACCTCAACCTTGCTGATCTGCATAAGCAACCTCCATCAATTCTCTAGATGTACCTATATTCTAGCAGAATTTAATGATTGATTAGCCTTTGTTCGCGGGGTTTATTCAATTGAGCAGCATTGCCGGTATTGACAATCAGTAATCCTTTTCGGTTGCTTGATGGCATGTTTGCTCGTTTTCGATCGGATTGCATGAATGTACTTGAATTAGAACGAAATGGTGAAATTTTCTCTTTGGGGACGCCAGCTATCCGTATCTACGTCAATGGTTAAGATAGCTGGCTGTTTGTCGGCGTATTCAACTATTCTGCGACCATTGACCGCCACAATACTCAAACTGCCCTCGAAGTTGAGATGCGCCTCAGGTCCCGTTCGATTGCAAACAAAAAAACACAAACCAGTTTCCTTTGAGCGCTGCTCCCATTCCCCAGCAGAGCCGTGCATTCCTG
>JARLHX010000009.1 GCA_031292035.1 Negativicutes bacterium | reverse complement strand
AATTTATCGAAGAGCCAATTGGCTCGTCTTTAATGCTTTTTTCGCTAGCTTTTCATCTAGCCATGGATCACATCAATACTTACGCACTGTGTGTCTGCTTATTTTATGCTTCTTCTTACGGAAGCATTGCACATCTGGCTTTTTTACCTACATTGTTCAGTTTTCAAGGAACACTGTCACCCCGTCCGCTTTACGCTGCATCGGTGACGTTATTACATGTTAACATAACCTGTCGGCTCTGTCAACTTATAAATCTTTGCCATTTTTGTCGCTTCTTTGCTTTGCTGGCTTTATCCGCCAGCCCCTTGAGGCGACTTTCTTATATTAACACGACCTCTGAGGCCCTGTCAATAGACACTTCTTGGAATTTTGCCGCCAGTTGTCATTCTCGGCGCAAAAGGTATCTTATCATAAGCAGCATGTACTGTCAAGCCATATCATCAAACTATAACGTTAAAAATATAGATGAGGTAAAGTGCACTTGCCCACATAATCACCGCCGACAGGCGATTGACCAGTTTGAGCAAAAATCCGGAACGATCGAGTGCTTTAACTGTTCGTCCAGAGACCGCAAGAAAGATGAACCATAGCCAAGATACTAAAATACAAGCAGCGGTAAACGCTATTTTGTCATGCGCCGAATAGGACAAGGCACTTGTACCAATCACTCCGATGGTATCCATCATCGCATGAGGATTAAGGAGTGATACCGACAAGGCGAACAGCACCTGGCGTTTAAGCGGCCATTGCTCGGTTTTGAATTCTTGAAGACTGACTTCACTGCGCCAGGTAATCCACCCCATAGAGCATAAAAACAGGATACCGCCGAACAAAAGCACAACCTTAAGCCAGTAAAAATCCAATACAATCAACGAAACGCCGCCAACAGCGATTAGGATTAACAAGGTATCGGCAAGGGCTGCCGCAATAACTGCCGGCATAGCCTTCGACAAACTGCTTTGGTAGGCTCCCTGGGTAAAAATGAAGACATTCTGCACACCCAGCGGCAAGATGAGTCCAAGGGCCAGAATAAATCCATGGGCAAATGCAATCCCTGTTTCCATCTCTTCTCCTTATAAGAAAAGACAGACCCACGGTCTGCCTTTTATCGTTTCTTGTTGCAACTAATCTCGCTGTGGCCTCATATGGGGGAATAAGATAACGTCCCGGATGGAGTAATTGTCAGTGAAGAACATAATCAGCCGGTCAATACCGATTCCCAATCCGCCTGTGGGCGGCATGCCGTATTCCAGAGCGGTTACATAGTCCTCGTCCATCATGTGAGCTTCGTCGTCGCCAGAGTCCCGCTGGGCCATCTGGGCGACAAAGCGCTCCCGCTGATCAATGGGGTCATTCAGCTCCGAAAAACCGTTGGCAATCTCCCGACCAAAAATAAAGGCCTCAAAACGGTCGGTGATGTCCGGATTGTCGCGATTGCGTTTGGCCAGCGGTGAGATTTCGGTCGGATGACCAGTGATGAAAGTAGGCTGAATCAAGTGTTTTTCAGCCACTTCTTCAAAAACATTGTTTAAAATGCCGCCAATCCCTTGTTTCTGCTCATACTTCACTCCGAGCTGGTCGGCGATGGCCCGGGCCTCGGCCACGGTCGCTACGGCGGTAAAGTCGACATTACCGTATTTTTTGACCGCATCAACCATCGACAGGCGGGTCCAGGGCGGCGTAAGGTCGATGGCCTGATCCTGATATGTAATCTGAGTGGTCCCAAGCACTTCTTGGGCCGCCTGTGCAATGATCTGTTCTGTAAGCTGCATGATTGCTTCATGGTCGGCATAGGCTTGGTACAATTCCAACAAGGTGAATTCCGGGTTGTGTTTAATCGAAATCCCTTCATTGCGGAAAACCCGGTTAATCTCATAGACCTTCTCAAAACCACCGACGATCAGTCGTTTCAAATATAACTCCGGAGCAATCCGCATATAAAGCTTCATATCCAGGGCGTTGTGATAGGTGACAAACGGCTTGGCAGCGGCACCGCCCGCGATCGGATGCATCATCGGTGTTTCGACTTCCAGAAAATCTTTATCTTCCAGATACCGTCTGAGGGACTGAATGACCTTGCTGCGTAGCACAAAAGTGCCGCGCACTTCCGGATTGACGATAAGATCGAGATACCTTTGGCGGTAACGAATCTCAACATCTTTAAGCCCATGCCATTTTTCCGGCAACGGCCGCAGGGATTTGGCCAATATCTCGAAACTAGTCACCTTGACACTGATTTCCCCCCGCTGGGTTCTAAAAACATCGCCTTCGACGCCAACGATATCTCCAATGTCAAGCAGGCCAAACTGCTCGTACAAATCATCCCCCAGGACATCTTGGCGGAAATAAAGTTGCACTTTCCCTGACATGTCCATCAAATGAGCAAAGCTGGCTTTGCCGTGACCCCGCACTGCCATAACCCGTCCAGCGAGGCGTACCGTCTGGCCTTCCAGTTGTTCAAACTCCGCAATAATCTGGGCTGCACGGTGCTCAAAATTATATTTGCGGCCAAACGGTTCGATTCCTCGAACCGCAATGGCCGCCAATTTTTCTCGCCGTACGCGCATCAGTTCATTTAGTTCCTCACCAGGCAGCAATACCTGATCTAGGTTATCGGTCATAAAAAATAGCTCCCTCACAGCAACTAAGATCTAGATGCCTTTTATATCCACGATTTCATATTTCAATGATCCGGCCGGTACATTGACTTCCACAACACTACCGACTTTGCGGCCCAAAATCGCCTCACCCACCGGAGATTCATTGGATATTCTAAATTCAGACGGGTCAGCTTCCGCCGAACCAACGATGGTATACTCAAGCTCGTCGCCGAATTCCAGATCCTTCAAAACTACCGTTGAGCCCAGTGTGACCACATCGGCGCTTATCTCATCTTCATCGATAAGCTTGGCGTTACGCAGCATCTTTTCTAAGGTTAATACTTCACCTTCGATAAAGGCCTGCTCGTTCTTTGCGTCTTCATACTCGGAATTCTCGCTGATATCGCCAAATTCGATGGCTTGCTTGATTCTTTCCGCCACATCCCGGCGGCGCACCGATTTCAGGTAGTCCAACTTCTGTTCTATCTTCTTTAAACCTTCGGCTGTCAGGATCGTCTGTTTTTCCGGCATTATTTTGCTCCCCTTCTTATCCGTTAAATTGCTTGCAAAAACCTGTAATATCTTATGCCAAAGCCCCTTTAATTGACTCCCGGGCGGGTTGGGCAATATAAATAGTGCCAAGTGAACAACTTGACACTTTACGTCTTGGGGGGGAGACCCCTCATTTAGCATTTATTATAGGTGTAAAAAGATTGTTTGTCAACGCCTTCTAACAGATTCCCTCCTTGGCAGCAATTGTTTTCGCCGCAATATTATCTTTTATCTTCTCGATTTCCGCTGCGGCAAGGGCCCGTTCAAAACTGCGGAACCCCGCCAATTTAAAGCCATGCTTCTTCGCCAACTGTTCAATGGTCTCCACTTGCTTCACCGTCAAATCCCTGCCAAGCGTAAAATTTTCGTACCGTTGCTCCAGCGCCAAAATCATGGTTTCGGCCATGCAAGCATACGCAGTCTTCGGCGGAAAGCCAAAATTCAGGCCGAAATTGACGTCACCAGGGACTTCAACGACTCCACCCTCGATAACCAGCACGTCATCCCGCACTTCGGTAACACTGCGCGAAACATTCCGGGGACGAGCGACATCACAGACAATGGCCCCGATTTTCAGATCCCCAGGCTCAATCAGGCTGTCCACCGCACTGGTCACGGCAATCACAATATCGGCTGCTTTGAGAGCGGATTTAGTATTCGCTGTTACTCGCACCGCTAATCCTGTAGAGCGCAAAATCTGCCCAGCAAGTTTTTCCAACTTGGCTTCATTCCGGGCGGCCAGGGTAAGATAGCGGACTTCGCGGGCCAGGATCTGCGCACAGGCCGCACCGATCGAACCGGTGGCGCCGAGAACGACGACATTGGCCCGCTCCATGTTGAGACCCATAAGTTTCGCCGCCTGTCGGGTGCCTTCCAGCGCCGTGGCCACGGTATAACTATTACCGGTGGTAACAGCGATATTCAAGTTCTTGGCAACTGTGATGCCGGCGTCGCCGACGATGGACGTAAACGCGCCAAGACCGACAATTTTAGCTCCTAATTTTTCCGCCACCTTGCCGGCTTTGATAATTTTTCGCATCACATAGGCTTCTGGCATTTCCACCATCTGCCGCGATGTCAGCGGACAACCGACAAACCACCCCTGCGAGGTGTTGTGGGGCGATTCAATCCCACTGATGGTGGAAACTTTAAACGGGGGTATAAATTTTGTAATTTTTTCGATTACTCCGTCCGACCAATTTTGGGCAAAGGGAAACTTTCGACAAAAATCCCTTGCTGTCAGCGGATGGACGATAAAGCCAAATGAGTCCAGGATAGGTACCCCCCTTCAATAACAAAAAGTTTCTATTCGCGGTTCAACGCCGAGTTCATCAAGAATCCGGCCGTAATCTTCTGTTGTCAGGTTTTCCGGTCTCTGGCCGGCGGTCGCGACAAGGACGGCTTCCAAAATATTCGTACCAAAGGAGCGCCCCCCCATTTCAGGGGTTGTGGTAACCAAAAGGGCAACGCCTCTACTTTTAAGAAGTTCCTGATCCTCTTTGGTGACCGTGTTGGTAATGATTGTTTTTCCGTCCAGTTCGAGCGGCATGTAGCGCCTGATAAAGTGAAAATCGCCGGCAATGATATCAGCCTCGCGAAAGTAGCTCCCAAATCGCGGCTGGAACTCGTTTTGCTTGTCGCCGGTCGGATAAAAGAGACTGATCGGCAAACGGGTGATGACTGGTGCAACCAGTTTGGCCAACCGTGCGAGGGTATTTAGTTTGCGAATCGGAAAAGGCAGTCCCAGTCCGAACAGCAGGTCGCCAAATGTCGTCTCAGCTCCTGCGTCCACCAGTGCCTCGGCCAGTCCGAAGCGATCGACGGCACACACCAGTAAGGCCTTGCGACCACGAAATTCCATTCCGCGTTTAGCCTCAAGAAAGCGGACCACCCGCCTCTCCAGTGTATTCTTGATCCCGCTGCCGTCGACAATGGGACTAAGCTGGGCGGCGGCGGCGATTTGGGCCGATTCCCGGAAAGTATAGCGGCGGGCGCCGGCGTAAATATATAGGTCGGTCCCTCCCAAGCCGAAGGCATCGACTTTGCCATCGAGCTCGCGAATCAGCCGGATGGCTTTTTGCTTGTCGCCGTCGGTGCCAATTCGTTCAATCGAAAATAGTTGGCCCCCAAATTGCTGTTCGACTTTATGATCACGCTTGGAAGTTCCCAGACTGATACTTATGACCCGTTTCATCGCGGCCTCCAGCTAGTGTAATTGACGGATGATAGCGCGAATATCTTCGACATTTACGAGTTTATCCTCCGCGATCGGTGATTCCCCGATTTGCACGCCAATCACCTCGATATCGAGCAAAGTCGCAATCAATTTGATCCGCATGTTTGAACCGATGATGATGACTATATCGTAGGCGCGAAGAACACTGATGATTTCCATGATTTTATTAAACAGTTCAACCCCGGTCTTACTTTCAACGAATTCCCAGCGTTCTTTTTCGGACAATAGCAAGCAGTAGTCTACGCCTTCCTGCCTGGCCATTTGGGCCAGTTCGGTGCAATTTTGGATGGGAAAACCGATCATAGCGACCTGTCCGCCTTTGCGAACTTCCCCCAGCGTTTCCAGCCTAGACACGACTGTGCGGTCGACACCAATCTTGTTGGCCGTTTCCTGCTGCGAAAATCCTCTGCTCCGCATTTCCAGTATGTCGTCTACAGCATGATGGATTTTTTGGCGGTTGATGATCTTATCGCCGATCCGTAGCAGCATTTCGACCGCTCCCCTATAGTGTATGTGCACAATGTTGTGTACATACACATTTTAGCATTTTTTTTTTTGCAAATTCAAGCGCAAATTACCATAAATTACCACGTTACCCCCAAGGTTCCAGGGGAAAGCGCCGAATAACCTTCTTGCAAATCTCCACTTTGAGGGGGGTATCATCATGCTGCATACCTTTTTTCAGTCCCTGCAGGGCCCGAATCCCCTGATGCATTGTCAAGTCGAGTTCGTCGGTGAGTTGGGACATAGCGCTGCGCTTGGCATCAAATAATGATCGGTTCAGCGACTTCCCGGCGGTGACATTGTCGACAAAGTCCCGGGCCAGATAAAACTGGGCCATGTTGGTCATTGGATTGCCGCATGCACCGGTCGACGTCCGGCCGATCACCTCCGGCATGGCAAAACGAAGTCCATATTCCACCGATTTTTTCAGCTCATCGGTTTCCCGGCTAATAGAATCCAGCAGGGTGCGCGGGGTACACAGGCCATAAGTACCGAGCGCCCGGATAATGCCGTGTTCGATGGTATGGGCCTGTTGTTGGGTCACGAGCCCCCCCAGGTTGCCCCGAATGCTCACTTCCTGGCCGGTTTCGAGATCGGTGCCGTAAACGGTGACAGGAATGTCTGACGCGTCCCGAAACTCGGTAAAGCCTCCGGCTGGTTGCCAGCCCGCCCCGGAAATGGCCGGATATTCCTGCCGGGTGGCTTTGAAATTGAGCCGTTCGACCCCGTCGGCTACTATGTATGGCCCTTTGGCCTGCAGGTGATGCCAGCGGGCATGCCCCCGCCCTTCGAGCACCGCCATGAGCACAGGACAATCCTGTCCTGACGGGTCGGGCATGGTCTGCGTCCATACTTTGGCCAGCCGGGCGAGGACACCTACCGGATACAAATTTTCACTTTCCGGTATCCATGGGCAGATGAGAATGTCCTGGTCGCTGCCGGCGCGGACGAGAGCCTCGCCTCCCTGCTCAAAAATAAACACACCGGTAATTGTACCGCCGTGTGGATTTGGCAACACTCCATTAGCCACAGGAAGAATCAGTGTCATGCTCTCACCCCAAAAAATCGTTACCGCAAAAAGTCCATGATGCCGGCAAAATCCGCCTGGCATTCGGCCTGATTAAAGCGCAGCCGGATTTCAGCGGCATGCCTGAGCCCCTTGGTATACCACGAGGCATGACGGCGCATTTCCCGGACAGCGGTATATTCGCCTTTGACATCGACAAGCATGTCCAAATGGCGTAGCAGCACCTCGGTCCGTTCGGCGACATCCGGCGAAGGCAACCGTTCACCGGTAAGCAGGAAATGCCGGATCTGGCGGAATATCCAAGGATTGCCTTGAGCACCCCGTCCTACCATTATGGCATCACACCCCGTCTCCGTCAACAGCCGCCTGGCATCTTCCGGTGTGCGCACATCTCCGTTACCCACTACCGGAATGGCCACACTCTCTTTGACCTGGCGGATTATCTGCCAGTCCGCCTTGCCGGTGTAAAACTGCGCTCTGGTCCGGCCATGCACGGCGATGGCCGCAATCCCGGCCCGTTCAGCCAGTTTGGCCATTTCTACGGCATTGATCGACGCTTCATCCCAACCGCTGCGGATTTTTACGGTAACCGGGACATCCACCGCAGCCACAACACTGGCCATAATCTCGTAGGCCAGCTCCGGTTGGCGCATCAGTGCCGATCCTTCTCCGTTTTTCACAATTTTTGGGGTGGGGCAGCCCATATTGATATCGATGATGTCGGCACCAGCGCGGGCGACAATTTTCGCCGCCGCGGCCATGTTCTCCGGTTCAGAGCCAAAGATCTGCAATGCCACCGGTCGTTCCTGGTCGGTCATCTTGAGCATAGCCTCGGTGTGGCAATTTTGGTAGAGCAGACCCTTGTCGCTGACCATCTCGGAATAAACTAAGCTGCAGCCCATTTCTTTAGCCAGCAGCCGAAAGGGCAGGTCGGTGACACCGGCCATCGGCGCCAGGATAATGACCGGCTCGACGAGCGCTACTGTGCCGATATGCATGCTGCCACCTCCTCGAGCCAAGTGTCTTGCACCTGTAGATATTGTAAAATGAATACCCCATTTATTATCGGCAGTTTCACCAAAACTAACCCGACTCCTGCCAAAGCAGTACACGGCAGCCCGTTAAAGGTGAGTGAGATCAAGCTTTGGTCGCAATATTGCGGTCATAAATAATCCGCAGGCCTTCCAGGGTAAGGAAGGGTTCGACAAATTGAATGGTCTTGGATTCGCGGGCAATCAGATTGGCCAGACCCCCGGTAGCGACCACCCCGGCTTCGACACCCAGCTCTTCGCGCATCCGCCGGACCACCTCGTCCACCTGTCCGACAAACCCAAAGATGATGCCAGACTGCATGCTGGCCACCGTATTCCGGCAAATCACCGACCTTGGCTTCACCAGCTCAATCCTGGGCAGTTTGGCCGCCCGTTGAAAAAGAGCCTCGGTCGAGATCCCGATGCCTGGGGCAATCGCCCCGCCCAGATAGTCGCCGTTGGCGTCGATAGCGCAAAAAGTGGTGGCTGTCCCGAAGTCGACGACAATAACCGGTCCGCCGTGTTTTTCATAGGCGGCGATGGCGTTGACAACCCGGTCAGCCCCCACCTCCCGCGGATTTTCATATTTTATGCAGATGCCGGTTTTGATCCCCGGCCCTACTACCAGCGGCTCAACCTTAAAATAGCGCTGGCACATCCGGGTCAGCGGCGCCATGAGGGGCGGCACGACCGATGAAATGATCGCCGCTTTAATATCCTCCAGACTAAAGCCCCGGTGGGTGAACAGGCTGTTCATCAACACACCGTATTCATCAGCAGTTTTTTGCCGGTCGGTGGATATCCGCCAGTGATACAGCAGATTGGCTCCGTCGTATACCCCGAGCACGATATTGGTGTTGCCTACGTCAAATACCAGTAACATCGTCTTTGTCTCACTCCTGCGTGAAAAATTACCGGCTGGGGATAAACCCGGCTCGGCCCAGTGCCCGGCGCACCTTTACACCGATATAGGCAGCCATAAGTGATTTTATGACATCAAACGGCAGAAAGGGCACAACCGCCAACGTCAGCGCCTCTTTGATGGTCAAAGGTTTGTGCAGAAAATAGGTAAAACTGGCCATAAAGCCGGCAAGGCCCACCACATAGACAATCAGCAAGCCTACCAGCATAATGCCGGAGGTTTTCGCGAGCGAAACTCCGACCCGCTCGGTCAGCCAGCCCACGCAAAAGGCGCACAGCATAAAACCTGCCAGAAAGCCCCCTGTGGGTCCAACCAGAACGGAAGGTCCGAAATTGCCCTGGGCAAAGACCGGCAGTCCGAACAGGCCGAGAAGCACCCATACGGCGACACTGGTGGCTCCCCAGCGACCACCCAGCACCAGTCCGGCCAGCATAACGAAGAATACCTGCAGGGTATGCGGCACAGGCCCGAGCGGGATGGCGAACTGGGAGCTGATGGCGATCAAAGCGGCAAATAATCCGGCCAGAACCATGCAGCGTACTGTCATGGGGCTATTCCCCTCTCACCCGGGCCCTGATGGATACGTCGCCAGCCACTACACGTTCCAGCCCGCTTTCAGTCTCGATAAGCAAGGCACCATCGGCGGCGATATCCACCGCTACACCGGAAAACTGCCGGCCCACCCCGAGCACATCTACCGTTCGCCCTAAAGTAACCGACTCGGCGCGCCATTCGGCAAGAAGGGGCTCAAAGCCATCTCTTATGACAGCATGATAGGCTGCTTCAAACTCTTCCAGCACGGCGGCGGTTAGCTCCAGTCGGGAAAAGCGCCGCCCGCCGGCTACCAGCAGCGAAGTAGCGCTGGCTGCAAGCTCTGCCGGAAACTCCTCGGCGGCAATATTGACGTTGATCCCCATCCCGATCACCACATAGTTGATGGCGTCCATCTCAGCCGTCATTTCGGTGAGGATGCCCACCAGTTTTTTGTCTTCATAAAGAATATCATTGGGCCATTTTATGCCACTGGCTACGTTGGTCACTCTGCGAATCGCCTTATTCACCGCCACCGCCGCCAGCAAGGTACATTTTGGCGCCTCTTGCGGGCTGAAGGGCGGCCTGAGCACCAGCGAAAGCCAGATGCCCTTGCCGCGAGGTGAATACCAGCCCCGCGCCAGTCGGCCTCGGCCACCGGTCTGTTCCTCAGCCACAACGATAAGTCCTTCGGGGCAACCGTCGGTCGCCAGGCGTTTGGCCTCGGTATTGGTCGAGGTCACCGCAGAAAGGTAATGGATTTGCCTGCCGAAAACCTCAGTGTCCAGACGCAGACAAATTTCTTCCGGCAACAATAGGTCAGGAGTCCCGCACAAGCGGTAGCCGGACCGCGAATGGGCCTCGATGTCATAACCGTCCTGTTTCAGTGCCTGGATATGTTTCCAGATGGCGGTCCGGGACACTGCCAATCGCCGGGAAACTTCTTCCCCGGATATGTAGTCGCCGGCATTCTCTCGCAGAATTTGCAAAATCCTGACGCGCATCTGGTTCCCTCCTGTCGAACACTTTCCTCAACCGTGCTATTATGAGCGGACGTGAATTGCAGAAACTTCCTTTATCATAAATAGAAAGAGGATGATCTGTCAATCAGCGGATTTCGCCGTGCTGCTCAGCGGCCTTAATTTCAGCGATCTTATTGTCGTCATTCAAAAACACGACGGTCGGCTGAAAGTCCTTGACCTCGCGGTCATCGATCAGCGCATAGGTGATGATAATCACCTTATCGCCAGGCTGCACAAGCCGCGCCGCCGCTCCATTGAGACAGATAATGCCTGTGCCCCGTTCACCGGGAATGGCATAGGTTTCTAGTCTGGCGCCGTTGTTGTTGTTGACCACCTGGACCTTCTCGTTGATGCAAATATTGGCGGCGTCCATTAAGTCTTCGTCAATGGTGATGCTGCCGATGTAGTTCAGACAGGCTTCAGTTACAGTCGCCCGATGAAGCTTGGACTTAAACAGGGTACGAAACATGTGTTATCCCCCCAAAACCATGTTGTCGATCAGCCGGGTTTTGCCAATACGCACCGCCAGAGCGATAAGCGCCGGCCCAGCGATAACAGACAGCTCGTCCAGTGTTTCCGGATGACGAATCGAAACATAATCAATACTGGCCAAAGGTTCGTTGGTGATCAGGTCTTCTATGGCCCGGACAAGCTGAACCACGTCATGCTCCCCGGCCTGTACTTTTTCTTTCGCAAGCATCAGCGACTTATTTAGCACCAAAGCCCCCTGGCGTTCAGCAGGATTTAGATAGCCATTTCGCGAAGACATTGCCAGACCGTCTGTCTCCCGGACAATCGGAACGGCGACAATACGCACATTCATATTGAGATCACTGACCATCTGTTTGATGATGATCACTTGTTGCGCATCCTTCTGACCAAAATAAGCGGCGTCCGGCTGCACAATATTGAAGAGCTTGTTGACAACCGTTGCCACGCCGCGAAAATGACCGGGGCGACTGGCCCCACAAAGAAGCGCGCTTAGCCCCTGAACCTCCACAAAGGTTCGCATCTGCTCATAGCCACCGGGATACATATCATCCACCTGCGGCACAAATAAAATGTCCACTCCGGCTGTGGCTGCCGCTGCGCTGTCTCGTTCCAGATTCCGCGGATAAACAGCGTAATCCTCGCTGGGGCCAAACTGCAAGGGATTGACGAAGATGCTGGCTACCACAATGTCATGACCCGCCCGGGCCTGCCGCATCAGCGTTAAATGCCCTTCATGCAGATACCCCATAGTCGGTACCAGTCCGACCGTTTTTCCCTGCAGTCTGGCCTGCTGCAATCTAGCCCGCAGGTCAGCCACCCGGCTGATGGTTTCCATGGCTATCCCCCCTAATCTAAAAATAAAAACCTTCCTGCAAGACAGGAAGGCCAATAAAATACCGGTCCTCACCGTCTTGGTCTCAAGGATCCAAGCGGTCTATCCCCGAACATATTTATGGAATGACGCCGCTTTACGGCCAGTGCGGTTCATGTCGATACCGCCTGTCCGTAAGATTTCTCAGCAATATAATAGCATGTATTGACATGCACAGCAAGACGGAGGATTTAAATGTCAGTAAAAATCTTGGTGGCTGATGATGAAGCCAGTATCCTGGAAGTAGTCCAATTATATCTTGAGCGTGAGGGATTTACCGTCTACACAGCCGCCGACGGCGAACAGGCGATGGACCTTGAGACAGAACACCAGCCTGATTTATTGATTCTCGACGTGATGCTGCCCAAGCACACTGGCTGGGAAATTTGCCGGGCGCTGCCCCGCAAAGTGCCTGTGATCTTCCTGACCGCCAAAAGCACCGAAAGCGATAAAATGACCGGATTTTCTCTGGGAGCCGACGATTATATCACGAAACCGTTCAGTCCCAGGGAACTGGTAGCCAGGGTCCGGGCCGTACTACGGCGCAGTGGACTCACCTGCGAAACGACCGAAGTCCTGTCATTCTCCGGTCTTACCATCAATCCCTCAGCCCAGCGGGTGGAGCTCGACGGGACGGTGGTTGCCCTGTCGCCGAAGGAGTTCGAACTCTTGATGTTTTTAGCCCGGCACCAAAAGGTGGTCTTCTCGCGGGAGCAGCTCCTGACCAACGTCTGGGGTTATGGCTTTGAAGGCGACGACCGCACTGTGGACGCTACGGTAAAACGCCTTCGGCAAAAGATCGCCGTCCAGGATAATCCTTATATCCACACCGTGTGGGGCATTGGCTATAAATTCGAGGTGATCGGCAGATGATTCGCTCCATTTTCGGCCGGCTGCTCTTGTCTCATATTGTCGTGATTCTGCTTACCACCATCACCTTCGGGGTGCTGATGTCCTACCTTATCCGCGAGCATGTCGTGGAAAACAAGCGGCGGGAACTGCTGGCGAAGGGGAATGTCGTCGTTGCCATCATTTCGCCGACCGTTGCCAGCGGCCAGAACCCAACCCGACTGGAACTGATCGGCGAGTTGGTCGGCGTCAACTCCTGGCTGGCGACCCAAGAGGGAAAAATCTTGATCGGTAATCCCCCGCCCCGCTGGGTTCGCATCTTTTCCGAACGCTCGGAGCAGTTCGACGGCGTTTTCGCCGGCAACTCCCAGTCTTGGGTCCGCAACTCCCGCAACCAGCCCGATCCGTCGATTACTGTGGCCATCCCCATACCGGCGGCCAAAGTTCCTACAGCCCTTTTTCTTTATACCCCGATCACCGGGATTAACCAGACCATCCAGGCTCTGGACCGGCTACTGATCATCGCCCTGCTCCTCGGCATGCTGGCTGCAACTGCCCTTGGCTTCTTCATCGCCCGCAGCCTCACCCGTCCCATCGCCAATATCAGCCGGGCTGCGGCTCGCTTCGCCGGCGGCGACTATGACAGCCGGGTCACAACCGCCGGCACCGATGAAATCGGGCGACTAGGGAAGGTCTTTAACAGCATGGCGGAATCGCTGGCCCACACCGAGCAAAACCGACGAGAGTTTCTCGCCAATGTGTCTCATGAGCTCAAAACCCCTGTGGCCTCCATCCAGGCCTTAGCCGAGGCCCTGCACGACGGCGTGGTGGATGGAGCCGAGAAACGTCAGCGCTACCTGACAACCATTGTTGAAGAAAGCCAGCACATCGACCGGCTGATCCGGGATCTGCTTGATCTGGCCCAGCTAGAAGCAGGCGAGCTGTTGATCACCCCGGAAAAATTGGATCTTAGTGCTTATTTGCCAGCTGAGCTGGCAAAATATCATCATCTGCTTGACAACAAGAACCTCGACCTCCAGCTTGATATTCCTGCCGGTACTCCGCCTGTCCTGGCCGACGCTTGGCGGCTGTCCCAGATCATCGCCAATCTGCTGGGGAATGCCGTCCGCTATTCCCCTGACGGCTCGGCAATCGAAATAGCCGTGACCGCGGTTTCCAGCCATATCGCCATTGCCATCACCGACCACGGGCCAGGCATACCGGCAGCTGACCAGCCCTTTCTCTGGGAGCGCTTTTACCGTGTCGACAAATCCCGCTCTCGCAGCGGTGGCGGCACTGGCCTCGGGCTGGCCATCACCAAGCGTCTGGTGACGGCTATGCAGGGCGAAATTGCCGTCCACAGCGTACCAGGTGAAGGCGCGACCTTCACCGTCACCCTGCCGCTGGCGAAATGAAGAGGATTGATCTGAACCAATACCAGGCTGTTTAAAAAGCCCTCTTTGTCATAATTTTGTCATACTCCTCCTCTATACTGATCTCAGCAGCCTCTCCCAGGCTGACGCGATAAAATATAGACGGAGGAATGACCCTATGAAGCTGCTAGCGAAAAAAACCATTGTCGTAATTGCCGCAAGTACCTTTATCCTGGCTGGTGTCGCCGCCCCATTCATGGTGTACGCCGATCAGTCGGAAAACCAGCGGCCGGCCTTTTCGCAGCGCCATGTCGACCCTGACAAAGCCGCAACTCGGCTGTCTGAAACCTATGGCATTGATAAAGCTACTGTGATCAACTATTTCAACCAAGGTGTGGGATTCCACACCCTAAGCCGGGCCGCTTTTCTGGCCGAAGCCAGCGGTAAGCCGTTGGATGATGTCCTGGCTCTGAAAACTGCTGACAACAGCTGGAGAGATGTCGCCAAAACATTAAACATCACCAGAGAGCAAATGAAAGCCACCCGCAACAACCTGACAAGCAACCGGCTGAGTACCGCACTGGGCCTGGACAAGCAGACCACCCTCGGTCTTTTTGATCAGGGCTACAAGGCTCGCGATGTAGCGATGGCCGGTCTCTTGGCCCAAAATACAGATCAATCCATCGACAATATCCTCTCCATGAAAAAAATCAACAATAGCTGGCGGGATGTTGCCACTACCCTTGGCGTTGACCAAGACACCCTCAAGCAGGATATGCAGAAAATGCACCAAGCCTTTCCCAGGGGTCACAAACATCACCACGCGTAAAGAATAAACAAAACCCATCACCTCGGTGATGGGTTTTTTAGTTTAACTACATTTTGGGGACTTTCACTGTCGAGATCATTAGCCCGGACAATAAGAGGAGAATCAAGGCTTGGGCCGCCACCGGCAGCATCTGGGCAAAAAAAGCGCAAGCCGCCAGCATGGGTCCGGCTACAGTGATCGGCAGTCCGACATAATAGCCTTTCACGCTGGAAATATTGAACCGCGCCAGCCGGAGGGCGCCGCAGACCGGAAATACGGCCGTCAGCAGATAACCACTCCACCCGGTGTGGGAAAAAACCAGCAGATAGGCAAGCGTCGCCGGAGCCACCCCGAAGGAAACCAAGTCAGCCAGGGAATCCAGTTGTTTGCCGAATTCAGTGGTAACATTAAGCCTTCTAGCGATTCGCCCGTCAAGACTATCAAACAGGGCTGCGCCGAAAATCAGTGCCACAGCCAGTGCCCACTGCTGAACAAAGGTCAATAAAATCGCCACAATTCCGCCAAAGAGGTTGATCACCGTCAGCGTGTTGGGTATCCATCTTCGCGGCATGCTATCACCTCTTTTTCCCTTAGCAGAAAGTATCCCTTTCTGAAGGATAAGGGCAACCTCGGCTTCCATCTTCGCCAAAGACTCGATGCAAGCCGGGTTTTCTTTATTTTTTGGCGGCTACTTTGCCAAAAAACGCCTCGGTGTTGATAATATACCGTTCATGGCGACCTTGACCGACTTTTTCCCGGTCATCGGAGGCTTCCACGGCAAAGGTCAGCTTCTTGCCGGCGATCTCCAGCAAAGTGGCTGTTGCCCGGACACTCATCCCTACCGGCGTTGCCGCCAGATGGGCGACATCCACGCGGGTGCCCACCGTGCCTTCACCTGGTGCCAGATAGGATTGCACCGCGGCGATGGCGGCTTGTTCCATCAGCGCCACCAGCATCGGGGTCGCAAAAACCATCGCGCCGGGATTGCCCATTTTATCTGCGGTATTCTCTGGGGTGACCTTGACGGCCGCCTCACCGCTAATACCTGCTACGAGCGCTTGGGCCATTGGCTATCCGCCTCCTGCCGTGTCAGATAGACCACCTTGGGGCCATGGCTTTCATCAGGAACGGGAATGACGTTACGAGGGGCCACGACCGGCTCATCCGGCTTGGGAACAACATCGTCAAGCTTGCCATTTTCTAGCAGTTGGGCCAGCTGTTCTCCCTCCAACGTTTCGAGTTCAAGAAGGGCATTGGCGACAAGATGCAATTTATCGAGGTTTTCGCGTAACAAGGCTTCCGTCTTGGCGTAGGCGTCCTCAATCAGGCGCCGGACTTCCTTATCAATCGAATAGGCGACTTCTTCGCTGTAGTTGCGGTCGCGGGTGATATCTCGCCCCAAAAATACCTGTTCCTGGCGCCGACCAAAGGTAATCGGGCCAAGTGCTTCGCTCATGCCAAATTCGGTGATCATTTTACGGACTAGTTCGGTGGCCCGCTCCAGGTCGTTCTGCGCCCCGGTGCTAATCTCTTCCAGCACCAGCGCTTCGGCAACCCGGCCTCCGAGCAGTGTTTTCAGTTGATCCAACAGCTCGGACTTAGTAGCATAGTAGCGATCTTCTTTCGGTAGCATCAGCGTATAACCGCCGGCCCGGCCGCGAGGGATGATCGACACTTTATGTACCTGGTCGGTATGGGGAAGCAGCACGCCCACCAGCGCGTGGCCAGCCTCATGAAAGGCGGTGAGCTTCTTTTCCTTATCGCTGATGACTTTGCTTTTGCGTTCCGGTCCGGCTACAACCCGTTCCACCGATTCTTCCATCTCCGGCATTTCAATCCGCTTTTTACTGCGCCTGGCAGCGAGTAGCGCCGCCTCATTGACCAAATTGCTCAGGTCGGCGCCGGTGAAGCCGGGGGTACGCCGGGCGAGAACGTCAAGATTGACTTCCTTGGCCAGGGGCTTGCCCCGGGTATGCACCCTCAGGATTTCCAGGCGACCCCTCACATCCGGCTTGTCGACCACAATCTGGCGGTCGAAACGCCCGGGACGAAGCAGCGCCGGGTCAAGAATATCGGGCCGGTTGGTGGCGGCGATAATAATAATCCCCTCATTGACGCCGAAGCCATCCATTTCGACCAGTAATTGATTCAAGGTTTGTTCGCGCTCGTCATGGCCGCCGCCCAGTCCGGCGCCGCGCTGCCGGCCCACCGCGTCAATCTCATCGATAAACACGATGCAAGGGGCGCTCTTTTTGGCTTGCTCAAATAGATCACGCACCCGGGATGCGCCTACCCCGACGAACATTTCGACAAAGTCCGAACCGCTGATGCTGAAAAACGGTACCCCGGCCTCGCCGGCTACCGCCCGCGCCAAGAGCGTTTTTCCTGTTCCTGGCGGTCCAAATAGCAGTACGCCCTTAGGAATTCGCGCACCAAGGTCGTTGAATTTTTTCGGATGCTTGAGGAACTCTACGACTTCTTCCAGTTCCTGTTTGGCTTCATCCGCTCCAGCCACATCACTGAAAGTGACTTTAATCTTGTCTTCACTGTGCAGCTTGGCCCGGCTTTTGCCAAAAGACATCACTCTGTTGCCGCCACCTTGGGTCTGTTGCATAATAAAGAACCATACACCGATCAACAAAAGCATCGGCAACACGGATGAGAAGATGGTCGTCCACCATGGCGGTTGCGGCGGCTGTTCCGCCTTGATATCGACGTTCTTTTCCCGCAAGGTATTGATAAGGGTAGGATCATTGGGAGTGATGGTAGTAAACTCCTGTCCATCCTTGAGCTTGCCGCGGATAGTATTATCCACTATCGTAACACGCTCGACCTTCTGGTCTTCCACCGAGTGCAGGAACTGACTATAGCTGATCTCCTGCTTGGCGGTCGTGCGCGACGAATAATAGTCGATAATCGATATTGCCAGGATGATGATGAGCAGATAAAAACTTACGTTGCGAAAAAATTTATTGATAGATAACCCTCCTCTCGCTGGAGCTCCCAGGACAGCAACTGTGGCGTCCATAGGTGAATATTATACCATATGCTAGCGATACTGACAATTAAAGCCCGGCAGCATCATTTATGCCTGCGTTAACAGTGTATGCACCCCTTAGCTTTGATAAGCCTCCGGCTTGAGCACCCCGATGAACGGTAAATTACGGTAATTTCCATCATAGTCGAGGCCATAGCCAACAACAAAATAGTCGGGGATATCAAACCCATTGTAATCAATCGGCACCTCGGCCTTGCGTCGCGACGGTTTGTTCAAAAGGGTGCAGATCTTAAGACTGGCCGGCTTGCGGGAGCGTAGATTCTCCAACAAATAGTTAAGGGTCAGGCCGGTGTCGATGATATCTTCGACAATAAGGAGGTGGCGCCCTTCGACATTTTCATCAAGATCTTTCAAAATTCGGACCACACCACTGGATTTACTTGAAGCGCCGTAGCTGGATACTGCCATAAAGTCGATGGCAACCGGGACGTCGATCGCCCGGGCCAAATCGGCCATAAAAATGACGGCTCCCCTGAGTATGCCGATCATCAGAATCCTCTTGCCGGCATAGTCTGCGCTGATCCGCGCTCCCAGTTCCTTGATCCTGCCGGCCAGAATTTCCTGGTCCAGCAATGTTTCTTTAATATCCTCGATCACCAGTCAGTCCTCCTGTTGTATACTAAGTTGCAAAAAACACCCGGTACTTTCGTCAGGTCTGGCCCGCTCGGCTTGGCGGTGGCCACCTACCCATACTATCCCCTGTTGATCACAGAAGAGAGGAATACGGTCCCGCTTTTCTCGCGGGATTTTGGTATCAATAAAAAATTCCTTCAGTTTTTTGCTGCCCGCCCCACCGGCTGGCCGGAATCGGTCTCCCTCCCTCCGGGCCCGGACCCAAAGAGGCGGCATCAATTGCCTCCAGTCAAAGAGGGCGCTATCTGACGGAAGATCCTGCGGCCGGGTGTCAAGCAGCTTGGCAGTCACTGTAAGGTTCAAGGCCGGTATAGCCGTCACACCGGGAATCAGTAGCTCAACCTCCGGCCATTCGACTCCCGCTGCAGTTGGCACCGCCATGGGCGTCTCAAAAATTACGGCATGATAGCCTCTACGGGCGACAAGCTCCCCGGGAAGCTCGACAACACTGCCAACCGATCCGCTGGCAGCTAACTCTAATAATCTTTCCACATGGAAAAAGGTTATTCCTTTTAGGCTACCGCGTTTTTTTGCAATAACCTGTCGAAAAACTTCCCGACCGAGAGCGATATGCAGGGCATTCAAGCGCCTGCAGTCAACCTCGAGCAACTCGCCTTCTTCCCGGACAACATCCGGCCATCGTGCCCCGACAGCTTCAATAATAAACTGATGTTCGTCCCCCACCAGCCGGGCTGTACGGCAAAGGGCCTCGGTTACGTTGGCATTAAACCGGGTTTTGAGCAGCGGCAAGATTTCCAGCCGGAGATAATTGCGCAGATAATCGGTTTTCAGATTGGAGCTGTCGAACCGCGGCGCCAAGGCGTGTTCGCGGCAATAGGTCTCGATTTCTATCCTGTTCGTGCCAAGCAAGGGCCGAATAACATCGTCATCAGCCGGGTTCATGCCTGTCATCCCGGCGCTGCCTGCGCCGCGCAACAGATTGAGGAGAACGGTTTCCGCTTGGTCGTCCCGCTGATGGCCGGTGGCAATTTTGGCTCCACCCATGGTTGCCGCAACCTGCCGCAGATAGCGATAACGCAAAATCCGGGCAGCCTCCTGAGGAGAATAGCGGTTGTTCCGAATGAAATGAGGAACATCAATATCGGCTTGATGGTACATCAAGCCAAGCCTAGCGCAAAATTGACCGACAAACGCTGCGTCGGCCTCCGATTCAGCGCCCCGGAACATATGATTGACATGGGCGACCGCCAGGGTCAAGCCGTATTCCGGCACCAAGCGGTGAAGAAGATGGACGAGAGACAGCGAGTCCGCCCCGCCCGAACAGGCCGCCAATATTTTGTCGCCCGGAGCAATGAGCCGGTGACGTTCAATCCAAAGCCTAACTTTCGTCAACATGGCTAATCCCACTTTTTTCATAATAAGTCGCAGTCAGCCGGTAGACGGTAATGCTGACAAAAATACCGAAGGCGATCGCCCCAGCCATAAACAGGGTCTGGACCCCCATGGCGATGGCATCCAGGGCCCGCCCCTCTACTAGCAGCCGCATGGTGGTAAACGCTTCTCCCCCAGGCACCAAGGGAATAAACCCGGGTATAACGAATACCGTCGCCGGTTTCCTGAGGACGCGGGCCAACAACTCTGCCAAAATACCGATAGCCAGACTCCCGCAGAAACTAGCGGTGACGATACCTGCCCCAGCTTGCAATAAACCGTAAGTGATCAGCCAGGCGACCACTCCGCTCAGGCTGCCGTATAGCAGCACATTGCGCGGAATCCGGTACAGTACGCCGATAGCCGTACCCATAATAAATACGGCAGCGATTTTCACTCCCAGCATCCTTCTGTCACCTCACCGTGTGAATCGCGAGAACAATCACCACTCCCATAGCCACCGCCACCGAAGTCAAAGCGGCCTCCAGGCCGCGCGACAGACCGCTGAGCAGATCACCGGCGATCACATCCCGGATGGCATTGGTGATAGCCACTCCTGGCACCAGTGGCATAAGTCCGCCAACGATTATCACATCACGACTGAGGACCGGGCAGAAGAAATGCAGTACACTGCCAATCAGCGCTGCCGTCAGTCCGCCGAGAAATTCAAAGGTAAAGCGCACCCCGTGCAACTGCGATATGACATGGGCAACATACCGTACTGCTGCCGCACCGATAAAGGCAGCGGCCATTTCCCCGTATCCGCCGTTTTGTAAGACTGCGAAACCGCCCCCGACAAGCCCGGAAGCGGCCATCGACGGCAGCAGGGAAAAGCCGGTTCGCTCCTTGGCGATCAGCCCCAGCAAGGCGATGGCATCGCCGTACTCCAGGCGTTTGTCCGCGAGACGCCGCGACAACTCGTTTACTTTGGCAATCCGGTCCAGATTGATGGTCCGGTCCCGAACCCGGCGCATGGTGGTCAGCGAACGGCCAGCGACGTCAACGACCGTCAAAAAAACGCCGGTAGGGATGACGAAGCTCTCCACCTGAACAGCGCCGCACGCCCTGGCGATATGCTCCATCGTCTCTTCGACCCGCGAGGTTTCGGCTCCGTTTTTCAGCATGATTTCCCCGGCCTGAACAGCCAGAGTCACCATATCTTCCAATTGGATAGCAGCCATCGGCTCACTTCCTCTGCCAGCACTCCCTGCCTACCTTCTCCTGACGCCGAAGAATTTCCTGCTACATTATACCATTAGGATAGTCTTTCCCCCGAGCATTTTTTTAGTCACAACAAAGTTCGCCGGCGTCGGCGGCGAACTTTAATGTCTCTTCGTCTAATTGAATCTGCGCTGTCAATTCACTCCCGGCCTTTCGGTGACTTGAGCGACCAATACCGTCATGTCGTCGCCGATGCCGCCAGCGCACAACGTTTTCGCCTGCAGCAGGATTTTATCAGCCATTTCCTGGGGATGGGCGGCAGCAGTCCGGCGCAAAAAATTTACCAGCCAGGATTCCCGGCCCCTTCCCTGTCCGGGGAAATCAACGACCCCGTCGCTGACCATCACAATCAGATCGTCGTTGGCCAGTTGCCACTCGATCGGCTCAATCTCAATCTGCTGCAAAATCCCGACAGGCAAAGAGGCCGGCTTGATTGTCGCCACTTCATGGACCCGTTTGACATAACTGGGGGCTGAGCCGACCTTAAGAAATTCGGCTGTGCCGGCGCAAGTATCAACAATCACAATATCCAAAGTAGCGAAACTTTCCTGGATTTCACTGAGCAGCAGCAGATCATTTACCGTCTTGACCGCCAAATCGACCGGAAACCCGGCCTGTAGCAGTTTCTCCAGGTGGTCTACCGTAGCAGCGCTCTGACCGGCAGCCTGACTGCCGCTCCCCATGCCGTCACTGAGAATCAGTGCTAACTTTGTCTTTTCAATCGGAAAAACTGCATAGGTATCGCCACATACAGTCAAGCGCTCCTTCGCGGCGCTGGCTGCGCCGGTTCGAATCTGGAACCGCCCGGCCATTTCCTGCAAACTAAGACGCCCCGCGCGGGAGCAACCCACTTGTCCTTCATAAACCTGATGGACGGAATTTGTCCTTTCCGGCCATGCAGCCGCCTGGCTGCTATTTTCATCTTGGAGCAGGACTTTAGCCAGGTTGGCGACGATGTTCCCTAGGGCCTGCAACTGTTCAATTAGCGTCTGCCGGGCAGCGGCAAACTGTTTTTGCGCAAGATAACTGCCGCGATTGTACTGGGCGACAGCGTTGACCGCCTTCACCACTTCCTTGCCGCGCAAACAGTTATCCCGCAGTATGGCTGGCATATCCTCCGGGGCCAAATCGACCTGCTCGGCTAACGCCAAAGCATCCAACATGCTCTGACGGGTGCGGTGAAAATCATAATCCCAGCACCCTGTCCGCCGTGGACAGGGGCCACATACCTGTTCCCCGACAACAGCCAGCATCCTGGCTGTTTCCGCGTCGCGAATCTTGTCGTCGGCTTCACCAGCTACTGTGATGGAGGCTGCTGCCAGATGGCCGAAGATCTCGGCTACGCCGCACAGTTTGGCCACCGCGCCTTGAATACCAGCCTTCATTGACGGCGGCTCGTTGCCATGCTCCTGCAAACCGGCACTCCATCGCCGGAATCTTCCTACCGGTATCAGCATCAAGAAAACTGCCGCCACAGCCGTTTCGGCAAGCAGCCTGGCGAAGGCGGCCGCCTGGCCGAAATGCAAGATCGTAATCACCGCTCCCAGCATAAACCCCAACACTACCGCGAACTTGCCGAGGATGCGGACACTGCCGCTGAATAATCCGGCAACGGCATAAAGGCTGATCCAAGCGGTGGCGTCATTGTCTGTCAAGCCGATTGTCAATCCCACCACCACGCCCATCGTCGTCCCGAGACCCGTCCCGCCAGCCATCGCCAAGGCCATAATCGCAAAACTGCCAGCAATATTCCTTAGACTGTAGCCAGCTACCATAATCCCGCCCACTCCGGCGATAGCCAGTGACAAAACAATCGCCAGACACATCAGCATATCTCCGGTTACCTGGATTTCTCCCGGTCGCCTGATAAGAAGATACACTCCCGACCGAAAGAGATAGGCCAGTATCATGCAGATCAAGCCGTTAAAGAGCACCACAAGCAGTTGATAGGGCGTCGCCCCCTGCCACAGAGCCAGCGGCGCCTCCCCCAGAATAACGGCGGCAAAAACGAAAAGCGGCACCGCCTGGAGCTTTTTTTCCAGACGTCCAAGCTTGTCCGCCAAGCGAAAATAAAGAAGAATGGCGACAAGATACCAGGCGGTTTCGAGATAACGTCCGGTGGAGAGTACGCCCATCAGCATCCAGAACGCCACTCCACCTGCCCGGCGGCCTGAAAATTGGGCTACAGCCGCAAAGAAAGCCAGGCCGAAAGGCGCCAGCTCGCCCATCAGCGTCACCCGGCTAAGTAAAAAACCCAGGCTGTTAAGCAGCCAATATTCGCGGTAAAAAATCGGTGCCGCCAATAGGCGCAGGAAAGCGGCCAACGCGCCCCATCCCGGCTGCGCTGACGAATAAGCGGAAGAAGAAGTGCTTGTCGGCATGACACCGTCAGGAAAAGGAATGCCAGACCCTTTCGGCATTTTTTTCACCTCGCGGCTAGACTATAGTACTATTTTACATAAAAAATAAAATGTATACTGTCTAATCAGGTCGGTGTAGCGCAAAAAAATCCGACACCACCTTCTGAATACCGCAAATACTACTTATTGTCGACGTCCATAGGCGTCAGTTCGAGCAAGTTGCCGCGCATATCTTGTCACAGACTGCAGTCGCAGGAGAAAAGTCTTGGTTTCCGACAAAGGCGAAAGGCCTGGGCATTCTGTCTGATTTTGAAGGTTATATTTTAAAAATAAATAGAGGAGCATCCAAAAGATGCTCCTCATTTATCCGTATATTATTCGGCCCTGCGGGCGGCGCCGCGGCCACCGCGCTTGGACTCGGTATTGCGCTTGAGATCGGTTTGGCGCTCGTCACTGTCTTTGAGAAATTTGTTCAGCTTGTCCTCGAAGGTTGGCGATGGCGTGAACCGCCCGGGACGGCGCCCGTCATGATGCTGCATTGGCGGTCTCTTGGGAGCGGCGCTGGGTTCTTGGAGTTGTTTGATCGACAGGCCGATTTTGCCGCGCTCGTCAACAGACAGAACCTTCACTTTTACTTTGTCTTGTTCTTTCAGGAAGTCTTTCACGTCGCGCACATAAACATCGGCAACCTCGGAAATATGGATAAGACCTACTTTTCCTTCCGGCAGTTCAACAAAGGCACCGAAGTTGGTGATGCCTGTCACAACTCCTTCGACCACACTGCCAACTTGAATGGACATACTAATCAAATTTCCTCCTTAAACTATGTTTTGCAACCATATTATACTCTTGGCGCTGAAAAGGTGTCAAGAAAGCCGGCCCGGGTTATTTTTTTTCTGCCGGAACGTAGGGCACTTCACCAGGCTTCACCAGCCCAAGCTCGTCCCTAGCCAGTTTTTCCACATGCGCCGGTGTGGACAGCCGCGTTTTTTCCTCACCATAGGACTTGTTGAGCTGTCTTAGTTGCTCCACGCGCTCCCGGGTCGCTTCGGTCTCGCGATTTACCGCGTTGAGTTCCATTTGTTGGCCGGCCAGAATATAGAGACTGTAACCGACCGTCAGCAGGATCGCCAGGCGAAACCATTTGATGCGGTACTTACGGCGAGGCTGCATAATTTCACCACCAGCACGATACTATCTTTAATTATTCGCCTGATCTGCAAGCATTCCTCCTTTTTGTCAGCCATTCCTACTCAGGAGGAATATTTTTTTCAGCCGGCGCCTGTTCGACAAAAAACCGCTGCCGAACCAAAGCAAGCGGCTTTACGACCAGCCGCAACATAAACCCGACCGGTCTAAACAAAACGTGATCGAGAATGCTGACCGCAGTGCGCACGGTTTTCACTGCCAGCCGGATGACCCCGATCTGCAGGCGAATAACCGACCGGCTCAGCAGGCGGAAGTAGCAGAGGATGCCAGCAAAAAGGCCAAAAAAAACATAAAGACGAATCTCGCCCCAGTTGCCGAGAAGCAGGGCGACAAAGACGACAGCGGTCGCCAGCAGCCAATACAATAGGTCGGTCACCGACGTGACCAACCAGCGGGGGCGGAAGACGCCCCGCATGATGCGATAAAAATCGAACATCATCCCGAGCACCATGCCTGTGATGATGGTGATGAGAAAGGTCTCCAACTGTCCGGCGAAATTCATCGCCTCACCCCTTTGTCCACTTTCAGTGCCAGCGCCAGGACCGTCGGCGCAACTTCAGTTTTCCCACTGTCCATAGCGCCAACCCGCCTGTGCCAACCATGATCCAGCCAATCACCCGCCTCACCTC
Source organism: Negativicutes bacterium (assembly GCA_031292035.1). Next base: position 162,592 of record JARLHX010000009.1, on the reverse strand, counting down.
TTGCCACCGCCTGGCGGCCTGGGAGAAAGGCGGCTCGGATTGCGATCCCAAGGCGTACCAATTGGCCCTCACCGCGTCGACATAGTCTTCGGTTTCGCGAAATGGGGGTATGTCGCCATAGCGCTTCACTGCCCCCGGCCCCGCGTTGTACGCGGCCAGCGCCAGAGTCAGATCGCCGCCGAACGTTTGCGTCAGTTTGCCGAGATAAGCTGTCCCGACACGAATATTGAGCTCAGGGTCAAAATAGCATTCAGGGGTACAGTCACCGTCGTGCCGGCCGCCACAGAGCTGCAGCTCGTCAGCGATTTGCCGCCAAGTGCCTGGCATGACTTGCATCAACCCCATCGCCCCCGTGCGGGAGACTGCGCGCGGCCGAAACGAGCTTTCCGCCTGGATGACACTGGCCACCAGCCGGGCGCTGACCCCTGCGCCGCGGCCGTAGCGATTGATCATGGCGGCATAAGGCACCTTGTCTACCTGCTGCCATTCAGCCGCAGCGGCGTTGAACTGCCGCCGCACCTCCTGTCGACAGTAATTGGCGGCATAATCGACAACACCGTAAACCGCCGCTTCGCCAAATAAGAGTGCCAAGAGCACATACCAGATGACCAGCCACCTACGCTGCAAGCCAGCACTCCCCTATTTTAGCAGCCTTTCCAGCAGGCCTCTTTTTTGCTTTGTTTCGTCTTCGTAGACCAGGGTCTTCACTGTACCGTCAATGCTGATATTGCCTTTTTCCAAGTTCAATTGCTTGATATTCAGACCCTCACCCCTGACAGTCAACAGTCCCCCTTCGGTTTCCATCACAATTTCCCGCTCATCGAAACTGCCCAAATTGGCCACACCCTCCACCGTCAGCTCTTCGCGGTCGACAAGGGTCAACTGATGACGCCATTTCGGCGTTTTATCGTCCAGCGGCATACGATCTCCTCCCTTGCTTGCACTTTACTGATGTATATGCCAAGCACGCGCAAAATAGTACACCCCTGGAACCGCCGCGTTGCATGAGTTTGCCGCCTGCGCTCATAATAATAGGAATACCGACAAAAGGAGTCTGCCGATGGGCCTGTCCGAACTCTGGCAGAGGGTGACTTTTCTGCTGGTTCATGTCACCAATGACGAACTGCATGTTGTCCTGTGGGCCACCGTCCTGACAGCCTGGCGGCTGGCCGTCGTCCTGGAAAAGCACGACGACCGGCGGCGGGAGGCTAAGCTAGCCCGCAGGGTGGCCGCAGGTTATGCCTGCCTGTCTCTGGCCTTCTGGCTGGCACATATCATTCTTTCTTAGCCCTATTGATGCTCGCCAACATTGACAACGGACACATTGACCGACACTTCCAGCGGCACCGTCCGGCAAACGTCGTCCCAGTGGTCTTTGACCCGGGCCCAGGTCGCCGGTTCATAGGCCCTGAGGCATCCCCCCAGGCCGACGACGTCCACCCCATTTTTTTGCTGTAGTTGATAAGTATATAAAACATTGCGCTTGACCTCCTCGGCGAACAGCGCCTGGGCGGCCCGTAGATATTCGCTGCTCTTGGTGTCGTGTTCGGCCTGGCAGGATACTTCGCCGAGATTGCCCCTCATGGCGATATCCAAGGTAAAATAAATTTTATCGCCTTCCACATGCGGTTTAAGGCGAGTGTCATGACGAAAAAGTTCAAACACAAGATAATTTCCGGGATGGACCGGACATTCGGCGGTGATCACCCCCGCCTTTTCCGTCCCGCGGATCATTCGGCCACCCTTGACCGCGTATTCGTCTAAATAGGTGATAAATTGGCCGCGCTTGAAGATACCGGCTCCTTTTATCTTGAGGACCGGCCCTTCCAGTTCTAGTCGGGGAAGAGCAAAGTCCTGTGCGGCATCAAGGGCCTGCATGAGATACAGCAAATCGGTGCGGGCTGTAGCCAGCTCCGGATCTTTGATTTGTCGACGGGCGACATTGCTGATGTACTGGCCGCCAGGCTGGCCGCTAGGCGGTATGTATTCGAGGATGGAGCGGGCCTCGCCGGAGGTGATGAAAACACTGGCCCGCCAGCGCATTTCGGCATCCCGTCGCCAAAAATCCACCAAGCGGTCCATCCCGGCCTGCCGCACTGCCGCTTCGCTGATAATGATGGCCTGCATATTTTCAAACCACAGTGTTTTGCTGCTCTGACCCAGCATGTCTCTCACCATCGCGAAGAACGATCCGCCGGTATCGGAAATCACATAGGTCTTGCTTTCGCCGGCTTTTTCCCCGCCCTTGCTTTCCGCCAGCCGCAGGATTTGCAGGCTGAGCCGGTAGCGCGGCAGGTTTTTGCCGCCCTCGTCGAAAGACTCCAGGCGGGTTCCAGGCTTCCCCTGGCTGCCTGGTGCCTCAGCTACGTCAATGGCCACCGCCATTACAAAATTTCGTTCCTGGATTTCCGCCCGGTCCCAGCAGCCCGCCAAGAGCATCGTTAGGGCGATGAGCAGCAGATAGCCGCCCAGCAGACGAACTGTGCCCCCACCCATCCAGTTAGTCATTTGCGCCATCCTTTCTCCGCGTCTGCCACCTGGCCAGCCCGTAGCTGACCGGGATGATTACCAGTGAAAACCCCCACCCCAGCACTGCGAGGGTTTGCCCCGCCGCTTCGAACAGCCGGCTGCTGTGCAGCCCATCAGCGCCCACAAATAACAGCGGCACCAGGGCCAACACCCAGGGGCGGTGATCGATGTGCCCGAAATAGCGGGTCGGCACCTGGGCCACCACGTAGAGGATCACAGCCAGCATGGCGAAGTGAATCTGCATCCAGCCCAGCAGGTAGTAGTGATCCAGCCGCTCCAGATAGGTGCCCGGCAGGTCGGTGGCCCGGATGGCCGACAACATTGGAATGGGGATCTTGGTCACACTCTCTGCAGTAAAGGTCCCGATCACCAAAGTCGCAATAAAGATAAAAAACAAGGTAACAAACCCAAATGCCCCAGCCAGCGCCGCGCTTATCCGGGTATTGCCCCGGTACACCAGCGGCAGCAGCAGCAAAATAATTTCATAGCCCGCAAACAGGCCCCATGCATGCCAAGCCCCATAAAATACTCCGGCAATATGCTGCGGCCAGAGGGGCATGATGTTAATAAGATGAAAACTGGTTGTAGCCAAGCCGACAAAGCCGACTACGAGCGGCCCGGCGGTAAAAAATATCACCTGCACCACCCTGAGGATGGTCCCCCAGTCTTGCAGGGCGCAGTACACGCAGACCACCAGCAAACCTGCCTCGATTACCTCATAGGGAGTCCGGTCGAACATAAAGAAAGAGATTAACCGGCTGAACCCCTGCAACATATACGAAACATAGAGCAACAACAAGACACAAAACAATAGGATTATCGCTGTCCCCAACCACCTTCCCCAGATAAGCGGCAGGTACTCCACCAGCGTCAAGCCGGAAAAAAGGTCGCCCAACTTGACCATGACTAGCACCGCACCATAGAGGAGAAAGCCGCTCAGCAGCAGGCTCAGCCAGGCCGCTGTGCCCGCGTCGGCAATAAGCGGCAGGAGCGTCGAGCTGTTGAAGGCCATCATCGCGGTGGCCACGACGACAGCCAGTTGCAGCGGCGACATCCGATCTTTCGCTTCCAGCTCAGTCAAACTAGTCACCTGCCCTAGTCCGGTCCCGGGACCCAAATTCTTTTGGCCGCGACGTCATCCATCTGGCCGGCAGCCGCACCAGCTTATCCTGCATATCCTCCAGCAGGGTAATGTCGAACAGGCCACCCATGTAGGACTCACCGAAACTGCGCAGACTGCACATATGAATCATGATCGCTATATAGCCCAGCATAATGCCGTAAAATCCCAGGATGGATGCCAAAAAGATCAGCGGCACCCGCAGCCAGCGCAATGCCAGGCTGAGGTTGTAGGACGGCATGGTATAGGAGGCGATGGCGGTGCCGGCGGTGGCCACCACCAGCATGGCATTGACCAAACCCGACTGGACGATGGTTGTGCCGATGACAAAACCGCCGACAATGCTAGCCGCCCCAGATATTTTTCGCGGCAGCCTAAGGACAGCTTCCTGGAAAACCTCGATGATAAATTCCATGATCAGCACTTCCATGTAGGCCGGATAGGGGGTGCGGGCCCGGATCTCGGCCACCGATATCGCCAGGGTAGTCGGTAGCATCCCGGGATGATAGGACACAATGGCGATATACACCGCCGGTAGAAGGGCACCGATGATCGCACAAAAATAACGGGTAAGGCGGACGAGAGTGACGACCACCGGCTGAAGTGTGTAGTCTTCGATATTCTGCAGCAGGGTGGTGAGCGTGCAGGGAACAATCAGCGCCACAGGAGTATTATCCAATATTAGTCCGATGCGCCCCTCATATAGCGCCGCCATCAGGCTTTCCGGGATCTCGGTGGTATCTGTTTGCGGAAAGGGCGACCAGGGATGGTCGATAATCCACTCTTCCACCGTCGCCGACAGAGTGACCTGATCCACCTTGATTCTGCTTAGCCGCCGCTCGACTTCAGCCACCAGCCCCGCTTTGACCAAATCAGCCACATAAACCATAGCTAGCTCGGTTTTGCTGCGAATTCCCAACTGAACAATCCGGACCTTCAGTTGCGGGTCGCGGGAACGGCGTCGCAATAGGACAATATTGTCGCTGAGCGTTTCGGTGAAAGCGTCGTGCGGGCCGCGGGCCAAACCCTCCACTTTAGACTCTTCCACCGCCCGTTTGACGTGCTTGGTGGCCCCGACGATCAGCCCTTCCGCGTTGCCATCAATCAGCAGCAGGGCGCTACCACTCATAATGAAGGTTGTCGCTTGATCAGTCCTGGCGCATACTTCTATCGCCGCCGAAGTAACCAGGCGTTCGACCAATGCCGAAATCGTTATGGTCAACTGCTGGTTGCTGTCCGGCGCCATCAGCGTCTCCAGCACATTTTTCTCCAGCAGGGTCACGTCGGTCATGCCAAAGAGGTATACCAGCAGCGCTTGTCGTCCGCCAGCTGAAAAGGCACGAAAACGAATGTCTTCGCAATCTTGAAATGTACCACGCAGCAATCGTTCATTGTCAGGCAGGCTGCCAGTAAACAAAAAAGGCTGTCCTTCAGGCGCGGCCACGTTATTGAGGCCGCTGGCAAGCCGCGACAGCTCATCTGCCATTTCGCTGCTGTCAGCCAACAGGCTCCGCAGAGCCGCCAGCCTCTCTTTCGTTACCGGCAAGGCCGCGGCGGCAAATCCGGCGGAAAGTTTGCGACATGTCCACCCCTGCTTTTTCCTCATCAGTACCCCCGTGCCATAGTAGAATCCCTGGTATGATGCCTATATTCTGTCTGGATTGTCGCAAGGGTATACTGCATAGCCACTTCTTAGGGCTGACACAAAAAAACAGCCGGTTATCCGGCTGCCTCTTTTATTCCCAGCGCTTTTCGATGGTCACACCTTTGAAATAGTAGCTGACAATTTCTTCTGGCTTCTTGCCCTCGGTGGCTAATTTATTGGCGCCCCACTGGGACATGCCAACACCGTGGCCGTAACCTTTGCCAGTGAAAGTGACACTATCGCCGGTGACATCAATCTTGTCAAGAAGCATCGACTTTAGTTTGGTGCTCCCGATGGCTACGCGAAAGTCCGCCGCCGGCACCGTAATGTCTTTATCGACTACGATGGTCGTCGCCCGTCCGGACGGCCCCTTTTCCCCAATTTCCACCCCAGAGACGGTATTGACCGGGTGACCCTTCACCGAATCAACTGAATGTCCCAATTTAGTGAGGGCGGTCATTACTTCCTGTTTGGTAAAGGTTGCTGTCCAGTTCTGGACATCGGCAGGGGCCAGGTCGTCAGGCGAAGGAACCGACTGGGTGTACGGCGGTTCGTCCTGCTGATAGTTCAGACCTTCTTTGGCTGTGGCGGTCACGCCGCCTGCCGAAGCGTGAAACCAAGCATAGATGGGCTTGCCCTGATAGACGGCCACCATCCCCCTGGTCATTTCGACAGCTTTGCGGACATTGTCGTTAATGGCTTTGGCGTCATAAGCCTGAAACTCCTTGATGTCTGTTGAGGCCTGGGTGCCGTGGGTCGGCACACCACCCTTGTTTTCCATGGCATAAAGGGTGAAGGTCCGCGCCAGTATCGCCTGAGCTGCCAGCGCCTCCACCGGCCATTCGGGTTTCATTTCCCCGGCTACCACCCCGGCAATATAGTCCTCCATTTTCATTGATTCGGTTTTGCCGGTTTCGTGCATGTACACCGAAATTTGCGGCTCGGCTCCCTGAATATTTTTCAGCGGTCCAGGCATTTTCTGCGGCGTCTTGAATAGCGAACAACCGCTGATTACCAGCACCACTATCAGTAAAGCCACCATCATTATTTGTCCTTTGTCGCGCATCAAAGCACCTCCTTCTCTGCCATTAGTATGGCAGCAGCAGGGTTCGATGATACGCTCGGAGGGCAAAATACACCAGCAGGATTCTCTGTCGCTACACAGAAGTTTAGTAGAGAAAAGACTTTGGCGACAACGGTAAAAACCCATCAAGGAGGCGACGATATGTTCAAAAAAATCCTGGTTCCCACAGACGGATCAGAAATGGCGCTGCACGCCGCCCAATATGCGCGGGCACTGGCCGAAAAGTTTGACAGTGAAGTCATGTTGGTGCACGTTGTTCAGAATTATTACAGCCTACCGGCTTTCAGCATGCCGGATACCGTTTCCATCCCGCTTTCGGTGCTGCAAGACTTGGAGGCAAACGGCAAATTCATTCTGGCAAAAACCCAGGAGGTCTTTGCCGGGTTTACTGGCCGGGTTTCCACCCGTCTAGAGTTCGGACCGCCGGGCAAAGAACTGATCGATATCGCCGTCGAGGGCGGCTACTCGGTCATCGTCATGGGCCGCCGGGGCCTCAGCGGTGTCACCGAAATGTTTCTGGGCAGTGTCAGCAACCATATCGTCCACTACGCCCCCTGTCCGACTCTGATTGTAAAAGGACCAGCCAATCTAAAATAACAAGAGAAAAAGCCAGCCTCACGGCTGGCTTTCGTATTCTTCAATGACTGGAACCAGTCAATTTCTTTTGCAGCATCTTGGCCGGAAGGGTCAACATAAGATTCAGTCCCAGTATGGTGATAATCAGCAGCGCACCGATACCATTGGCAATGTCGAGGCGGTCAGGCACCAGGCCAATAGCCATGACATACCACATATGGACCGCCAGTGTTTCTCCTGCCGCCAACGGGTCAAAATCCGGCAAATGACGGGACACCGTCGTTCCGGCGGTGAAAATCAGAATAGCAGTTTCGCCCAGGGCCCGGCCGGCAGTCAGAGTAATACCGGTAATAATGCCTGGCAGGGCGTTGGGCAATATTACCCGGCGAATGGTTTGCCACTTAGTGGCCCCGAGGGCGAGGCTGGCTTCCTGGTAGTAAGGCGGCACCGCTTTGATGGCTTCTTCAGTCACCCGGACCAGCACCGGCAGATTGAGCAGGGTTAACGTGAGCGCCCCGCCGATAATGCTGATGCCCATCCCAAGAATATTGACAAAGATGATCATCCCAAAAAGTCCTAGAACAATCGACGGGACGGTAGCCAGACTTTCGGTGCTCAAGCGGATGAGATCGGTCAGTTTGCCTGTGCCGGCGTATTCGGCTAAGTAGATGCCTGCGCCAATCGCCACCGGAACCGAAAACACCAGCGACAAGATCAGCATATAAAAAGAGTTGAAAAGCTGGGGCCCGACGCCGCCGCCGGCGGTGATATCGCTTGGCACCCCGAAGATGAATTTCCAGGACAGCACCGGAAGCCCTTTAATCAGCATATACAGCAAAAAGGAAGCCAGAATGCCCAAAATTAGAATTGCCGCCAGCCAGGCTACGCCGGTGGCAATTTTGTCATAAAATCGTGATGTCATGATACCAACCTCCCTCGTCCGACCCGCCGGATGGCAACAATCATAAACAGCGATACCAAGAGAAGTACCAGCGCCATCAGAAACAGGGAGTTCCCCCAGGCTGAACCGAAGGGTGTGTTACCCATTTCGACAACGATTTCACTTGTTAGGGTAGCAGTGGGTGTAAATAAAGATTTAGCCAAGAGCGGCGTATTGCCGATCACCATTTGAACCGCCATGGTCTCACCTACAGCCCTGGCCATGGCCAAAATGATTGATGTCAGAATGCCCGGCATAGCCGCCGGAACCAGGACTTTACTGATGGTTTGCCATCTTGTTGCCCCCAGGGCCAATGACGCTTCTTCCAGAGGGCGCGGCACGGCGCGAATAGCATCCTCGGAAATACTGATGATGGTCGGCAGGATCATGATCGCCAGGATAACTGATGACGCCAGCAGACCGAAGCCGGTATTGACATGGAAATAGTTGCGAATAAACGGAACCATAATGGTAAGGCCGACATAGCCATAGACCACCGAGGGGATGGCGACATACAGATCGGTGGCCGGGCGCATAATCTCCCTGAGCCAGGGAGGAGCGATCTTGGCCATGAAAATCGCACCGGCAAGACCGAGCGGAGCCCCCAGCAAAATCGCCAAGCCAGTCGCCAGAAGCGAACCGGAAATGAAACTAAAAGCGCCAAAATGGCCCTCACTTGGATCCCACTTGGAATGGAAAAAAAACTCTATTGGACTGACTGCCGTAAAAGTCTGCAACCCTTGCTGGCCGATAAAGACAATGATGGCGACGATAATCACTGTCATCAAAACAGCGCAGGTAATGAACAAGTAGCGAATATATCGATCATACAATAACTTAAGCTGATGGTGCTGTAAGGCTGCATCTGCCAAAACCATTCACATCCTGTCTAACTCTGTTTCATCTTTTATTATAATGAGCCAGGCGGCGGTCAATGTTAATCCAATGTTAATTTTTGATTAATTCTTTGCGTTTATTAACTTTTAAAATTTTGTAGCCACGAAAAAAAGAACGTACCTTCTGCCAGGTATGTTCTTTGCAACCTTCATCTATAGCGTTTTGTACTAAAAGACAAAACTGGGTTCGGCCTTAAATTGCATTTATTCCCCGTCAGCAGCCAACCGCGTCCGCCCTGAAAGGGTCTGCAATAAAAATAGCATGGCCGATGAAGCCATCAGTCCGCAGGTCATAAATAAGAACCCTCCCCAGAAAGACCCTGTTGAAGATACAATAGCCCCGACGGCGATCGGAGCTGAAAAACCGCCAATTTGCCCGCCGAAATTCACAAAGCCACTCAATGTAGCCCGGAGTTCATCTGGAATATGGTCTAGTGCCACCGCCCAAAATGGTCCAAAACCTCCATAGAGGAAAAAGCCTGCACACGATAGAGCCAACAGACAGGCCACTGTTGTATCCTGGCTGAAAGCAACATAAAGTGCAACGCCAGCCACCAGATAACTGACGGCGATCAAAAGCGCCCGGTGCCGATAAAATAGCTTGCTGCCAAGCCAGCCCATCACCAAAAGGCCGAAGAAACCGCAAATATACGGCAGCGACGCATAAAATCCTAGAGCCTTCAATTCGATATGCCGACTGATGCTAAGATAGCTTGGCAGCCAGAGCAGAAACCCCCAAAACGCAATATTGAAGAACATATAGGTAAAAAACAGCAGCCAAATGCTTGGAAAGGCGATGATATCCTGCCACATCGCTTTAGAACCGTGCTTATTGAGAATTTCGGTATGCACTATGCCGGCATCGGGTTTGTCTGGTATAAATCGATGCAGTAAATAAGCCATGACAAATCCAGGTAAGGCGAAACACAAAAATAATTCCCGCCAGCCCATCAGCCCAATAAGCCAGGCGGCGATTGGTGCCACAAAAGCCGGGCCGATTGCTAGCGCTGTCAAAAACAGCGCATTCGCTGATGAACGTTCGGCTGAAGGAAAAAAATCGGCCACAAGTTTAAATTGGGCCCCTATTCCCAGGCCTTCGCCAATTCCGAACAAAACGCGCACCGCAATTAGTAAGCCCACCGAAGACACCAGTCCGGTCACCGCGGTGAAAATAGACCACCAGACAAGGGCTATCACCAGCAACCGCTTGGCGCCAAATCGGTCGGCAAGATATCCCCCGGGGATTTGGGTCAGTGCATACCCAAAAGTAAATGCCGACAAGACACTGCCAAATACCAGTGGATTCATATTCAGTTCTTTCATCATCGTCGGCCCGGCGACGGCAATATTCACCCTGTCAAGATAGGCAACAAAAAACATCAGCCAGAGCAAAAACAACATCCGCCACTTTTGATTTTTCTTAGTATTATCTTGCAAATCGTTCATGTCCGTAAACCTCCTTGTTGTCAATTGCGAAATTGCTTTCAGCAGCTGGCGGTTCAAGCACTCCTGGCTTCAATGCTTGTTTATAATCAGTATTCGCCTGGCATTGAATATAAAATATACTCTTTTAAAGTTTTCCACAGCAGGCAGATTATCCTTCTGCGACAGGCAGCTATTAACAAAAACGTCTCAAATCTTTGGATCAAAGGTCTCCTGTTACTACCCCTCCCGGGCTGAAGCGGCCCAGTTATACCACATTGTCACAGGTAATTAACCTGTCTTGTGCGGTAATATAACAGTAAAAGCCATGCCGGACCGGCATGGCTTTTACTAGCTATACGATATTGATCGGGAAATTTATTTCATTTTCGTAACTGGAATGAACCCGTTTTTCTCTACAAAGCTCTCTTGAAACTCTTTGCTCATCACATAATCAAGGAAGGCTTTGACCGCTCCGGCAGGCTGACCCTTGGTATACATATGTTCGTAGGCAAATACCGGATAAGTATGGTTGATCACATTTTCAGGAGTATATTTTACGCCGTTATAAGCCAACGCTTTGATACTGCTGTCAACATACGGGGCGTCGACATAACCGATAGCGCCAGGAGTGCTGGCAATACCCGCACGAACCGCGCCGTTGGAATCCTGGATAACAGCATTGTCAGTGAAAGCTTCACCTTTAAGTACGATTTCGGCAATCGTGGCCCGGGAGCCAGAGGATTTGGGGCGATGGATGATGGTGATCTTCTGGTCTTTGCCGCCAACTTCTTTCCAGTTGGTAGTTTTGCCGGTAAAGATCGCAACATACTGTGCTTGGGTAAGGTTGTCAACTGTCACATCAGGATTTACAACCATTACGAAAGGGGCAACCGCTACTTGATGGTCAATCAGGCCGGCATCTTTCAATTCAGCAGGAATATTCACATCCGAGTTGCCGATCTGAACAGCGCCGGATGCTACTTGATTCATTCCGGTGAAAGATCCACCGCCGGCAATATTAACAGTGACCTTGGGGTTTTTCTTTTGGAATTCTTCCTGACCAGGTTTCAGCAGGGGCAGAAGCGCTGTCGAGCCGGATGCGGTGACTGTCCCTTGAATCTCGCCTGACTGCGCCGCTTCCTTCTTGTCGCCGCCGCAGCCGCCCAGCAGGCTGGTAGCGAATACCAGGACCAACAGTATGGCCGCCAGTTTGCTCTTTGCGGAAAATTTCATGTAATATGCCTCCCTATTTGGATTGTATTTCATCTATATTATAAAATTCCGTCATAACCAATGTGTTAAGTCAATGTTATGATTTTGTTAATTTCAGACACATTGCCCTCTATCCCATGGCAGAAAGCAATATTTTCTTTATTACATGTCAGTTCTTCCCAATGTTTACTGCCAATTGGCAGGAAGATCCCTTGCTATGGAGTATTGTAAGAAATTATGCCTCTGAACAGATAGGAGATCAAAATGACTGAACCGAAGAAATCTTTTATCACCAAACCTTTGCTGTTAGTCGCACTGAGCCATGTTATGACCGATTTAAGCGCAGGAGCCTTGCCGATACTGCTGCCCTTTTTCAAAAGTGCCTTTGCTCTGTCATATTCCCAGGTCGGATTTATTGTCTTGACCCAAAACTTCACGTCGTCGATTATCCAGCCGTTGTTCGGTTATCTGACCGACCGTCTCTCACTACCCTGGCTGGTACCCGCCGGTCTGCTGCTGGCAGGAATGGGCATGGCGGCGACCGGCCTGGCCACCTCATACCATGTACTGCTCATGATCGTCATCATCACCGGTTTGGGTATCGCCTCCTTTCATCCTCAGGCCGCCAAAGCCGTCCACTCGGTCAGCTCAGTTCATTCCCGGGGACAAAGTATGTCGATTTTCTCCCTCGGCGGCAATTTGGGGCAGGCCTGCGGCTCAGTCTTTATGATGGCTCTCTTGACTTTGCCAGGTTCGTTAAATAATACCCTCTATTTTTGCCTTCCGGCCGTTATCCTGGCAACCCTCCTGTGGCTGAATCTGCCGCAGATATCACCGGAGAATCGCAGGCCATCGTCCCGGGGAACGAAAGGGCCAGCCAAAACTTCGATTCCTTATGCCGTTGTGGCCATCCTGCTATCCTACATCTTTCTCCGTTCCAGCATTTCGGCAGGCCTCGTCACCTACATCCCGTTGTACTACGCCGACTATCTCGGCGGCAGCCACCTTTACGCCAGTTATCTGTTGTCGGCCTATTTACTGAGCGGAGTGGCCGGTACCTTCGTCGGCGGAACATTAGGCGACCGGTTCGGCCGGAAAACGATCATCATGGGTTCGATGCTCCTCGTCCTGCCGCTGCTTAACCTGCTCAAGTACGCCACCGGCTACTGGACCTTCCCGCTAGTGGCCTTCATCGGATTCATCTATATCGCCTCCTTTTCATCAACCATCGTGCTAGCCCAGGAAATGATGCCTGGCTACGAAGCACTCGGCGCCAGCCTGACCACCGGTTTCAGCATCGGACTGGGCGGAGTCGCCGTTACCCTGCTGGGATATGTCGCCGACCATTTCGGTGTCCCCAGCGTATTTTCTGTTATCGCCGTCATTCCCCTGGCTGCTTTCAGTCTGGCATTTTTCCTGCCTGGCCGACTCTTCCGACCGGACAACGCCCCTGTTGGCAATAACTGATAGCACTACTTTGGCGCAAAAATAAAGGCGACTGTACCATTCGGGTACAGTCGCCTTTATTTTTTGACCGACTTTCAGGCAATTTCGTAACAACTCCGCCAAATCATCTTACAACGTTTTTTTAACAGTCCGGCCGCTTCGCCGATTTCTTCCGGATTGCGATAAATGCGATTATTACTTGTCACCACTGCAATTGACAGGGAAATGACCGGGAATTTCTCCATTACCCCGTGGCGATTCAGGGTGACGATATGGCCCCGCTGCTTGTCGTCTTCAGTGTAAAAATCCTGGATCCGTGCGTCGAAGCTGTCAATCAGCCCCTGGCAGAGTGCAGCAACGTCGGCGCGGTGAATAATGGCGATAAAGTCGTCACCACCGATATGCCCCAGAAAAACGTCGGGAAAGCTAATTTGCTTTTGGATGAGCTGAGCGGTCGCACATAGCACCTTGTCGCCGTTTTCAAAGCCATAGACATCATTATAAGGCTTGAAATTATCAAGGTCAAAATATAACACCGCATAGTCATCTTCATTACCGATAATTTGCTTGAGTTTTTCTTCGATGAGAACATTGCCTGGCAGTCCTGTCAGGGGGTTGGAATGTTTGGCGCGATTGAGTTCCAGTTGCGAGGTTTTTTCCAGCAGGTGCTTAACTGTCGTCATCCCCCAGTATTCCCCGTCTTTGACAATAATAATGTAATCGTAAATGCTGTCATCGCTGCGGGCCAGCGCCGACTTGGAAACCTGCTCAAGCGGCGTGTCATAGTCAACAATGAGCGGGCTTCGTTCCATCAGCAGACTGATGGCGCGGTTCATATAGACAGCCACACCGTACTGAGTGGCCAGATTAGCCAGCAGCTTGTTTTTCATCAAAAGGCCCACTGGACGACCGTGATCGACAACAGGCAGGCCGCGGACATTACCATTGGTGTTGAAATAGTCGAGGGCCTGATACCCTAGGGTCTCCGGCGGAAAGAACCGATCGCGCCGGGCAATCTCCCCAATTGGAATGGTCAGTGGCGAGTGAAAAATTTCCCGTTTTTTTTGCGCAATCTTAGTTAAAATCAATTGACGGATCTGGGGGGAAATGTCCAGGAACCCTGCTGAAGGTTTGCGAAGTAAAAACCCTTGGCCGTATGGGATGCCGATATCAATAAGGGTCGCCAGTTCATCCTCGGTTTCGATCCCCTCGGCGATTATTTTGCTGTTGGTAATCACGGCGAAATCGTATAAAGCTCTCATCATCGCCTGTTTCAGACCGTCTTTGTCAATATCCCGAACCAGTTCCATATCTACCTTGATATAATGCGGATAGGTTTGAGCCAACAGCCGGAGGCCGGAATAGCCGGAACCGGTATCATCTATCGCGATTTTATAGCCTTGACTCATATAGTTTTCCAGCAGTTTACGAAACTTCCGGTAGTCTTCAATCGCCGTTTTCTCGGTGATTTCAAAAATCACGTTTGCGGCATCCAGGCCATATATTTCAAGCATTCCCCGGGTCAGCCCCTTTTGGAACCTTGGGTCATCAATACTCTTAGGATCAATATTGATGAACACCATCTTGTCCGGTCCCATCTCCCTGGCCTTTTCGAGAGCCCGGTTCCGGCACAGATACTCCAGTTCCCAGATCAGGTTATGCTTATGAGCCAATTTAAACAAAGCATCCGGGCGCTCCAGAGGCGAACCCTCCGGCCCCCGGCTGAGGGCTTCATAGCCGATGATCGTCCCTTCGTTGAGGGAGACGATGGGCTGAAACACTGTCCGAATATTTTTAGCGGCAATAATGTCGTTGAGTTCTTTCACCAGCTTCTTGCCGGAAGAATTCCCCGCGATGGCTGGATTGGCTAAATTATTAATGGCAAGTTCAAACATAAAAAAGCCCCTTCATCAGACTGCTATGCTGCGCGCAGGATTGCTCCAGCAGCGGTAAAAAACTGTAACAGAAGGCCCGCCGTCGTCTGCTGAGCGCGGGGCAGTAAAATTGCCGTGGCGTTATGATAGGCCAGTTCACCGGCGTCGGCCCCGACCCAGTCCAAGAAATCGGCCGACACCGCGGCATTTTTTAGAATAAGAGAGTGGGCCAGATTGTCTTCGTGATAGATGCCTGCAGCGTCAACGGCATAGCGGAGAAAATTTTCCTGGGCCCAGCCTTCATACTGCTGATGGCCGGCCATCACTTTGGCCCGGGCATGATGCGGCACACACAAGTCTTGCACCAGGTGGGCTGCCGCTCCCAAAAAGAACGCGGCCTTATTGCTGTTTCCCTGACGCGCCCGACTCAGTGCCTGCCCGAAATAACAGCGGAACTCCTCAATCGCACTGGGAAATCGCCACAGCCCCTTTTCCGAACCTGCCTGGAAATAGTGGCCGACATTTTTCCAGCCCTCGTCAGCCCAATAGACACCGGCGGTAAGTTCGGGAAGATATTGCTGAAAAAAATTGGCACAGCCGACGAATCCATCCCGGCGCAAGATGGTCAGAGCCTGTCGATTGCAAAATTCATGGGTTACTCCCGGGCGGTCAAACAGCCCTTGTAACGGGCCGGTGGTCGCAAGGAGCGCCTTGACCCCGCCGCCTACCGTCAGAGCAGTTCGAATGGTGCGAAGTTTCATCCTCTCCCCCCACTTTCTTCCATTGATTAAATTCCGGCAGCCGGGACCTGGTGTGGCAAATAATCACTGATTACCTTGGCCACTGCCGCCGCCGCCTGCGGCCGGCCAAGCCGAGCGGCATTTTGCCGCATTCTGGCAAGTCGCTGCGGCTGGGCCAGCAAGCCGGACACGATTTCTCCCAGCCGCCCAACTCCGTCCACCCATAACGCCGCACCGTGACTAACCAGATAACTGGCATTATCCTCTTCCTGTCCAGGTAACGGGCTGAAAAGCACCATCGGCAACGACAGCGCCAGGGCCTCGCTGAGGGTAAGGGCACCGGGCTTTGTGACAAGGACATCGGCTACTGCCATCAGCTCACGAATGCGCTGTGTATAGCCAAGAACACTAACCTGATGACGGGTCACTTGGGCGGTCTGTTCCAACTGACGGTGCAAAAGGGTATTGTTTCCGGCAACAACGATGATTTGAAAGGCTTGTTCACAAGCGTCTATACTGAGGATGGCGTCCTGGACAGGGCCGACGCCCAGCCCGCCGCTCATGACCAGCACGACCGGCATTTCGGCAACCAGGCCCAGATCCCGGCTGATCGCCCCAACATCAGTCGCCTCGCCGAAACTCGGATCGACAGGAATGCCGCTGGAATACACCTGTCTCGCCGGGACGCCCCTGGCGACAAGCTCATCCTGCATTTCCCGGCCTGCTACGAAATAGAGGTCAACTTCGTCGTACACCCAAAACTGGTGGACCGCAAAATCGGTGGTAATGGCAACCAACGGCACATTGATCATCCGGGTTCGCCGCAAATACGCTGCCGCCCCACAGGGAAAAGGATGGGTGCAAATGATCATGTCCGGTCGATAACGGCGGTACAGTCGCAACATGGTGCGCTTCATCGCTCTGGCCATCAGATTCTCTACCTTGGCATATTGCCGTGGCGCCTGAGACCACCGATAGAGCACATCATAGACGTTTGGCGAAAGACTGATCATTTTCAAGTATGTTTCTTTGACCAAGGTATTGAAATAGGAGTTTTCCTCAGCCATAAAGTCAACAGTCTCAACATTGTTTCCGGGATAGTGACGGTGAATTGCAGCCGCCACGGCATTGGCGGCCTGGGTATGGCCTGCACCGACGGAAGCAGTAACGATCAGGATGTTCTTTCTATTTGCTGACACCTTATCACCTCGGCATTCTTGCTTTCAGCCTCATCGTACCACCAGTCGGCGTCCACCCGGTTAACGATTCATTAACTTTTGTTATGGGATTGTTAAGTTTTTGCAAAAACCGCAATTAATCTGGAGATATTATGGTATTTACGCTATGATTGAAGACAAAGACAATTTCCTGCGAACAAAAACGCATAGCCGCAAGGAAAGGGGCCTGACGATGTTTCAATGGAGTATCCGCAGTAGATTAATCATTTCGTACCTTGTGTTGGTGCTAATCACGTTATCCTTACTCGGCGGTTATTTTTTGTGGTATTTTTACCGACATAACCTGCAAAGCCTGACAGCCGACCTCTTGGTTCAGGCCGATATCGTCGAAGAACTGGTGGCCGGTCGCCTAAGCAGCCCGCGCGACCAAGCCGGAATCGATCCCATCATTAAAGATCTTGCCCGGAAAATCAGTTCTCGCATCACCATCATCGACACAACAGGAAGGGTGCTGGCTGATTCCTGGGAAGATCCGGTGCTGATGGATAATCATTCTGAGCGGCCGGAAATCAGAGCAGCCCTGGCTGGTGGCACCGGCTCGTCGGTGCGGTTCAGCGCGACCATCAGTCAAAATCTTTTATATGTAGCCATTCCAATGCGGATTGGCGGAGAAGCGCTTGGCGTTGTTCGGGTATCTACGACATTGGCGCATGTGGAACAAGGCTATAAGGAAATTCGGTCGGGATTGCTGGCAGCCTTCCTGCTGGCCTGCCTGTTGGCCGTTTTTGTCAGCGTGCGGCTGGCCCGCAAGTATACCGCACCGCTCGAGGAAATTACCGCTGCCGCCCAGCAGATTGCCGAAGGAAAATTAGACCGCCGCGTGCATGTCAATACCGGCGACGAACTTGAAGTGCTGGCCCACACATTAAACCATCTAGCTTCCAGCCTGGACGACAAGGTCAACGAAATCGTGGCCGAAAAAAGCAAACTTGAGCTCATTCTCCAGCACACTGACAGCCCGGTGATGCTGCTTGACCGGTATGGCCAGGTCGTCAATGTCAATACTGCGGCTGCTGATACCTTCAGTCTCACACCCGCGATGATCGGCCTACACAATATCCAGGTCATTGGCAACAGCTTGTTCGACACCGCCATCCGCGAAACCATCGCTCAGCGGGCAAAACGGATGATCGACCTTAAAACCGATATCAAGGGCAATAAACGCGCCTTCCAGCTCTTTCTTGCTCCGATTATCAGCAACGAAGGCGAGATTACCTCTGTTTTGGCAGTCTTCCATGACATCACGGCATTGAAAGAGTTGCAAGAAAGACAGGCGGAGTTTATCGCCAACGCTTCGCACGAACTGGCAACCCCGCTGACAGCCATCAAAGGTTTTGCAGAGACCCTTTTGGACGGGGCCATCAAAGACCCCGACCTCGGCACCCGTTTCGTGGAAATCATTCAGACCGAAGCCGACCGGATGCACCGTCTGGTACGAGATCTATTGCAAATGACCAAACTCGATTCCAGCGAATACCGCAAAGGTATCCGGATCGAACCCACGCCTGTCGCCCCGCTGATTGCCGCAGCTGTCGACGAATACGCCGCCCACTGGCGAGAAAAAGAGTTGGCAGTAACCGTCGATGCCCCGCCCGAGTCCCTGTCGGCACTGGTCAATCCAGACTGGCTGAAACAAGTGATCCTCAACCTCCTCGACAACGCCATAAAATATACCCCGGTCAGCGGCAAAATACTGTTGAAATGGCGTCAGGAAGAAGATATGGTCGTGTTTACAGTGAAAGACTCGGGATCTGGCATACCCTCCGAGGACCTGCCGCGAATATTTGACCGATTCTACCGCGTAGACCGAGCCCGCACCCGCAGCGCCGGCGGAACTGGTCTGGGACTGGCCATTGTCAAGTTCATTGTCGAGCTGTTAGGAGGAAAGATAGAAGCTAAAAGCGATCTCGGTGTCGGAACCAGCATCATCTTCCGCCTTCCTTTAGCCAAATAAAGCAAATCAAAAAAACCGCCAAAAGGCGGTTTTTTTCTTGCATTTAACTTGGCGGTAACGTTTATTTTTTACGGAGCCGCTGGCCGGTCACCAGGTAAATCGTCCATTCTGCGATGTTGGTGCAATGGTCGCCGATCCTTTCCAGATACCTGGCCACAAAGATCAATTGCGCTGCCTGGTTAATGGTATTCGGATCTTCCATCATAAAGGTAAGTAATTCCCGGAAAACTTGCTGATAGAGGTGGTCGATATCATCGTCGTCCTTGCAGACCTTTTCCGCCAGGGAAATATCCAGCTTGAAATAAGCTTCCAGCGACTGGTCAAGCATCTTCTCAGCCATAGCCGCCATTCGGGGAATGTCGAGCAGCGGCTTTATCAGCGGCTGATTGGCAAGCTTCAGCGTGACGCTGGCAATATCACACGCATGGTCACCCATTCGTTCCAAATCGGTCGTAATCTTTAGCCCAGTGCCGATAATGCGCAGATCCTTGGCCAGAGGCTGCTGGCGGGCAATCAGCACCATGCAAGTATCTTCGATGTCCTCTTCCATTTTATCGATGACATCGTCACCGTCCAACACCTTTTGGGCCAACTCGGTGTCCTGTTTGGCCAGCGACTGGACCGCATCCCGAATGGCTTCATTCACCAATGTTCCCATTCTGAGCAGATCCTGCCGTAAAGCCTGCAGTTCTTGATCGAAACTTTGTCTAGTTACCACAACTTCCCCTCCCACCGGATTTTGGGTTATCCAAATCGTCCGGTAATATAATCTTCAGTCCGTTTATCGTTGGGCCTGGTAAATATGGCATCCGTTTTGTCGTATTCTACCAGGTCGCCGTTCAGGAAAAATCCGGTAAAGTCCGATACACGAGCTGCCTGTTGCATATTATGAGTCACCATAATAATAGTATATTTGGTTTTCAGTTCGGTAACCAATTCTTCAATTTTCATTGTCGAAATCGGGTCCAGGGCCGAACACGGTTCATCCATCAATAATACCTCGGGTTCCACCGCCAGAAGCCGGGCGATACAAACTCGTTGTTGCTGTCCGCCGGAAAGACCCAAAGCCGAATCATTCAAGCGGTCTTTCACTTCATCCCAAAGGGCTGAAGCGGTCAAGCTTTTTTCGACGATTTCCTTTAGTCGTTTTATGTTGGTCAAACCATGGATGCGCGGTCCGTATGCAACATTGTCAAATATCGACATTGGAAAGGGGTTGGGGCGCTGAAAAACCATACCGACCCGTTTCCGCAGCATAACCACATCAGTATTGGGATGATAGATGTTCACCCCGTCGAGCAATACTTCGCCCTCGATTTTGACTCCGGCAATCAAGTCATTCATCCGATTGATGGTCCGGAGAAAGGTTGATTTGCCGCAGCCCGAAGGCCCAATAAGGGCTACAACCCCATGTTCATCAATATCAATCGAGATCTTTTTCAGGGCCAGCGATTCTCCATAATACAACTTCAGCTTATTTACTTGAATTTTCGAATTCATCATTTCCCCTCCTGCGGGTTCTCCCTGCACTATACCATAGCAGACGGACAACATATGTTAAGCAATTGTTATGAGTTTGTTAATTCTTGTTCTGTGGTCCTGCTCAGCATACCTGGCCCCGTAAGTTGCATGCCTTTAGCAGGAGAAATCATCAGTGCTCAATACTAACTATCTTCAACCGTGAACAAGCCGCTGGAACAGAAATGAAGGCCAAGCAATATCACTTGGCCAACCATTTAACAGCATATCCCCAGACTGCCTCCGCGGTGTGGTTTCTCTAGTCCTAGGGCAACGCCGAAAAGATAGGCGGTTTACGGTGCTGAGCCTTCTGCTCATAACCATAGGCTAAAGAAATTAATTTAGGTTCCTGCCAGGCCGAGGCTGTCAACATAAAGGCAAAGGGTTTACCGTCCTGTAAATAGCCTGCCGGTACGGTTATGGCTGGGTAACCGGCTCTTGCTTCAAGAATGACGCCACTTATCATGGTATTATTCATGGGAGGAAAAATAATCGCATCCAAGTTATATTTGCGAAGGGTAAAATCAATGGCATCACGGGTAAGGCGCAGGTCCCGGATGCGCTCTTTAATATATTCGGGCTCAGTTAATGATCCGCTGGTCAACTCCGCTCTTTCCAAGATATTTTGACCATAGCGGGCGCGTTTTTCCGTATCTTGATTGTTAAAAGAGACAACATCACTAAGCGAATGAACTGGAATATAAGATTCGACACCTTTAAGATAATTATTGATTGCTGGTTTAAACTCATACAGCATGGTTTTACTGTCAGGCCAAGTTGTTGCCAGTAATTCGTCTAGTGGCATTACTGCCGGGTCGACAATCTCCGCACCGGCGTCTGCCATCTCTTTTAGCACTCTGTCAAATAATACTACCTGTTCATCACTCATTTGCCCGAAAAGCTGCCGGCTTACACCAATCCGTGCGCCCCGCAACCCATCTTTTTTCAAGAAAGCGGTATAATCTTTCGGAATATTCCCTGCTGCGGTGAAAGTAACCGGATCGGTCGGGTCAACACCGGCTAAGACATTCAGCATCATCGCTGCGTCAGCAATCGTGCGCGTTATCGGTCCGGCCGTGTCCTGACTTGGCGCAATAGGAATAATGCCGCTGCGGCTCACTAAGCCAACAGTCGGCTTGAGGCCGACAACAGAAGCCCAATAGGCAGGATGAATGATCGACCCGGAAGTTTCGGTCCCAATTGCTGCGGCAGCGAAATTCGCAGACATTGCGACAGCCGAACCGGTACTGGACCCGCGAACAGGAAAACTGGGGTCATAGGCGCTAAGTACCTGCCCGCCCAACGAGCTGTAACCACCCGGCATTTTGGTCGACGTCCAGTTGGCCCATTCTGTCATATTGGTTTTCCCAAGAATGATTGCTCCGGCCTGACGCAGGCGTTGAACGACAAAAGCATCCTTGCTGGCATAGTGATCTTTCAACGCCAACGAGCCGGCAGAGGTATGCATCATATCAGCGGTATCAATATTATCCTTGATCACGACAGGGATGCCGTGCAGTAAACCACGCGCCCTTCCTGCACGACGGTCTGCGTCGCAGGCATCGGCCAGCAAGAGAGCTTCCGGATTGATCTCCAAAATGCTGTTAAGTTTGGGACCATCCTTGTCGAAGGAAGCAATGCGCTGCATGTAGGCAATCACAAGATCATGGGAAGTATAGCGTCCGGCATCTAAATCATCACGGATTTCCTTGAGACCTTTCTCTGTTGTGAGAAGTCCGCTAGTAGTAACAGAATTCGGACCCGGCATGGCCTCAGGAGCGGCAAATCCACTGGAAGATATCACGAACAGAAAAGAAACAGCCAAACAAATTGCCAAGACATGTCTCACGATAAGAATACACCTCCCCAGTTTCTAAGACAGCTTTCCCGGAACTCAGTCGCAAGATACCAGTTGCGCCATGGGCTGCGATTGATTATCCATATTCACCAGCGTCTTCCACTTACCTTCTTTTTACTTGATTTCCAGGCACCAAAATATTCTTCTAATTCCACTAAATTCGGCCATAAGAGCAGCCGCCCTCCACCCTTCGCCCGATGGATACTGGCAAAAATAAATAAAAACCGGGGATTACCCCGGTTTCTATTTTATGTATGTTACTTTTTATTTACGCTATCTTTGAGTCCTTTACCGGCTTTGAAAACCGGAGTTGCGGAGGCGGGAATGGTGATTTCCTTCCCGGTTTGAGGATTGCGGCCTTTTCTGGCTTGGCGAGCTTTTACCTCAAAAGTACCAAAGCCGATAATCTGAACTTTGTCTTTTTGAGCAAGAGCCTCTTCAACACTGGCAAATAAAGCGTTAATAGCCTTCTCGGCGTCCTTTTTGGTAGTGCCAGCCTTCTCGGCGACGCTAGCAACCAATTCAGTTTTATTCACTATTTTTTTCCTCCTTGTCATATTTGGTTACTTTTAGCATTATTCGCTACTGCTCTATTTATTCCTCCTGTTCAGAAAAAAAATTGTCAAAAATTACTGTATTTGTCTGGTTTTTTGCCTTTTTAGACTCTTCCCACAGAATATCCAGCTCTTTTAAATCCATTTTTTCCCAAACAAGTCCCTGTTGCCTTACCGAGTCTTCGATGTAGGCAAAACGCCGGATGAACTTATTGTTCGTTGCCGTAAGCGCGGTTTCCGGATCGACCGCAAGAAATCTGGCCAAATTCACCACACTGAAAAGCACATCGCCCAGTTCATTCTCAGTAGCTGCCGCATCACCAGTGGCTGCCGCCTCTTTGAGTTCGTCCAGTTCTTCGTTTATTTTATCCCAAACCGGGCCGATTTCATGCCAGTCAAATCCCACCTTCGCGGCTTTCCCTTGCAGTTTTGCGGCCCGCATCAAACTGGGCAGGCCTTGCGGAACACCATCCAGCACTCGTATGCGCTCACCAAGTTTTTCCTGTTTCTTGATTTTCTCCCAATTCACAACGACTTCGGCAGCATTTCGCACCGTTATGTCGCCAAAAACATGAGGATGGCGCCTAACCAGCTTTTCCGTAACTGTATCAATCACATCCTGCATTGTGAAACTGCCGCATTCTTCGGCAACCCGGGCATGGAAAACAATCTGCAAAAGGACATCGCCCAGCTCTTCACACAGCTTGTCCGCGTCGGCGAGCTCAATCGCCTCCAACACCTCATATACTTCCTCAACAAAATACCGGCGAAGGCTTGCATGGGTCTGCTCAATATCCCACACACAGCCGCCAGGTGAACGCAGCTTAGCCATCACCTCCGTCACCGGAGCGAGTGAAAAGGTGGCTTGCCGCGACTGGTGCGGCGGAAGGTATACACTGGTCAGATGGTCAATCACCGGCTGCCGGTCCAGTTCAAACAAAGGGACGGTAGAAACTGCTTCGTCGGCAAGCCCCAGATGATGGACGATGGTAACATTGTAGTCGTCAGGATAATATTCCATCAGGCTTAGTTTGGCGTCTGACGCCACCTGGCGATTGTAAACCTGGGTAATAACCAGCCCGGTGTTTAGCTCTGCGGGCAGCTTGTCCAGCTCGGCGGCATCGGTTACCATCAGCCCATTTACCGGATCCACACCCAGCCGGGTGTAGAGAAGGTCAAGAAAACTCATGCCAGGCAAAATCTTTATGGCAATACCTGCCGTGCCGGCAGCCTCGCGCAGTAGTTGCACCGATTTTTCCGCCACCATGGGGCTGCCCGGAACGGCATAGACCACTCTGGCACCGCCCTTGGCTCGTTCGACGCAGTCTTGGGCAATGGCCTCATACACTGCGTCAAAGGTGGCGTATTCCTCATAGTAACGATCGTAGCTTTCAAAACGGATTCCGTGCTTGACAAGCCCAGCCACTGCCGGGTGTTTGACGGTACGAAGAATAATTACCGGCTCCGACTGGAGTATCTCCAACGTATCCAGGGTGACAAGACTAAAATCACCCGGCCCTAGACCAAGGACAATGATTTCCCCCATTTTACCTCCTTAAGAGGCCCAGCGACCTGAGAACCTGGGCCAACCGCGCCCCAACCCGCGGCACTTGTTCTATATCCCGTTGGGAGACCCCGCCCAGTAGCAGCAAGGCGATGGCATATGCACCGCCCCCGAAGACGACGGCGGCCAGTGTTGATATTGTATTGTGCAGCATTTTAGCCATCACTGCGTCGTAGGTCAGCAGCACCACTCCACCCATGATGGCAGCGGCCACGGCTGTTTTTAGCGTATCCTTGATGTCAAAGGCAAAGCCCACATAGCGATAGACAAAGTACATATTCAGCACTGCCGCCACACCGAAATCGACGTTAGTCGCCCAGGCCGCACCTTTGATGCCAAGCTCAGGCATGGCAGTCAGCACCCAGCTCATCATAATCTTGACAACAGCCGAAAGGCCCATATTGATAACTGGAATGGCGGTATATCCAAGCCCCTGCAAAACACCGGTCGAGACCTGATGAATGCCCAGCAGAAAGATCCCCAGCGACAGGATGGCAATCGAAGTATCGGCATTTGGCGTACCATAAAGCATCTGGGAGATGGGGCGAGCCAGCAGCCACATGCCGACAAAGCTGGGAATGGTGATCAGGTTCGAGATCCGCATCGCTGTGGCGGTGCGTTGATAGACCTGCTGATGATTTCGCAGGGTGAAGGCCTCAGACACGGCCGGTACCAGGCTTGCCGCCAGAGATGCCGTCAGAATGGTGGCCAGATTGATCAGCGGCACCGCCATTCCGGTCAGATAGCCAAACAGTTCGGTGGCCTGCTCGACCGTGTATCCCGCTACTTCCAGCCGAGCAGGAACAATAAACAGGTCGATATTCGATACCACCGGCAACATGATATTGGCCAGCGACACCGGCAGGGCCAGCCGAACAATCCGGGTGATAATCCGTCCACTGCCTTCTTGCTTGATGTCGGGTTGGTTGTTCATTTTCTGCTGAAAGCCAGGCCTTGCCCGCCAATAGAAATAGATCAGAACCAAGAGGCCCGCCGCGGCACCCGGCCCGGCACCAAAACTGGCGCCCGCCGCCGCATATTCGAGTCCTCTGGGCAAAAGCAAATAGGCGAAAGCGATCATGGTCACAACCCGGAAGAACTGCTCAACAATCTGAGAAATAGCCGTCGGGGTCATCATCTGCAGCCCCTGAAAATAGCCCCGGTAACTGGACAGAACAGTGACAAAAAAGATCGCGGGAGCCAGGGCAGCGATCGCATAATAGGCCCGCGGGTCCCGAACAAAATGGGACTCAATCAGCCAGCCAGCGCCAAAATACAGCATAAAGGTAAAGATAACACCTGTTGCCGCCAAAACATAAAGTGATGTGCGAAAAACGCGGTTGGCGCCGCGATAATCACCAAGGGCTATTTTTTCGGCCACAATAATGGAAATGGCCACCGGAATACCGGCTGACGAAATGCTGAGGGCCAATAGATAGATGGGATAAGCCATCTGATAAAGCCCAATGCCTTCTCCGCCCAAAAGACGCGACAGAAAAATCCGGTTTACCGAACCGATCAGTTTGACCACGATTCCGGCCACCGTCAAAATAAGTGCGCCCTTCAAAAATGTATCTCTGCTCAATAACGTCATTCCCCTCGCAGTGGTTCCCCTGCGGGATAGAGACCCGCATCCGCGCACCCATTTCGAAAGCGCATGTTATATTATAACAAAATCTAAGAATAGTTAAAACACTTTCGCTGAGGTTTCCCCTGCCGTGAAACAGAAAAGTAGCGAACGGCGTCCGCTACTTTTACCCTAGCCGGAAGTACTATTGGGACATTTGCTTCGCCAAAAATCCTGCTGCAGTTTCAGCCAGTTTGACTTCCATGTCCCCCATCTGGACTCCAGGCTCCTTAGAGCAGATGATTACAGCTCCGATGGCGTCTCCTTCGACAATAATCGGTGAAACCACTTCGGCCGTAAATTTACAGACCTCGTCTTCCTCGCAGTCAGCCACACAACCCTTGCAGTGCTTAAATTCGCCAGGGTTATTGATCAGTGCAGTCTTGCGATCCTCCATCACCTTCTCCACCGCTGGACCAAGCGGTTTACCCAAAAATTCTTTCTTCGGAGCCCCAGCGACTGCTACTACGTTATCCCGATCAGCAATTAATATCACATGGCCGATAGCCTCGTTCAATGAATCTGCGTACTCTTTTGCGAAATCGCCCAGTTCACCGACCGGCGAGTATTTTTTCAGGATAACCTCGCCCTCACGGTCGACGTATATTTCCAGTGGATCACCTTCACGAATACGTAAAGTACGCCTAATTTCCTTCGGAATGACCACTCTTCCTAGATCATCAATTCTTCTGACTATACCAGTCGCCTTCACCAGTATCCCCCCTTTTCTACAGTTTTTGACATTTCATCAGTGATAGTATATATCCCGGCAGGTTGTTTTATTCATGCCTGACTAGACAGGAAAATGGAAATCTTTCAGTTTCCGGCAGACGGAGCTGCCAGACCGGCAAATATTTTATTCAGCCATTCTAGGAGGGGCGTGACCAGCTTTACCGTCCTCATTCGAATCACCTCCGGCGGCCCGGGCAGGATGCTGACCCGCGTCGGCATCCGCTCTTTGAGCGCCAAAACATTGTGGATGTCAACGTTTGGCTGATCACCAAAAGTAATCTCGACCAAGTCTTTGCGCTGGATGACTGAACGGATTCCCAGCCGCCGGGCGTAATTCTTAATTCTGGCTACAGCCAGAAGATTGATCACCGGCAAGGTCGGCTCGCCGAATCGATCGATCAACTCGTCGAGAATTTCACTGATATGCTCTTCACTGCGAATCGCGGCGATACGTTGATATACTTCAATCTTATGCATGGCGTCACTAATATAGTCACCATCCAAATAAGCATCCACAGTAAATTCCAGCACCGGCTCAGCCGGCGGTTCGACCGTCCGCCCTTCTTTGAGTTCCTGCACTGCCTCATCCAGCAGACGGCAATACATCTCAAAGCCGACGTTGACAATGTGGCCGTGTTGCTGAGAGCCGAGTAAATTCCCAGCGCCGCGGATCTCCAGATCACGCATGGCGATTTTAAAGCCAGCCCCCAGTTCGGCAAACTCTTTGATGGCCTGCAGCCTTTTTTCCGCTACCTCTGTGAGCACCTTGTCGGCGCGATAGGTAAAATAGGCATACGCCGGTCGGGGCGAACGTCCCACCCGGCCGCGCATCTGATAAAGCTGCGACAGACCGAACCGGTCGGCGTCATAGGCGATAATGGTGTTGGCATTGGGTACGTCAAGCCCGTTTTCGATGATACTGGTACAAACCAGTACGTCAAATCGACCCTCATAAAATTCCAGCATGACCTTTTCCAGCAGCTCTTCCGCCATCTGGCCGTGAGCCACCTTGATTTTGGCATCAGGCAACATGACGGCAATACGCTCTGCCATCCGGTCGATGGTTTGAACACGGTTATACACAAAATAGATCTGCCCGCCCCGTTTCATTTCCCGGCGGATGGCATCGCGGATGATTTCTTCATGGTATTCGACGACATAGGTCTGAACCGGCAGGCGATCCTCCGGCGGGGTTTCGATGATGCTCATGTCGCGCACTCCCACCAGCGACATGTGCAGCGTCCGGGGTATCGGTGTCGCAGTAAGGGTAAGCACATCAACATCGGTCCGCCATTTTTTCAGCCGCTCTTTCTGAGCAACCCCAAACCGCTGCTCCTCATCAATGACCAGCAATCCCAAGTCCTTGAAAGCGATGTCGCTCTGCAAAATACGATGGGTGCCGATCAATATGTCTACCTGCCCGCTGGCAACCCGTTCCAGGACATTGCGTTGCTCCCGCGCACTGCGAAAACGGCTGATTACGTCAACAACCGGCGCAAAGCCAGCCAGTCTGGCGCTGAAGGTCTGGAAGTGCTGCTGCGCCAAAACGGTAGTCGGCACCAAAACAGCGACCTGTTTGCCATTCATGATCGCCTTGAACGCCGCCCGGAGGGCCACCTCTGTTTTTCCATAGCCAACATCACCGCACAGCAGGCGATCCATCGGCAATTCCCGTTCCATATCGGCTTTGATTTCACCGATAGCGGTAAGCTGGTCCGGCGTTTCCTCGAAGGGGAAGGCTTCTTCAAACTCTTTTTGCCAGGCGGTGTCAGGATCAAAACGATACCCTTTGGCCACCTGCCGTTCGGCGTAAACCTCCAGCAGTTCCTTGGCCATATCGGTGGCAGCCGCCTTGGCTCTGGCCTTTACCTTCAGCCAGTCACTGCCGCCCATCCGGTGCAGTCTGGGCACTTCACCCTCAGACCCGATGTATTTTTGCAGCAATTGGACCTGATCGGTCGGTACATACAATTTATCTTCCCCGGCGTAGCGGATGTGGAAATAATCCTTATGCACCCCGCCGACTTCCAGGGTCTCCACGCCGACATATTTGCCGATGCCATGGTTGACATGAACCACATAATCGCCGATATTGATGTCGCGAAAGTAGGCGATCTGCTGGTCTCTGGCCACCCTAGGCAGACGGCGCTTTTTTTGCCGGCCGAAAATATCGTATTCAGTAAGAATGACTAAACTGGCGTTCGGCAACTCAAACCCGGCTCCCAGCACTCCCTCGGTTACCAGTACGGCGCCAGGCGCCAGCGCGGCCATACTATCGGAAAATATCGCCCTGATGCCTTCCTCGGCGAGATTCTTCTGAAAGACCTGCGCCTTTTCCCGGCTGGACATAAAAATGACGGTAGCCGTCTCCCGTGCCTGCCATGCTTTTAATTCTTCAAACACTAACTCCATCTGGCGGTGAAAGGGCGCCACGCCCTTGGCGGTAATACTGATAATCTCGCCAGGTTCCACATAGGGCGTTTTTTGGAGCATCAGCGAAAGATAGAGGGTATTAAACCCCTGTGTTGACGCCGCTATGTCCCCCCAGCCAAAGATGTGTCGTTTAATTTCAGGATTCTCTTTCGACAGTTTGGCGATTTGTTCCCGGATCCGGGATGGTTCGTCAAATATCACCGTCGCTTTGTCGGTCAGATACGATAAAAAAGAGGCCGCCTTCCCTACCCGCTCAGGTTCAGCTAACGGCAAAATATCCACCTGGGACAGATTATCTTGGGATCGCTGGGTCACCGGGTTAAATTCCCGCAGCGAATCTATCTCGTCGCCGAATAGTTCCAGGCGCAGGGGCGAAGGACGATTGATCGCGAAAATGTCAAGAATGCCGCCACGTACGCTGAATTGACCCCGGCTTTCCACCTGGTCAACCCGTTCGTAGCCAAACCGGACCAGACTGGCGAGAATATCCTCTCTGGCCAACATGCCCCCATTGGTAAGGGTCAGTCGATTATAAATAAAATCTTGACGCGGCAGCACTTTTTGCACGGCAGCCTCGGCACTGGCCAGAACAACCACCGGCTCCCCTCTGACCAATCGGCTGAGCACATCCATCCGGAGGGCTGCCAATTCAACACTTCTAGCTGCTGCGGTAAAGGTCACAATATCGAGAGGCGGCAACTCCAGCACGGTTACTTGCGGCAGAAAGGTGCTAAGATCAGCCCGAAGCTGGTCGCCGGCTTCCCTCCCTGCGGTAATAACCACGGTTGCCCTGGGAGACGCGGTATAAGCAGCCCCGATCAGTGCTGATTTTTGCGTGCCGGTCAACCCGTAGACCAGCGTTTGCTTGCCCTCTGCCCGAAAGGCTGCCACAGCCCGGGCCAGCGTTTGGTCTTCGCGCATCACTTGGAACAATGAATTCATCAGACACCTCACCCAATGCCGAATAGGGCTTTATCGCCAATAAAGCCCTGCCCGTCTTCTGTCCATGACTCACCTATTGTAGCATACTTTTACATTATATTCTACTTGCGGCCTGATATTCATCCTCCTTTAAAGCCTTCTGCCGACTCGCTCGCGGCCAAAAACACGACAGGCTAAAATGCAAATAAGACCCTTGGCAGCGAGCGCCAAAGGTCTCCCCTGTTTTGCCGACAACTCAGTGCAGGGCACGAGGCAAAAAGGCCGGATATTCCGCGTCTGTCAGACCCAGCTCTTCAATGCAGTTGTCGCATAACGACTGCACCTGCAGGGAGTTGCGGGCTGCATCAAATTGAATCAGATCCTGCCGTTCCTCGTTGGTCAAACAGTCAAACCCAAACTTTGCTTCGTCAATTCCATCGACTTCCAGGGTATCAATGGAGTCGCCACAGTGATCGCAGATATAAGAAATCTTCATGGTTGATCCCTTCCTAAACAGTTAGCCGTATGATCATGATGTTCCAGGCCAGATGGACAGCGATTCCGGCAGCCAGGGCCAATAGTATTTGCCCGGTCAGAACCAGCGCCCCCATGGTCACCATTCCGAATAAACTGTGGCCAAAGATGCTGGATACAGCCGCTGCCGTTCCGTGGTTTTGGCTTGTAGCCCAATCGTGGACCGCCTCGATTGTTCCGAACACTACATGAGTAACCAGCATATCGGCTCCGAGATAAAACGCCAACAGCGTTTTAGTCGTTTCTTCCACTGCCGGACTATAGGTAATTACAGCCTGCAGACCCACATAGCGTAACGCCGCGCGGTTGAGTAAAAAACTCAGTGCCGCCGTAAAACAAGCAACAAGATAGGCCATAACCACCTCATATTTTGCTGCTCCAGACAAAACCCTGAGCAGTAGTATTGCCTGCAGTTTACTCCTCTATTCACGCCATAAAAAAAGACTTGGCTTTCGCCAAGTCTGCCTATCCTTGTACCACCATCCTACAATCGGCCGCCCCATTTGGAGCCGCCAGAAACCCTTGCCTGTTGCTTTCTGAGCAGCCATAAAGAATAGTAATAACAGACAATAAATACAACGAGAAAATTAATCGCCGCACCAAGAAAAAGGCTGGCTCCTGCTCGGATGGCAACATGCCAGTCTAAAGTATAAACCAGATGACCCTCCAGAAATATTTCGCCAACGATGTAGTCCAAAATATACAGGACGGGGAAAAAAGCCTTGATGGTCATTGTGCTGACCACTGCAGCAACCCGGTGCCCGCCTATCCATTTGGCGACCCAGTACACCATCGGCAAACCCAAACCGATAGTGGGAATGAAATTCATCGCGATCCCCACCGCGATTCCCCTGGCAATCACCCGGCGATCACCACGCAAAGTCAGCAGTCTTTTCCCCTGGACTTTGACAAGACGCCACAGCCGTTGTCGCATACTATCCTCCATGCGGCTTGCCGCTGGTAATATCCTTGTCGTCCCACCTGCCGCTCCTCGGCAGGAATCGTTTTTTCCGCATGAGTGATTAGATAAAATTATATCATACTATCTCCTGCTTGGCAGCAATCGGGGCATTTCGCTAATGCGGACTTTATTATGATTGCGACCACGGTCATATGCCCTCAACTAGGTTCAGTTATTTTGAGGAAAGACATAAAAAACCTCCTGTCATACACACAGGAGGAGAAGCATCCCTTATAGACCTTTAGCCTGTATGCTCTACGTTACCCAATCACTGGTTGGCTTTCTGCCAATCCTCCAAAAAGCGCTTGATCCCGGCATCAGTCAGCGGATGATTCAGCATCCCCAAGAGCACCTTATAGGGTATTGTCGCGATATGAGAACCTGCCAGGGCCGCCTGCGTCACATGTAGCGGCTGGCGAATGCTGGCGGCAATGACTTCAGTTTCGATGCCCTGAATGGCAAAGACATCCGTAATCTCTTTTATCAGCTCAATTCCGTCCTGCCCGATATCATCAAGCCGGCCGACGAAAGGACTGACAAATGCCGCTCCTGCTCTGGCGGCCAGCAGTGCCTGATTCACCGAGAAAACAAGGGTGACATTGGTTTTTATTCCTTCCAGGGATAAACTCTTCGCTGTTTTCAGACCATCAGCGGTAATTGGTACTTTGATCACAACATTGGCGGCGATTTTGGCTAACTCCCTCGCCTCAGGCAACATCTCGCCATAAACAGTACTGATTACCTCGGCACTGATGGGCCCGGGAACAATGGCGGCGATTTCCCGGATGACCTTCTTGATATCCTGTTTCTCCTTGGCGATCAGGGAAGGATTGGTGGTAACACCGTCAATCACCCCAAGAGCTGCGGCATCCGCCACTTCAGTCAGATTGGCGCTATCGAGGAACAATTTCATGATACCGAACCTCCTCAATCGAATCTCCGGGCAACCGCCCACAGGATGGATCAGCTAGCGACGGTGACGGGTGCGGTGACCTGGTCCCAGTTCGATGGTGACCATCGCCTCAACCTGCCGTAAATCTGCCTCGGTTTTGGCGGCAATCACTCGGCGGCCGTCGCAATGCACACAAACCAATTCAACATGATCAGGCTGAACATCGGCTTCAATGAGGCCGCCGCCGCAACGACAATAGACCTCGCCTTTTTCAGCGATGTCATGGATTTTATTCAATACCTCAAACATCACCTGGGAGTTGTCAACACAATCATCATTGGCCACATCCCGGACAATGCTGTCAAATTCCCGCTGGTGTACGGCAATGGTCTGTTCAATCGCCTGACGGTTTCCGCTGAACCCTAATTCGAGATTGGCCATTGTACAGTATATTTTATTTACTTTACCGCGCCAAAAGTCTTTTATATCTACACAAATGATGTGATTGGTCTCGCAGACAACACACGGAACATCCAGCAGATATTGCCCATGCCCTGAGCCGGTGATGGTAGCCATCTTCTGCCCGCAGCTGCAGACCAATTCCCGGCCTACAGCATTTTTCAGGTCAAACCGGGAGATATCATGCATTTGGATCTTCCCGCAACGTGCACAATATAGCGCTAAAGTGGAAATAGTGTTGATAACCATATCTATCCCCCTTATCATTTTCACTACTTCGCCGAGCAGCCAAAAATTCCTGCATAAGAGAAGACTTGACTTGCGCCAAGATATGGGCATAGAGGCGCCCGAAATCGTGCTAAATATAATAAAAAAGTGCATGAAAAAAATACACCCGGCAAGCTCCGGGTGTATTTTTTTAGCTGATCATCAAATGGTCGTTGGGTTTTTCGTCAACCAAGTTGCGGGCAATCATCTGGCACAGCGCAATGATATCAAATGGTTTGGTGATATAGTCGGCAGCCCCGATATCTTTGGCCTCAGTCACCAGGTCCAATTCACCGTAGGCAGTCATCATGATGACTCTGTCGCCAATCCCCAAAGCTTTTAATTCCTTTAATGTTTCAATGCCGTCCATGCCAGGCATTTTCATATCCATCAGGATTAAATCGGGGTGATGCTCTTTGGCCTTTTGCAAGCCATCATAACCGTTGGCTGCGTCAACTACCGAATAGCCTTCTTCACTCAGCACCTCGATCAACAGCCGCCTGATTCCGGGTTGATCGTCAATGACCAAAACTATGGGCTTGATTGTTGCCATTACCGTGAAACCTCCTGCCTTGCTTCTTTATCATTATCTATTCAGCACGCGACGACAAATTCCTCCTAGATTTTGGAAGCGTTATGTTTTTTTTTAGAATTTGACATATTACAGAGAAGCGGGTGATATTCTCGCCTTAATTGCCCGGACCACCGCCATAAATTTGACAATATACTCGTTATGGTAGACCTTCAGCGAATAGTGGGCGTTCGCGTCGTCTATCGTAAAATTGATATCGTTGAAAGGGGTCGGCAGTCCCCAGGTGCTGAAAACCGGATTGCCATCCTTTAGAATACTGATACGATAGGTTGAATCACGCAAATATAGCGGGTATTTAAGGGCGACGGTATGGGGGTGACTGGCGTCAATGGGAATATCGCGTCCAAGAATAATAACCGGATATTGAGCAATCCCCCAGTTGTCAGAGGACCGCGGGCCATATACCGCCACCGGCGCAGGCGTGTAGTAATCAAGATAGGCCTTGACCAGGTCGTTGGCGGTGCCGAATAGCAGCAGTCCTTTTGCTGCGTACTGCTGCTGAAGATAACCCAAATGATCATCAAGCGCCTGGAATTGACCACCCTCGACACTCTTCCAGTCGCCATTGCCAAGCATAAACATCGCATGAGTAAAGCCAACAACGGCATGAATACCCGGTTTAACCAGTCCATCGGGAGCAAAAAAAGCGATGCCCTGATCGACCTTTCGGTTCATTTCCCCAGCCGTTTGATCGTTGTATTCGATGAAATCCTTTGGCGTAGGCCGAAACTCCACCAATCCGGTGCTGGCAAGATCGTCGGCAGCCACATTGATATCATTCGGTTTAGCCAGATAAATTTCCTGCCCAAAAGGGCCCGCCGTAATTCCGTCCTGATTGCCATCAGCATCACTGCTGGCCCAGAGGCCCACCTTGCGATAGGCCTTTGTGCTTATTTCCTCCTCAGCCGTACCATTGCCAAAATCAAAGGACCCCGCCCGGGAGGTAAGCAGCTGTCCGTGGGGCGACCCACTTTCCAATTCATCGATAATTCGTTGATAAGCATAAAGCATTCCTGTCCGGCTGGCATAGTCGCCGAAGCTGCCTTCCGCGCCCACTGAGTGGGCCCAGCCGTGCCGCAGGTGATTGGCCCACAGGCCGTCCACCGCCGGATTGTATGACAACACATTGCCTGGTAAGTACGGATCATAATCAGAATGAAGATGAACGGCATATTCATGGCCGCGGGACGACTGCTCCCGGACAGAGCGTTTAATCGCCGCCACCACCTTCGGCCATTCGCCGCTGGCAGATTGGCCGGCCGCCCATTCGGCGGCTTTCACCACTGGCCAGGCGATATAATGGGTCCATTTCGCGCCATGCGCCTCAGCAATGCTATTTAGCCGCTCCGCTTTGGCCACCATCTGGACCTCGAGTTCCTCCGGCTGGAGCCAGCCGTCGGCATTCCCCCACTGGGTCGGATAGCCGGCAGAATCCATCGGCTCTAAATCTTCGGTCATCACATAAAAGATTTTCCCTGGGCGGGGGTCAGACACGGTCACAGCCACCCGGGGCGTGATCGCCACGCCATTGACGGCGAAACCGGCGATCCACGGCTTGCCCAGATTGACCGCATGCGGCCGCTGGGCTTTCACCTGCCATACTAGACGGCGCTTCTCTCCTGGTGCAAGACTGTCGACTGTCTTGACCCGGTCGTTGACCGTCACCAAACCGTAGCCATAGGGCTCAACCAATGCAATGGCCAGGCTGTGAAGGGTCTCTTGCCCGGTATTTTCGATGTCAGCCGGCAGATCGATCAGATCACCCAGCTTGGCGGCAAAACTTTCAGCCTGGGGCGTGATTCTCACCGCCCGCGCCGGTAAACTCACGAGCTGGCAGCCGGTAATCAGAGTATGCTGCCCCTGACCAACCTCCACGCTCAGGCGGTATTTTGTTGCCTGAGCCAAGGATATTCCCGGCAAATGTTTAGCAAAAAGTTCGGACGGTTCGCCGCCGGCCGCCAACCAGCCGCCTTGAAAATTAGAACTATAACGCCCGTCGAACCATTTGGACCGATTGTCTCCTTCCGGCAGCCGGCCGGTGGATACCCACCCTAATGTCGCAATCACCTGGTTAGCGGAATCCAGAGCGCTCAGCCTGACCTGGCCGTCGCCTTGGGTGGACAAAAATTGCAGCCGATAACTAAACTGACTCGGCGTTCGCGTACTTATTTCCCGGAAATATTCTAGTTGGCCTTTCGCACCGGCCGCAAGTTCCAGCCCTGCCGGCGCTCCAAGCGAAGTCCCCTGCAACAGTCGGAAACTATTGCCTTCACCCCTTAAGACTAAACTGTCAGGCACACCCCACGTCTGAGCGGCTTCCGGCGGCATAGGCGCCAACCCGGCAACCGGTGTCCTGTCTTTGGCGCAGCCGGTAAACAGCAGTAAAAAGATGATCCCTAGCCATAACAACCGCGGCTTCATTGCCAAATCCGCCCTGGTATAAGAGCGCTCCCCGCGAATACCATGAGCACAAGTACCATCGCAGTCATAATCAGCAGCGGCGTCAAAACCACCAGCACCGCCTTGGCGGTGCTCAGCTCATGAGTACCTTTGATGGCAGCCACGTCCAGCAGCAACATCCAACAGACAATCCCCAGAACGATAATAGCCAACGCAACCGCCGAAGCATTCGCCGGCAGCAGCATCGCCAGCACCATCAAGGGCACCGCCACCAGCCAGGGCACATGGGTAAAACCCAACGCCGCAAAAAGTCCTACCGCGCTTCCCCGTCCGCCAAACAGCTCAGCTATCAAGCTGAAAACAGCCGCTCCGACAAACCACACGAAAAGGCTGCCTAATGTCTGCAACAAGATGCCGAATTTGACGAAATTGCCAGCTTTAAAGGCAAAGAAAACAGTAAAGGCCGGAATCAATACACTGAGCAAAAAAGCCGCCAGCGCCTGACCGACAAGTCTATTGGCTGCGATCTGCCGCATGGCGGCATAAGGATGAAACAATACATCATAAAGGGTTTCTAAAAACTTCCCCATCGTCTTCACCTACCATTTTGCCGGCAAAGCCAGCGGAGCGGTAATAGGCAGCTCATTTTTAATCTGCTTGGTCAGAATGTTTTCCAGATTGATCTGACCACTGGCGCCAAGCAGCATCTGCCAAGGGGTCTGTTTGCCGTATTCTTTGAGTTGCGGTTTGCCTTGAATGCCAGCCATCTGCGCCGTGCCGTCAATGGCGTCATACATTGTTCCCAGTTCATCGACCAGTCCGGCCTGTTTAGCCTGACTGCCGGTATAAATCCTGCCATCAGCCAGTTGACGGACTCTGGCCGGGTCCATATGCCGGCCCTCAGCCACCACCGTGACGAACTGATTGTAAAGGTCGTCAACCATTTCCTGAATGATGGCCCGCTCTTCTGTCGTCATTTGGCGTTCAGGTGACAAAATATCTTTGTGTGGGCCACTTTTAATCTTCTCCTGATGAATGCCGATCTTGTTGTACAGCTCTTCCCAGTTGGCATAAGGAATATATACACCAATACTGCCGGTCATCGTTGCCGGATTGGCGTATATTTTATTGGTGACGGCGGCAATCCAGTAGCCTCCCGAGGCTGCAACATCGGCCATCGAGGTCACTACCGGCTTGCCGGTGGCCATCAGTTTCTTCACCTCGTTGGCAACCTCCTGGGAGGCAGGCGCACTGCCGCCAGGACTGTTAATCCGCAAAATGACCGCCTTCACGCTGGCGTCTTCCTGGGCGCTATGAATCTGGCGGATAATGGCATCCGTCCCGCCGGAATCAGTAAACAGACCGCTTTGTCCACGGCCCCCTATAATCACGCCGTCGATATAGATAATCGCAATTTTATTCTGGTCGCGCGTGCTCGCCCTGCGGTTGGCCATCGGGCCCCAATACGCGGCCGCCGCCAAGGAAGCAAATATAATCGCCGCGATAAGCAAAACAACTGATCGTTTAAACACGAAATCCCCGCCTTTTCTCACTATTCTCCCATAATTACTATGCTCAGATCACCCTAAAACTAACTGGATAATCCAAAGGCTGTTCAAGAAATCGGCAATTTCTCCCGCTACTGTTCCTGCTCCGGTCCTGTGCGCCCCGCAATACATGCCTGGGGATACTGCCTTTTGGACTGGGAGCACTGCTGGAACAGTAGACCCGGAATATACGCCGGAACTCTTAAACAGCCTTTGTGCATAATAAATCAAAGAGATAACTTATTTATTTTGGCAGGCAAGCGCTGCCTGAACGAAATCGCGGAATAACGGATGAGGTTTGTTCGGACGCGATTTGAATTCCGGATGAAACTGGGTGCCAAGGAACCAGGGATGATCTTTGAGTTCAACAATCTCCACCAGCCGTCCGCTGGGCAGCGTACCGCCGATGACCATTCCGGCATCGCTCAGTTGCTGACGGTAGGCATTATTAAATTCAAACCGGTGACGATGACGTTCATAAATGATTTCGTCTTGATAGGCCGCTTCGGTGAGGGTCCCGGCCATCACCTTGCAGGGGTAAACCCCCAGCCGCATTGTGCCGCCCTTTTCCTCCACCGCCAGCTGTTCCGGCATCAGATCAATAACCGGATGGGGGGTAGCGGGATCAAACTCAGAGCTATTGGCGCTCCCCAGACCGCACTGGTTGCGGGCAAACTCGATAACTGCGCATTGCATCCCCAGGCAAAGGCCGAAGAAGGGAATGCGCTGGGTACGGGCATAGTGAATGGCCTTGATTTTACCCTCAATGCCGCGATCACCAAAGCCACCAGGCACCAAAATACCGTCGACATCTTTAAAACAGGCCGCCAGATCAACTCCCGGCGCCTCGATTTCCTCGGCGTTAACCCATTTGATGTGAATCGCGGCGTCGTTGGCAATACCGGCGTGCCTGAGCGACTCGGAAACACTCATATAGGCATCCTGCAAAGCAACATATTTCCCAACAATCGCAATACAGACTTGTTTTGATGGGCAGACAATCTTATTGACCAGGGCTTGCCACTCGCTCATATCCGGTTTGCCGTTTTTCAAGCCCAATTTCTCGAGAACAATTCGATCCAGACCTTCTTCTTCCAACATCAGAGGAACTTGGTATATGCTAGCCGCATTTTTGTTTTGGATTACGGCGTTGATATCGATGTCACAGAACAGGGCCAGCTTTTCCCGCATATCAGAAGAAATGCTGTGCTCGGTCCGGCAAACGATAACATCGGGATGGATACCGATGCTGCGCAACTCTTTGACACTATGCTGTGTCGGCTTGGTCTTGAGCTCCCCGGCTGCCGAGATATAAGGAATCAGGGTCACATGGATGTAGGCCACGTCGTCGCGGCCGACTTCCTTTTTAACTTGACGGATGGCCTCCAGAAAGGGCAAACTTTCGATATCGCCCACCGTCCCGCCGATTTCGGCGATGACAATGTCGGCGTTATCTTCTTTCGCCACACGGTATAACCGTTCTTTAATCTCATTGGTAACATGGGGAATGACCTGGACGGTACTCCCCAGATAATCGCCTTTGCGCTCTTTGCTGATAACCGACCAGTAGATTTTCCCGGCGGTGACATTAGAGCTCTTGGTCAAGTTTATGTCAATAAACCGTTCATAGTGACCAAGATCAAGGTCGGTTTCGCCGCCGTCCTCGGTGACGAAAACTTCGCCATGTTGGTAAGGGCTCATCGTTCCCGGATCCACGTTGATGTAGGGATCAAATTTCTGGATGGTGACTTTAAATCCCCTGTTTTTCAACAGACGACCTAAAGAAGCGGCGGTTATCCCTTTGCCTAATGAAGACACAACCCCCCCGGTAACAAAAACAAATTTCGCCATAAATAAATCCTCCTAAAAAGCGGTCATAGCCGTATTTCCTTTATCGTCATCATCCAGCACAAAACCTTATTCACTTTCTTCGGCATCGAGTGCGGCTGCAGGATAATCCTGCTGGATCTCGGCCAACAGCTTTTCCCGCCGCAGACTCAAATCCGAAACCGTCGCCGCCGTATCTTCGGCATTGCGGGCACCGCCTTTTTGCGGCAGCCACTCGGCCAGACCCCACATCCCCTTGCCCAGATGGACAAAGCGACTGTCCATGTTGATCTGAGTATGGACTTCCGCCATGGCATGACCACGCGAATGCTGCGGCCGACCTTTGGCATCTAACACCATACTTATTAATTCGCGGAAGTTGAGCGCCGACCCTTTTTCCGCTAAAACCTGATATGCTAAATCGACTTCCGATGAATTTTTGGCAATTTCCGCCATATTCAGTTCCCTCCGCCCAAGATGTTCCAAAATCACATGGTAATATTCACCGCGAGGGAATAAAATCCTCTTTTTCCTTCGGCCACCGACAAACTACCGAATAAATCTTCCCCACTATTTCCTACATCCGCTCAGGTGCGGTCACACCTAAAATAGCGAGCACCGACCGCAAGGTGTTTTGTACCGCGCCGACCAGAGCGAGGCGGGCGGCCTGCAAGTCAGGTTCGACGCCGATCACACGGCACTGATTATAGAAGGTGTGAAACAGGCCAGCCACTTCATGGATATAACGGGCAATATGGTGGGGGGCCCGGTCCCGAGCTGCAATGGCGATTTCCTCAGGATATTCGCCAATCTTTTTAATCAAATCCATTTCTGCTTCGCTGGTCAATAGATGGAGCGGCGCATCGGCGCCGGCCGGCAGGGCGATACCCGCCTCCGCCGCCTGGCGGAAAATACTGCAGATCCGGGCATGAGCATACTGGATATAGTAAACCGGATTTTCATTGGTCCGGGACTTGGCTAGATCAAGGTCGAAATCCAGCTGGCTGTCGGTGGAGCGCATAATAAAGAAAAACCGGGCGGCATCACAGCCGACTTCTTCCATCAGCTCGGTCAGGGTGACCCCCTGGCCGGTACGTTTCGACATTTTTACCAACTGACCCTGCTGAAACAGATTAACCATCTGCAGTATCAGCACTTCCAGCCGCTCAGCATCATACCCGAGGGCGGCGATGGCTGCCTTGACCCGGCTGATATAACCGTGATGGTCGGCACCCCAGATGTTGATTACCCGGTCAAAACCACGCTGAAATTTATCGCGGTGATAGGCGATATCAGCTGCCAGGTATGTCGGAACGCCATTATCGCGAATAACCACCCGATCTTTGTCATCGCCGTAAGTGGTCGATTTCAGCCATAACGCCCCGTCTTTTTCATATATGTGGCCTGTTGCCTGCATCTCTTTACAGGTCGCGGCGATAGCCCCAGCGGCATAGAGTGAGCGTTCGCTGAACCACACGTCAAACGTTACGCCAAAGGCTTCCAGGTCTTCCTCCAACGCCGCCAGCTTCTCATTTAAAGCCATCTCCTTGAATATTGCCAGGCGCTCTTCCTTCGGCACCAGCAGATATCGTGCGCCGCTATCGTCGATAATCCTTTGAGCGGTTGCAATAATATCCTGCCCGTGATAGCCATCTTCGGGAAAAGTCACCTCACGCCCCAAAAGTTCATGGTAGCGGGCGTCCACCGAAGCCGCCAGATTATCGATCTGGTTGCCGGCGTCGTTGATATAAAACTCGGTCTGGACATCGTACCCCGCCGCCTTGAGAAGGTTAGCAAGGGCGCTGCCCACCGCCGCCCCCCGGCCGTGGCCGACATGGAGGGGCCCGGTGGGATTGGCGCTGACGAATTCCACCTGAATCCGTTCACCGCTCCTTTGTTGGGCCTGACC
Organism: Negativicutes bacterium; assembly: GCA_031292035.1. The sequence goes on along the minus strand of JARLHX010000009.1, from coordinate 121,318 downwards.
GAAAGATTGGCCTGCTGCCAGGGCTTCGGCCAGCATATCATACAGCCACTGCGGCCTGAGGTAAAAATTGATAAAACCGGGACCGGCAAGCTTGGCTTCTCTGAGCCAGGTTAGCGCCTGGGGGCTATGCTTGTCCGCTGCCGCACCGGCATTTAGTCGCGCCACCAGCGCCTCGGCAATGCGGCGAGGGTTGGTCTTGGCCGTCCGGGCCAACTGCATGGCAAAATTGGTGGCAAAATCACCAAACTCTTTCTGTGGCGGCACCTCTAACATAACCGCCGGCAACTCGACTGCCGGCAATTCGCCGGCCGCTATGGCCTCACCTGCTGCGGCGGTAATCGCCGCGGCGAGCAATTCCTTGACATCCATCGCTATTTTTCCTCCTGTATCGTGACCGACAACGTATTGGAACTCAGCCACCGGCCGTCAATCTCCAGTTCATACGCGGCCGATAAAAATCCTGTGCCACAGGTAACAGCCAGTTCCAGCCGTTTGGTAAGTATCCCCATCTTCATGGCGCCCAAGGGAGTGATATAAGTACTGTAACTTTTTTGACCCGGAAAAAACTCTTGTTTTTGTTCCACAGCGCCCATGCGAATCAGGGCAAAATGATCGGCAAATACTTTGAGCACGGTAGTCGTACCTTCCATGCCGGAAATCTCGCTTTCCCGGTAAGTAATGTACTGAACCCCGTTTTTTTCCTGGGAGTTTCCTGTGGCAATCAGCTCAATCCGGCTTTCCTCACCGTGCTCATCAGTCTGAGTCCCTACCACAGTCACAACAACTTCGCGCATATGCTCTCCCCTGTCAACATGAATATATTATAGCCTAACTTGCCTGGCATGCCAATAGCAAACGCCGCCTATCCCGATTCTGGAGGAGCGGCGTTTCTTCTTTCCCTGAAGGGTTGTACCTTTTTCACTCTTTAAGAACCTATTTATCGCGCTTCAAATTTTTTTTGGGGACGAAAGACAGACAGACCTCCCCTGACAGTTGCTGGGTCAGCAGGTGAGGCACGGCCTTACTCTTAAATCCCATGGCTCGGCAGCCAAAGGGAAACACTTTGTCCCAAGTAACATAGTGATGGGTGCAATCCATACAGGCCGGACGGATAGGCTTTCCGCTCTTTTCCATATCGTTAACTCCCAACGGCCCCTGCTATATCTGTTTTGTAGATAACAGAATTAATCCGGTGGGCCTGACTATATAGCACCAGCAAGCGGGTACAACCAGGTCCGGGAATCGAGGTCCCCTTGCCGATTTGCTGTAAGAGCATGCGATCTCCTCCTGCCAGTAAAATAACCACCTCCATCATATACCATTCTTGCCGCCTGTAAAAGTGATTTCAGCCTAATGGCCGGACACAGACAAAAAACCGGGTTCCCCCGGTTTTACAAACATACCTACTCCCACAGCTTGCGTATTTCCGCCCCCACATAGTAATGCCGGAGAATATCTTCTGCCTTCAGGCCATCCCGGGCATAGGCGTAGGCTCCCCACTGGCAAAGCCCGACCCCGTTGCCCCAGCCTGAACCCTGAAAGGTGAACTGCCCGCCGTCATAAGTCATGGAGGTAATCAGGGTCGACCACAATCGATCATAGCCCACCGCCTTGCGAAAATCGGCTCCCGTCATTTTTTTATCCCCGGCGCCGATAGACAGTATCCTGCCGGATGGACCCTTCTCCAAAATCGCGATATCGCCCGGATTGCCGCTATAGCCGACTGTGGCGGCGACTTCTTGCGCCGGGATACTCACCGACCAGGACTGGATTTGGGCCGGAGTGTAGCGAAAACTATTGTCAGTAACCGGTTGAAAGTAGGGGGTTGGCTGGGGGATTTCCCGCGGGAAGGCTTCTTCTTTGGTTGCGGCGATCTGCCCGTTGCTTGCACTGTAAATGGCGTTTACCAAGCTGCCGGCATAGAGTAAAATTTGCCCGCGGGTGCTACGAACGGCCTGGCGGACATTTTCATTGACCTTCTCCGGCGCATAGGCCTGGAGTTCGTCTTTCGCAGTGCTGACATCGGCCCCATGCCGATGACGAATGGCGCCGGCTTCGCTGGCGCTTATGGTCAGGGTTCGTGAGGCAATGGCTTGAGCCCTGAGAGCCTCCTGCGGCCAGCCAACATCCATCTCCTGCGCTACAACCCCTTCAAGATAGTGCTCCAGCGGCATATTTTCAACATAGCCACGATCAGCCAACCACACCGACACCATCGGTTCAGTCTTGTATTTACCAGCATCAAATAAAGGAACGCCGGGTATCGGTTGCGGCATCTGCCCTCCCGGCGCCAACGGGACCTCCGGAACCGGTTTTAGGGCAGGAGGGCGTAGAACTGCGAATACTCCCGCAACGACTATTACCAAAGCTGCTACCATCAGGGCGGCATAAAAGTACTGGTATTTACGCACACTCCCACCTCGCTGGTAGTATGGGATGGCACCGGTGGTTTTATACAGCGGCCAAAATATTCTCACCGCCATCGGGCGCCAAGAAAGCGCCTGCCAGCAGGCGCTTTGGCCAAAAATAGAATAACAGAATGCTAGGCTTTTACATACGGAATGGTCAGCGGGCCGAAAGGCAGGACCGCTACCCGCGGCTTAGGCCCGTAACGCTTCATCAGGTCGGCCAAGGTCTTTTCCAGATCGTCGATGGGCTTGAACTTGGCATCTTCCACTGTCGCTCTATCTAAGGTGGAGTAAAGATAACAGTCGGCTTTGAGCTGAATCATGGCCTGCACCTGCACCTGCCACTGGTCGAACATCGAGAATGACGGGTCGTTGATCATGTCCAGCAACTGCTGCGGCGTTTCGCGCATCTGAAGAATCTTGGCATAGTTGCCATGATTGGGCACCCCGTCCGAGCATTCGGAGGCGCTGATGATACTGCCGCCTGGCTTAACGATCTGGGCGGCGGCGCTCATCCCCTTGACAGTCTGGTAAAGATTCTGATCCAGCGGATAGCCGGAATTGGTAGTGATCACAATGTCAAACGGCTCGTCGACAGCATACATGGCGTTGGCGCGAACAAATTCGCAGCCCACCCGATGGGCGGCAATGACGTCGCCGGCAAACACGTTGGTGATCGCTTTTTCGCCGTTCAGCGTCACGTTGAGCATGAAATCCGGTTTGACTGAGAGACAGTTCTGGGTGGCCGCATCCTGGAGAATGTTCCCTTCGATCAGCCCCCAGGTGCTGTTGGGGTGACCGATCATCTGGGCATTGTGAAAATCGAGGATGGTCTTGATGCCGGCCACTGCTGGCGAAATCCCTTTCGGACCACCGGAAAAGCCGGCAAAAAAATGCGGTTCGATAAACCCGATGACGATTTTGAAGTCTGATTCGACATAGGTCTTGTTCAGATATACGTCCGAACCGTAGGTATTGCGGCAGACCTTGACCAGTTTGCTGTCATCGAAGGCGTCATGATTCTCAATAACCATGGTGTCGACAATATCCTGGCCAAGCATTTGGATGAGTTCTTCCCTTGTATTGGCGCGATGGCTGCCAAGCCCGTTGATGATCACAACATTTTCGCGGGGGATGTGGCTGAGTTCTTCCAGTACCCAGGGCACCAGTTTCTCGTTGGGTGTCGGTCGGGTGATGTCGGAAATAACGATAGCCACCTTAGCCTTTGCCGTCACCATGTCCCGCAGCGGCGGTGTCCCTGTCGGCTGGCGCAGCGCTGCCAGCACCGCTCCCCGCTCATCTGCCAGGCCTTCCAAGTGACGGGGCTCAATCACCACCGCGTCGTCTGAAACCGCTACAGTCATGCCGGTCGTGCCATAAGCCAGTTTTACTGTTTTCATCCTATCAGCCCCTCGAATAATCATAATAATGAATCATTCCCCACATTAGGCCAAACTCCTGCCGCCATCTGCCAAAACCGCAGCGACGTCTACGGCCCCCGGTCGTCGTTAAGCCTTTCTGGTATCGTCTTTTGCGACTGAGGCTCCTTTTGGATATAGCCGGTGAAGATGGCTTGCAGATGGGCTGGGTCCTCGGTAAAAACCAGATAAAGATGGAGCGGGATGGACCCAGCGAAAACTACGGCGACAAAATAGTGGGCGATCCGGATTGTGTTCAGACCGCCCAGCAGTTTTTGCAGCCAGAGGGTATCGTCAGGAAAAAGCAGCGCCGATCCGGTAAGTGACGCCAGCAATACTGCCAGGCCCCAGATTGTGAACAACAACTTTTGCCCCGGATTATAGCGTCCGAAATTGGGATGCTTTTCGGTAATAAAGAGATAGTAGCGCAGGAAACTGCGCACATGGGCCCAGTCCCGCGGCAGCAGCAAAATCTCGGTCCATTTACCGCTGAAGGCATAGTAATAAATTTGCCCCGCCAGGTTGGTCATCAGCACCACCGCAAGCAGACCGTGCAGTTTGCGCATCAGACTGAACGGCAAAATCAGCCAGACCGGCGGATTGCCAAGATAGAGACCGGTAAAAAGCAGCACAAGGACAGCGGCGACCATGACCCAGTGGAAAATACGGAGTGGCAGCGGGATCAGCAGTAGTTTCATCTCGATTCCTCCCTGAACAACGACTATAATTTCCCCCACCGCCGCCGCCGCTATCCCTCGCCCTTCACCAGGCCAACAAATGGCAACAACGGCGAACGTTGTCGCCGTTGGATCAGCTCTTGAATTTAACTGTCAGTTTCGGCAGGTGCCTGGCCAACGCCGGAAACAGGTCGGCAGTGAGCGCCGCTTCATCGGCGATCAGTTTTTCCAGGTCGCCGCGTTCAATAAGCGCATAGGGCTTGATAATCCCTAAAAAAGGATGGTGAAATTCGGATTCGATCTTGCCTGGATCGGTGCGGACAATCCGCATCCCGTCCAGACTAAAGGTGTATTCACCTGCAGTGCGGCCGCCTTCAGTCACCTGCATCCCCACTTTATTCTTTTTGCCGGACAGCACTGCGTTGATCATGGTAAAAATGTGGGGATGCTTGCTCTGGATGGCATCCATGAGCCGTTCGCGAAAAGGAACGAACTTATCCAGTACCAGTTCGTCCACTTCGGTTCCTACTTTTACAGCCATATTTCATCCTCCTTTATACTTGCTTCATCAAGAAGTATATGCCCCTCGCAAGGCGTTTATACACCCTTATAAATCCGCCCAGTCCGGACAACAAAAGAAACCCCTGTCTGGCAATCGCCTGACAAGGGTTTCCGCTAAGGTCATTATTTAAAATAGGCTATCCCTGCGGCAAACAGCTGTTGATCCTTTGCCCCGGGAACATTGACCGCGACGCTGGGCCCAATCCGCTCCGAGTGGGCCATCTTGCCGAGAATTCTGCCGTCAGGGCTGGTGATCGCCTCCACCGCCAGAGTCGACCCGTTAGGGTTGAAACGAATGTCGCCAGAGGGGTTGCCGTCCAGATCAACATACTGGGTGGCAATCTGACCGTTTTTGATCATCCTGGCAATTTCCGTCTCGTTGGCAACGAACCGTCCTTCGCCGTGGGAAACGGCCACTGTGTGGATGTCGCCCGCCGCCAGGTTGCTGAACCAGGGAGACAGCGGCGAAGTTACCTTGGTACGAACCAAACAGGAAACATGGCGGCCGATGGTGTTGAAGGTGAGGGTCGGGCAGTCGGCGGTCGCCTCGTCGATGATCTCGCCATAAGGCACCAAGCCCAGTTTTATCAGCGCCTGGAAGCCGTTGCAAATCCCCAGCATCAGCCCGTCACGCTGCGAAAGAAAGGCGGTTACCGCCTCTTTGATCCGGGGATTGCGGAACATGGTGGCGATAAACTTGCCGGAGCCGTCCGGCTCGTCGCCGGCGCTAAAACCGCCTGGCAGCATGATGATTTGAGCTTGGGCGATTTCTCTGACCATAGCGGCTATCGACTCTTCGACAGCGGCAGCCGTGAGATTGCGAATCACCATCGTCTCCACCACGCCACCGGCTTTGGTAAAGGCCCTGGCACTGTCATACTCACAGTTGGTCCCCGGGAAAACCGGGATGAGCACCCGCGGCCTGGCCACAGATAGAGCCGGCCGCCGTGAGCTGCGCTGGGTATAGTGGACCGCCTGAGGCGCAGGAGTCTCCTCCTGGGGACTAGTCGGGAAGATGGCGGCCAGCGGCTTTTGCCACTCGCCATACGCTTCTTCCAGTCCAAGCGCCAGACCGTTCACAGTAATTATCCCGGCCTGAGTCCGGCCAAGCTCACGGTAGGCTATCCCACTGAGCGCCGCAAGGTCGGTCGCAGCATCCATTTCCATAATGATCGAGCCATAATCGGGAGCAAACAGGCTGACCGGCTCAACCGGCCCGGCAAAGGCCACCCCGATTTGATTGCCAAAAGCCATCTTGCTGATCGCCGCCGCGATGCCGCCCATTCGCACCGTGCCGGCTGCCAGCACCTTGCCAGCCTTGATCAGCTCATGAATGGCAGTATAATGTTTGGCCAGCAAGGCAAAATCGGGCAGTTCGTCAGCGTCCCGCGGCGCCGGGATCAGTACTACCTTGCTGCCGACCTGTTTGAATTCCGCGGAAATCACCTGCCGCACATCGACAGGGTCTACCGCGAAGGCCACCAGGGTCGGCGGCACATTAAGCTCCATAAAGGTACCTGACATGCTGTCCTTGCCGCCGATGGCGGGAATGCCGAACTGTTTCTGGGCGTGATAGGCGCCTAAGAGAGCGCTGAAAGGCTTGCCCCAGCGGCTCGGGTCCTGTCCGAGTTTTTCGAAATATTCCTGCAGCGACAGCCTGATCTGGCGATAGTCGCCCCCTAGAGCCACCACCTTGGCAACTGCCTCCACCACCGCGTAAAGGGCGCCGTGGAAGGGGCTCCACTGGCCGATTTTCGGGTCATAACCATAGGTCATGATGGTGCCGGTGGTGGTGTCGCCTTCCAGGACCGGCAGCTTGGCCACCATCCCCTCGCCGGGGGTGGCCTGGTACTTGCCGCCGAACGGCATCAAAACCGTCGCCGCGCCGATGGTGCTGTCGAACCGTTCCACCAGTCCCTTCTGACCGGCAACGTTCAGGTCGCGGAGATTGGCCAGCCAGGCTGCTTTGAGATCGGTGATGACAGATCCCACAGCATCCGGCAGGGCGGCGAAATAATTGTCCCTTTCACCAGGCGCCGTCACCGTTACTGTTGTTGTCTGGCGTACCCCGTTGGTGTTGAGAAAATCGCGGCTGACATCGACAATGGCCTTGCCCCGCCAAACCATTTTGAGCCGATTATCGCCGGTCACTTCCGCTACCAGGGTCACTTCCAGGTTTTCGGCAGCGGCAAAGCTGCTGAAAGCTGCTGCATCCCGGGCAGCAACCACCACCGCCATCCGTTCCTGAGACTCGGAAATGGCCAGTTCGGTCCCATCAAGACCTTCATATTTTTTCGGAACGGCGTCGAGGTTGATCTTCAGGCCATCGGTCAGTTCGCCGATGGCCACCGACACCCCGCCTGCCCCGAAGTCATTGCATCTTTTTATCATCGTACTGACCGCCGGGTGGCGGAAGAGGCGCTGGATTTTCCGTTCGGTGGGCGGGTTACCCTTCTGGACCTCGGCGCCACAGGTTGCCAGCGAGTCCACGGTGTGCTCCTTTGACGACCCGGTGGCCCCGCCGCAACCGTCCCGGCCGGTACGCCCGCCGACCAGCAGAACAACGTCACCAGCGACAGGCGCCTCGCGGACGACATTCGCCCGGGGGGCGGCGGCGATCACGGCCCCCACCTCCATCCGCTTGGCGATGAAGCCTTCGTCATAGAGTTCGGCCACCTGGCCGGTGGCCAGGCCGATTTGATTACCATAAGAGCTATAGCCGGCAGCGGCGGAGATTGTGATTTTGCGCTGCGGCAGCTTGCCAGGCAGAGTTGCGGCGACACTGGTCCGGGGATCGCCACTGCCGGTAACCCGCATAGCCTGATAGACATAGGACCTTCCGGACAGTGGATCGCGGATGGCACCGCCCAAACAGGTGGCCGCTCCGCCGAAAGGCTCGATCTCGGTGGGGTGGTTGTGGGTTTCATTTTTGAACATCACAAGCCACTCTTGGGGCTGATCGTCCACCTGGGCCTCGACAACGATGCTACAGGCGTTGACTTCTTCCGATTCGTCCAGGTCGCTAAGCAGGCCGCGCTTACGGAGTTCTTTCATCCCCATCACGGCCATGTCCATCAGACAGATGTCCTTCTCCCGGTCACCATAAATATATTCCCTGGCTGCCAGGTATTCGCGGTAGGCTGCTTTTACCGGTTGGCCGAAGTGGCCGTCTGCAAAGGAAACATCACTGACTGCCGTCAGAAAGGTGGTGTGACGGCAATGATCAGACCAATAGGTATCGATCACCCTGATTTCGGTAATGCTCGGGTCTCGCCGTTCGCTGTCGCGAAAATAATCCTGACAAAATTTCAAATCATCGAAACTCATCGCCAGCCCCAGCTCGCTATAAAGCTGCGCCAGCTCGGCCGGTGTCTTCACGATAAAGCCTGACAATACCGGTACATCGGGCGGCGATTCGGCTGCCAGTTCCAGGTTATCTGGCTTGACCAGCGACGCCTCACGGCTTTCCACCGGATTTATGCAGTAGGCTTTAATTTTAGCAAACTCGTCGTCATTGACTACGCCCTCAAGAATGATCACCCTAGCGGTAACCACCTGAGGCCGCTCCTTTTGGGTCAAGATCTGGATACACTGGGCCGCCGAATCGGCCCGCTGGTCATACTGACCAGGCAGGTATTCCATCGCAAAAGCCCTGTCGGCTGCGGCGACAGCCAGCTCCTCATCATAGACGTGGTCTACATTGGGTTCGGCGAAAATGGTGTGGCGCGACCGCGCATACTCTTCGTCGGTCAGGCCAGCGACATCATAGCGGTTAACTACCCGCACGCCCTTGAGACCCTTGATCGCCAGATTCTGCCTAAACTCCGAATATAAACCATGAGCCTCCACATCGAAACCGCTTTTCTTCTCAACAAAAATTCGTTTAACTGCCTGTGGCATGCTGTACTCTCCCTTATCTGAATTCAGCCCAAAGACTGATGCCTCATAATGTTTTTTATTATTGTATCACTTGTCCCACCATCTGGTCAAAAAGTCCTCTCTCGCCAAACCAGCGGCCCCTCGCTGCAACCAGCTTTTGATCTGAAATCATAGCGATGCCCGGGGTGTGAGCATGAAAAGAGCAGCCATCTTTTCTTCTATCTATTTGGTAGGGTTTTACGAAAGCCGGGCAAAATCCTGCCCCGGCAAAACAAAAGGCACTGTTGCCGCAGGCAGACAGTGCCATAGTAAATGGATTTAGAGCCTATTGTTGCATGCCGCGGCGATCCGTTGCAGCCCCTGCCGCAGCAGTGGGCGAGGGCAACCGAAGTTAAGCCGCATAAAGCCTTCAGCGCCGAATCGCGTCCCGTCACTCAGGCCCACTTTAGCCTGCCGGACAAAAAAATCTTTGAGGTCAGCCGGTGTCATACCTAAACTGCGGCAGTCCAGCCAGGCCAGATAGGTGGCTTCCGGCTTGGCCACAGCAATGCCGGGAATATGGCGCCGAAAGAAATCGACCACAAAATCGGCATTGTCCTCCAGATATTCCAGCAGTCCGTCCAGCCATTCACCGCCATGACGGTAAGCAGCCTCCAGGGCAATATTGCCAAAGATGTTACCTTCGCCAAGGTTCAGCGCTGCCAGGGCCGCATTATAGCGAACCCGCAATTCAGGGTCGGCAATGACTGTTAAAGACGTCGCCAGTCCTGCGACATTAAAGGTTTTACTTGGGGCGATGCAGGTCACGGTACAGGCAGCCAGTTCTGGCGACAGCGCCGCCAGCGGCAGATGATGGTGCCCCTTGAAAACAATGTCGGCGTGAATCTCATCGGCGATAATCAAGGCCTTGTGGCGCAGGCAGATGCTGCCCAGCCTGATGAGTTCTTCCCTGGTCCACACCCGGCCCACAGGGTTGTGGGGGCTGCACAACACCACCAGTTTTACGCCGTCAGCCATCGCCTGTTCAAAATGTTCAAAATCGATATGATAACCCTGTCCGTCCTGCCGCAATGGGTTGGTGACAAGCTGGCGCCGGTTTTGCTGGACAGCGGAAAAAAACCGGGGATAGACCGGCGGCTGGATCAGGACTTTGTCCCCCGGCTGGGTGAACGCCTGGATGGCAACACTGATGGCTGTGACCACCCCCGGCACGTCTGACAGCCAATCTTTCTCGACCGCCCAGCCATGCCGCCGCCCCAGCCAGTCGACTGCTGCGGCATAGTAACCATCACCACGGACATGATAGCCGTAAACCGGATGGGCGGCTCGGGCCTGCAACGCCTCAGCCACCGCCGGCGGCGAGGCAAAATCCATATCTGCCACCCATAGCGGCAGCACATCGTCGGCACCGAAAACGGCGTTTAGGGCATCCCATTTCTCCGCGCCGGTATTACGGCGATCAATGATTTGGTCAAACCTTGTTTTTTCCAACGTCCTCATCCTCTTCTTCGCCCAGCCAGACAATTGTCTCATGTTTGCGCGGCGGCACCGGCGGCGACTGCGCCGGGTAGCCCACCGGGGTAAGTCCCACAAGGCGCCAGTCGGGATGCGCCAAAAATTCCAGCAGTTCATCCTCCACCCAGAGCGGCCCGGTCATCCAACATGCCCCCAGACCCGCCTCGTGAGCCAGCAGCAAAAAATTATACAGCGCTGCGGTGGACGACTCATAGCTGCCAAGCATATAGCCCTGGATATCCGGTTTGGCAGTCAGCACCACCACTACAGCCGGAGCGCCGCCCAGATCTTTAAAAAAGCCATGGACAAAGCTGCGCATATTATCCTTAAAAAGCTGCTTCAGTCGCTCGTCTAGCCGGTCGATGCATTTTGCCGCAATGCGAATGAATTGGTCCTTTTGTTTACCGGTAAGAACAAAAAACTTCCAGGGCTGGGTATTCATCGCCGACGGGGCCCACATCGCCTTTTTGATCAAATCTTCTAAAACTTCCCGCGGTACAGGGTCAGACGTAAATTTACGGATACTCCGGCGCTCCTTAATTGCTGTCAAGAGTTGCAAGAACGACCACCTCCCTGCCATATTGTCGGATGTTTTCTGCGCCAGGTCGGCAGATTCCTCTTCTGGTAAAAATAGCAGCTGATTCTCTTGGTCATTTCAGGCATATACTGCAGTAGATTCACTGTACATCTGGTCAGGCAATTGCTACAATGATTTTATCTGGAGGGATCACCATGCAGCAAATTTCCGGTGAACAACAGTTATTGGCGGTTATGGCCCATCTGTCTTACCTGCTCGGCGGTCTCGGCCTTGTCATTGCGCCGCTGATCATATTTCTGCTGAAAAAAGACGACCCTTTCGTATATGACCATGCCCGCCAGGCCCTGGTGGCCCATCTGGCCATTTTAGCGGCGTCGATCTTTGTCGGCCTTTTGAGCTTTCTCCTTGTCGGTCTTTTTCTCATCCCGGTCTTGGCCGTTCTATGGCTGCTCCTGCTCGTCACCTCGGTCATCGCCGCTTTTAGGGTCTTAAACGGCGAGCCCTACCAATATCCTTTCATCCAGGGATTGGTTGCTAAAATTCAATAAAGCCTGATCGCAAAAACTCGAAAGACTTGGCAAACCGCCAAGTCTTTTTACATCACAGCATTTTTCAAATATCGAGGTAATGCGGCTCCCGGGCGTTGAACCAGACTGGCCTCAGGCCGCAACTGGCGGCCATTTCCTGCGCCTGCGCAAAGTGTTTACCGATATCCTTCGGGGTATGGGCGTCTGAACCAATGGTCACCCACCGCCCACCCAACTCGGCAAACCTACGATAGATAGGTATCAGCGCTGAGACCGCTTCTGGCTGGTCCAGCCGACGGGTATTGATTTCCAGAGCCTTTTGTTTGTCGATCAGCATGACCAACACCTGGTCGATGTAATCGGCAAACTCACTGTAGCGCACTTCGGGGTCGGCGAATTTGGCATAACGGGCTATATAGTCAATATGCCCCAGGCTGTCGATAAAGTCGTAGGTCTCCAGACAGTCCAGCATCGAAGTGAAGTACTGGCCGTAAACGTCCCGTTTGCTGCGGCCATGATAAAATTCCTCGAGATAGATGTCAATATTGTCGATGACATGGATGGATCCAATGACAAAATCGAAGGGGTGTCCCTCAACTACCGCGCGGTTGGCCTGGACAAGCTCGCTGCGCATGCCGATTTCGATGCCTAGCAGCACCGCGTCGCTGCGATAGCGACTATAGGCCTGAAAATATTCGTCGATATCAAAGATAAAGGCCTTGGGCTTCGGATAATCGAGATCCAAATGCTCAGTAATGGTAATGGCCATATCGAGTTCGCGCCCCCGGGCGATGGCCTCGGCGAGGGTCATGCCCGAGTCGGTGGAAAATTGGGTGTGCATATGGGTATCAATCAACATAGAATCCTCCATCTTCAATCCCTGCCATTGGCAAACTCTTGTTATTTTTCGGTCTCGGTTGCCGGCGCGCCCGGTCTGGTCCGGGTCAGATATACACCCCAAAATATCACGGCAGCTCCTGCGCATTGCGGCAATCCGAATGTTTCCCCCAACAAGAAGTAACTGGTGATAATGGCAAAAGCCGGCGACAAATTGTTGTATAGCGAAGACCTGGCGCTACCGATTTTCCCCACCCCCCAGACCCAAAGATAATTGCCGATACAGAGGGCAAAAATGCCGGAATACAGGGTGCTCAGCCACCCGCTCAGAGGAATACCGCTCCACTCGAGGGTCAGCATCTCCGGCAGTGAAACCAGCAAAAACAATATGCCGGAAAGGGTAATGACATAGGCTGTGACCTGATAGGGGGAATACTTACGCATCAGGTCTTTAGAAAACACAGTATAATAGCCATAGCCAAATTGGGCGAACAGTAGCAGCAGCGCCCCGAGCACATGATTCCCGGCAAAGCTCAGTTCCTTGCCTGACCCGACCACCATCAGAACGATTCCCCCCAGAGAGGCGACGATGGCCACCATCACCCTTGGGACAATCACTTCAATATTGAACAAGCGATTGATGCCCGCCACCGTCAGCGGCAGCATCCCCAAGAAGACCGAAGCGTTGCCTGCGGTGGTACTCTGTACCCCGGCTGTGAAAAAAAGTTGGAAGACGAAAAAGCCCAGCACGCTGATCAACGCAATGGTCTTAATGTCGCTCCTGTCGACAGGTCGGTAGGTCTTGGAAAGGGCCAGCACCAGCCAGACAATCGGAATGGCGATCAGCACCCTGATGGAATTGTAGGGGGCGGGAGCCAGATATGCAAGCCCGATTTTCATGATCGGCAGATTAATTCCCCAGATAAAGGCCACTATCAATAATATAATTTCGACGTACAAACGCCTTGCCTTGTGCATTTTTTCCCCATTCAAGCGCAAATTATACATGAACGCTGCTGTGTTGGCCGAAATGACAACCGCGCCATCCAAGCCGTAATATATATAATATTTCCTGGTCGCCGCTAAAATCCTGCCAGGCAACGCCATTGGTCACCGATCGTTTCTCAATCATTCGATTTTTTTTCATCCGCCCTGTTTATAATTGCCAGATTATACGGTATAATAATTGTAGGGTTAATTGATAATGTTTTTCATTTACTCGAAGGAGGCGACAGAATGTCCGGAGAGTTCACTTTAGATACGGCGCAGGAACAGTCAGCACTGAAGATTACGCGGATTACCGGCAGCGGTAGTTCACGTCTCCGTATGCTCCAAATGGGGATTACGCCTGGAACCCGTGTCGAAATACTCCGTCAAGCCCCGCTGACCGACCCGGTGGAAATTTTAGTGCGTGGTACCAAGCTGGCCCTGCGGCGGGAAGAAGCAAAAAACATCAACGTTGTGAAGGCAGAAGGGCAATGATGACAAAAGAAACCATTGCCGTCGCCGTCCTCGGCAATCCCAATGTCGGCAAAAGCGCCCTCTTTAATGCTTTGACCGGCTCCGCCCAGGTCATCGGAAACTGGTGCGGCAAAACCACCGAAGCCTGTAGCGTTCTGGTGGAATACACTGGCCGGAAGATTAGCTTCACCGATCTTCCGGGCATTTATGGTTTTGGCCACAGCACCTACGAAGAAATAACAACCGACAAGTATCTCCATTCCGAGGAACCTGATATACCTCTGTTGGTGGTCGATTCCTTAAATCTTGAGCGCAATCTTTATCTTGTTCTGGAGGTACTGGAGCGCTATCAACGGGCGGTAGTTGTCCTCAATAAAATGGATGCCGCCGCCGAGCACGGCATGGAGATCGACCACGAAAGACTGGCCGGCCTTTTGGGCGTGCCGGTCATCCCGACGGTCGCCACTGGCACGCAGGCGACCGCCGATTTATTTCAGCCTATAATCGCCGTCGCCGATGGTACCTATCCCCTCAATCCCTATCGAGTACACTATGCGCCCCATATCGAGCAAGCGATAACCGACGCTGAAAAACACCTGTCCGCCTCCCAGATCGGCAGCCATCGTTGGCTGGCGGTCGAAGCTGTGGAAGAACAGGCTGAAGAGCTTCAGGTTGAAATCATCAATACCCGCTATGCCTCTGCGGCGGAAATCACCGCCCAGTGCATGGTGCATCACGCCACCGAATCACTGACTGATAAAATCGACTACTGGGCCCTCCACCGCGTGGCCGGCGTCCCAATCATGATTGTGGTGTTCGCCATTCTTTTTTTTCTGACCTTTTCGGTCAGCCGTCCGTTGTCGCAGTGGATTGGTGACGCCTTCAGCAGTCTGGGGGATTTGTCGCGGGATGTTCTCCCCGCCTGGGGTGTCCCGGCCATCCTGATCAGCCTGCTTGCTGACGGCCTGCTTAACGGCATCGGTGCGACCCTCGGCTTCCTGCCGCAGATTGCCATCTTTTTTTTGGTGTACAGCCTCATTCAAGACAGCGGCTATATCGTGCGAGTCGCCTTCCTGATGGATCGGGTAATGAGCGCCATTGGCCTGAACGGCAAAATATTTATCCCCCTGGTGGCCGGCTACAGTTGCAACATAGACGGTATCCTGGCCTCCCGTATTTTAACCAGCCGCTACGACCGGATGGTGGCAGTCTTGGCTAGTACTTTCGCCCCTTGCTCGGCCAGGCTGGGAGTTATGGTGTTTATGGTTTCGGCTTTTTTCCCTTCTCTTGAGGCTACGGTGGTCATGCTGGTCCTGCTCGGAATCAGTGTTGCCATGATGGCCCTCACCGCTTTTTTGGTACGCTATTTCGTCCCACAGGAAGAATCGTCAGGCTTTATGACTGAAGTGCCGGTTTATCACCTGCCGCAACTAAAGAGCCTGCTTATTGGCACCAGCCGCCGAACCCTCGGCTTCTTGCACCGCATCCGCAACGTCATCATCTATTCCTCGGTGCTGATCTGGTTTCTCTCCACCTTCCCCCAAGGCGATTTCGAGCAGAGCTATATCGCCCATATCGGCCAGGCCATTGAACCGTTTGGCATGCTGCTGGGACTCAACTGGCAGTTGATTGTCGCCTTAATTATGGGTATCCCTGCCAAAGAGTCGGCCCTCACGGCTCTTGGCGTCATTTACCATGCCACCTCAGAAAGCGGCAACCTCGGGCAGGTTATGGCGGCTCATATTTCGCCACTGGCGGCCTTCACATTCCTGGTGGTCTATATGACCTATATCCCCTGTCTGGCGACTGTTATCACCATCTACCAAGAAATGCGTAACTGGTCAATGGCAATACTCAGCGTTTACGGCAGTGTATTCCTTTCACTTCTACTTGGAATTTTGGCCTTCAATATCGGCCGGCTATTTATATAAAATCTGTCGAATAATAAAGATAAACCCCTGCAGCTCAGGCCGCAGGGGTTTTGTTGCGTTTATCACTAATTAGTCCGTTCCTTCGGAAGATCATCTTTGCTGATTTGCCATACTGCTATTTCGTGCCGAAGATCCGGTCGCCGGCGTCGCCGAGACCAGGCACGATATAGCCGTGGTCGTTCAGGCACTCATCCACCGCCGCAGTGAAAATCTCGACATCGGGATGACTCTCGTTGATGGCCAGGATGCCCTCCGGCGCTGCCACCAAGCACATCAGCTTGATATGCTTGCCGCCTTTGCGTTTGATCATTTCGATGGCGGCAATGGCCGACCCGCCGGTAGCCAGCATCGGGTCGATAATGACAATCTCCCGCTCGGCGACATCGCTGGGCAATTTACAGTAATATTCAACAGGCTGCAGGGACTCCGGATCGCGGTAGACGCCGATATGTCCCACTTTTGCCGCCGGTATAAGCCGTACCACTCCATTCACCATGCCCAGCCCGGCCCGCAGGATGGGAACAACTGCCAGTTTTTTGCCTGCCAGCACTTTGCAGCTGCACTTAGCCACCGGGGTTTCAATCTCCATCTCGGTCAGCGGCAGATTGCGGGTAATCTCGAAAGCCATCAGCATTGCGATCTCTTCCAGCAGTTCGCGAAATTCCTTCGTTCCTGTTCGGACATCGCGAATGAACGACAATTTATGCTGAATCAGCGGATGGTCAATCACTCTCACATGCATAAATATCAGCTCCAATTTCGTCTTTTCTTATTCCTCTTCGGCATACAGCGGATATTTCCTGCATAATTCGCCGACCATCGCTACGGCCCGTTCTTTCGCCGCCGAATCATCGGGGTTTTTCAGCACCAAGGCAATAATATCGCCAATGGTCACCATAGCATCTTCCTTCATTCCCCGCGACGTCATGGCCGGTGTGCCGATACGAATACCGCTGGTCACAAACGGGCTTTCGGGGTCAAAGGGGATGGTGTTTTTATTTACAGTGACACCCACTTCATCCAGCAGCTTTTCGGCGACCTTGCCGGTGAGTTTATGGCTCCTGAGATCAACCAGCATCAAATGGTTGTCCGTGCCGCTGGAGACCAGCTGGAAGCCCTCCTGGAGGAGTTTCTCAGCCAACACCTTGGCATTTTGCAGGATCTGCCCTTGATACAAGACAAATTCCTCGCTCATCGCCTCTTTCAGCGCCACCGCCTTGGCGGCGACAACATGCATCAACGGACCTCCCTGGGTTCCGGGAAAAATAGCCTTGTCCACCGCTTTGGCGTATTGCTGTTTGCAGAGAATCATCCCGCCCCGCGGTCCGCGCAGCGTCTTATGGGTCGTGGTAGTGACAATGTCGGCATGCGGCACAGGCGACGGATGCAGCCCGGCAGCCACCAGTCCGGCAATATGGGCCATGTCCACCATTAGCATCGCCCCGCATTCCCGGGCGATTTCTCCCATGCGGGCAAAATCAATAATCCGCGGATAAGCGCTGGCCCCGGCTACCATCATCTTGGGCCGATTCTCCAGGGCCAGACGGCGCAGTTCATCATAGTCGATCCGCTGGGTCGCGGCATCGACACCATATGGCACGATTTTAAAATACTTGCCGGAAATATTGACTGGACTACCGTGGGTCAAATGGCCCCCGTGAGCCAGATTCATGCCCAGAATGACATCTCCTGGCTGGAGAAAGGCAAAATATACCGCCGTGTTGGCCTGGGCGCCGGAGTGTGGCTGGACGTTGGCATGTTCGGCCCCGAACAACGCCTTAGCCCGGTCGATGGCCAACTGCTCGACAACATCGACATGCTCGCAGCCTCCATAATAGCGGTGACCAGGGTAACCTTCGGCGTATTTGTTTGTCAGAACTGACCCTTGTGCTTCAAGAACAGCCTTAGAAACAAAATTTTCCGAGGCTATCAGTTCAATGTTGTGCTGCTGGCGCGACCGTTCTGCCTGAATCGCGCGGGCTACTTCGGGATCAATTCCGGAAAGTACTTTCATGTTTTCCTCCTTTAATTTGAGCTGGATGACGGCATTTCATAGACGGCCCGCCCGCCGCCGATCATTTTGGGCCGGGTGCGCGCCGCAGTCACGGGCGCCTGGCCGATATATTTTTGCTGCAACCGGATAGGTACCGCCACCCGCCTGAGGTGCATGCCCATCAAAGTAGCTCCTATATCCATTCCGGCGTGGGCCTGAACAGTTTCCACCACAACTGGGTCGGTAAAATCGCGCATGGCCTGAGCCGCTAAGGCGCCGCCGGCTTTGGGAACCGGCACGACACTGACCTCTTCCAGGCCGAACTGCGTCACCACCTGCCGCTCCACCACCAGTGCGCGGTTGAGGTGTTCGCAGCATTGGATGGCCAGCCAAATCTGCCGGCTGGCACAACAAGAAGATAAAGCAGCCAAAATTGCCTTGGCGACCTCCTCCGAGCCGGCTGAACCGATTTTCGCCCCCCGAACCTCACTGGTGCTGCACCCCACAACGAAAAGCTGCCCTGGTTTTACGGCAGCCACTGTCAGCAATTCTTCCACCGCGGCGGCAACCTGCTGCCCGATGGTTGACAGGTCGAGTTCCTTTTCCATGGCCATCACCTTCCGCTGCTCACTCGACTTACTTTTCGATCTCCATCATCTTCTCCACCCGACGGGCGTGCCGACCACCGGCGAATTCACTGGCAAGCCATTTCTCGACAATCGCCAAAGCCAGCCCGGTGCCAACGACCCGCTCACCCATGGTCAGGATGTTGGCGTCATTGTGCTCCCGCGACATCTGCGCCGAGAAGGTGTCGTGACAGAGCGCCGCACGAATACCCTTTACTTTATTGGCTGCAATACCGATCCCGATCCCTGTACCGCAAATCAAAATACCCCGGGTGCATTCGCCGCTAACTACCGCCTGGGCGACAGCCCGGGAAATATCGGGATAATCTACCGAATCACACGAAAGGGTGCCAAAATCGCGAAAAAGGATTTTCTGTTCCTCGAAATACTTTTTAATCTCTTCCTTCAGATGAAATCCGCCATGATCACTGCCTATCGCAATTAACATAATTTCCTTATTCCCCCTTTACCAATTCGAGATTGTTTCTACATTCATTCTGTTTTTCCTGCCAAAGCCGCTATTTTTTGCCAGGCCTTGTCCAGCAACCCCGCAATCACCGCCGCGCATGCCTCGTAAACTTCCGGACCGCTGCCGAAGGGGTCAGGCACATCCTCCGGGTAGCCTGCATATTCCGCCAAGGTATGTATTTTGCCGCCAGCCTCAGGCACTAGGGCCAGCACTGCCCTTTTATGGGCCTGGGTCATGGCAAGCACCAGATCAGCTGCTTGTACATATTCAGGCAATAGCTGGCGCGACTTATGCGTCGCCAGGTCCAGGCCCCGCTTAACCATGGCCGCCTGGGCCCCGGTTGAGGCCGTAGCACTGCCAGCGAACAGCCCGGCTGAGAGAACCTTCACCTGATCAGTGAGACCACTTTGGCGGATTTTTTCATTCAAAAGGGCTTCCGCCATCGGACTACGGCAAGTATTGCCGGTACAAATCACCAAAATGCGCAGCATGATGTAAAGATCCTCCCTATAGTATATCCGCCAATATTTTATCATATCTCGCGGCGATTACAAACCGGCGAGAATGCAGGCAAATCCTCCGCAGACTCATCAGCTACTCAATGCTGTCCAAAAAATATGTAGCGAAAGTGCAATTAACACCAACCCTCCAACCAATTCAGCCCTGCTCCCAGCCAGGCGGCCGCAGCGCCGCCCCAGCCCCAGACTGACAACCGCAATGCCAAAAATGACCATCCCAAGGACGACACTCAACAGCACTAGATCGACGTCCATCATCCCCATACTGAACCCCGCCGCCAATGCATCCAAACTGACGCTCATCGCCAAGGCCATCAAGGTCAGTCCCTGCAGAGGATGACCCAGCGCCCCATTTCCGCCGCCCCCGTTCAGGTTTTCCCTGATCATATGGATTCCCAGCGATGCCAGCACCAGCGCTCCGATGGCGCTGGCCCAATCCTGCACTGCCGCTGCCGGCCAATCAATATGAAATGTCCCGACATGTTCAACCACACTGCCCAGCCAATGCCCGATGTGATATCCGGAAAGAATCATCAGGATATGAAAAACGGCAAACACCGTCGCCGCACGCAAAATAACCCGCAGGCGCACCCGGTTCATCCCGATGGGAATAGCCACTGACGCCAAGTCGGTGCCAAGGGCGACGCTGAGTACGAACAATTCCAGCAGACTCAATCTTTTCACCTCCGCCTGGATAATATATATGAACCACCAGAGCGGGATAGTCGCCATTAATACATAGGGCCTTCGCCACACCTGCCTTGGCCGCAGGCAATAAAAAAGACTCTAGCAGCGCTAGAGTCATAAGAACAGATTGCCAACAGCTCTCGGGTTTCACCAGACAAGTGGGTAGAAAAAATGGCTGGGGCGCTAGGATTCGAACCTAGGATGCTGGAGTCAGAGTCCAGTGCCTTACCGCTTGGCGACGCCCCAGTATTAATGACATAAATATATATTACAGTTTACAACCGGAATTGTCAACTTCGCGGTAGCGAGAATAGGCAAGCTATTAGGCAAGAAGCGGAGGCTGGCAGCAGACTTGCCTGGAAAACGGCCATTCGTGCGATGTTTTCACTTGGCAAAATCATTCGCAGCGAATAATGTGGTATCCGGCCGCCTTGCGCAGCCGATTCATGACCGCCAGGCCCAATCCTGATTCATCGGTGCCGGCGGCAAAAATAACATCCACCGGCTGATTGTCAAATACCCTGAGCGCCTGATAGAGATTGGCAGCGATTTCCTCAGGGTTATGCCGTGAGCCATAAGACGCCGCGACCACACCTGCCGGCAGAATGGTCTCTGCCGCCGCCACCGCCCCGACCCGTTTGCCTTCAGCCAGGGCCGCGGTTGCTTCGCGGGCGATGGCCGTCGCTATAGCCGGGTATTCCCCCTCCAGGAGAATCATCGGCGCCGCCGGAGCGTAGTGGGTGTATTTCATGCCAGGGGCGCGGGCGACCATCCCCTCGTCGCTAAGTCCTGGATCAACTTCCACCTCACCCAGGGTCGCCAGCAGCATTTCCAGCGTAATCCCGCCTGGTCTCAGCAGGGTTGGCACTGGTGTGGTGCAGTCCACCACCGTCGACTCCACGCCGATATGACAAGGCCCTGCGTCCACAACCATGTTAATTTTACCGTCAAGATCGGCCAAAACGTCCTGAGCGGTGGTCGGACTTGGCCGCCCCGAAGTGTTGGCGCTGGGGGCGGCTAACGGCACTCCGGCCAGCTGAATCAATTCCCTGGCCACCACCGAGTCCGGCAGGCGAATAGCGACAGTGTCCAGGCCACTGGTGACGGCGTCCGGGACGGCTTTGGTTCGCTCCAGAACCAGCGTCAGCGGTCCCGGCCAGTAGGTCTCCATCAGCGCCCGGGCGTTGGCCGGCACGCACCGGGCCAGTTTTGCCACCTCACGCGCTTCAGCAATATGTAAAATCAATGGATTGTCGCCAGGACGCCCCTTGGCGGCAAAAATTCCGGCCACGGCGTGCGGATCGAGTCCATTGGCCCCCAGACCGTAAACAGTTTCGGTGGGAAAGGCGACAAGCCCCCCCTTCCGGAGCACATCGGCAGCCTGCGACAATGCCTGGATATCAGGATGATCGCTATCAACAATCAAATATTCGGTACGCATAATACCCTCCGAACCAGGACGACAACCCGTTCAATCCCGGCATAGTCCCGGACAACTTCCACTGCTTTCAGGCCGCTGGCCTCTCCGGCCAGAGCGCCTACCGCCGGGGCTTGTCCAGCGCCGACTTCCAAAGCGATAAACCCGTCTGGATTCAAATAATGGGCTCCCTCAGCCACAATCCTGCGATAAAAATCAAGCCCGTCAGCTCCGCCGGCCAAAGCCAGTCCGGGTTCCTGCCTGACTTCCGGGGCCAATCCGGCCAGCTCCGCGGTCGTGATATAAGGCGGATTACTCATGATAGCGTCAAACGCTTGTCCTTTCACCGGCGCCCAAAGGTCACCCTGGTGAAAGACTAGGCGATCAGCCACCCCAAGTGTAGCAGCGTTGTGCCCCGCTACAGCGAGGGCTTCGGCTGAAAGATCGACCGCAACGCCCCGGGCGCTAGCCAGCCGATTGAGCAGGCTGACAACAATCGCGCCGCTGCCGGTACCAAGATCCAAAATACGCGGCTGCTCCATTTCCTTGAGACGGTTCAGCGCCGTCTCGACCAGCACCTCGGTGTCCGGGCGGGGGATAAGCACCGCCGGGGTGACGGAAAAATTCAGGCCCATGAATTCTTTCCGGCCGACGATGTAAGCAACAGGGGTGCGCATTGCCCGGCGCTTGACCGCCTCGCGGTAGACCGCCAGTTCTTCTGTTTGCAGCGGCTGATCGAAATTCACATAGAGATACAGCCGATCCTTGCCTAGAATGTGGGAAAGCAGCACTTCAGCATCCAGGCGGGGATTGTCCACGCCCTTATCCTCAAAGTACTGCTTGGTCCATGTTAAAATAGCGCCAATCGTCCAACGCTTGTCACTCATCATCAGTCAACCTGTTTCAGACGGTCACTCTCGGCCGCGGTGCTGAGAGCATCGAGCAGCTCGTCCAGATCGCCGTTCAGGATGTATTCCAGGCGATGGAGAGTCAACCCGATACGATGGTCGCTGACCCGGCCTTGGGGGAAATTATAGGTGCGGATCCGCTCACTGCGGTCGCCTGTTCCCACTTGACTCTTGCGGGTCTTGGCCTCTTCGGCATGTTGCGACTCCTGGGCCGCTTCCAGCAACTTGGCGCGAAGCACCCGCATGGCCGCAGCTCGGTTTTTCAGCTGGGATTTCTCATCCTGGCACTGGACCACCAGCCCGGAGGGCAGATGAGTAATCCGCACCGCCGATTCCGTCTTGTTGACATGCTGGCCGCCGGCGCCGCTGGCGCAATAGGTGTCGATCCGAAGATCGCCGGGATTAATGTCGATATCCACCTCTTCCGCTTCCGCCAGCACCGCTACTGTCACGGTCGAGGTATGAATCCTCCCGCTGGCTTCGGTGGCCGGTACCCGCTGCACCCGATGGACGCCGCTCTCATATTTCAAGCGTGAATAGGCCCCGTCGCCTTCGATAACAAAGACCGCTTCCTTAAAACCGCCCAAATCGGTCGGGCTGGCATCCAATACTTCGGTTTTCCAGCCGCGGTTTTCGGCATAACGGGTATACATGCGGAATAAATCGCCGGCAAATAACGCCGCCTCATCCCCGCCGGCCCCGCCGCGAATCTCGATAATGACGTTCTTATCATCGCTGGGGTCCCGCGGGAGGAGCATGATTTTCAGTTCACCCTCCAGCTTGATCCGCTGTTCCCGCAGTTCGGCCAGTTCGGCCTCCACCATCGCTTTAAAATCGTCGTCCAGTTTATCTTTCAGCATTTCCTGGGCATCATCCATGCCCTGCCGCACTTTTTTGTACTCACGGAATGTATCGACAAGGCCTGTCAGTTTGGAGTGAGCCTTGGTGTTTTTCTGCCACTCGGCCATATCGGCCATGGCGGCCGGATCACTGATCAGCTTCTCCAGGTTGACGTATCTATCCTCAATTGCCTGCAGTTTATCCAGCATGATCCTTCACCTCTTTCGACTCCTGGGGCCGCACCGCTTCCAATGCCTTAATGGCAACCTCGATCTGGTCATCACTTGGTTCGCGGGTAGTCAGCTTTTGCAGCCACAAGCCTGGTGTGATGGCGCAAGCCACCCACCGTTCGTCACTCCTGCCAGCAAAGCGAATGATCTCATAGCCGATCCCGGCAATGAGTGGCAACAGCGCGACCCTAGTAGCGATCCGTACCCATAGGTCAGGCCAGCCCAAAAACGAAAAAACAAAAATGCTGACAATCATGACAATCAGCAGAAAATTGGTGCCGCAACGGGGATGAAGGGTGCTGAAGAGCCGGACATGCTCGACCTCCATGGGTACCCCGGCCTCATAGGCATGAATGGTTTTATGTTCTGCGCCGTGATACTGGAAGACCCGTTGAATATCCTTGAGCAGCGAAATACCGCCCACATAGGCAAAGAAAATCGCCAGCCGCAGCAAGCCTTCAAAAAAATTCAGAAGCCGCGGATCGGTAACCGAACTATGAATATATTTTGCCGCATAGGTGGGGATTATGACAAAAAGGAGTATCGCCAACCCAATGGCAACCACCATCGTCAAGGCGATTTCTTTCGTAGTAAGCTCCTCGCCCTCTTCTCCAGCCGCCTGAGCAGAAAAAGACAAAGCCCTCAGCCCGTAAACGAGCGCCTCGGTAAGGGCGACTACGCCGCGTAGCATCGGCTTTTTCAGTATAGGATACTTGTCAGCGATGGTAACCAGCGGTTCCATTTTGACGACAATGTTGCCGGAGGGTTCGCGGACGGCGGTGGCAATATGGCCAGGCCCGCGCATCATGACTCCCTCGATAACCGCTTGACCGCCAATGTTGGTTTTTGGTTTCACGGCTTTTCTCCCCTCTATCGGTTAGGACAAGGTATTATAAATAAAGCAGAGCATCTCTGCTCTGCACAGGTTGTTAAGTAACCCCTTTATCTGAGGGTCGGACAAAACGCGCATAGCACAATGCCAGGGTTTTCGCGGCCGGAACGTACACACAGCATACTTGGACCGCGGAAACCTTGGCAGCAAAGCTAGGCGAGGGTTTGTCGACAGCCTCAGCCTTCTTGTCCGTAACGCTTATTGAATTGCTCGATCCGGCCACGGGCTTTTGCCTGGCGCTGCTGGCCGGTGAAAAACGGATGACACTTGGAACACACGTCAACCTTAAGGTCTTTCTTGGTCGACCCGGTGACGAAACTATTGCCGCAGCCACATGCTACCGTGGTTTCAGCATATTTGGGATGAATCTTGTCTTTCATTGAATGCACCTCGCTTTACTACAGTCGGTTGGGTTCACGCTCAATAATTATAGCATAAGGTTTTCAGGGACGCAACAATTCCAAAAAAATCGTTGCTTCAACCTTTTTTCGTCGCGATAGCTCAGGCAGCGACAGCCGCTGCCACCTTCGCCTCGCGGATCGGCAGATTGACCAGTGCCGCCATGGCCGCAAGCACAATATCGGCGTACCACATCCACAGATAATTACCGTCGTGCGCCATAGCCAGCCCGCCAAGCCAGGCTCCCAGAAAGCCTCCGACCTGGTGGGTCAGCAGTGTCAGCCCGAAAAGGGTGGCGAGATAGCGGGTACCGAATAACTTTCCCACCAGTCCGGCGGTGGGCGGCACGGTCGCCAGCCAGGTAAAGCCAAGAGAGGCGGCAAACACATAAAAAGTTAACGCCGTCTTGGGGGCCAATAGGTAAAGGGCGATCATCACCGACCGGCTGCCATACATGACGGCAAGAATATACTTCATCCGGTAACGGGTACCGAGCGCCCCTGCGTAAAGGCTCCCGGCGATGTTGAACAGACCGATGAGAGCCAGAGAGGCTGCCGAAACACTGGCTGTATGACCGCTTAGGGCAACTTCTCCCGGCAGGTGGGTAACCAAAAAGGCAATATGAAAGCCACAGGTGAAAAAGCCGGCATGCAAACACAGATAGCTCGGATTCTTCATGGCCTCACCGATCTGCTTGAGCAGCCCCCCGGAGTGGTCCACCGCAGCGGCCTGGGTAGAAGCAGCTCCGCCGCAGAGCAGCGACGCCAGCGGTATGGTCAGGAGCGTTGTCGCAGCCATGGTAAGCAAGGCTGCAACCCATCCGAACCCGCTGATAATCGCCTGAAGGAGGGGTGCAAAAACAAACTGGCCGAAAGACCCGCCGGCATTGATAAAGCCTCCGGCAAAGGCCCGCCTTTCCGGGGCCAGACGCTGCGCCGTCGCCCCGATCAACACTGAAAAGCTCCCTGCGCCGGCACCTGCGGCGCTGAGCACTCCCATCGTCAGCATCAGCGACCACTCGGAAGTGACTAGCGGTGTCAACGCCAGGCCGGCTGCCAGCAATAAAGCGCCCGCCACCAGAACATGATAGGATCCTTTCTTGTCGGCGATAGCGCCAAAAACTGGCTGCGCCAGCCCCCAGACAAACTGGCCGACCGCCAAGGCGAAACTAATGGAAACGATCCCCAGACCGGTTGCTGAATCCAACGGTGAAATAAAAAGACCGACAGACTGTCGGGCCCCCATGGTGATCATCAGAATTGCCGCCGCACTCAGCAGCAGCAACCAAGGCGCTTGTCCCTTATTCGCAGTAAGCATTGTCAATCGTTTCCTCCTAGTTCAAGTCGTAGCACATTCATTTCGTCAGTAAATTGAGATCAGCCAACATTTTCAATAATTCTTGAAACCGGTCTCGCCCCAAGCCATTTTCAATATGCTCCTGGGCATTTTCCCACAACGGCATTGTTTCCCTCAAAGTAGTGATCCCGGCAGGAGTGACCGATAACAATTTTTTTCTGGCATCGCCTTTTTCTTGCCTTATTACAATATATTGTTTTTCTTTGAGTCCTTCCAGATTGCGACTCACTGTCGTTTGATCCATAACCAGCAAATCCGCCAGTTCTCCCACCGAAATGTTATCATGCAGAAAAATATTCAAGAGTAAGGAAAATTGGGTGGACCGCAAGCCGCTTGGTCTGAGACACCTGTCATAAAACTGGGTAATGGCACGGGAAGCCAGGCGGACATTGCCGCATGCGCACCGCCTGCCTTTGGAGAAAGCCGAACGTTCCATGCATTATCCCTTCGCTTAATATATGTATATACATATATTAAGCTGTCTGGATCTTCCTGTCAACCAGCAAAGCCTCCAACGTCTCGTCTGCTATCTTTTGCTCAACTGCACAGAAATAAAAAAAGCGCGTTCTTCGCGACTATGAACATTTAAATAAAAATACTGGCAACAAATTGCCTGCGGATATTTTCGGATATTCTTCGCAGGTTCTATTTATCTTCTATTTACACGCTGTCAGGGCAAGAAACGTACAGGTAGGAAGCCGGTTAATCGACCTTTAGCCCCAGCTCAATCATCTCTTCCCGTTTGATCAATCTCTCGATTGTCTCATTAGACAGCGATATTTTTCGCACATCGGTTTTTTTTGTCCACCCGATTTCCAGTTCGGCCTTTTGCGTCAATACTTTGACTAACGTCTTATCTGCCCCAGGCAAATATTCCCGTATTGCTGCATGAATCCTACTGCGGCTTTTCATTATTCATCCTCCCACAATTCGTCAAGCCAAACGAATCGTCCCCGTGTTGTTGTCGCCGCGCCTAAGCTAGTATTGCTTACTTCCAATTTCCCTCATGGGCTGCGTCACGATGGCATAACTCACGAATCCGCGAGAATATTTCTACTTCAAATTCATCGACAATCCGCTGCGCGAGAATAGCAATGCTTCTTTCGTCATCATTCGGAAAATAATCATGGAATAACGTTTTAACATATTCAACATTTACCAAAGCATGTTCTCTGTTGTCAGTGTTTCCGCTGCTATTTTGCATTTTTCTTCCCCCCTCTGCCGTTGTTGTCTGCGGCATATTCCCATTCCTAGTTTCCTAATACCTTTCCCAGAAACCCCGCCGCCAAACCAAGCGTCCCGCTTTTCCACTAAAAAAAGACACGCTACCGCCTGTCTTTTAAACTCAACCGAAATACCGGTCGGCGGCTTGGCGATCGTAGACTTTCGTCATTAGACCCATAGCTTTGCGTCCTTATCTTTTGATAAGTTTGCCCAATATAAAATTTGGACCAATTCCACCCCAAGCCCAGTTTACATGCCTAGCAATTCTTCCAGACAAAGGATGACTATTGACTAAAAGCAGTCTATAGCAAGTAATCATGGTGAAAGCAGAGGTGTTCTTCACACAAATCTAATTGTACATTCGACAACATATTGTATATACCCTTCCAGAATGCCGCCAGATATACAAATTTTATAGAAAATTTTACAGAAAATTACTTTAATTTTCACTCAATTTAGTTAAATTTCAAAAACGCGCCGCTACGAAGGGGGTGCTGCTGAATTTCCCAACGCCACTTGCCTGGTTACGTCTTCTCAATATATCTGCTGAAATTGCCTATTCGCATTTGGGGAAGGTTCTGCCGCAAGGCGTCGACAAATGCCCTAACACCCAGCGACGGCTTGTCCGGCGGCACCGCTGCCCAAATCACGTCCGGGTCAATCGTCAGGTTGCGAAGCTGGATCATATCGACGCTGGCCGCAACAAGAAACTCCAGCCAGGCTGCCAATTCCTCCGGCTGGTCGTTGAGCCCTGGCAACAGCAGCATATTGAGGGAGACATAGACACCTTTGGATTTTGCATAGAGAATAGACTCCTGCACCGCGTCCAGGAGATAGTTGCCGCGGTAGTAAGACTGATGGACCGGTTGCCGGGCGCTGATCATACTGACCCGCATGCTATCGAGGCCGGCGTCGACAATCTGTTTGACTCCGGCTGTATAACCCGCATTGGTATTCATGTTGATGATTCCCCGCCCCGTCTTGCCGCGCATTTCCCGGATAGCGGCGGAAATTGTTTCGGCGGCAAGCGCCGGTTCCCCCTCACACCCTTGCCCGAAACTGATAATCGCTTCAGGAGCGCTGGCGAGATGATAGCTACCGACAGCGGCAACCTCATCGACGGAAGGATTAAATTCAATCCGGCTTTGCGGCGCGGGACAGCACTCAGCCGGCTGGAGAGAGATGCAGCCAAGACAATCGGCGTTGCAGACCGGCGACACCGGAATGCCTGCCTCCCAGCGCTGGTAAAACAGGTTCTGAGCCGTACAGCAATGCCATTGTTGCGAACACCTGGCCAGATGCTCCACCAGGCGGTTGCCTGGCAGGTCTTTTTTTACTTTGTCAATTTTACCGGTCAGAGCCGAGGTATTGTAGCGGCGCGGGTCCCATTTGGCATTATCATCGCTTTTCATGGCCGCAACATACATTTTATCGGCATACATCGCCACCGCCGTATAGCCGTATAGCGGCAGTAGCGGTGTTTCCGGTCCTTTGCGGTAGGCCGGGAGATGGGTTCGGGTATAGCCTGCCGGCAGCACGGCCGCTACCGCCAGCAGGGTGGTGGCGATCGGCGCAATGTCCCCTTTTTGGGCCGCCAAGGCGCTGCAGTCAGGCAAAAACATGAGGTCGGCGCCTGGTGGCAATGGGATCAGGTCTTCCAGCGACAGCGGCGCATCCCATATCCCCACCCGGCCCACGGCCTCATAGCCTGGCGCGTCGAATATTTCTCCCTCGGTTGTGGCGTATAATGCGGTCGGCAACTCTTTCATCCTCACTTGTTAAACTCGGTTGCCGCCTTCGCCGCCCCTTGGAGGATGATGGCCTCCACGGCGTCGGCGGCCCGCTTGACAGCCGGCTCGATGATCGGCAGCTCATCAGTGGTAAATCTGCTCAGCACATGAGCAGCCGCGTCCATATATTCCGGCGGACGGCCGACACCGATGCGGACGCGATGAAAGGTATCGCGGCCAAGGTGCACCAGCAGCGACTCGATTCCCCGATGACCGCCGGCCCCTCCCTGGGAACGCAGTCTGAGCCGTCCCAGCGGCAGATCCAGGTCGTCGTATACCACGATCACATCCTCGATCGCCAGCTTGTACCAGTTAAGAATGGCATTGACCGAGTAGCCACTGTTATTCATATAAGTCTGAGGTTTGACCAGAATAATCGGTTCTACCCCACGATGCTCTGCTACCAGAGCGTCGAATTTATTTCGCCAGCCGCCTGCCTTCCAGTGATTATGCAAAACATCGATAGTCATAAAACCAACGTTATGACGGGTGGCACTGTATTCTTGCCCGGGATTACCGAGCCCTACCACTATTTTCATCTAGTCCTCCGTCTTTGCCAAAATCTCATCGACAGTGACAAACTTATACCCTTGGGCCAAGAGTTCGCGGATAATCTGCCGCGTCGCCTGAACCGTCTGCTCCCGCGAATCCTTTTGGGCTATCCCGTCGCCGTCATGCAGCAGGATCACCGAACCATTTTTCACCTTGCTGATCGTCCGGCTGGCGATGGCATCTGCGCCAGGATTGGTCCAGTCGCGGCTGGACACCGACCATTCCACCACTTTAAGGCCCCGTTCGGCCATGACATCGATGACCACCGCATCGCGGAAACCATGGGGTGGTCGCACGACACGCGGAGTCTGTCCGGAAATAGTTCCGATTATTTTATTGGTACGGTCGATTTGTTCGGCAATGGCCTGGCGATCGGCTTTCAATAGATCAAGATGATTGTATGTATGGTTGCCGATCTGGTGTCCTTCCGCCACAATGCGGCGCACCAGCTCCGGATGTTTTTCCGCATTTTGGCCGATGATGAAAAAAGTAGCCGGCACCTGGAATTCCTTGAGAACATCAAGAACCTGCCCGGTATAGGGCGGATAAGGCCCATCGTCAAAGGTGAGGGCGACAACTTTTTGGGTTGTTTTGCTTTCACTGAAAACCGGTCCATAAAAAGGGTCACCAGGCAGAACGGCCTTCAGAGTAAAAATAAATCCAGCGAGAATTCCCAGGACAGCCAAGTACAGCCCCAGCCGCATTGGCCGCCGGAGCATGCGGAAATAGTCGAGCACCAGACTGATGAGAACGACGATGGTCAACAACCCGAGAATGCTGATCAGTCGCATATCAAACATGATTTTACTCCATTTCCTTGAACATAATTAACCAAGGCCCTTGGGAGTCATAGGTAAATCCGCTGTCAACAAAACCGCAGTGATGGTACAACCTGACAGCCGGTTCATTGTCGGGACGAACTTCCAGGCGAATCCGTTTGACCTCGCGGAAGGCGAAATAGTCCATGGCAACAGCCATCAGAGCGCCAGCCACCCGCTTGCCCCGCCAGCTGGGAGAAACGGCGATAGAAAGGATACGGGCATCGGCTGCCTGGGTTGGAGCGACAGCCGAACGGAGGAAGGCCAGCTTATTCAGAACAATGATTTTTACCGGGTGCAGACCAAAACCATACTGACCGCTAAGCCAGCGCCAAGTCCATTTAAAAATATGTCCTCCCAGGATGGCCTTCAGCCACAGCCTGGACAGCGCGGCCGGCGCAAAACAGTAGCCGACCGCCTCGCCGTCGGCCGAACGGGCGATAAACGCCGCCGGCGGCTCAGCCTGGTACACTAAGGCAAATACGTCCTGCATCGCCCGCGGCTTGGGCAACCGGCCGCAGTGATGCAGGACACTCTCTTCAAAGCTTTCGGTAAATAGCGCGGCAATAGCCGCAATGTCGGCTGGTCTTACCTTCTCGACTTTATATTCACTGTTCATTATATTAATCGTCAAATAGTTTGCTCACAGATAGGTCGCCAAAAATGCGGATAATTGCTTCGCCAAACAGCGGCGCCACTGACAGCACCTTGATTTTCGGCGACAACACTGCCGGATCAAGGGGTATGGTATTGGTGACAATGAGTTCGGTGATATTGGATTCTTCCACCCGTTCCAGTGCCGGGGGACTAAGTACGGCATGGGTACAACAGGCGTAAACTTCTCTCGCCCCGTATCGTGTCAGCGCCTTGGCGGCTTCGCACAGCGAGCCGGCTGTATCGACAATGTCATCAATAATGACCGCCGTTTTCCCCTCAACACTGCCGATCAGATTCATCACTTCGGCCACACCAGGCATCGGGCGGCGTTTTTCAATGATGGCGATCGGCGCATGCAGCCGGTCAGCCAGTTGTCTGGCCCTGGTCACGCCGCCGAGATCGGGTGAAACCACCACCAGATCCTCAAGCTGCTTGGATACCAGAAAATCGGCCAGAATCGGCACCCCGATCAGATGATCGACCGGTATGTCGAAAAAGCCTTGGATCTGACCGGCGTGGAGGTCCATGGTCACCACCCGTGTTACGCCGGCTGTGGTCAAAAGATTGGCGACCAGTTTGGCGGAAATAGGTTCCCGCCCCCGTGTTTTCCGGTCCTGCCGAGCATACCCATAATAGGGAATGACAGCGGTGATATGAGATGCCGAGGCGCGTTTGACCGCGTCGACCATAATCAATAGTTCCATAATTGTATCGTTGACCGGGTTGCATGTCGGCTGAACGATAAAAACGCTGGTGCCGCGCACGCTTTCTTCAATCATCACCTGAGTCTCGCCGTTGTTGAAGCGCCCCACTGAGGCATCTCCAATCGCCAACCCGAGATAGGAGGCAATTTCTTCGGCCAGGGCGGGATTAGCGTTACCAGTAAAAATGCGTAATCGCTTACCATTATCTAATACCATATTTCTACTCCCCCATGTTACCTTTTATGCTTATCAGTCCAGCCCTCGATGACGGCCTGACGCGCCCGGGCCACTCCAAGGGCTCCAGGCGGCACATTTTTGGTGATGGTCGATCCGGCGGCAACATAAGCCCCCTGGCCTACCGTAACCGGAGCCACCAGGTTGGTGTTGCAGCCAATAAAGGCTTGGTCTTCTATCGTAGTACGGTGCTTGTGCTTTCCGTCATAATTCACGGTAATAGTGCCTGAACCGATATTTACTCCTGCCCCCATATCGGTATCGCCGACATAGCTGAGATGGGGAATTTTGCTGCCTGAACCCACATTGGTATTTTTGACTTCGACAAAATTACCGACCTTGACCCCATCGGCCAGCACGGTATGCGGCCGCAGATGAACATAAGGGCCAACTGTGACATGGTTGCCGATCAGGCATTCATGCGCATAGGTGAAATGAATGGTGGCATGGTCGCCCACGGCCGTATCGGCTATCCGGGTACTTGGCCCCACGCTGCAGCCAGTTCCAATGCTTGTCCGGCCTTCCAGCCAGGTAAAAGGATAAATCACCGTATCCGGGGCGATGCTTACTTCGGCGTCGATAAAGGTCGAGTCCGGATCCATGACCGTTACCCCATTATCCATCAGCTCATCCAGCTTGCGCCGCCGGAGAATCTTTTCTGCCTCAGCCAATTGCAGGCGGGAGTTGATCCCTAGCGTTTCACGGTGGTCTTCGGCGGTGGCGGCCCATACTTTGTCTCCTTTAGCCACCAGGATACCGATTACATCAGTCAAATAATATTCCCCTTGCGCATTTTCACAGGTAATCCCTGCCAAAGCGTCAAAAAGAGGACGGGCTTCGAAACAATAAATGCCTGTATTGATCTCATTCACTGCCAGTTCAGCTGGACTGGCGTCTTTTTGCTCCACGATTTTGACGACCTTGCCTTGCGGATCGCGAATCACCCGTCCATAGCCATGAGCATCAGGCAGCAGCGCCGTGAGAACGGTAGCAGCGGCCCCTGCCTGGCGATGGGCGTCAAACAGGCGAACAAGGAGCTCTGTGCGAAGGAGCGGAGTGTCACCACACAGAATCATAATCGTCCCGTCAAATCCGGCCAGCGCCGCGTGAGCCTGCATGACGGCATGGCCGGTGCCAAGCTGCTCGGCCTGGACGACATATTCGGCCTGTGGTCCGACTGTCTCGCATACGCTGTCAGCGCCAAACCCAATGACCATAATATTTTTCACGGCCCCGGCCTTTTGCGCCGCTGTCAGAACATGCTCCACCATCGGCTTGCCGCCGACCTGGTGAAGCACTTTAGGAAGCGACGATTTCATCCGGGTCCCTTTACCTGCCGCCAAAATTACTGCGGTAAAACCAGCCATCCTTGTTCCTCCTATCCATAGTCTCGAACACGATAATTTTCGACGTCAGAGTGGATATTCCTCTAAATAACCTGCACTTGATAACCTTCTTTTCGCAGACTGGCCAATAATTCCTCGGTGTGCAGGGCATCGCGGGTCTCCAGTCCGACCTCGACCACGGCCTTGCCGATAGGAACATCATGCTCCACACGGTCATGGTAAACATGGATGACGTTGGCCCGTACCACGGCGATAGCAGCCAGCAGACGCTGCAAAGCCCCTGGCCGGTCGTCCACCATGGTAGAAATCTTAATCCGCCGGCCAGCTTTAACCAGGCCGCGTTCGATAATCCGCGATATAATGTTAACATCGATGTTTCCGCCGGAAATCACACTAACCACCTTGCCGGTCACCGGAATCTTGCCATGCAGTATGGCCGCCAGGCTGACCGCGCCCGCCCCCTCAACCATCATCTTCGCCCGTTCAAGCAGCATCAGGATGGTATTGGAAGTGGCTTCGTCATCGATCACGACAACATCATCGACATATTTTTCGATCAAGGCAAAAGTCAGATCACCCGGAGCCTTGACAGCAATCCCGTCAGCCATCGTCACTGCCTCCGAAATGGTCTTTCGGGTATGCGCTTGTTTCGATAGGTACATGGCCGGAGCCCCTTGCGCCTGCACCCCGTATATTTTGATATGCGGCGCCAGAGCCTTAACTGCCACCGCGATGCCGGCGATCAACCCGCCGCCGCCGATGGGCACGACAATGGTGCTCACATCTTCGAGTTCCCGCAGAATTTCCAGTCCGACCGTTCCTTGCCCGGCGATAACAGCCGCATCGTTAAAGGCATGAATCAAAACCTGCCCGCTTTCTTGCTGGACCTGCTCGGCCTTGCCGAAAGCATCATCATACACCGCGCCATGAAGGATTACCTCGGCACCATAGCTGCGAGTAGCGATAATCTTAGCCAGAGGAGCCCCCTCGGGCATGACGATCGTTGACTTTATCCCTGCGGCATTGGCGGCAGAAGCCACCCCTTGGGCATGGTTGCCGGCCGAAGCGGCGATAACACCCCTGGCCCGTTCAGGGGCAGTCAGCGACTGGATTTTATTGTACGCGCCGCGAATTTTGAACGAGCCTGTCTTTTGCAAGTTTTCCAGTTTAAGATACAGGTCGCAGCCGGTCAAAGCGCTGAACGTCCTGCTGCGATCAAGCGGCGTAGCATGAATCACCCCTTGCAAAGCAGCCAGGGCACATTCAACAGCAGCCAAAGTAACCTTACCTTCATTAATCATCGCAGATCCTCCCGTTTTGACGGCAAAGGCTTACCCTTGGATAGCCGGCCGGATATCTATTTTCTTATTATGCTCATCCACTTCGTGTAAGATAAGCAGCGGCAAATAGTCTTCCACCAGTTTCGGCAGGGGCTCGGCGGTTGCCACCAGCACCCCGATCCCAACGACACTTACCGCAACCTCTTGCGCCAGATCAAGCATTCCGCGGGCCGTACCTCCGGCCTTCATAAAGTCATCGATGATCAGCACCCTGGCCCCTGCCGGAATGGCGCGGCGCGGCAGCGACATGGTCTGAATCCGGCGTGACGACCCGGTCACATAGTTGATGCTCATCGAGGACCCCTCAGTCACTCTGCTGCCGCGGCGAACAGTAACCAGCGGCAGGTTAAAAGCCCGTGCGGTGGCAAAAGCGAGGGGAATCCCCTTTGTTTCGACAGTCATAATATAGTCAGGCGACTGATGAGCAAAGCGGGTCATGAACACCTCGCCTACCTGCATCATCAATTGAGCGGTAAATAAGATGTCCGACATATAAAGAAAGCCGCCGGCAATAATCCGATCGGGTGCAGATAGCTTTTGCGCAAGTTCAGCCAATAAATGGGCCGAAGCAGTCGCCGTTTTCACCGGCAGAAACTTGACGCCCCCCGCCGCTCCGGAAACCGTCTCCAGCCGCCCCAGTCCAAACTGATCCATCGCCAGCCGGATAGCTTCCATATCTTCACAAACTGTGGATTTGGCAGCATCAAACAGGCTGCTGAAATGGCTGAGGGAAAAAAGCTGATTAGGATGATCAACCAAAATTTTTGTCAGGCCGATCCTTCTTTCTTGCCTCTTCACCTTATCCATAAAATCCTCCATCTGCAAGGGGTTTTTCCGAACATTATCCTTGCTTTCCAACGTTTTTATTCACTTTCTCTGTCAGAACCCCAATTCCTGCCGCTTGCCGCGAAAGAATTTGGCAAAATAGAAA
This sequence comes from Negativicutes bacterium, assembly GCA_031292035.1. The sequence continues at coordinate 85,635 of JARLHX010000009.1, read as the reverse complement.
GCGCGATCCTATATCGCGCCAACTCAACGACTTTATGAAAAGCTCCCTTTAGGCCCGGAGAAAAGTTGCCCGCACCAATTCGAGGTCGCTGGGTTTATCGACATCAATGCCAAGCTCAGGATAAGGGGATTGAATAACGGCGCCGACTACTTGCAGCATCTCAGACGCCCGCTGTTCAACATCCTTGAGCTTCAGTATTCCAAAAAGAAACCGGATTACAAACGTCCAACCGAGCAGGTGGCACAATTTTAGCGGATTTTTTCGGTTGGCAATGATTTGCTCGGCCACATCCATACAATGGTTAATGATCGCCGGATTGACCAAAAACAGATTTCCTCCGGTAAAAGTACCTTCTTTTAGCCTGACATAGGTTCGCTTAGTCCCGGGATAGCGACGCTCATTCACTTCCTGGGGTACGATCGGATAGTACAGGTCTGCCTCCACCTTAATGCATTGGGCCAAAAAGTCATCCACCGCCTCGGTAGTCAGCAAAGGAATGTCGGCGGTAGCTACCAATACCCGCCGAGTATGCCCCAAAGCCTCCATCCCCCGGCGAATGGTTTGAACAATGGTCGGACCGCCTTCAACAATGAACGTGTTGGCGGGATATTTGCACTTTGCCAGTGCCTCGGCAGGACCCATCACAAAAATGCGGTCTACCTGCTTGCTAGCAGCCAAGGCTTCCGCCACAAAGGTCACCATCGGTTTACCCGCGATTTCGATCAGCGCTTCATAACACTGCGGTGTATACGTGCTCAACCGCTTGTGGTTTTCGCCACCGGCCAGAATAATGGCGTCGTACATCCGCGGCGTTCCTCCTTCAGAAAATATGCCTACCGTTTTTGCCGGCGTTCATTCAGATCGGTAAGAAGGGTCTGCTCGGCGTTCTCCATATGCTCAGAGGCATACTGTTGCGCCAACTCGGGGTTACGTTGACCAATTGCCTCCACCAAACGCCGGTGTTCTTCTAAGGTATTTTTTATCCGCCCGGGATATGCCATGGAAATCGTCCGAAAGCGCGTAAATTGTTCCCGTAAATTACTGATAATACCTACCAGCCGGTCATTGCGGCTGGCCCGATACAGAATATCATGGAATTGGCCGTCAGCTTCGACAATCCCTTCGGCATCGTTGCGGTCAATATATTCGCCGATTTGGACCAGCAACCGTTCCATCTGCTCCAGTTCTTCCTCGGTAATCCGCTCGGCCGCCAGGCCGGCTGCCAACACGTCCAGCGCGGTGCGGATTTCAAACACTTCATTGATATCTTTGATTGTCAGATCGGCAACATAGGTCCCCCGCCGCGGCACCATGATGAGAAACCCTTCCAGTTCCAGACGCCGGATGGCTTCTCGAATCGGCGTACGGCTCACACCCAGTTCCTCGGCCAGTTGAATTTCCATCAAACGTTCGCCGGGTTTTAGCGTTTGATTCACGATTGCCTCGCGCAGGGCCTCACTGACAACTTCCCGCAACGGTTTATAACTATCCAGTTTAATGGGCGACAACCGTCGTTCCATCTTATTCCCCCCCCACTACTGCCAAAGTTTCTGTGACCATGACTTGAGCCCTGGTTCGGCGCCGGAGGCTATCTGCCACATTTTCCGCCTCCCGCCGCTCAGCGGTCAGACCAAAAACGGTCGGGCCACTGCCAGACATCAGACAGGCCATTGCCCCTGTATCGAGCATACATTGTTTTAGGGCGGAAATTTCAGGATGAGCTGGTATGGTGACCGTCTCAAGCACATTGCCCAGTCGCGCGGCCACCCCTGCTAAATCTTGCTGTTTGAGACACGCTGTCATTCCACTGATATCGGGATGAGCGGCAACAGCTTCGGGGCGGTAATTGTTATACGCCCAGGCAGTCGAAACCTCGACAGGCAGTTTTGCCAAGACCACCCAAGCATGCGGCACATCCGGCAGACGCGTCAGGATCTCGCCCCGTCCGGTGGCCAACATCGTGCCTCCGTGCAGGCAAAAGGGCACATCTGAACCAAGTGTAGCCCCTAGATTATCCAGTTCGGCGGGACTCAGACCCAGCCGCCACATGCGATTGAGTCCTGTCAGCACAGCAGCGGCGTCGCTGCTGCCGCCAGCCAAACCGGCGGCCAGCGGAATGCGCTTCTCCAGTTCAATATGTACACCGCGGCGAATCCCACAGGTGGCAAGAACAAGCGCCGCGGCACGATAAGCCAGATTACTCGGCCCAGAGTCCAACCCGGCGAGGTTGGTTGCCACGCTAATTCCCTCAGCCTGCTCCTGAAGGCCGACTAAGTCGGCCAGGGCAACCGCCTGCATCACCATCGCCACTTCATGATAACCGTCATTTCGCTTGTGGTGAATGTCGAGGGCCAGGTTGATTTTGGCGCAAGCCTCAATGCGCAGCCAATTAGATTCCATTCGTATCGATCTGTTTCAGGATAATTTCCTCCTGGCTGGTAATAATGCTGTCAATATCCAGTAAGATCAGCAGCCTGTCATCCATTTTACCGACACCGTGGATATACTGTCCATCTAGAATAAAGGTTGGCGGCGGCGGTTCGATACTCGCCTGAGGCAGCCGTACAACTTCATTGACGGCGTCGACTATGATCCCCACAATTTGCCCCTTCACTTCAACAACAATAATCCGGTTATCATCATTATAGTCAGAAACAGTAACCTGAAAACGCTTTCTCAGGTCGATAATGGGAATAATCCGCCCGCGCAGATTAATGATTCCTTCCATAAACGTCGGCGTCTGGGGCAGTTTTGTGATGGGAACCAGCCTGTTTATTTCCTGAACTTTGGTTATCGGCAGGCCATATTCTTCCTTAGCTAAGCGGAAGATTACCAGCTGAAGTTCTTGGGTACTCTGCTTCTCGTCCATAAAAACCCCCACACGTAGTTTTTTAACTTATATTTATTCTACATGCAGGGGTTTTTGCCTGCTTTGACAAGGGATATTTTTCTAATTCGGTTATTTTACAAAGATTTTGTCCCCGCCACGACCACCTGATCATACCCAGGCAGTAAGTTTGAGGGGCCTGCCTCCTGCCTGCTCTGGCGGAAAGAGTTGATGACATCCATGACCTTTTCAAACTTCTCATAGAAAATTACGATCATATCACCAGGCTGAGCAGCAACAAGGGCGGAATGGACCGCAACATCCTCTGCCAGAATCACCGTGATTTTATCCGGAGACAGGCCGGTCTCGAGAACTCCTCGATTGAGAAGCTGGGCTGTTTGACCGGTTTCACGCCCTCTTAGGTCGCCATCTTCTTTAATATAAATACGGTCAAATCCCTGCCCAGCGACCCGACCGATATTGACAATCACATCATCCCGCCGGTCGCCTGGCGCCCCAATGACCCCTACCAAGCGCTTCGCCCCCAACCGGTTTACTGTATTGATAAGCGCTTGATAACCGGCTGCGTTGTGGCCATAGTCCACACAAACCCGGAAATCTCCGACTGAAACAATATTTAGTCGACCGGGATTCTGCTCAAAGGTGGTCAGTCCGTTGCGGATAAAGCTGAGCGGCAACTTCAGGCAGTAGCAGCCTGCCGCTGCAATCACCGCATTTTGAATATTATGCTGTGCCAAACCGCCCAAGGTCACCGGGATATCACCAACCTGAGCCACCGGGCGGGCCAAATTGCCGCTGGCGACATAGATGACGCCCTCCTTCACAAAAAAGGCTTTGCCGCCGATGCCAAGATGCCTGCGAACAATTAGATTATCTGCCTCGGTGGTAAAATAGACAATTTCACCCCTGGCTCTTGCCAACAGAGCTGTTACGCACGGATCGTCGGCGTTAAGCAGGGCGAACCCTCCGGGCCTCACCATTTCGACAATCAGCGATTTGATGTAGATCAAGTCGGTCAAGTCTTCAATCCCATCCTGCCCAAAATGATCTTCGGTAATATTGGTCACAATCCCGACGTCACACAGATCGAACCCGAGACCGCCGCGCTGAATACCACCACGGGCGGTCTCAAGCACGGCCACCTCCACCGTCGGATCGGTCAGCACCCTTCTGGCGCTGGCCGGTCCGGTGGTATCGCCATCGACGATCTGACGTCCGCCGATATAGATTCCCCCCGTACTTGTCATGCCGACATTGTACCCGGCCTGTTGCCAGATATGGCCGATCATCCGGCTAACTGTCGTCTTACCGTTGGTTCCTGTGATCGCCACCACCGGAATCCGGCCATTATGATTAACAGGAAATAAATAGTCGACAATTCGCTTGGCAACATCGCGAGGTTTTCCGGCGGAAGGGTAATGATGCATTCGGATTCCTGGCGCAGCATTCACCTCGATCACCGCGCCGTTTTCAGAAGTGATCGGCTGGGTGATTTCCCGCGCCACCAGATCAATCCCGGCAATATCCAGCCCCACCAGGGCCGCAGCCCGCTCAGCAAGCAGCACATTGTCTTGATGAATAATATCAGTCACATCCACCGCCGTACCGCCGGTGCTCAGATTGGCGTTTTCCCGGACAAACACCACCTGCCCAACCGCAGGAATGGTTTCAGGCGTTAGACCCTGCCTGTTCAAAACGGTAATCGCCACTGCGTCAATCTTAATTTTGGTCAGCGGTTTTTCATGGCCTACGCCACGATCCGGATGACTGTTTGTCATCGCCACCAGTTCATCCACCGTATGCAAGCCGTCGCCGATGACATAGGCAGGAATGCGCTCGGCGGCGGCAGCCATCTTCCCGTCGACCACGCAGATTCGGTATTGTCGACCAGACACAAATTCTTCCACAAGCACCCGCTTGTCGTGAGCGGCGGCATTGTGAAAAGCCCGGACCGCTTCGGCCTCAGAATTGACGTTCAGCGTCACTCCCTTGCCCTGATTGCCGAAAACAGGCTTGACAGCCACCGGGCAATCAAATAGCTTCCAAACATGAATTGCGCCTTTCTCATCTTCCACTACCCGGCCCTCTGGCACCGGTATCCCGCCCTCAGACAAGATTTTTTTGCTCAATTCTTTGTCTGAGGCCAGATCACTGGCCAACACACTTGTCTGGCCGGTCAAAGTGGCCCAAATGCGGCGCTGTTTGCGGCCGTAGCCGAGAATCAGTAAATCTTCTTGCTCGACACGAATCACAGGGATGCCGCGTCGTTTCGCCGCCTTGTAGATGGCAGCCGTACTGGGTCCAAGCCTAGACGTATCAATCGCTTGTTTGATCGCATCCACTGCCACAGCTGTATCATAAGGCCGGTCGTGAATAACCGCCTGTAGCAAGCGCTCCGCGGCATAAGCCGCCTGAACAGCGGCCGATGCCGTCTGATAGCCGACAACTACGTCATAGACACTACTTTCACCTACCGCGCGGGTCTTGCCGAAATTTACCTCTTCACCGGCCCGACACTGCAGTTCTAAAACAATGTGTTCAAACACATGGGCCAGGTAAGTTCCTTCATGCAGCCGTTCCCAAAAGCCGCCGGCATACCCCCGCGAACAATGATGCTCCTTTAGCCCTGGCAATAGCCCGATGAGTCGGGTATTGAAATGGGGCAAAACATGACTCGCCACATTTTCGAATTCGGCCAAATCCAGTCGAATTTTGAGAACCGGCTGATAGTGATAAACATTTGCTCCCGGCAATATATGTAGTGACAAGATGTGCATCCAAATGCCTCCCTTAAAGCTTGGAAACTATCTTTTCGGTTGATCGATCTCAAAAGGTACGCGCTTTTTAAGATCGAAACCGAAACCGCTGGGCAAAATATGCAGCAAAACATCGGTAAGAGCCAACGGAGCAAACTGTTTTGACTCCGATATATTGGAATAGACTATATTTTTACCATCAAGAATGGTGACTGTCTGCGAGCCGATGACCTCGATCATTCGCGTCGGCGTCACCATCAGCGCCGTATCTTCGTCAATACCGACTCCCAGAACATGCGGATTTTGCGCCACCGCCGCTAAGAGCCTGTTGATTCGGCCCCGCTGGGCAAAGTGCTGGTCGATTACCACTTCCTCCAATAGGCCCATGCCATGCGCCATGCTTACCATGGACTTTTTCGGAGTAGCACTGGAATCGCCGTCGACAATCATGGTATCACTCATCATCGAAGCCCCGGCACTGGTTCCGGCAATGACCGCTCCGCTCCGGTGCGCCCGGCGGATGGCAGCGTCTGCGGCTGAACCGCCCAAGATACTGGTTAGCCTAAGCTGATCGCCGCCGGTAAAAAAAAGACCTGAGCAATTCTCCAGGGCGGCAAGTTGCTGCCGGTCGTTGGCCGCCTCCCGATTGGCAATATACACTATGCTCACTGTTTCGGCGCCAAACTCCGCAAACAAGCTTCGATATTCGTCGCCAGCTTCCCGGGGAGATTCTGTGGCAGTGGTGACCACGGCAATTCTCGCCTGGCGTTCGCCTGCCATAGTAATGAATCTGCGTAAAATAACGCATTCACGGTCTTTATCCTCATTACCGCCGATAATCAAGAGGTTCCCTGTCGTCTGTCCCGCCATGCTCGCCTCCCTGTTCCTCGACCTCGGTAACCTTTCTTACAACACACCCAATGCTATCTTTCCCAAAATTAACAGCAAATTATACAAAAATTCCCGTAATACACCGACTTAGCCAGGCGGCATATAATGTTCTAACCAAAAAAATCCGCCTCATGCTAAAGGAGGTAGACAATGAATGCAAGTCCGGATCATTTATTTGCCGCATCGATTAGCAGCGGCCCGGTTCAGTGAGGGTGACCGCCATCCGCTAATCGGCGAAATCCAAAAACTTCTTGCCAAACAAGGCCTGTACCAAACTGAAGCCCATGGCAACTACGACGCCAACACCGCTGAGGCCGTGAGCCAGTTTCAGGAAACCGGGCAACTGCCGCCGACCGGTCATGTCGATTCCATTACTTACTGCCGCCTGCAACAGGCCACACTACTGCAAATTCCACCGGCAACAGCCCTTCGCGTCAATTCCGGGTTACCCAGAGCCAATATTCTAATCACCAAATCAAGCCGCCAACTGACCCTTTTTGACGGCAACCAGCCGCTTCGCCATTACCCAGTGGCCATTGGCAAGCCGTCAACACCCACCCCGGAAGGCAACTACGTCATTGCCACAAAAATCATCAATCCCGGCGGAATGCTGGGCACCCGATGGATGGGCCTGAATTTCGAATCTTATGGCATCCACGGCACAAACGCTCCCTGGGCGATCGGCCAGATGGTATCTCATGGTTGCATCCGGATGCACAATCCCAACGCCGAAGAACTATTCTCACTGGTCAACGTAGGTACTCCGGTCTTCATCCGCAATTAAGCCCCCCGCTACCTAAAAATAGCTTTCGCAAACAAAAAGCCCTGCGCCATTATTAGGCCCAGGACTTTCATTTTTCTTGCCGGAAAATACTGTCCGTTATTAAAAAACATACTGCAACCCGACATTGATACCAAGCTGATTGGTTTTACTGCTGGGTTCTACGACGTAAAGCGCTCTTCCATGCGAATCAACTTGTGGTACTCCGTTGATGGTTTGCCGCACCCAATTGCTCTCTCCGATTTCCCAGTATTCATACCATGGAGCCACTACCATCGACCACTGTGAATTCATATGGTAAATGTACGGCAACTCGAACTTGAAGCCCACCCGATGTCCCAGCCTAACCTGAAACGGATCAATGTTTCCGGGGTTGGGGGCCTTCATTTGCCCGTTAAACATAAACCGCAGTGCAAAATCTATCGCCCCGTCCCACTTATCGTCAATCTTAAATTCATGGCGGTAGCCAAGCGGCACGTATTTCCAAGAGTATTTTTCCACGCTGTCAGCAATCGTTCCAGAACCCAAAACATCCCGATCCCAACTATGAGACCCTATACCGATATACGCATACACACTCTTAGTCTCATTTATCGGGTTAGCAAAAATGATTTCCTTAGTGGTCAATTTATTTTTGGTCGTCGTGTTGTATGCCCCCATGTAGTTGCCGGAATTGTCTTGCAAACTGCCGATGTACGCATCCTTGTGGTTGGTTGTTTCATAAAAAATGCGCCAATATTGCTTAGTCTCTTGATTTTGGTTTTTATAGGACAAGCGCATCCCATTCATCCAGCCGGTTTCATAGTCAGGAGCATCTTCTTGATAGTGGCGGTGGAACTTATTTACGCCAATCTCAACCGTCTGGATATTAGGACCTGTTTTGGCCGCAGTTGCCGCATCAGTGTCCTTGCGCTTGTCTGCCAAAAAACCGGTTTGGCTGTTTTGACCAACATCCCTGGCAACTTGAGGTTGAGCGGGCTCCGCTGTCAGTTTCGTCTCTGTCGTCTGAAGCGGTTTCTGACTAATATCGCTTGGGCTGGGAGCTTGTATAGATCCAGCTTGGGCCACAGGCCTAGCCTTTTCAAATAATAATACATATGTCTTATCTTGGCCCGAAACTTTTACCGGCAGCCATAATTTCACCGCAAATCCCGGCCCGAGCGGCAGTTGCATCCCTGCCAGCGTACTGGCTTCCAGCCTAAATTCGCTATACCCGTTAGCTGGGACTGTTCGGGAAGCCTTGTTTTCCAAGTCGCGGACTTCTGAAGAAAGACGCCCAGCGTACAAAACAGAAGCCCGGTCAAAAGTAATCTTCATTGGGCCACTCGTCTTATTGGTCACCGAAAGTAGGAGGCTAAAATTAGAACCCAGGTCTAGCTGGATTCTAACCTCTTCATCCTCATAGATTCCCTGCGGATTTTCGTATGGCTGAATAAGCCGCGAGGTCGCGAAGGCAGGAAAAGTATAAAGAAATAACAACACCATCATCACTGCACAAACCAGTTTTTTGGTCAGCACTGCATCCACTCCACCGGGTTCTGTTTGTATCTCAATTTACAGAATATCACATAATTCCCAACAATAATACTAGATTCTTATTCTCCTGCCACGTAATTGTCCCTACTTTACTGACAGGCTATAGCGATATCCTATCACTTACTCTTTGCGCCCTCCACCGGTCTCCTTCCGCCGTCTATGCGGAATCAGCGCGCAAAGGCATGTCACAATTTCTCCCGCCATATCGCGTCGAGTTCGTAAAAAATCCAATAACACCTGACGATCATTGACATGAGGCAACCATTCCTGAGGAATCTCCTCCACCAGCGCTTCCAGATCCCGATCAGTCAGCTGCCGAATTTTATCCAGGTAACCGTCAAAGAACTCGGGCGCTAACCAGCGTCTGATCAGGGTACCGTAGACGCGAAACTGGTTTATTTTTATCTTGCCGGCCATCTTTTCTAGTGATTCTATTGTCCAACGGCCGCGTCGGAACAGATGCGAGTTGTCAATAGCGTAAATTCGATGCCCCTTGCCTTCCCGGCGCAGCAGAAGATTTCGCCGGTTCAGCGTACGATCAAGGTTAAAAAACAGGTGGTCAAAGAGCATGACTCCGGCCATTTCAGCTTTGTTATTTGCCTTATACAAATTATAAGAATCCAGATAACGCGCATTGCTAAGATACTGACAGGCAAAATGACGGCCCGGCTTTATTCCCGCCGGCAGCGGTCGCCGGCTATTTTTAAGCACTTCTGCATCAATTTTTATCACATCACCTGGCGGGAAGCAAAGACCAATGGCCTCGCCAAAACGGGCTGCCAAAAGCTCGTTGACCAGCACCCTGGTCCCAAGGCGGTTGTTTTGCATTTTCACTACATATACTTTTCCGTCACTGGCCCGAAACAGCTGGGGAGTGGTGACACCCCGTCCAACCGGCCCAAGATAAGTAAGGGCAATCAACATTATTCTCTTCTCCTCGCCGCTTGTTTTCGCTGGCACCGGGACATGCCAGGCCCTTTCCACCAACTGGCCCCCATCGTTCGGCCAGCCTGATTGCTTGTCGCAACCGCCGCTTCTCCGAGTACCCCTGATACTTCGAACGGTACATTATATGCCTCAGAAAACACAAAGTGCCAGGCAGAAAAGCCCTGGCACGCAAGAAAGTCGCTTTGACACAAAAGAAAACCCGGACACTCGTCCGGGCACTGTTTGGTCATGCTTTATTATTTTTAAATGGTTCCCGTCCATAAGGAATCGGTATATACTGCACCGAGGGCCGACGCTGCGCCGGTTGGGGATAGAGCTCCATTAAATCGTAAATCTCGGTAGGCAGACTGGTTGTTACCGACAACTCCATCTCCTGCAATTTATCGCAGGTAATCGGAAAATCATGAGTCCAGCGTCCTTCACTGAGGGTATGGGCCAGCGCCTGGGCCTTTTCCGGTGCAAGCTTGTCAGCCAGCAGCAGTGCTAAAAACTCCTCCACCTGCCGTACGGCTTTTTCCGCCATATCGGCGAGAATCAGGGTATTATCATCGACACGGTTGATATTCTTTTGTTTTACAGCCTTGATAATGGATACAGCAGGATACTGGCCCAGCTGCGGATCAACCGGTCCGAGAACGGCGTTAGCATCCATCATAATCTCATCAGCCGCCAGAGCAATCATCGTCCCGCCACTCATGGCATAGTGAGGAACGAAGACCGTTACCTTCGCCGGATGGTGGATCAGGGCGTGAGCAATCTGTTCCGAGGCCAGCACCAAGCCGCCAGGAGTGTGCAGCAAGATGTCAATCGGCATGTCGTCCGGTGTCATCCGTATTGCTCGGAGTACTTGTTCCGAATCTTCAATGTTGATATAGCGGCTGATCGGCAGCCCAAGAATGCTGATCGCTTCCTGTCGGTGAATCATCGTAATCAACCTTGAGCTTCGCGTCACTTCGATATTGCGAATCAGCTTGATGCGAGCCCGTTCAAGAGTTTGCTGTTTCAGCATCGGCCAGACGGTAAAAGCCACGAACAATAGCCAGAAAAATTGTGTAAAATCCATTTCTTCTTATCCCCCTGATTCCATATACTGTTACATTCCCTGACAAATGCCGAAATCCTTTTTAAGGCAAAAGACCACGGCAATAACCGTGGCCTTTTTGTCAACCTTTATTGGCTGCAGCCGCTCCGCCGACATTTAACAACCAGCCGGCGATCCATCCAGTGGTGTTACCGTCGCTCAAAACGACTTTGTACCAGCCAAACGCCTGATCCTTGATTGTCACCGTATTCCCTTTATTCACCTGAGTTACCACCGGGAAGTTAGTCCCGGGACCGGTTCGGACATTGACCCCGGATGCATTAACCATCGCCATGCCGCTTGCCGCGAGATTTGTTCCTGCTGTTGGTGCCACACCAGGGGTCACCACTACATTGGACGGGGCAGGCGCGGGTGCCATCCCGGCTGCCAAAGTCTCGGCTGCACTGGCGCTGGTTACCTCCGTCTGGCCGCCTTGGTTGACCGGGGTGAGAGTATAGACATCCATGTCGGTTGTCGTCACCACACGGGTCCAGACTTTAAGTACGATGGTAACATAAACTTGCCGCGGATCAGCTGGATCAAAATCATAGTTTATATATTCGGCGACTACGTCGGCCGTCGCCTTCATTCCCGGCTGAGCGCCTTCAATGCTGATATCCCGCGTCCAATGAACATTATCTTGCTCGCAGGCGTGCAGCGGCTGGTTGGGCAGATCAGCTACATACAATACCTTTACTTCCAGAGTCCCCCGAACAACCACTTTGTCGGGTATAACATTGATGCTGGTTACCTCCAGCTTTTTGATATATACATCAATAATCTGCTCGATATCGGGTTTCGGATCAGGCACAACCATCGCAAATTCGACCACGCGCTGCTGCATGTCAGCACCAAGCACCTGCTCGACCTGGATGGTTTCAGGACCAAGCTGCGGAGTGCCACATGCGGCTTCGGCATCAGCAGCCATTGCTGGTCCAGCTGCGCTGGTTACCGACGTTGTTGTCGTCGAACCAGAGCTTTGTCTTGTTTTATCACTCATTTTTTCCCCTCCCTTCTCCTGGCGTTCCGACGGCCTTTATCCCATGGGCGACATTGGCATGGTTGCAGAACCGAGTTGAACCTCCCGGTCGGTCAGAACTTTTGCGATAACCTTCAACACGATCGAAACGTTAAAATCACGAACGCACCCTGCTTCGCTGTATACCGGCGCCGGGGGAGGAGGAGGCGGCGGAGGTGGCGGCGGCGGTGGAGCAATCTGCTCGGCCTCGGTTTGCGGGCAAACCGGTGCCACCGGCGGGGCGGCGCAGCTGGCGCCATCATCGTCATCATAGCTCATCGGGCCGTATTTATGGCGATAGGCCCGGGAAGCGTCAGCAACATCATAGTCTACAAACTCGACAACCACGCTGGCATCGGCATCCATACCCTTGCGAGCGCCCGGAATTTGAATATCCTGCGTCCATTTGACGTTTTTGACTTCTACTGCAAGAACCGCTTGGTCAGGTGTACATGACACATAAATAGCTTTTATCTCGAGATCTCCACGGACAACGACTTTATCTGTAATGACATCAACGCTGTTGACTTCGACATTTTTAACAAACACATCAATAATTTGCTCGATTGCCGGTTTAGGATCAGGAACAACTACACTGACATCCAGTACTTTTTGTTGTTCTTGTTCGCCAATTACTTGCCGCACGATTATGGTCTGCGGTCCTGTCTGCGCCCCCAGCGTGCACTGGTTCGGCGACATGGCCATCGATGTTCCGGATGACGACGCGCTCACTGTTTGACGCGACTTTTTATCGTCCACATTATTCCCCCCTTTGAATGTTCTAGTTATATATATGCCTGCATTTTGTCTTCTGTGACAAAAAAGCCGGTAGCAGCAGCAGGCAAATAATGCGCCGCTCTGACTTGTGCTAATTTTTGACTGATACTTTCAGACAACAAAACATAACATTTTTACTTTCAAACACATAGGATGTAGTGGCCCCCCAACAACATCAATAACAGGAGGTTGCCCAATGAAATACTGGGATGAAAAAATGATGTACGGTGATCAAAAGATGATGTACGGTGATGATATGTACCATAAACATGCTCACCATTGCGGCTGCGAAACCGAACCAGAGATGATGGAAGAAGAATTTTGCGCTCCGAAGATCAAATGCGAGCCAACCAAAGAATGTGTCAAAACTTTTAAATGCTTTTACAAGCTCTACCGCGTCTGTCATTACCATCTCTACAAAGTTTGCCCCCATTGTGGCCATGAATTTGACTACCACCACCACCGGGGAATATGCCCGAAGTGCAGGTAACGCAAACGGCTTTACCCTGCTTCATGCTAGATTATTCCTGGTCAACAAGACAAAAAAAAGCAAGTGTGCTTGGCACACTTGCTTTTTTTGTCAACCATCAGTGAATTCTTGCACCACATAAGCCGATCCGTTGGAACTGTGTCGAACCCCAAGGCCCACTTGTGTATAATGGGCGTTCAAAATATTGGCCCGATGGCCCGGGCTATTCATAAAAGCTTGCTCCGCCTGAGGAACACTGGCGTTGATCGCCAGGTTCTCGCCGGCATAGCCATAAGGAATGCCGGCCTGCCGCATGCGGTCAAAAGGAGATTGGCCTTGGGGGTTGGTGTGGGAGAAAAAATTGCGATTGATCATGTCCTGGGCGTAGGACCCAGCCAGACGAGTAAGCGCCGAATTGATCCGCAGCGGCGCCAACCCGTTGGCCGTCCTGTCGGCGTTGAGCAGATTGAACGCCTGCTGCTCATCAGCGCTTACGCCGGTTAGCGTCCCAGACTCAGATTTGGCAGGCGACTTCGCTACCGATTCCGGAGCAGGCTTGACCTGAGGAGCTGACTCCTGAGCAGGTGCTTGTACCGGAAAAACAGGCGCACTGCCAAAAGACCAGATGCTTGAAGAGACATTTCCTTGATGGGCTAGCACCCCAACCAGACTGGTGCCCACAAGAGCAGGATTCCTCGGTATCGCATGATAAACCTGATTGGAGCCGCTACCTAGAATGGCGGCGTTGGCCACCGGTGCCAACACCCCTCCCCAAGAAGTCGCGACAAGAACAAACGCTGCGAAACCGGCAAACAGATTCTTGGCTAATCTAATTTTACCCACCCTATAACCTGCCTTTCTCAATCTCATGTTCGAAATGGCCGGTTAAGTTCTATAGACTGACTAGTCTGGGGTAATAATTTCGCGTCGCAAGAGGAAACTCCTGTTTACATAACGATGGCAATCTCTGTATACAAAAATCTCTGACCGATTTGATTACGCTAGCATTTAGTGACAGGCATTTATTTACCGATAAATTCCTGAACGACAAGTACCGATCCGTCATTGTCGTGGCAAACCCCGATACCCACTTCGCCAAAATGGCTGTTCAAAATATTGGCGCGGTGCCCCGGGCTATTCATAAGTGCTATTTCCGCGGCCTCCACGTTGGAGTTACTTGCCAGGTTTTCCCCGGCAAACCGATACTTGATACCTCGCTGCCGCATTCGATCAAACGGCGACTGCCCCTCCGGGTTGTCGTGGGAAAAATAATCGCGGCGCTGCATATCCTGAGCATGGGCCCGAGCCAGTTCAGCCAGCTGGGGATTCCAGCTAAGGAGATATAATCCATTGGCCTGACGGTCGGCGTTAAGCAATTCAAAGGCGAGCTGTTCCTCGTCAGTCGGCTGATTGGGTTGCGGTGCGGCAGTCAGTGTGGAACTGCCAAAAAAACTGATCACCAGCAGCATAACCAGCAGCCCGGCCAGCCAATTTTTCGTTGTCCTTTTCATACCATAACCCTCCTGTCCAGCCATCACTTATTCCTATCTATTCTCCCCCAACCTCCCTCAACCCTACCGTCGGTCATAAATTAGAATGGCGCAAATCATTGCGCCATTCTAATTTCAAAACTACATTATGTAGTTTTATTGGCAAAAGACTAATAGGCGGATTTTGGCATCCCCAACCGAAATTTCCCCCTGGATTCCACCCCGCCCACCCCTTCGATGCCGGTCACCGAAGCCGATATGGCCTCGTTGATATCGACGGTTCGATTAATCGGCGTAAAGGCGACTTTCTCGGCGATAAAAACCGGATCATAGGCATGAATAAATATCCGGCCCGGTGAACTGGCAAAATTCGCTCCTGCCGTCAAAATGGCTTCAAAATAGGATTGGCAGGCTCCAGCGAAGATGACCAAATCGTCGCGGGATGACTGGTATTCTCGGGCAATCTGCACTGACCTAATAAAATATTTTGAGGTACGATAGTTGTTAATGTCTTTAAATCCTTTTTTCCCCCCGCCGATCAGTGCATCATGACCGGTGACAATCAAAATGTCCGGACGAACCTCTTTCAGCAGCGGCAACAGCTGGTCGGGTTGCTTGGATTCTTCAACCCACCGCCCAACTGCTTCTATTTTCAGCTGGTTATACGTTTTCAGGCACATTTTCAAATAATCCTCATCGCCGTCCAGATGCAAAACTCGGCCGGGTAAATCAAAAAAAGCTGGTTTTTTGTGGGCTTCGGCCCTAGGCATATCTTGCGACTCGTCAACCGGGCCACCGCGCCGGAGCATGATCCGGTCCAGCGACGCGTTGTGCCGGTTTTCCTCTGCGATAATCTCTCGCCGCAAATGCTCGGCCTCGACCCGCTCCAGGTCACCCAGCGGCGCGTCAGCAAGCAGCCGCAGGTGCAGTCCCTTCAGGGTGCAAAGCTCCACTCCGGTATCGTCCTTGTATATGTCGGTCACCTTAAACATGATGTCGCCGCCATGAGACTTTCTGATTACAAAATCGCCTACTGTTATCGACGCCACGAACATCCCTCCCCAACTATTACATACTATGTCGTATAGCGAGGAATGGTCACCTGGTTCAAATTCGGGGCAGCGTCCGGCTTCGATTTTTCCTCAGCAGGACAAGTGGCAAACATTTTTGTCCTTCAATATACTGTAGTAAAGCCTACCTAGGCTCTGCCGCACTCAGTCCACCGAGGTGATGGGCATTTGATTACTGTGGTCGTTCCCGCAAGAAATGAGGCAGGCCGGATTGCTACCGTATTGCAGAATCTCGGAACTTTACCTGTTGATCATATTATTGTGATCGCCAACGGCTCTAAAGACTCCACCATGCACGAAATACTGCAACTGCGCCTTCCTAAACTCCAGATCATCTATTTTCACGAATGTCTGGGCATCGATATCCCGCGGGCGATTGGCGCAAAGGTAGCTCTGTCTCTTGGCAGCGACGTAGTCGCTTTTGTCGACGGCGACATGGTCGGGACTTTTAACGAGAATTTGATGGAATTAATCGACGGCGTACTCCTCAAGCATTTGGATGTTGCCCTCACCAACTGTTATCCTTCACCACCGCGCCACATCGAGCGGTATAATCCCACTTTTCAGTGGCGGCTAAACTTGAATAAAGAATTGGGTCTGGAAAAAAAGGTGGGATTGGCAACTCCGGCCCATGGCCCGCATGCCGTTTCTCGGCGGTTGCTCGAGACTATCGCCATTCGCGAGTTGGCTATCCCGCCGGTGGTCTTATCCTTGGCCCGCACCGCAAAATTAAAAATCGATGTAGCGACAACCATTCCCCACTACCGCCTGGGTTCGTCCATCAAAAACCAAATTCATACCAATAAAATTATTGATACCATTGTCGGCGACTGCTTGGAGGCCATTTCCGCTTTTCGCAATCAACCCCGAACCCGCCAATCGCAAAACACCACCTATCTGGGATATCACAATGATCGCCGGTTCGACCTCTTAGACCATTTTCTCAATGAAAACGTGCGCTCTGAAAAGTAGCGCACGTTTTTTATTTGCTCCTCCAGACATTGGCGATGGCGGCAAATTCAGCAAGGGAAAGAGTTTCTCCCCGGCGATTGCCGTCGATTCCGGCCTGGGTCAATATTTCTTTGCCGGCGTGGTCCACAATCCCGGCTGCCTTCATATTATTGGTCAGGGTCTTTCGCCGCTGGGCGAAAGCCGCTCGGACTACCCGGAAAAACGCTTTTTCATCGTTGACCGCTACCGGCGGCTTAGAACGCACCGCACAGCGAATCACCGCCGATTCCACCGCTGGCGCGGGAATAAAAGCGGCCGGTGGTACATGAAATATGATTTCCGGATCTGAATAATATTGGACCGCCACCGATAGGGCGCCATAATCCTTGCCTCCAGGTGGGGCAACCATCCGCTCGGCAACTTCTTTTTGGACCATGGTAACCAGTAGTTCGATCGGTAACTTTTGCTCCAACAAGCCCATGACAATCGGCGTCGTAATATAATAGGGCAGATTGGCCACAACTTTGTATTTATCTGCCGATATTTCCTGGGAAATATCGATTTTTAGTATATCTCCGTGAATTACGCGGATATTCTCATACCCAGCCAGCGTCTTCGTCATAACATCGATCAAACGCCGGTCCAGTTCCACCGCGACCACTTTGGCCCCGGTCTCCGCCAAGCCCTGCGTCAATGTCCCGATACCGGGACCAATCTCAAGAACGGTGTCAGTGGAAGACAGTGCCGCAGATCTGACAATCTTCTCCACGACGCCCTCATCAACCAGAAAATTCTGGCCCAACTTTTTACTGGTATGAATGCCAAAGGTCTTCAGAATATGCAGGGTGACCTCTCTCTTGGCGATTTGCGGATTAAGCATTCTGCGCCTCCATAGCAGCAAAGGCTGCCTGAAATTCCTCTCTGGTGACCCCATAACTATTTAAACGCCGCAAAAAAGTCTTGGCGTTGGCGTAGCCAATCCCCAAGCTCCCGCCCATCGTGTCCCGCCGCTCTGCCGCCGCCGGACTCCCGGCCAGTCCCGCCATACTCATATCCTGAACAGTAAACTCCTGCCGCGGCTGCCATTCCCCGCAGCGCGTTTTGGCGAGAGCAGCCCGGATAGCCGCCCCGCTCGCCTGCTCGACTCCGATATCATTATTGGCGGTAGCCTCACCGCGGGTAACAAAAGCGTGCTTTGCCAGCGGGAACCTCTCGGACAGCTTTTTGCGAATTCGCTCACCAGCGCTATCCGGATCGGTAAATATGATGATACCGGTGCGGCCGTAAGCAGCGGCAATCTTTGCCAGCGTGTGAGGTGAAAGTGAAAACCCGTTGGTGACGAGACACTCGGCCTCCACCGCCCGTTGTACGGCGGCCATATCTCTTTTTCCCTCTACAACAATAACTTCCCTGATCACCGGCCTGCCCCCTGCCTCGTCGCTATTTTTCCCAGCATATTCCTATCCATTTGGGAATAACTGAACCCTGCCGGACAGCAGGGTTCAGTCGATGCTCTCATGTAATGTCGGTCCTTTAGTCGGCTACCACGTAGATCTTTACCATGCGCCGACCAAAAGCCCAAGCTTCACCATGACTTTCAACACACAGATCAATCCGGTCACCGACAATATCGCCGCCAGTATCGGCAGCCAAAGCCATCCCATAACCCGGAATATAGAGCCGGGTCCCTAGTGGAATAACATTCGGGTCGACAGCCACAATACCACGGCGGGCGGCAATGCCGCTGGCCGTTATCCCGTGCCAGGATCCGTCGGTAGGGGTATAAGCTGTTGCTTCCATCCAAAGTATCCCCTTGAAGCGCACCATGCCCCGGGATGTTTGAACTGTATCACGCGTTCCTTCCCGCACAATCTGCGGCGTCGCTGGGGAAATGATTTTCTCGGCAACAATATCGGCGGCTACCTGTTGGCCGTCTTCAAACCGCAGTTTGACAGTGGCTTCCTTGACGCCTTCCGATCCTTCCTGGACGACCTCTTCGGTGTCTTTTTCCAGATTTCCGTCCGGTTCGCGAACAACCGGCACCGGTATGGGCAGCGTCTGGGCAACCAGTTTCTCATTTACGGCAATAATGGCAACCTGCATATCGGGAACAATTCGCGTTTTTCCCTCAGGCACCGTTTTGCTGTTCTCGGCGGTAAAGCCCAAACTGGCGGCTAAATCACCGACCGTAGGTTTGCCGGTAACAATTACCTCAGTTTTGTCGTGCCGCGTCACAGTCACCGGCACCGCCCGGTATACCTCAATCGTAGTTCCGGTTTCCACTTTCGCGGTGGAAGTGCGATATTCATCTTTTGGCCCAAGCTGAATGCCGGCCTGAGTCAGAATTTCTTCCGGACTGGTATGAAATGTGGTTACGATACTATTCTTTCCATCAGCGACAAGGCTGACCTTTTTTTGCGCCCACACAAACCCGGTGGCTATTAGTGTTGTTATGACAAGCGCGAGGACAAGAACCACCTTGCGCCGACCCAGAATAGCCTTCAAATTACGTAAATTTAGCGATTGAAAACCACTCATGTAGCCCCCCCTTTCGAGTGCTCGAAAATTATACCATAACTGGCCGTCCAATGTCAAACGAGGTATTATCTTCCTTGCCTATAAAAATTATTCCCGCAATCACCCATTTCTATTCATTCAAGAAAAAGCTCCGGCAAAAAAACTGCCAGAGCTTTGGTCTTGGGGATTAATTTTTTGACGAGCCGGCGCGGGCTCCGTTCTATTTAAAATAGTCGAAAAGCTGTCCAAAATCGATCCCGGCAATCTTTTTGTTCACATTCTTCGCATAAAGATATTGCGCCCCCTCGCGCAAATGCCGCGAAGTAATCCCACAGTCCCGCGACAACGCAGTCTCGATATAGGCGGCCAACTGATCGCAGCCTTTAATCATTTCGCCGTCGACAGGCGAAAATCGGTTTTCATTGTATTTGGCACTAATCTCGTTCCCGCTAGCGACCTTGACTTGACCGTCAATCAGCACCTTATTGCTGAATTCGTCTTCGATGAAATAGCGCAGCTGGCTGTGCCACGTCGGCGGCAACAGCGGTAAAATCTTCTCTTCTACCTGACGGCTCTCGATTTTCTTTATCAGGGCATCCAGGCCGGTGACCGAGCTTTTCACCGGTGAAATGATATCCCGGGTCAGCACTTCCGGCAAGTCATGAAACAGCCCGGCAAAATAGTTGTTGCACAGCCGCTGATCACAAGCCCCCATCTCCAGCGAGCACAGATAGGCTAAAATGGCGACAATCAACATATGCCCCATGACCGATGTCTCCGGCACCCGGGGCGACTGGGCCCAGCGCAGCTGAAAGCGGAGCTGTCCTACCAGATCGATAAAATTACGGATGGTTCGATTTAAGCTGATCTTTTGCATCCCGGCCAGGCCGCTATGTTCCTCCAGCTGGCTTTCGATTCTGGCTTTGGTTTCCTCTACACCATAAATGTTGGCGTTCAGGCGATAAATAAATTGAAATTCCCAATTGGTGGCCAGATCATGCGCGGCCCGAAGAATTTTCTTCTCCGGGGCGGAGTACTCCGCTTCCCGCAAATACCTGACAAAGTCAGGGTAAAAATCCGGGCTGATACTATCCACTTTGTCGCGCAACTGCTCCAGCACCCAATCATCGAGCTGGGCGCCGTGCTCGCGCATGAGTTCATAATACACCGGTGGCTTGATGTCGGTCAGGACAATTCGGTGCATGAGTTCAAAAAGCCCGCCCTCGATCAGGCGTCGCCAGTTGAGGACAGCGCCGCGCTCATCTTCTTCGTACTTTGCCAGCACAAAAGCCAGGATCATCTTGTGGGCCTGCTTGTCCAGCTCGGTGAAGCCCCCTTTGGGACGGATGTGATCATTCCAGCGCTGAATGTGAGCGCTTTCATGGAGAATTTCCAACAGCGGTTTACGAATCATCTTCCTGCCTCCTTTAAACCACCAACACTTTTGATATATTTCCCCAAATCCCTGCATGCTCCTGCTACCTAATACCATCTTGTCTGAATGGATCACTTTTATTCGCGCCAATCGCTATTGTCCCTTGATCGAATATGGCATTGAACCTCTGCGATGCAAAGGGGGGCAACTTATAGACATTGTCCACTCAGAACTTAAAAAAGTAAAAACTGCCTTGGCCTGGCAGCTTTTATTTTTCGATTGCATATTCTTTTCAGGCTAGCGAATATTGAAGACCTGGCGCACATTGTCGGTGGTGGCGGCAGCCAGCGCCTCAAGGGTTATCCCCCGGATTTCGGCTACCTTTTCGGCCACCAGCCGCACATAGGCCGGTTCATTGCGCTTGCCGCGGTGGGGCTGGGGCGTCAAATAAGGTGAGTCGGTCTCCACCAGCAGCCTGTCCAGCGGTATAACCTGGGCTATCTCCAGCAGTTTATGGGCATTGGCAAAGGTAACGGGACCGGCAATGGAGATATATAGACCGAGGGCCAGGACCTCCCTGGCCATTTCCAGGCTGCCGGAAAAGCAGTGAAAGACTCCCGACAACCCCCGGCCCTCTTTTTTCATTGTTGCCATGATGTCGGCATGCGCCTCCCGGTCGTGAATGATAACCGGCATAGCCAGTTGCCGGGCAAGGTCGAGCTGGCGGACAAAGACCGTCTGCTGGACATCACGGGGTGAAAGATCATAATGGTAATCCAGACCAATCTCACCGATGGCGACAACTTTTGGTTTTTCTGCCCATAGGGAAAGTTTTTCATAATCGGTGTCTTTGGCCTCTTTGGCGTCATGGGGGTGTATCCCCACCGCCGCATAGACCGCCGGATACTTTTCAGCCAGTTCCACCGCCCGGGCGGAAGAAAACATATCGGCGCCGGCGTTGATTATACCGGTTACACCGGCCGCCGCGGCCCGGGCGATCACATCTTCCCGGTCGTCGTTAAACCTCTTGTCGTCAATATGTGCGTGCGAATCAAATAACATGTCGCCCTCCAGTAGTGTCAGAGTAAACTCTTCGTCCGGCAGCAGTCTACTCGGTCGCCGCTGCCGGAGGATCCTTGCGCATCATCCGTTCCGGTTCTCGTTGAAAGCCGAATTTTTCATAGA
The DNA here is from genome assembly GCA_031292035.1 of Negativicutes bacterium. The sequence continues at coordinate 63,942 of JARLHX010000009.1, read as the reverse complement.
GTCCATGAGCGTCTTTGGTTTTGAGCACCCCTGTCAAATCCTTGAGTTCTGCCGACCCAACAATATAGCGTACCAACCGCTCTCCCAGCCCACGCCCCCGGTACTGCGGTGCAACAATCACGTCACACAGCCAGTAAGTGGTGGCGAAGTCGGTAATAACCCGGGCAAAGCCGATTTGTTCGTCATGATCGTAGACACCATAGCAAAGCGAATTGGCGATCGAGGCCGCAATCTTCTCTCGCGGACGGTCGAATGCCCAGTGACTTTGCGCCAGCAGCTGGGCAGTTTTCTCCAGCGACAACCTGGACTTGTCACAGCTGACGGTAAAATTTTCGCCAATTCCAGTCATAAATTCCACCTCCCCTATCACACGCGGCGCGAAAAACACAGACAGCGTCCGTTTTCGTTCCTAAGGCATGCCTTGTTCTATGCAATAGGGGCCGGTCTTTGACCAGCCCCTATCTTCTTATTTTACCTTGCTGCCTGGCGGCATTCCCTCCGCCGTCACCAGCGCAAGTTTATCGTCCAACGAGGCGGCCAGCACCATGCCGCGCGATTCAATGCCACGGATCTTAGCTGGCTTTAGATTGACAATCATCACGATTTCCCGTCCGACTAAATCGTCGGGCGCATAGTGTTTGGCAATACCGGATACGATGGTACGCTGTTCGTTGCCAAGATCGACCGTCAATTTGAGAAGCTTTTCCGTGCCCTCGACCTTTTCGGCTGCCAGCACTTTTGCCACCCGCAGATCCATTTTGGCAAAATCCTCGATACCGATTTCTGTCGTCGGCGGCTGGGGGGGAACGGCGACAGGCCTTTTCTCCGGTTTAGATTCAACGACCTCCGGCTCCTCGCGCACTTCAATCCGCGGGAAGATGGGCTCAGGCTTGGCGACCGTAATCCCTGCCGGCAGCAGTCCCCAGTGTTTTGCATCAGCCAGGCGCATACCGGCAGGATCGCTGCCGATACCCAGCTGTTGCCAGATACGGGGGGTAGTATTCGGCATAAACGGCGAAATCAGTATCGCTACAATCCGCAGCACCTCTGCCAGGTTATAGAGCACCGTGTCCAAGCGGCTCTTTTTAGCCGGGTCCTTGGCCAGCGCCCAGGGGCCGGTTTCGTCGATATACTTGTTGGCCCGGCTGATCAGGGCCCAGACTTCTTTCAGGGCGGCATTGATATCCAGCCGCTCCATGGCTCGCTCGTATTCAGCGGCGGTCTGTTCCGCCAGTTGAATAAATCCAGCATCGATCTCTTCTTTACTGCCTGGGGCCGCGATTACCCCGCCGTTAAACCGATTGATCATATTCAGTGTCCGGTGCAGCAAATTGCCCAGATCATTGGCCAGGTCGGCGTTGATCCTGTTGATCAGCGCATCGCGGGAGAAGTTACCGTCGTTGCCGAGCATGATTTCCCGCAGTAAAAAATAGCGGATGGCGTCGGCGCCGAATTCGTCGATGAGCGCCAGCGGATCAATGACATTGCCCTTGGATTTGGACATTTTGTCACCCTCGACCACCAGCCAGCCGTGACCGTAAATCTTCTTGGGCAGCTCCACCCCCAGCGCCATCAGGATAATCGGCCAGATAATCGAGTGGAAGCGAACAATTTCCTTGCCGACAAGGTGAATGTCTGCCGGCCAGTATTTGCTGAATTTGGCCCGGTCGTGGAGATACCCGGCCGCAGTAATATAATTGGTCAAGGCATCAAACCAGACGTAGACAACATGTTTTGTGTCAAAAGGCACCGGAATGCCCCAGTCGAAGGTGGTGCGGGACACACACAAATCTTCCAGTCCGCCTTTGATAAAATTGATCATTTCGTTGCGACGGGAAATGGGCTGAATAAAATCAGGATTTTCCTCGATATAGTCCAAAATCTGATTTTGATATTTCGACATCCGGAAAAAATAGCTTTCCTCCTGCAAGAGTTCAACCGGGCGGCCGCAATCGGGACAATTGCCGTCAGTAAGCTGGCGCTCCATCCAGAACGTTTCACAGGGGGTGCAATACCAGCCTTCATACGAGGCCTTATAAATATCGCCCTGATCGTAGATCTTTTGAAAAATACTTTGCACCACTTCGTAATGGCGGCTCTCGGTGGTCCGAATGAAATCGTCATGGGAAATCCCGAGTTTTTCCCACAAATGTTTGAAAGATGCGACAATCTTATCGACATACTCTTTGGGTGAAACTCCATTTTCCAATGCTTTGCGCTGGATTTTTTGGCCATGCTCATCCGAGCCGGTCAGAAAAAGAACGTCATACCCTGCCATTCGCTTATAGCGGGCAATGGAATCGGCAACCGTAGTGCAGTAAGCGTGGCCGATATGTAGATTGTCGCTCGGGTAATAGATAGGGGTCGTGATATAGAATGTCTTGTTAGTCATATAAGTCCTCCTTATATCGCCAGCGCCCTTACCGCGCGTTTTTTCAATTATAGAGAAGGGTTTTGGCGTTGTCAATCATCTTTTGTCACCGGAATGTTTTTAAAAATAATTTTGAAAATAAGGTTGACAAGCTTTGTAATAATTGGTATTATTTAGGTAGGCGGTTTTTGTCGAAAGCCGTTGAAACAAAGCGGTCACCAGTTTCTGTTGACTAATTTTGAAAGGAAGTAGTTTTTTATGAAATCAACCGGCATTGTTCGCAAAGTGGACGAATTAGGCAGGGTAGTCATACCCATCGAGCTTCGGCGCACCCTTGATATTGAGGAAAAGGACGCACTCGAAATCTATGTCGACAGTGATCGCATCATTCTGCGAAAATATGAGCCTGCTTGCGTGTTTTGCGGCAACGCAGATGACGTAACCAATTTCAAGGGGAAAAACGTCTGTAAGGAATGTCTCACCAGTATGGGACAACGCGCTGTCTAAAAGAGGGTAACCCCTCTTTTTTTTTATCCTTTTTCCTGACCAAGAACCGCCTGATAAACCTCGCGGCGTGACCGTCCTTGCTGGGTAGCCACCATCCGGATGGCTTCTTTTTTTGCGACACCGGTCGCGACAAGAGCCGATACGGCCTGGATCGGGTCCGGCAGTTCAGCTGGTGCTTGGGGCAGGCCCGATTCCTTGTTTCCGGCCACAATTAGGGTAAACTCTCCCCGGGGTGCGGTACACTCGAAATGACCTTTTAGGCTGTCGAGAGTGCCGCGGCAAAACTCTTCGAACTTTTTGGTCAGTTCCCGGCCAGCCACAGCCGGTCGGTCGCCACAGGCCGCCACTAGTTCACCCAGTGTATCAATCAGGCGATGCGGTGTTTCGTAGATCACCAAGGTATATGGTACAGCCGCCAATTCGCGGAGCAATTCCCGGCGTTTTTTCGTAGTCTTTGGTAAAAATCCGGCGAAAAGGAACATCCGGGTATCGAGCCCTGAGCAAACAACACCCGCCAGAGCCGCGTTGGGTCCCGGCAGCGGCGACACAGTGATTCCCGCCTCGACCGCCAGCTTCACCAGATCGGAGCCTGGGTCCGAAATGCCTGGCAAACCGGCGTCACTGACCACCGCTATATCCTCACCAGCCAGCAGTCGGTTGATCAGTTCAGGGCCGCGCTGGGCCTTGTTGTGTTCATGGTAGCTAATAAGCGGGGTGCGAATGGCAAAATGATTCAACAGATTCCTGGTATGCCTTGTATCTTCGGCGGCAATGACTGGCACCTCGCCGAGAATTCTCACCGCCCGGTAGGTCATATCCTCCAGATTGCCGATCGGTGTGGCGCATAGATAAAGAACACCTGATTTATCTGACATTCCTGTCACCCGCCTGCGGTGGATTTTGCTGGTAGTAAGCCTGGATTTCCTGGCTATATCCACCGTCGGAGCCACAAACAAAGAGTGGCGGCAGCACGTCCAGACCGGGCTTGCCACCACGCACGCCTTCGACCAACACCAGTTTCGGTTTTCGGCCTGGACGCGGATATACCAATTGAAGCCGTTTGGGTTCCAGTCCCGCCTCACTCATTCCTTTGAGGATTTCCGCCAGTCGCTCCGGCAGGTGAACCATGGCAAAACGCCCCCGGTATTTGACAAGGAAACGGGCGGCGGCGATAAAGGCCGCCAGATCGCCTATGACCTCATGTCTGGCGACAGCCACCCGGCCATTGGGACTAATGAGCCCTCCCCCGACCGGTCGGTAGGGTGGATTGGCAATCACTAGTTCTTCCCGGCCGCCGCAGAAATATGTATTGATCTGCCGAATATCGGCGCAGATAAAGTGCAGTCGCTCGGCCAGCCCATTGAAACCGGCACTGCGTCCGGCCATATCGGCCAGAGCAGGATTAATTTCGACTCCGGTTACGCTGCCTGCCCCCCGGGCCAAAAGCAATAGCCCCAGCACCCCCGTTCCGGCTCCCAGATCGACAGCCGTGACCCCGGGGCGAACGGTAGCAAAATGCGCCAAAAGTACGGCGTCGAGAGAAAAACAGAATTCCTGTTCATTCTGGATGATTTTCAGGTTGCCAATCAATAAATCGTCGAGGCGTTCACCGCACCGCAGCCAATCACTTTCCATTGCCCTCTTTTTCCACCACTTCTTCCCACGGCATCTCCAGCGTGTTGCCGTTAGGCAGCCGGACAGTCGCCGTCTTCTTGGCCGAGTTGATGGCAATAATCTTGCCTTCTCCATCCGCCGTAACAGCCTCGCGTCCCACGACCGGTGCTGGCACCTTCTTGCTGCAGGCACCATAGCAATCGCTTTCATATTTCAGGCAGCACATCAGCCGGCCGCAGATTCCGGAAATCTTCGTAGGATTGAGCGACAAGTGCTGGTCTTTTGCCATCCGGATGGATACCGGCTCAAAATCACCGAGAAAGGTCGCACAGCACAAGGAACGACCGCAGCAGCCAATACCGCCCACCATTTTCGCTTCATCCCGCACACCAATCTGTCTCAGCTCAATCCGGGTACGAAAAACGGCGGCCAGGTCCTTGACTAGGTCGCGAAAATCAATCCGGCCCTCGGCCGTAAAATAGAAAATAATCTTATTTACATCAAAGGTATATTCCACATCCACCAGATTCATGGGTAATCCGTGGGTCTGGATTTTTTGCTGACACAGCCTGAGGGCTTCCGCCTCTTTGGCTTCATTTTCCTTGACTTTGTCGTTATCCTGCACCGTCGCCTTACGGTGCACCGGCTTCAGCGGCGCCACAATATCCTCATCCTTGACCTCGCGCGGGCCAATCACCACTTCACCGTATTCCAGGCCTCTGGCGGTTTCCACAATCACATGTTCACCAGCCGCCAAAACCAGTTGGCCAGGATCAAAGTAGTATATTTTACCGGCTTTTTTAAACCGTATCCCAACAACTGTTTGCATTATTTTTCCCCTCCCCTGCAGCACCTATCAATTTAATCATCAGCGCCTCCCAAGTCAACCGCGGACTGGCGTTGGCTTCCAGAGCCCGCAAAGCTAGCCTTATATCTTCCAAAGCCCGGATCAGCGCGGCAACATCCCAAGCCGCCGCCATGTCGCTAAGCTTGGCCTTAATGTCAAGGTTAAAGATCAGGATGTCCTGCCCCAACAATATAACCAACAGATCACGCAAAATATAGCTAAAACTACCTAGCAGATCTTTCAGTTCTGAGCTTTCCAGTTTATCCTGTCTTGCGGTGGTCTCCCAGATCAGCGCCGTTCCTGCGTCAGGCAGGGCTGCAAGAAGCCCAGCCGCCCGATCCCGAACCACAAGCCCTTCAGGCTGTAGGACCGCCAGCGCCGGGCCAACCCGGCCGCCAGCCAGGCGAGCAGCCACTGCCGCCCGCTCAGGGGACACCCCTTTAAGACATAACAGGTTATTTAGCTCTGCCGCTGGCAACGGGTGAAAAGCCAGCAACAAACAGCGGGACACAATCGTTGGCAAGAGGGCGTATGGCGAAACCGACGTTAGGATAAATACCGTTCCAGCCGGCGGTTCTTCCAGTGTCTTGAGAAGGCTGCTGGCAGCCTGGGGTGTCAGCCTATCTGCTTCCTCAATGACAAATACCCGATGCTCGCCGAGGTAAGGGGCGAACGCCGCCTCGTGCTGCAGTTCTCTCATCTGATCAATCTTCAGACTGGTACCGTCGCTTGGCAGCACAACCAAGTCGGGATGACTGCCCTGCTCCACTTTGCAACAGGCGGGACAACCACCACAGGGTTTCGCCGCCGGATCGCCGTCACACAACAGCCCAGCCGCCAAAATACGGGCGGCAAGCGATTTGCCGACTCCAGCCGGCCCCACGAAAAGCAGGGCATGCGGGACTTTTTTATTGCCAAGCATATTCTTGAGTATTTTTATAACTCCGGTATGACCGGCGATGTCTTCCCACTTCATGCGTCACCTCAGCTATACAAGTCCACCAGCATCCCCCGAATCGCATCCAGTTTCGCCATGATGTCAAGCTGGCGTTCCTGGCCCTGACGAACATCTTCGGCGAGGCCGGCCAGATGATGATCAATTTCCTTGATGGTCGAATACATCTTTTGTCGACCCTGGCGATCCCATCCGGTCTGAGACTGAAGAGCATAGGCCCGGCCCACTGCCTCGCCCAAAAAGGAGCGCACCATTTCGCGGTAAGCCTTGAGTTCACTATAGGTAGGAGCTTCACCCAGTTTTTTCCCCTGTTCTGTAATCTGCTCCAACATCATGTTCAGCCGCTCTTTTGACAGGGTGTCTTGGCTATTGAGCAAATCAGAGGCAAACTGGCCGCTGGACTGTTCCGTCTTGCTGGCAACGTCGCGGTCGCCCAGTGGCGGTGTTTTGGTAGATCGCATATTATTAATCTTCATTGCCGTCTCCCCTTATGCAAGAACTCGTCCACCTGTTTGACCACCGCCTGGTGCACTTTGTCAATATCGCCAGCCGCCGCCACCACTTTGACGCGTTCAGGCTGAGCGGCTGCCAATTCGTGAAAACCCTGCCGGACTTTCTCATGGAAACTGGCACCTTCCAGCTCAATTCGGTCAGATGTGCCGCGGTCGGATCGACGGTTCCCGAGCAAATTGGTTTCAGCATCCAGGAGAATGGTCAGATCCGGAACAAGCCCGGCGGCAGCAAACTGGTTAATCGCCACCAACTCGTCTCGCACCAGCTGTCGGGCCGCCCCTTGATAAACAATGGTCGAGTCGGCGTAGCGATCAGACAATACAACCTCACCGCGGGATAACGCCGGCAGAATCAATTCTGCCACATGCTGGGCCCGGGCCGCCATATAAAGCAGGGCCTCGGTCCGCGCGTTCATCCCCAAATTGGCGGGATCAAGCAGCATCTCGCGAATCTTATCTCCCAGCGCCGTGCCGCCCGGTTCGCGGGTACAGAGCACGGTGCGTCCCTGTCGGCGCAGATAATCGGCCAGTCGCTGAAGCTGGGTGGTCTTACCGGCCCCGTCGGCTCCCTCGAAGGTAATAAACCATCCCGTCATCATTCTACCACTTTGACTGTTTTCAGCATATAATCCTCAGGGCCGGAAATATGTAAGCCGGCTTCTTGGAGCCGCACACAGTACTCAATCACATCTTCTGAAATCCGTTCCCCTGGACAAAGCAACGGAATGCCGGGCGGGTAGAAGGTGATGATTTCGGCGCAAATCTTGCCGGCGGCCTCTTTGAAGGGAACGGTACGGGTCTCGCCAAACAAGGCCTGCCGGGGTGACAATACCTGTTCCGGCATTTCCGGGTAGCTGACCAACTTATAGATATCTTCCACCGCCGAAAAATCGCTTTCCCCCCCGTGATGGAGGGCCATGTCCCGGAGTGCCTCCACAAGAACGCGGGCTTCTTCCTCCCCGTCCCCCATGGTCAATAAAAACAGCACGTTATACATATCAGACAATTCTACCTGCACCTGATACCGGTGGCGTAAAATGCGTTCGGCCTCAGAGCCGCGCAGTCCCAGCCCCTTGACAGTAACAGTGATTTTAGTGGGATCAAGACCATATACCCCTGGATTGCCCAGTTTTTCCGGGCCAAAACAATACAGTCCGGGAATTTTGTTGATTTCCCCCCGGACCCAGTCCGACAACTCTATCGCTTTGCCGACAAGAGCGCGGCCTTCGGTGGCAAGCTGCATCCGGGCGACATCGAGCGAGGCCATTAAGATATAGTTGGGGCTGGTTGATTGAACCAGCTGCAGCATGGCCCTGAGGCGCGGCACATTGATCCGGCCTTCGCGGCAATGGACCATCGAACACTGGGTCATAGCCCCCACGATTTTGTGTGTGCTTTGGGCGCAGATATCCGCCCCGGCATCCAAGGCCTGGAGCGGCAGCCGGTCGCTAAAATGAAGGTGGGGCCCGTGGGCCTCATCCACCACCACCGGCATATTATAGCGGTGCACCAATTCGACAATCTTCTTTAAGTCGGTAGCTACACCGTAATAAGTTGGGTTAATGATCAGCACGCCCTTGGCGTCAGGATGCTGATGGAGGGCCCGCTCCACCGTCTCCGGTGTAACGCCCATGGCAAGACCGAGATCAATATCCACTTCTGGATTCATGAAAACCGGGATAGCGCCGCTCAGAATGATCCCACCGATAATCGAGCGGTGGGTATTGCGCGGCACAATAATTTTGTCCCGCGGGCCGGCGATGGTCAGAATCATGGCATAAATCCCGCCGGTGGTCCCATTTACCACAAAAAAACTATGATCTGCCCCATAGAGCTCGGCAGCCAAATCCTGGGCCGCCTTGATGCAACCGTGGGGTTCGTGCAAATCGTCCAATTCCGGCATCAGCGCCAGATCCAAAGCAAGGGTGTCCCGTCCAAGCAGACTTTCCAGCCGGGGATGCATTCCTTTGCCTTGCTTATGGCCGGGGGTATGAAACGGAAGCGTCTTGCTTGCAACATATTGGCTCATTGCCGCAAGCAAGGGCGTATCATGCTGGGAAAAAACGGGCAACAATTCCACCTCCAAGAACTACCAAGGCAAAAAAGAAAATTCTTAAACAATATTATAACCGGATTAGCTGATATCATAAGGATAAACCTGCATTTATTGTATCACAGCAGTACAAGCTACACAACAAAGGAAAAATCCCCCACATCCGGACAAGCAAAACCCCTGTCGCGCCGCGCCAGGGGTTTATTATGGCCTTGCTTTATTCACCAATCCGGAGGCTGTGGCCGACTGCTGTACCGTCCAGTGCCAGCGTACCGGCTGGCAGTTCCACCACATAGCGGCCGGCGAGACAACCCGCCATTTTACCAGGTCCCAGGCAGGATACCAGCTTCACCACCCGGTGATCGGCGTCGGCGAAGATAACATCAATGGCATAGCGCATACCAAAGGTATGGACACTGTTGCATGGCCGAATCACCAGCGCCTCGCCGGTCAGCAGCCGGTCCTTGCCCAGCAAGCCTTTGAGGCGGGTGAAAAAGCTGTCAGCGACCCAAGCATGCCGCGCCAAGATCTTATTATTCGTCAAATTCATAATTATCATATCAGCCTACTTCTGCGCCAGGGCGGCAACAATACGGATGGCTGCCGGACCGAGCACCACGACGAAAATCGCCGGAAAAATGAACATTACCAGCGGCAGCAGCATCTTTACCGGCGCCTTCATTGCCTTTTCCTGGGCCCGCTGGCGCCGTTTCTCCCGCATAGCGGTCGATTGCACCCGGAGCACATTGCCAAGGCTGACCCCAAGCTGGTCGGCCTGAACCAACGCCGCCGTAAACAGCGACAAGTCAGACACCTCGCAGCGCTGCCCCATGGCGTGCAACGCGTCACGGCGCGGAACGCCGATGCGCATTTCCTGCAGCGTACGGCCAAACTCGTCCACCAGCGCCCCCTTCATCTTCTCTGCCAACTTGGCCAGCGCGCCGTCAAAGCCCAGACCGGCCTCGATGCTTACTGTCAGAAGATCTAGCACATCAGGCAAATCCCTTTGGATACTCTTCTTACGGGCGGCGATTTTCTGATTCAGTGATAAAACCGGGATTGCCGCACCGACAACCAGCGCAATCACCGCCGGCCCCAGCGCCAGCCCTCCGCCCAAGGTGGTCAGCGCCCCAGTAAACAGACCTCCACCAATCCCCAAAAAGCCGCACAAGGTCAGAAAGCCATCGGTGCTCAGTCCACCAAAGCCGCCGGCGGCGGCCAACTTTTGGTCGACCATTCGGCGCAGGACGCTAGGAGTAAAGCGCCCGAGACTCTCTGCCAAGTTCTCGGTCAGCGGCGCCAATACGCGCTGGGCAAACGGTTTGGCCAACTCGTCTATGTCACCCTGTCTGTCCCTCGAACCGTCCAGAGCCTTCAGTCGCACCGCTACCTGCCCCTGAACCGGCACTGATGCCGAAATCAGCAGGTACACAACGATAAACACCGTAATTGTCGCGATTAGTGTAATGACCAGCAACATACCTTCACCGCCTGACTACTTTTCCCAGAATATTTCCGGGGCAACATTAATGCCGTTGGCTGACAGCTTATCGATGAACTTGGGGCGAATACCGGTGGGTTTAAGGCGGCCGACAATCTTATCGGCCTCGTCCTTGCCGGTTTGCTCAAAAACAAATATATCCTGCAGCGTAATGATATCGCCTTCCATCCCCTGCACCTCTGTCAAGTGGGTAATCTTGCGACTGCCGTCCCTGAGGCGGGCCTGCTGCACAATCAGGTCGACGGCCGAGGCGATCTGCTCGCGGATGGCCCGCACCGGCAAATCCATACCAGCCATCAACACCATGGTCTCCAGACGACTGAGCATGTCCCGGGGGGTGTTGGCGTGACCGGTGGTCAATGACCCGTCATGGCCGGTATTCATCGCCTGGAGCATATCCAGCGCTTCCCCGCCGCGAACCTCGCCGACCACGATGCGGTCCGGCCTCATCCGGAGCGAGTTGCGCACCAGTTCGCGCATGGTGATTGCTCCTTTGCCCTCGATGTTCGCCGGGCGGGTTTCCAACGTCACCACATGCTCCTGCCTCAGCTGCAGCTCGGCGGCGTCCTCTACTGTAACAATTCGTTCATCAGTGGGAATAAAGGAGGAAAGAACGTTCAGCGTCGTCGTTTTGCCGGAGCCGGTGCCGCCTGAGACGACGACATTCAGCTTGCCTTCGACGCACGCCTGGAGAAACTCGGCCATGTCGTCGGTCATTGTGCCAAAGCGAATCAGATCGCTTACCTTCATCGGATCTTTGGCGAATTTCCGGATGGTCAAACAGGGGCCTTTCAGCGCCAGCGGCGGGATGATCGCGTTAACCCGCGAGCCGTCCGGCAGCCGGGCATCGACCAGCGGTGAACTTTCGTCAATCCGCCGGCCCAGGGGAGCCACGATTTTTTCGATAATATTCATCACATGGGCATCGTCGCGAAACTGCACATCGGTGAGAACAAGCTTGCCCTTGCGCTCGACATAAACCTGATGCGGACTGTTGACCATGACTTCTGAAACACTCTCATCCTTGAGCAGCGGCTCGATGGGGCCATATCCCAGGACCTCGTCCACCACTTCCGAAATAATGCGGGAGCGTTCGGATCGCGGCACCGGAACCGCCTCTTCGTCCATCAGCCCGCCGGCAATTTGGGAGACGATTTCCTCCAGCGCCCGCGGGTCAGCGTCTTTTTCGGTAAGAATCTTGCTCTCCTCGGCCCCCAGTTCGTCAACAATGCGCTTGTGAATACGCGCCTTCAGACTCTGATACGGATCAAGCCGAAACAGCTGAGCCGCTTTGGGCCTGTCCATGGTTCCCGTATGACCAGGATCAACTTGTTTATTGGCCTCCAGGCGCTTGAGGAGTGACATACAGCTACCTCCGTTATTGGACTAGTGCGACGTTACTTCCGGTCTGGGGCAGTGAAATCACCGGAAAACCGGCTCCATTTGCCGTGAAATAGCTGCCATTAATCTGGACGGTGTTGGCAATCACCCGGCCATTGATGGTGATGTTATTGCCGTTAATATGGATATAGCCTTTCGGTGCATACAAAATGCCGTCGATCGTAATGTTGTTGCCATTGATGGTGATGTCGCCGTTTTGGGAATAGTAGCACACCTGACCGCTGTCGCCGGTGTGGGTGATACTGTTGCCGTTATTCTTGATATTACCGGTGGCCAGAATAACGCCCGTCCCGGCAATGGTGGTACCATTCATCTGAAAATCGCCTTTGACGTACATATTGCCGGTGACATTGAGATTGTTGCCATTATACACTTGATTGGCATTGTATGTGGTCAGCGCCGAAGCTGCGATCTGACTGCTGTAGTCCGGCATATCGACCGGCTTGACGCCTGGCGCCTGCGCTCCGATGCTGATGTTGTTGCCATTGACGTTTATTGTGCCGACAGCCTCAGCGGTGCCGGTAACGATAATATTGCTGCCGTTCACCTTGAGGTTCTGGTCTGAGTGGACCGAACCGTTGACAGTTAAGTTGCTGCCATTGAGTGGCAGCATATCAAAGTCACTGCCTGAGAAGAGGGTAAAATCGAAGGCATGGCCCACCGATCCCTGCTTCAGGAGAGCTGCAGCCGTCACAGTGACATCCACACCGGATGTCAGTTTGCCGGCATCAATGTGCATGGCGGTCAGCGCAGCGCCTACCATCTGCAGAACAAACGTCTGGCAGTGTTCGGTATAGGACAGATTGATCTGCATATTGTTATTAGAAAAAGTCGGGGCTGCCAAATGGCTGGGGTCCAGTTTATTAAATGTAAGGTAATTCTTGGCCTGTGAGGTGGCGCTGGCGGTTGTGGGCAGAAGCGAGGCTCCAGCCAGGGCAGCAGCGTCAATCCCATTCTGCAGGGTTGCGTGCCGCCAGAACAAATAACCGACATCGGTCACCAGGCCGATCATACTGGTAATCAAAATAAACGCCAGCGTAAACAGCGCGATAATGCTGCCTCTTTGGTTACCTACCAATTTTCTCAGCATTTGCCGTCCCTCCTTACTCTACCCGCATGACTGCAGTCGCGGTGACCAAGTAGTTGCCATTTTTGTCGGTAGGCAATATTGTGTATTTTTTGGTGATATCGGTCGGGTCGGGAACAGTCATCGGGATAAGCAGCCGGTTATACGTCACCGTCACCGATACCGATGTATCGTTATAAGTAGGATTGGTTTGAAAAACAGGGTCATTGACGGTGATCAGGCTTGTGTAGGCCGGAACTGCATTTTTAGCAGCCAGTTTTATATTGGCTGTGTCGGAAGGATGGACCGCCGCGTAGCGTGCTCCTGCCCGGGCCGCCTCTGCCAATGATATATAGTCCTGCATCACCAGGCCGAACCCGAGCAGGCCCACTACCAACATCAGCAGCACCGGCAGGACGAGGGCGAACTCCACCAACGACTGGCCCCGCTGGTTCTTGATATATTGGTTGATTCTCAACATAACGCTCACCTCCACCATACTTTAGACAAAATTTCCGCGTCCCGCCGCAATGTCCGGCGCGGGAAGCGGGTGCTTGTTTTTATTGTAGCATTGGCACCCTGGTGGCCGCATCGTACCCAAGTCTTATTTACCCTAAGCGTCCAGTCCCAATATTGCCTGGGCGATTGGTCCTAGCGTCGGCAAAGAAAAATCCCCCCGGTGACCCGGGGGGATTTTTTGTTCCTGGCCGAAATCTACAGCGCGGTGACGACTGCCGCAAAGTATCCCTTGATTGTAGTGCCAATGGTGGTCAAAGAGCCGATCACCAATACCGTCACCAATCCAAGAATGAGACCGTATTCGACCATCCCTTGACCTTTTTCATTGGTGAGCGCATTGTGAATGCGAGCAATTAATAGCAACATTTTTTCTTCCTCCTTTTTATTTGTCCCGCAGTGTTTTCCTGTTGATGATCTTATTCTACCAAGAAACGAATTCCCTGCCATCGACCGCCAGTCTCATTTTCCTTGGGCTTGCGGTCTCATTCCGGCCGGGGCTGGGGTCCTAGACGGTTTACAGGGCGGAAACGATAGCCGAGAAGTAGCCTTGAATCGTCGTGCCAATGGTGGTCAAGGAGCCGAGAACCAATACGGTCACTAAACCGAGAATCAGACCGTATTCTACCATTCCCTGGCCTTTTTGGCAGCGAAGAGAGTTCAGGATGATAGCTAACATTTTCTCTTCCTCCTACTATTTTTATTTTCAGTGGTTCCGCTTTTGTGTCTTCATTGTAGCATGAAAAAGAAGCCCTTCCATCGTCCGCAAGTCTCATCTTGACTGAGCTGGCGGTCTCATTCCGGTCGGGCTTCGAGTCCTAATATTACTCCAGGGCAATGGTCCTAGCTGCCCTCAAGCGGTACTTTTATATATACCTTTGTTCCTTTGCCTTGCTTTGAGTTGATGGTCATCTCGCCGTCTAGGAGAGCGACGCGTTCTTGCATTCCCATAATACCGTAACTGGAGTCACGGCCGCTCGCCTGGTCAGGATCAAAGCCCCGGCCGTCGTCCTCGATTACGGCATTGACCACTTGCCGGCGAAAGTCCAGCCGCACCCATACCGACTTGGCCCGGGCGTGCTTCTCCACATTGTTCAAGGCTTCCTGGACTGTCCGGAACAAGCCTACTTCAATATGGGACTCCAGCCGCTTTTCCTCACCCATGATCTTGAGTTCGGGGATAATACCCAACCGTTCCTTCATGGTGTCAAGTACGCGGCGAATGGTGGGCACAAGGCCCAGGTCGTCGAGGGTCATCGGCCTCAGTCCAAAGATGATCTGCCGGGTTTCTTTCAGCACCTCGCGGATTTGGTTCTGCAAATCCTTGAGCTCGAATTTGGCGCGGGCAATGTCGCTGTCCATCAGGCGCTCACAGACTTCGATGCGGAATACCACGTTGGCCATGGCTTGGGCCGGGCCGTCGTGGATTTCCCGGGCCACCCTGCGCCGTTCCTCTTCCTGGGCCTTGATGATTCTGGCGGCAAACTCCTGGCGTTGCTGAATGGAGTCGATCTGACTAAGAACACTTTCCATATGATTGCCGAGAAAGCCCAGCGCCGCGCCCACCTGGGCCACCAACCCCTCGGCCCTCTCCAGCGTTTCCTTCAGGTTGCGCAGGCGGATTTCCAGATCATCGCGCTGGCGGCGGCAGTTTTTTTCCTGCTCCCGCGACACCGCAAGGCTCACGCGGATATTCTCGACTTCTTCGTAGGCTTGCCGCATGTCCTCCTCGGTATAGATGTTAAAATTACGGTGGACTTCAGCCAGTTTGAGCCGGGAGCGCCGCTCCTTTTTCTCAAGGTCATCGACCTGCAGGATAATTGCACCGGCCTCTTGTTTGACCCGCTCCAGATCACGTTTGACGTTTTCCATCTCGTTGCGGGCAGCCTCATAAATCCCATAGATCTGTGACTTGCCCTTTTCCACAGCGGCAATGGTTTGCTTGACTATCTTGTCCAAAATTTTGACATCCACTTTTTGCATGCAAACCACCTTTAAACACTTTTACCTCTGCAATTCGCCAGCCGCAGCGCTATCCCTGCCGCCAAACAGAAAAGACTCGGCTTTTGCCGAGTCGCGACGAGCGATCTGTCAGAGCTCGATATTGACAATATTTCGCACAATCATCATGCCGAGGAACTGGCTCACGAGCGCCCCGCCCATCATAAATTTGCCGGCGGGATGGTCAAACAGAATCTGCATATACTCGGGATTAATCCAATAAATCATCAGCCCTAGAGCGAAAGGCAGCAAACCAATAATAATGCCGGAAACGCGGCCTTGAGCCGTGAGTGTGCGGACCTCACCCTTCAGCTTGATCCGGGACCGGATGGTGCCGGCGATATTATCCAGTACTTCTGCCAGATTGCCGCCCACCTGGCGCTGAATAAGCACCGCGGTGATTACTAGCTCCAGATCGTCGCTAACTACCCGTCGGGACAAGTTATTCAGGGCATCCTCGGTAGCAACCCCAAGATTCATCTCTTTCAACACCCGGCCGAACTCCACCGCCATCGGCTGCGGCATTTCCTTAGCCACCATCTCGACAGCCTGGAGAAAGCTATAGCCGGTACGCAGCGAATTGGCCACCAGCATCAGGCCGTCGCCCAGTTGGTCGTTAAATTGCCGCACCCGCGTAGCCGCCTTGGTACGCAAGAATAACAGCGGCAGCGCGAAACCGAGGACAATGCCTGTTACCGTCATGACCGGGGTTCCCCCGCCCAGGATGAACATCAGCAGCACGCTTGCGATCACCACTCCCGCCCAGATGGCGGCAAACTCCGAGCCGCGAAGAGGCAGTCCGGCGCGAATTAACATCGTCTCCAGTGCCTGGGACTGACCCGACCATTCGAAATGGCGGCTCAGTCGCCGAACGGTTGCCCGCCAGCCGGTCAGTTCCTGCCGCTGACGGGATTCGGCAGCCGTCGGTGTGACAGACATCGGCAGTTCAATATAGTGAGCCATGCGGGCCCGAACCATTTGCTGCGGCAGGGTGGCATAGTGCCAGACCGCAAACAGCCCTACCAGCATACTTAGAAACGAAAGAACGGCGATCACAGTCGGCACTTACTTGCCCTCCTCTCAGCCCAGCAGTCTTTTGAGCCGGTACACCATTCCCCGTGGTTGTTCCTGCGGCCACTCGATTGCTGAGATGCTTTTAGCCAGCTTGAATATGTTCTGGGATACCACGGCCTCCGGGTTGGATACCACGAAAGGAGTTCCCCGATTGACCGAGGACACAACCATCTTGCCATCGCTTGGCAGGCTGGCGGTAAAAGACTGCCGCAGACTTTCTTCCGCTTCCCGGATGTCCATCCCACCTTCGGAGTTGGCCCGGTTGAGTACCAGCTTGATCTTATCGGGACTGTAGTTTAACGACTCCATGATTTCCAGGCACAGTTTGACATTTTTAATGGTCGGCAGGTCCAGCGATGCTACCACCAAAATCTGATCGGCGTCGTCCAGCGCCGTAAGCATGGTTTCACTAAAAGTCGGTGTAGTATCTACAATAATATACTGATACATGGTGCGGAGAGTTTTAAAAACCGCGCTCAGGGTAGCGCTGGAGACCGTCTCGGCCTGCTCGGGCCGAAGCGGTGCGGCCAGCACATCGACCTGGTCGTTATATTTCGTCAGATAGCCGGCCATTACTTTGTCATCCAGGTGTGCGACATCGGCCACCAGGTCGGCGATGGTTGCCCGCGGCACGATATTTAGAAAGAGGCTGACGTCGCCAAACTGCAGATCGGCGTCGACGATGCAGGTCCGACCTCTGGTTTTAGCAGCCAGAGCCACTGCCAGGTTGGTGGCGATCGTCGTTTTACCGGTACCGCCCTTGGCGCTGAAAACAGTGATTACCTTGCCCAGTTGGGGCTCCTTTGGTTCGAAATTCACCACCTTGCGGCGCTGCTGTTCGCAGGTATATGCCTGTTTGATGGCCTGCAAGAGCTCATCGCCCGAAAAAGGTTTGGTGAGATAATCCTTGGCCCCCGCAGTCATTGCCCGTCTGAGATACTCCTTTTCCCCCTGGACGCTCATGATAATGATGCAGGCCTGGGGCACTTCGGTACTCAGCAGGCTGGTGGCGCTGATGCCGTCCATGCCGGGCATATTGATATCCATTAAAATGACGTCTGGCTGGACTTCTTTGGCTTTGGCGATGGCCGCCTCGGCAGAGTCAGCTTCGCCGGCGATAGCGATTTCCGGGTGAAACTCAGTCAATTTCCGGATATTGTCACGCGTTGCCTGGATGTCATCAGCAATCAATACTCTAATTTTTGCCGCCATTTTGCTTGCCTCCCCACGGGTTTTCTTTTGCCGCCTCTTTCATCTCATTGGTCATGCTCGGCAAATAGTCTTTCGGATCGACGATGGTCGGCGTAATCAGAATAATGAGCTCGGTCTCGTCGCGTTCGAACTCCCGACTGGTGAACAACTTGCCCAGGATCGGGATATCGGCCAGCACCGGCACTTTGGTGATAGCCTGGGTAGTGATATTTTTGATCAGCCCGCCGATGGCCATGGTCTGGCCGGAGGACATGGCCAGCGCCGTTTCTGCCGTGCGCTTGGTGACAGGTGGGATTTTAAAATTGGCGCTCAGACCGATCATGTGGTCGCTGCTCCAGTCGACATCACTGACCTCGGCCTTGATTTTACTGACAATCAGCCCTTCGTTGTTGACCTCAGGCTCGATATTCAGCTTGATGCCGTATTCCTTCCATTCCACCGACACCGCGCCATTTACCATCGAGATCGGGATGGGAATCTCGCCGCCGACAACGATGCTGGCCTTTTCGCCACTCAGGGTGATGATGTTTGGCTGGGATAGGATTTTGGCCAACCCCTGTTTAAGCAAGGCGTCAAGCTGCGCGTTGATATCCCAGTAGCCGCCAAAACCGCCCCAGCTTTTGCCGAACCACTTGGAATCAGTAAGGGCATTGTTCCATGTACTCCCAGATCCGGCGTTGGGATAGGTCGTCTGCCAAGAGCTATTTGGGGTCTGCCCAAAGCGAAAGGCTCCTGGTGTTACCGGATCATTCCCCCATTTGATGCCAAGATTATCGGTTTTCTGCTTGTTGATTTCGATGATCCTGGCCTCGATCTTCACCTGTACCGGGCGGGTGATTTCCAGTAGGTTGATCACCTTTTCGCCGTAGGCGGAGGCCACCTTTTCGGCCCTCATCCTTTGGTACTGGTCGTTGACGCAACCTTCAAGGATAACATTCTTGCCCACCTTACTGACCCGGACATCTGCGTATCCCAGTATGCCCTTGATGTCGTTGGCGATCTGGGTATCGTTGGTGCCCACCTCGACCTCATAGCTGATCCGGTTGACCCCTGCCCAAATATGGAGAGTGGTCGTGCCAGGCGTTTTGCCGACTACGAGAAGCTCCGACCCAGAAACCACAATGACGTCGGCAATCTCGGGATTGGCCACCGCCACCCGCTCGACACCGGCCACCGTCAAAATCTGCGACTGGTTGACCGCCACCGTCAGCTTGTCCGCCGCCGCTGCCGTCAGCGGCATAGTCAGGCAAAATATCATCAGCAGAATCATGCTCCACATTCTGTTGTTAGTCATTTACTACCCTTCTCTCTGCTTGCACTCATTTCTGGCTGCGATCAGTTTACCTGCACTACATCAACCTTGGTACCGCGGATCACTTGAATGCCGATATGCGGTGCACTCTTGGCCGGCGGTTCGCTCGGCTTGTTATCAGTGGCGCCGCCACCGCCGCTTTTTACCGGAGCCGCAAACGCTCCCACCAGGTCTTTCGGCGTCACGCCGCTGGCCGCTGCCGTCAAGTTACCTTGACTAAAAGGCCTTAGCGCCATCCGGATTTTCCCCTTTTCGTCCGCCACCGTGAGGCGGGCGGCTTCTTCCGGTGTCACCGCCAAGGTAACTGTGGTCTTGCCGGACTCTTTCTTATCTTTATTTGCTTCGGGTTTTACCGCTTCGGCGTCGCGATCCACCGCCAGCACCATCAAATTCTGTAAAACCACCTGGCTGACATTCTCGCCCACTGTGTTGGTATCAAAGGTGACGAGTACATCGACATAATCGCCGACTTTAATGAAGCCAGCCACCCCGGTGACCTCATTGACCGCCACGGTAACCGCCCGCTTGTCAGCCGGAATGCTCCCGGAAAACCCCCGTGATTGCCCCTCGACCATCAGCCGGCGCTGGGTGACTTGTTCCCCGGCGACGATCTGTTCCCGGCTGGTTGTGCCGATGACCTCGCCGACAGTCGTAGCCGCGCCTGGTTGAATGTATTCTGGTGGGACTGAAGTTTCCTGCACCATCTCGGCAGTGATCTTAGTCTTGGGCGGTATATCGCCCTTGGCCACCACCACCGGCGCCCCCTGTTTGGTCGCCTGAGTCTCGACTCCCTTCAAATAACTGTATACCAGCATAGATGTCCCCAGACTCAACACTAGGGCGATCATCAGCAGGCCTTTGCTCGACAGTTTCGCCACACTCTATCCCTCCAGTAATCTGGTCAACTCGTCTTCTTGCTACTATTGTATTCGAACCAGCCAACATTCTCATCCGACCACTGTCTTAACATGAGGCTCAGTCGGTCTTGTTTTTGTAGGACTACGGACCCACCCTCCCCGCCGCAGATGACTTTCCGCCCAAGCTTGATGACGCCTGTCCCAACCGATCGTCAATTCTGCAGATCACTTAGAAAAATCACCAACAGCACCAAACCTCCCGCTTTTTCGTTGTTGCTTAGGACGACAGTCCCAAAAACATAGTCTTTACCGACGTGAAAGATAAACCGGAGGTCTCAAGGAAGGGCATCTGCGGAAGGTGAATCCTGTAGCTATAGCTGAAAGGAGGGGTACCATGTCGACTCACGCAGTTCGCTGCATTGCCAATGGAACCATCACCGTTTTTTCCCTGCTTTTGATTATCACCCGTATGACAAGCCTATCTTCCTCCGGCTATCACCTGTTATGGGGGATACCGGCGCTGCTTATTCTGGTGCTGGACATCTATTTTTTGACGAAAAGCATGCTCCACCAACCGAAAGGCATCGACACGACACTCAGTTCCTTTCTCCTCAGCGTCGGCGCATCGCTGGGATTTGGGTTCAGCGCGATAGCCATTGCTTACCCTGCCAGCGACTTGGCCTACTCGTCCGTGCTTCGCGAACTAGGCAGCGTCATCGCTGTACTGCCCTATCCTTTCATTATCTGGGCGCTGTTTTGTCTCAAGGACTGCCTGACAGTCATCCCTGAGGCCCACGGAGTGGTAGCGCGCGGCATCTACAAGTACTCCCGCCACCCACTGTACGTGTGTTTCATCGTCTGGGCCACCGCCAACATGATGATGTTTCCGTCCTGGGCGATGATAACCGTGTCGGTTGCCCATATCATCTTGCTGCTGCTGCGTCTCAAGCGGGAAGAACGACTACTGCTGGCGACCTTCTCCGAATACCGGACCTATTACCAACGAACCGGCCTGATCGGTAATCTCCGGCTGGGCTTTCTTCTCGGTGAATAGACAAAAAAAAAGAGGTTGGCTAAGCCAACCTCTTTTTTTGTTTTAAACCGTCGTCATCAACGCCGGCGACTCCGCCAACCCTGCGGCGGCTTCTTCCCAAGTAATAATCGGCGCTTTGGAAAACCCGTTAAATACCGTGGCCGAAGCCGAAGTATACGCCCCGCTGTTAGGCACCAGAATCAAATCGTCTACTGCCAGTGGTACGGTCGGCTTGTCGCGAAACATGACATCCAGTGAATCGCAGCTTGGTCCGGCAAAGGTTGCCGGGATGGTCTTGCCGCCCCGGAAAACCTCCAGTTCAAAGTCCCAATGATCAAATATTACGCCAGAGAAGGTACCATACAGCCCTTCGTCCAGGAAATACCACTGCTGGTTATTGCGAATCTGGGCCCCGATGACCCGTGTAATCAGATTCATAGCCGTGCCGCAGATAAACCGTCCCGGTTCAGCCCAAATTTCGGTGGTGGGAAAGTGCTCCGCCAGCGCTTTGCTGATCCTGGCGGTAATGCCGACAATATCCACCTTCTCAAAAGGAGTCGGAATAGGAAATCCACCACCAATATCCAGTATTCGGAGGGCAAAGCCGGCTCTGGCCGCGTCGTCAAACAGCCGGCGACAAATTTCGATGGCATCGGTATAGGCCTTGGCATTGGTCGACTGGCTGCCAACATGGAAACACAGCCCGGCAACATCCAGCCCCTGCTCCTTGGCACTGCCGAGCAGTTGCAGGACATCTTCAGGATGAACACCGAATTTCTGATTGAGGTCCACCAGGGCGTCAGGGTTGTCCATCCGTACCCTGAGAAGAACGGTTCCACCGGGAATCGCCTGGGCGATTCTGGCGATTTCCGCTTCACTGTCAAAGGTAAATTTATAAACCCCGGTTCGTCCGGCCACTTTCAAACCGTTGGCCGTCTTGGTCGGATTGGCGTAAATAATCCGGTCCGGCGACACGCCGAGCTCTGCCAGATCGGCCATTTCGCCGTCCGAGGCTGCATCAAAATAAGAACCGGACTCAGCCAGCGCCTTTACCAGACGCCGGTCGGGGTTGGCCTTCACCGCGTAATGCAGCTTCACTCTCGGGAGATGCTCCGCCAGAAAATGATAATTGGCTTTGACCTGGGCCAAAGATAACACCAAAAGTGGGGTGCCGTATTTCTCGGCCAGCAGCTTCACCATCGGTTGCGTCAATTTAAAATACTCCCGCATACCAACCACCCGCCTTCTCATTTCCGTAAAATACACGCTATGATTTTATCATAATCAGCCGAAAGTGCAATAGGAAAATCCCAGTTTACCGACCTTTAAGAAAAGAGTTGCCCCCGTCACCGCCGTCCAGCGGCCACGCAGCCTCCTTTCAGGAAAAACAAAGAAGCCAACTTGTCAGATTGGCTTCTTGCAAACGACCATTCAATCGGATTTTGGAATTAAAGTTTCGCCACAAAATCCCGGCCAAAATTAACGCAGCTTTCCGCTTGTCCGGCATCAGGGCTCCAGGTTACCCGCAAGGGGTCATTCACAACAGCAAAGCCGCTTGCCTGCAGTTTCTCGGCAATCTCTTTGGCCGATTCCCCGCTCCAACCGTAAGTGCCAAACGCCGCGGCCTTTTTATTTTTAAAGCTCATGCCCTTGATTTCTTCCAGGACGGCGGCAATCGAAGACAACGTGCCTCTATTCACCGTTGGCGAACCGACCACAATACCTTTCGACTTGAATACTTCGGTGACGACGTCGGTTTTGTCTGAGCGGCCTGTGTTGTATATCTTAAGCGTCACCTCTGGATCGGCAGCCTTGATACCCTCAGCAATAGCTTCAGCCATAAGGCGGGTACCACCCCACATTGTGTCATATATAATAGTGATCTGGTTTTCCTGGTAGCTATTTGCCCACTTGGCGTAGGCCTCAACGATTTGCAGGGGATTGTCACGCCAGATCACGCCATGGCTGGGGCAAATCATCGCGATCGGCAGATTGAGGCCGACGATTTCCTTGATCTTGCTGTCCACCATCCGGCTGAAAGGCGTTAGGATATTAGCATAATATTTGATTGCCTCTTGATAAAGTTCGGCCTGATCGACGCAGTCATTATACATCTCTTCAGACGCCAGATGCTGACCGAAGGCATCGTTACTGAATAAAAGGTTATCACCAGTCAAAAAGCAGGCCATGCTGTCCGGCCAATGCAACATCGGCATTTCGACAAAAACCAGTTCCTTCTTGCCAAGACTCAGCTTATCACCCGTCTTGACCGTCTTAAAGTTCCAGTCCTGGTGGTATTGTCCCTTGATTGATTTAACGGCGTTAGCAGTGCAATAAATCGGCGTGTCGGGAATTTCCCTCATCAGCTCAGGCAGCGCGCCGCTGTGATCTACCTCGCCGTGGTTAGCAACAATATAATCGATCTTGCTAAGATCAATCTCCTGCTTCAATTTGGCGACAAACTCCTTCGCAAAAGGTGCCCACACGGTATCAATCAGTACCGTCTTCTCATCCCTCACGAGATAGGAATTATAGCTTGACCCCCGATGGGTCGAATACTCTTCACCGTGAAACCGCCGAAGCTCCCAATCGATCTTGCCAACCCAAGAAATATCTTTTTTTATCTCGAAACTCATTTTCTCTGCCCCCTGTGAATTCGTTAACCAGTTTTCTGGTATTTCGCCAGCCGCAGCAGGGTATCCTGCTAAGTTAATACAAATTTAATATTTTTTAATAATAATTATTATTTATTTTCGTATTTCGGCTTTTTTGTGTATATTTTCTGCATCATTTTATCAGCTTATCGCTCACTTGCAAAAGGATCTCGATTGTGATCAAAACAATAATCGCCCATTCCAGCTTGGTTCCGCGTTTTGCATGGACCAAGCCACCGAATACCTCGGTAATATCCATCAAGGTGTCGATTTTATGGCGACCGGTTTCGTAGCGGTCACTCAGTTCAAATAAGGAGCAAAGTTCGTCATAGAGCTCGGCGGCCTGATTATTGCTCCAGGTCACCACCGGCTTGTCCAGCAGCATGATATAGGAAATGGTATTTAATTTGAATCCCAGTATCTGGGCTGACAACTGCGCCAAGGTCTCATCAGATACCGTCAGACTGCCGCGGTGCAGATACCCGACAATCTCTTCGACCTCGTCAAGCAAACTGTTGATGCTGGCTTCTAGCCTTTCGAGGGCCACCGACTTAGCGAGAATGGTGGAGACGATTCCCAGTAGGTGATCCTCCGCTGCGGCAATCACCATAAAATCATTGTTAAATGCCGGCGTCGCGGCCGGATCCACCTCAATCCTATAATCATCGCTGTATTCGAAGGGATTGGCGACAAATAAATTGATGTCAATTCGCCGCAGATAATTGACCACGTCGGTAATCTCGGCGTTGCTGAAATGGTTAAAGACCACACAGCCAAAATGAAACAACCTCATCTGTTTTTCTGCCGGGTCCCGGATGATCCCTTTCAGTTCTTCCTCCCTGAGCACCAGGGTCTCTTCCCATTTAAACTTCCGGCTGATCCCAAAATGAGTGGCTATCTTTTCCAGGCTAAACTCGTTACTGGCCACAATGGCTTTTAACTCTGCGTAAGACATGGGGATGCCTCCGAATCTTTGTAATTATGATTTTTCGGTTACAGCTTTCCCCGTTTTATGCCTAAACAATCCTAACCTGGCGGTGTGGCAGTGGTAAAATACAAAAACCGCGGCCAATGGCCGCAGTATTTTAAGCTATATTGAAATGGAAGGCCACTTCACGGTTGCCGGGCATGGTGCGTTCGATAAATTGCATCGATCCGTCATATGCCACCAGCACCATGGTGGACGAACGCGTCCCATATTCCGGGCTGGCGATGAAAGCCGGCGCTAACATCCGTTCCCACTCCATCCCCACGCCGGTATCAGGCAAGACGGCATCGGGCGGCTGCGTCCTGTCACCCAGGATGGCAAACAGCTCCTCGCTGGCCACTTCATCCCGCCTCACACTCTCGGCTAGGGCGGCTTTGGCCTTGGTCACCTTCGGCCATGGGGTATCGAGCAAATGATTGCTCAATCCGTAAATACCAGAACCGAGCTCCTCGATACCGCCGGTTCGATTGGAATAGTACAGGAGGGCACTAGTATCGCCTACCAGTAGATTAAAGCCATTATAGCATCGATCTGTTTGGTCAACCTGACTAAGATACTCAGCCGGTGACATACGGCTGCGCAGAAAATCACTGACCAGCTCACCGCGCGACCTCGCCGACGCCAGGACCGCTGCCGGATCGCGATAATTGGTCAGCGCGGCGAATCGCCCGTCTTTCGTAGTCCCCAGCCAGGTTCCCCCCTGCTCTAGATCCCTACCAGCCAGTACTTCGGGCTGATCGGACCAGAACGCCGCCTGAGCTGTTGGCCGTCGGTAGAACTCGTCGCGGTTTGCGGCGACGATCAGTCGGTAGCGCGGATGCTGCCGGTATGCCAATACGATCAGACACATATTCATTACCACCCCACTTCCGCCGCTTTGCCGGTATCATTCAACACCATCATCCCCTGGTCATCCTGAGGCACCTTTTTTCACACTTCCACAGATTGCCGGTGAATCCTGCTCACAGCAGTAGAGCCATTTCGCCAATGCTAGCGAACAATCGCCCGCCGTGCCACCACCAATCGCCACCATCTATGATTGACAGAAAGTGGGACCCATGTTAGTATAAAATCAAACGATTAAATCAAACGATTGAATTGCGTCTGGAGATGATTGCGCTTGGAAAAAGATACTCAGACGAAGTTACTGGAAGCGGCGACACAGCTATTCTCCCAAAAGGGCTTCAACGCCGTTTCCACCCGCGAGCTGGCCGAGGCCGCCGGCGCGAATATTGCTGCCATCTCCTACTATTTCCGGGGTAAGGAAGGGCTTTATCAAGCTGTGCTGGAAGAACAGTTTGCCCCGATCAGTCAGGCTCTAAAGACGGTAGAAGCACGATCCGACATTCCCCCGGCCGAACGGCTGACCTTGTATGCCCGGCATATCGCCAGCATCCACCGGCAGCGGCCCCATTTCATCCGGTTCATGCACGGCGAATTGGTCAACCCCACCCCCTGTTTGGAATCGGTAATCAAAAAATACATCTCCCGTATCTACCAATTCCTTCACAAAGCTCTCCAGGACGGAGTGGACGCCGGTGACTTTAAACCTGACCTCAATTTAGGGTTCGCCGTTGTCTCGCTCGCCGGCATCATGAACTTTTATTTTTTCGCCAGACCGATTTTTCGGGAATTTATGCCGTTAACCGCCGAATCAGACCAGGAATATACCGCCCAGGCTTTTGGCTTGTATTTGGATGGGATTAGGAGGAGAGACGATGAATAGGAAAATCCTCGTCGGGGTCATCATTCTGGTGCTGGTGGCTGCTGCTGCCGGCTACAAGCTGTACCTGACCCGCGAAGACGGCATCACTGCCACCGGCACCATCGAGGTGACGCTGGCCGACGTTGTCCCGAAAGTCAACGGCTATATGGCTGAACTAAAAATCGAAGTCGGCGACAGCGTCAAAGCCGGCCAGATGATAGCGCGCATTACCCGTCCCGACCTGGAAGCCCAGCTCCAAGCCGATGAGTCGACTTTAGCCAAGGCCAGAGCGCAGCTGACCGACCTGGAGAAAGGTCCCAGGACGCAGGAAATCCAGCAAGCCAACGCCAATCTCGCGTCTGCCCAGGCAGTCTACGACAAAGCCCGCATCGATCTGGAGCGTTATCGCAAGCTGTACAGGGACGGCGCTATCGCCGCCCAACAGCTTGATGCCGCCCAGTCCAGCTACGACGTCGCCAACAGCTCGCTGATCGCCGCCCAGTCTCAGCTCAGCCTGGTGCTGGAGGGGAACCGACCTGATGTGATCGCCGCCCAGCGGGAAGAACTCAAACGCTCCCAGGCAGTGGTCAACGTCACCCGTTCCACCATGGCCGACACCGTTGTCGCCAGTCCGCTGAACGGCGTCGTCCTGACCAAGAACTACCAAACCGGCGAATATGTCAATCCTGGCTCGGCTATCGCCACCATCGGCGACCTAAATGACTGCTGGGTAAAAATCTATGTCTCGTCGGCCCAGCTCGGTCTCATCAAATTCGGGCAGCCGGTGGAAGTCAAGATCGACGCCTTCCCTGGCAAGATCTTTAGCGGCACCATCAAAGAAATCAGTCAAAACGCCGAATTTACTCCGCGGCAGAGTATTACTCAACAGGAACGGGCCAATATGGTCTTTTATGTTAAAGTCAAAATCGACAACTCCGAAGGCATTTTAAAACCGGGCATGCCAGCAGATGTGGTTATCAGATGATCAAACTGGACAACATCAGTAAATCCTATGGTTCAACAGCGGCGGTAAACGGCGTTTCCCTGGCAGTCAATGAAGGAGAAATCTTCGGCCTGGTTGGTCCTGACGGCGCCGGCAAGACCACTGTCATCCGCATGCTCACTGGTATTCTCAGCCCATCGTCAGGCAGCCTGAGTGTCCTTGGTGCCGCCAACCCGGAAACCATAAAAGACCAGATTGGCTATGTACCGCAAAAATTCAGCCTGTACGGCGACCTGACGGTAATGGAAAACATCCGCATTCTAGGCGCCCTTTACGGCCAGGATGGGTCGCAAATCGAAGCCACGGCCCAAGACATTTTGGGATTTACCAAACTACTGCCATTTAAGGATCGGTTGGCCGACAACCTCTCCGGCGGCATGAAACAGAAGTTGGCCCTGGCGGCCGGTCTTATGCACCGGCCGAAAATTTACTTTCTCGATGAACCGACCACCGGCGTCGACCCGGTATCCCGCCGGGAGTTCTGGCAGATGCTCTACCGCCTGAACAAGGAAGGCACTACCGTCTTTGTGTCTACTCCGTATATGGATGAGGCCGAGCTTTGCACCCGGGTAGCCTTCTTGCACAACGGACGCATCACGATTTGCGATACGCCGCCAAAGCTTCGCGCCGCTTATCCCTACCAGCTTCTTGAACTCAGCACCCCCGAGCGGGACATAAAAAAATATTTAGACGGCGGTCCCTTTGCCGATATAGACGTCTTCGGCAATAAATATCATCTTGCTGTCGCCAACGCCGCAGAGGGTATGGACCGGATCAGGGAAATGCTCGGAGATGCAGGGATACCTGTGGTTTCGCTAACGGAAATCCCTCCCAGCCTGGAAGACGTCTTCGTCTCACTGGCAAGCGAGGTGGCCTGATATGTACGCCGTCGAACTAAACCACCTCACCCGCCGTTTCGGCGATTTTACCGCCGTAAATGACGTCTCCCTCAAGATCAGGCAAGGGGGAATCTACGGTTTTCTCGGCCCCAACGGTTCGGGAAAATCGACCACCATTCGAATGCTGTGCGGACTACTCGAACCGACCGAGGGGGGCGGTACCATCTTGGGTCTGGATATCGCCAAAGACAGCGAAGCCCTGAAATATAAAATCGGTTATATGTCGCAAAAATTCAGCCTGTACGATGATCTTACCGTGACGGAGAATCTTGAATTTTACGCCGGGATGTATAGCCTGCCGCCAGATGTGCAAAAAAAGCGGATCAAGGACATGCTGGCGTTAGCAGTGCTGGAAAATCGCCAGAACGAGCTGGTCTCCAACCTATCTGGCGGCTGGAAACAGCGATTGGCCCTCGGATGCGCCATACTGCATAACCCGCCTATCCTTTTCCTTGACGAGCCCACCGGTGGTGTCGACCCTAAATCCCGGCGGATGTTCTGGGATATTATCTACCATCTTTCGCTCCAAGGCACAACCGTGATGGTCACAACCCACTTCATGGACGAAGCCGAGCATTGCGACGAAATCGGCTTCATCTTTGAGGGAAGCCTAATTGCCAGCGATACGCCGGACAACCTCAAGAAGATTCTCCCGGGCTCGCTGCTGGAAATTCCCACTTTCGAGCCAATGAAGCTCCTGGAAACCTTTGAAGCCGAAAAAATGAACGCCCTGGATATCTATCCTTTCGGCGCAAATCTTCATATACTGCTCGAATCGGATGCCGTTTCCCGCCTCGCGGCCTATCCCTACACCATCATCGCCCCTTCCCTTGAGGACGTATTTGTCTATCTGGTCAAATCCCACCGCAAGGAGATGAGCTCATGAGACGTCTGCGAGCCCTGCTAGTCAAAGAATTCATCCAGATGCGGCGCGACCGCCTGACTTTGGCGATGATGCTCGCCATGCCGCTGTTGCAGCTGGTATTGTTTGGCTTCGCGATCAACACTGATGTCAAGCACCTGCCGACCATCGTCTTCGACCAATCGCTGCAGCAAGACAGTCGCGACCTGCTTTCAGCGCTGACAGCCAGCGAATATTTCGATATAAAGTATGTCGCCACCAACTTTGAAGAAGTCAACGCCGCCGTCGACTCAGGCAAAACCAAAGTTGGCGTTATCATCCCGCCTGACTTTTCCGATAATCTGAAGCACGGGCGGAGCGCCTCTGTCCAGATCATCGTCGACGCCTCCGACTCGATGGCAGCCTCCTCGGCCATGGCTGCCGCCCAACTGGTGGGACAGCTGAAATCGCAGCAGATCCTGATGCAGACACTGCGCGGCTATTCGGGCCATCCTGTCAATCCCCCCTATGATATCCGCATCCGCCCCTGGTATAACCAAGATTTTGTCTCCGCGTTCTATATGGTACCAGGCATCATCGGCGTCATTCTGACAATGACCATGGTGATGATCACCTCCATGGCCATTGTCCGCGAAAGGGAACGGGGAACGCTGGAACAACTCATCGTCACCCCGATGAAAACCTGGGAGCTGATGCTCGGCAAAATTATCCCCTATGTCTTTGTCGGCTATGTCCAGGTCACCGTTTCCTTGCTTGCCGGCATCCTTGTTTTCGACTTGCCCATCCGGGGCAGCCTAGGGCTGCTTTACGCCCTCACGTCGCTGTTTATTATTGCCTCGCTGGCAATGGGGATCCTGATTTCGACTCTGGCCAAAACCCAAATGCAGGCCATGCAGATGTCTTTCTTCATCTTCCTGCCCAGCGTCATGTTGACAGGTTACATGTTTCCCCGCGAAGCCATGCCTCTTTTCTTCAACTGGCTGGGATACTTGCTGCCGCTGACCTATTACCTGCAAATCATGCGCGGCATCATTCTCAAAGGAATCGGCCTCAGCATACTGTGGGGTCAGGTTTTGGCCCTTGTTGTCTTCATTACCGTGATGTTGACCCTAAGCATCAAAATGTTTCAGAAAAAAATTGCCTGATCAGAAACGATTGGGCTCCCCAAGCAGGAAGACACCCCTAACAACTCTAGCCGCTGCGATCTGTCTTCCTTTGCAAATTTGTGACAAACATAAAGAAAGACTTGGCCATAGCCAAGTCTTCTGTTTTATAATACATCATTGCACAGCAATAAAAACGCAATTACCCTTCCCCCCAACCCAAACATGCTGGTCACAGAAAAGCAATTGCAACGGTGCAATCAATCTATATAGTTATCGGATGGCACAAGAATAGAAAGACTTGCAATAACGAAACGGCCACTCAAATCACGCCACAGGCTCTAATGCTCGGCAAACAAACTCTGCTCCTGCTCATGAATTCGCAGTTCTTGCAGTAAAAATTCGAGATCGATTTGACTGGTCTTGATTTGCTTCTGTGCTGACGTATACATAAATACCATCCTCCATAAATACGTTGTTCATTGGGTACATTATAGCATCGTTTGTAAAGGTACGCTAGTAGTTTGTTTGAAATTTTTATATTTTTTTCGATATGTAACGGGTGTCCTCTCCACCTGGACGCCATCTGCTAAAATTCATACAAGATAAACCCTGGCGCGGCGCGGACAAAATGTTCCGCCGGCGCTCTTGTGCTAAGATACAAGATGTAATAAAATATACATGGTCAGTAGACTTTTCAAGGAGGCAATGTCATGACGAAGGAAGCAGAATTTTCCGCCACAAATGATGCGTCTTTACGCAATAAGGTTTTTAAATATATTAAATCTCAGATTATCGGCGGCATTTACGGCCCCGGGGAAACCCTGCTGGAATCGAAGCTTTCCGAGGAACTGGGGGTGAGCCGAACCCCGATCCGCGAGGCCATTCGTCTGCTGGAGCTGGAAGGCCTGGTAGAAGTTACCGCTAAAAAGGGTGCGGCTGTTCTGGGCATCTCAGTCAAAGATGTTCAAGATATTTACGCCATCCGCCAGTTGGTGGAAGGGCTGGCAGCACGTTGGGCGGCCGAACGCCTGACCAGCGTCGAAATCAGAGAGCTGCAAAAGATCTTTGATCTGATGGAATTTTACGCCCACAAGCTCGATCCGGAAGAAGTGGCTGAACTCGACAACAAATTTCACCAGATTATTTATGAGGCCTCAGGCAGCAAGATTCTCAAGCTCACCCTTGGCAACCTGCACCAGTATGTTCAGATGGCCCGTCTGGAATCACTCAAAGTCCACGACCGTCTGCCCCATACCATCGACGAGCACCGCGCCGTCCTCGAAGCCTTTCTGGCCAAGAATCCCGACGCTGCGGAAAAGGCCCTGGCCGAACACGTCAAAATGGCCTATCTCAACATCACCGATCACCCTGTGGGCTAAGCGAAAAGAAAAGCTGCCGGAAAAATCTTCCGGCAGCTTTATTATTATACTGGATATACCGCGATCACTTCGATTTCAACACTGACATCCCGCGGCAGGCGGGCGACCTCCACGCAGGCCCTTGCCGGCGGCTCAGTTGGGAAGAATTCACCGTAAATCTTGTTGACCTCGGCAAAATCATTCATATCGGAAAGAAAAACGGTGGCTTTGACCACGTCGGCAAAACGCAGCTTCTCTTTCGTCAGAATGGCCTGCAGGTTGGCGAACACCTGCCTGGTCTGCATGCCTACCCCGCCATACGCCAGCTGACCGGTGACAGGGTCAAGGGGAATCTGGCCGGACACGAACAAAAAACCGTTTGCTTTGATGGCCTGGGAATAAGGACCGATGGCCTGAGGTGCGTTATTAGTGGCGACTACTTCTTTCATTATAGAAACCTCCGTTATTTTATGTAGGTAATACTATTTCCCCTCCCGCCCTGAAACTCCTGCCCGCTCTGCAACGCGACAGATTTTTATCGAATCATGTCACTTACTGACATTCAGCGAGAGGATTGAGCGGCTATCACAGCGAAAAAGTATCACTACTTAACTATCCCAGTTAATAACGAGGCAGAAAGGCGATCGAGATGATGAATCTGCGCAACCAAAGAGGCTGGATCCTCATCGACAGCTTGATAGCGCTAGTCATTCTTTCTGTCGCCCTGACGGCCCTGGCTATGGCCTACCGCCAGGCCAGCGTCACCTCATATGCCGCCACCAACAATGCCCAGGCCATCTACCTGGCCCAGCAGCAGATGGAGATACTCAAGAGCCGGGACAACACCGTCGCCGTGTCGAGCAGCCTGCCGGCCGATACTTATTTGGCAGTCAATCAAATCAGCTATCTTGTTCAGTTCAGCCGTCCTGCTCTTCCTGCAGGCTTCCCCAGCGTCCTCTACCCGGTTCAGGTTACCGTCTCCTGGTCTGGCAATCCCGGGGGGCAGATTGTCCTGGTGCAGTATCTATACTACAGCCCGTAAATTGGGAGGGGCTATGATCAATCCGCTAAAAAACCAAATCGGCTTCTCGTTGGTCGAACTGCTGGCCGGGATGGCCATCATGGGCATCCTGATGGCCGGTATCTTCGGCGTGCTCTCCTCTTCGTTGCTCACCCAACGCAGCGGCGTCAGCCAGGAGCGGGTATACGACGAAGGTCGCCGCACTGTGAACGCTATCATCAACGAGCTGCGCTATTCCAAGAATGTTACTTTTACTGGCGGCTCCAGCCTTGTCACCTATACTACCACCGGCGGCACCACCTATACGATTACCGGTACAACCGCCGCATCAACCAGCGGCGTGGTCTTCACCAACGGGAACAAAACCTATGCCCAGGAACAGGGCATGACAAGCAGTCTTGTCTTCAATACCGATTCGACCAATACCAAACTGGTTAAGATTACCCTGACGCTGATATCCAGCGTTTCCGGCGCCCAGCGGCAGCAGCAGTTCACAGCCGAAATCATGACCGGAGCTTTATGATGGGAATGAACCACATGGCGTCAAACCAACTGAAAAACTCCTTCGGGTCTGCGTCCGTCATTGCCCTGGTGACGATGGTGATGCTGGGGATCATCATTGCCGGGTTACTGCCGATGATGAACCAAGAGCTCAAGGCGGCCGCCCTCGACCGTGATATTCTGCAGGCTCGATACTTGGCCGAAGCGGGGTACAAGTATGCCTACTATACCATCTCCAAAGGAAATGCGCTTGTCACGACGCAAGCCATCCAGGATTCCAGCGGCAACACGGTCGGTTCCTTCACACTCTCGACCAATCCCTCCGGAACGATGACGGCAGGAACGTCTTATATTCTCACTTCAGTCGGCACCGCCGGCAGCTCAGCCAGTCAGCAAAAATTCATGAGCGGCTCAAGCGGGAACGGCTCTCCCAATCCTATCTATAAGAATACAACAGGCAACCTCGACACCAGTGGCGGCGGCAACGGCGGCAGCGGCGTTGCCCCGCCGATCGACCCCCAGGCCGGTTTCGGCGGAACCAATCAGAGCACTTTTTACACACCCACTAACTACAGTAGTGACCAAACGATCGTCAGTACCCCCAGCAGCAGCCAGACCCTGAGCGGCGCCTACTATGTCAACGACAACTTCCAGACCAACAGTGGCGTTAACCTCACCGCTACCGGCGGCAATACCGCCCTAGTTTATGCCACCGGCAACACGACGATCAGCGGCAACCTGACCACCGACAAAAGCTCTAATATTATTCTAGTCTCTAGTGGCAACGTCAACATCAACAGCGGCGTCACTATCTCCGGCAATGTCCAGATTTATTCCGCCGGCAATATTGTTATCAACAACTCGATGAGCGGCTACGCGATGATCGAATCCCTCGGCAACATCACCGTCAACAGCAATGTCATCATCAACAAGGGCGACCTCAAGGCTGGCGGCAACATTATGTTCAACAGCGGTGACGTCATCACCGGTCTGGTGCAGGCTGCTGGAAACATTACCTATAACGGCGCGGTTGTAAATATCGACAGCACCGTCTACACCAACTGGGGCCTATAATAAGGCACTGTATGCGCTAACAGCAAAAAAGAATCCGCAAATCTGCGGATTCTTTTTTTACTCGTATCCATCGTTTTTATTTTTTCATGCTATAAATCGAAACAACCAGCTTGCTGTCCAGCATCCCCTGTTTGGAATGCAGTGAAGCGGTGCCGATGGCGCTGAACCTCTGGCCCTCGTCCAATTTCTTGAAGAAATTCAAAGTCTGAAAAAAGCTGCCCCGAACTAAGACTTCCAGTTGGGTCTCCATATAGCCGCCTTTGTCCACCGGCTGACCCGGTTTCACCTGGGTCAGGATGACGCCGCTCTGCTTGGCGGCTGTTTCGAGTTGTCCCAGATATTCGCCGATACCAGTGGTCTCAGGCAACATCCTGTTAATCAAGAGCTGTTTCTGATCCAATTCAGCCAGGTAAGCTTCGACATCAGGGTGATCCAGAGAGAAAGCCTCAATGACCTGGACCTGCTGCCGCTCCTGCTGGTATTCAGCCCGCACGGCTGCCAGCCGCTCATGCTGCGGCAAAAAAACCAGCACCGTCGCACACCATAGGACGAGCACGGCCACCAGAGCAAAAATATACATTTTATGGCGCAGCGAGATTTTATCCAATGAAAGTACCACGGGTTACTTCCTCCTGATTTTCGCCGTCATATCAAACTTGTTCGCCGGCGGCACCGTCGACTGTTCGACCTTGATCAGCACCGGGTCGGAAAAGACCGTATCTTGCTCCAGTTGATTGAGAAACTGGACAAGGTCAGGATAGCTTTTGCTGAAAGCACTGATTTTCACCAAACCCTTTTCGATTTCCAGGTCGGTCAGCCACAGCTGGGCGGGGGTCTTGACTCCCAACTGGGACAGGACCAGAAAGCAAGACTGTCTTTCGCCAGTCAGGGCGGTCAAGATATTCTGTTTTTGGCTGATCGCCCCCAGCTTGGCGTCGGCCTGCGCTTTTTTCGCCCGCATCGGGCTCAGCAGCTCATAGCGTTCCTTTGTTTTTTCCAGATCCAGCTGGGTAAAATAGAGGGTTGTTTCGAGAAAGCCGAAAACGGTACAGCAGAGGAAAACCAGCACCAGCGTCATGGTCAGGAAGATTCGCCCTAGTCGCCATATGGCAGGGCGTTGGTCAGGCGGCAGAAGATTGATCCTGATCATGACCTACCTCCGCCCAGGGCCAAACCGACCGCCACGCCAAAACGCAGCGACACGTTCCGCACATAGTCCGAATCGAGACGGGGATTGACGGCGAGAGTGGCCAGCGGATCATGGACAATCACCGGCACATCGAGTTGTGCGGCGAAGTAGCTGGACAGATTATCCAGTTTGGCACCGCCGCCGGCAAGAAACAACTTGTCAATCACCATCGTCTTGTTTTGCATGTTGTAGTATTGGGCTGTACGCAAAGCCTCCTGCGCCAGTTCGGTGGCCAGTGCCTCCAGTTGGCGCTGGATGGGGGTCTGCTCCCCGCCCTTTTCGTCCCGCGGCAACAGTCCCTGTTGCCGTTGCTTGAACCGTTCGGCTTCAGCAAAGTCCAGTTCGAAAACGTCCATGACGACTTCGGTAAAACGCTTGCCGCCAATGGGGATCGGCCGGGTAAATACCGGACTTCCTCCCTGGAACAATGTAACTTGCGACATCTCCGCCCCGATATCCACCACCATCGAGTTATGCGCCACCGACAGAGTCCGGTAGAGGGCCAGCGGTTCGGCATCAACGCATACCGTCCTCAGACCGGCACCTTTAGCCGCCGTCACAAGACCATCGACGACGTCCCGCGGCGAAGCGGTCAGCAGCACCTTCATCTCCAGTTCGTTGGCCTGTCCAAGAACGGCAAAATCGAAGTAGTAACTTCCAGGTTCAAAAGAAATATGCTTTTCGCTATCCCATTTAACCGCCTCGGCCAGTTCGGCTGGAGTCATCACCGGATAAGCCACCTCGCGGATAAAAAGGCCTGGGCTGCCCACCGCCAAAACGGCATCCCGTTCCTTTGCACCGCTGGTATTGAGAACCTGGCGCAGCGCCTCGGTAAGGGCGGCGATATCCCGGCAGTGGCCGTTGTCGATGGTCCCTGGCGGCAGATCGGCCATTCCGAAATGAGCAAGCAACGGCTGGCCGTCACGCCAAGTCAGCTCGGCTGCTCTAACCGAACTGGCGCCAATGTCGATACCGACCACCTTGTCTGGTCGCCGGCGAAAAAATTGTTGCAGGTTATTCCACATGTGGTTTTCCCTTCTCCGGGTGATGGATTTCTTGGGCCTGGCATCTACCTGCTCACAAAGTAGCCCAAATACCAGGCAATAATGGAGTCGCCGTACAGCTGCCCCACAAAAGCGGCCAGGGCGATAAACGGGCCGAAAGGAATGAAATCCTTGCGGCCTTTGAGTCTTAAGACAATTAAAACCACGCTGCCAACTCCACCGGCCAGAAAGGCCAGAAAGAGTACCAGCAGGGTCAGTTTCCAGCCGAACCAGAGGCCCAGAGCCGCAGCGAATTTAATATCGCCGCCACCCATACCGCCCCGGCTGACCACAGCGATCAGCAGCATAATACCGCCGCCGATCAGTGCGGCGATAGGCATATCCAGCCACCCCGGCG
This sequence comes from Negativicutes bacterium, assembly GCA_031292035.1. The sequence goes on along the minus strand of JARLHX010000009.1, from coordinate 27,349 downwards.
GCGGACCGGCAGCGAATGCTTTTGGCCAGGCCGTCCACAGCTCGTGTTTATTCAGCAGCAGGTTTATAACCACACCAGTCCCGGCGAGCCAGAGTAGCACCTTGTCCAAGATAAGCTGGTGGTCATAGTCGATAAAAGTAATAACAACCAAAAACGCCGTCAGGGCGATTGCTTTTTCGATTTCCGGCGAGTAGCCGACAACATAAAGACACCAGGCAAACAGTAGCCCTGTCAAAAGTTCAACCACCGCGTAGCGAACTGAAACTGCGGCGCCGCAATAGCGGCAGCGGCCGCGGAGCATTACATAACTAAGCACCGGCACCAAGTCCCAGGCCTTGAGCTGGGTACGGCAGGCACCGCAATGAGACGGTGGGCTGACCACCGATTCGCCCTTCGGCAGGCGGTAGATACAGACATTGAGAAAACTGCCGATGAGGAGGCCGAATAAAAAAATAAAAATAAGACCAAGCATGCGCGCCCTCCCCAGTGGTTAAACAGCCACACCGGCTGTTGAAATTTGCAAAAGAAAAGACTGGTGAGCCGGAGCCAGCCGTCTGGCTCCGGCCCGTAAGCAAGTCAATTATTTAATGGAAATATTCCGCTGTATTATTGGTAGTAATAGTCGCCGCCGTAATCGTCCCCCTCGTGGAACCATTAACGATCGCTATACCGTATGTGGCCCCGCTAAGTGAAACAGTAGACGTAGCGTTAATTGGGCTGCCGGCGGCAGCAACAGTGACGCTGCCACCCGTCGGCGGTGTAGGAGTATAGTTCAGGAAATTGGTCACGTTCGGGTTGTACGTAGTAGGATAAACTCCCGAATAAGTCGCCGCATACATGGCTATAGCACTGTCAATCGTTCGAAGGTCAGCCGCTACTTTGGCAGTATTCGCTCGAGTACTTGCACTACTAAAACGCGGAACTGCGATTGCCACCAAAATGCCAATAATAGCGATGACTGCCAGCAATTCTACTAGGGTAAAGCCCTTTTGGCCTCCCATTTTTTTTCTAACTTTAACAACCATTTAGCTCACCCACTTCAGACCAAACATCAATTAATGGAAATACTCGGCAGTGTTATTGGTAGTAATGGTACCTGCCGTAATCGTTCCTCTTGTCGTACCATTGACAACAGCTATACCATACGTAGCCCCTGTGAGGGCAACAGCAGATGTAGTGTTGGTGGGGCTGCCGGCCGCAGCAACATTGGCATTTCCGCTTGTCGGCGGAGTGGGCGTATAGTTTAAGAAATTTGTCACATTCGGATTATACGTGGTTGGGTACACTCCCGAATAAGTCGCGGCATACATAGCTATAGCGCTGTCAATTGTACGAAGGTCAGCAGCCACCTTGGCAGTATTTGCAGAAGTTGTAGCATTAGAAAACTTAGGAACAGCAATTGCTACCAAAATGCCGATAATTGCAATAACTGCCAGCAATTCCACCAGGGTAAAGCCTTTTTGGCTTTTAAGGTTCTTCAAGCTTTTTCTGATTCTCATTAACATATTTTCACCTCCTTTCTATATCTTCCCGCCGACGCCAGTGATGGCGTCAAACATGGGTAGAGCGATGGACAGAACGATAAATCCGACGATCACCGCCAGCGTGGCGATCAATGCAGGCTCCAGCAAACTGCTCAGACGGCCGACCATATCTTCGACATCGCTTTCATAAAAATCAGCCACTTTGTCCAGCATCCTGTCCAGTTCGCCCGACTCTTCGCCGATAGCCACCATCTGAACAATCATCGGGGTAAAAATCTTGCTTGTTCCCAGTGGTGTCGCCAGACCGTGGCCTTCGCGGACGCTGGTTTGGGCCGCGGTCAGCGCCTCAATCATCAGTGTATTGACCGTCGTCTGCTTGACCACCTCCAAGGCGGTCAAGATGGGCACTCCACCCCTGGCAAGTGTGCTGAACATGCGGCTAAAGCGGGCGATAGCCACTTTGCGCGCTAAAGTACCGAATACCGGGATATAGAAGACGATTTTATCAAACAGCTTGCGCAGCCTCAGCCGACGAGCGTAGATTTTTAGTCCTGCTCCGATGACAATCAACCCGCTCGCCACTAACAACCCATATTGACGGACAAAATCGCTAACAACCAGCAGTATCCGCGTAGGTAGTGGCAATTGCACCTTCATGTTGGCGAACATTTGTGTAAAGGTCGGCAAAACAAACACCAGAACAAAAGTAACTACCAGCACTGCAAAACCAAGAACCACAGCAGGATAAGTCAGCGCGGACCGGACCTTGTCATTCATTTTATATTCTTTTTCAAAATGGGTCGCCAGGCGGTTGAGGACGACATCCATGACACCGCCGACTTCGCCGGCTTCCACCATGCTGACCATGATGTCCGGGAAAACCCGGGGGTGCTCCCCCATGGCCCGGGACAGCGTCTCACCTTCCTGGACTTTCAAGTTGACGTCCCGCAGGGTCGCCTTTAGACGCGGGCTGGTGGTCTGCTCCAGCAGGATATTCAGGCAGACAATCAGTGACAGCCCGGCATCCATCATGGTGGCGAACTGGCGGCAGAAGATGGCCAAATCTTTCAATTTTACCGTCTGGAAATGAGTTTTGATTTCTTTCAAAAAAAAGGATTGCCGGGCTTCTTTGATCTGAGTGACAAAGTACCCTTGGCCGCGGATGTAGGCGGCGACGGCAGCCTCGCTGTCGGCGACCAGCGACCCGGTCAGCAGTTGTCCGCTGAAATCTTTGGCTTTATAGGCAAACGTTCTGGCCACTTGCGCCCACTCCTGTCAAAAGGTAAACTGCTTCAAGATCCGTTGACCAGCCTGGTGAAGGTATCGGGGTCGCTGGCCCGGGTCAGGGCTTCCTCCTGGGTAATGGTGCCCTGTCGACACATATCCCTTAGCGACATGTCCATGGCCTGCATGCCGGCTTTTCCGCCGGTCTGGATGACTGAAATGATCTGATGGGTCTTTCCCTCACGAATGATGTTGCGCACCGCCGGGGTGACAATCAGGATTTCCAGGGCCGCCACCCGGCCCGAGCCGTCGGCCCGCGGCAGCAGTTGCTGGGCGATAATCCCCTGCAGGGTGAGCGAGAGCTGAATACGAATCTGCTGCTGTTGATGGGGCGGAAACCCGTCGATGATCCGGTCGATGGTCTGGGCGGCGTCATTGGTGTGCAGCGTCGCAAAGACCAGGTGACCGGTTTCGGCAGCGGTAATAGCTGTAGCAATGGTTTCCGGGTCCCGCATCTCCCCCACCAGGATGACGTCCGGATCTTCCCGCAGGGCTGATCGCAGCGCCGTGGTGAAAGATTTGGTATCTGCGTTGATCTCGCGTTGGTTGACAATGCTCTTTTTATGTTTATGGAGGTACTCGATAGGATCCTCCAGAGTAATGATATGACAGGTACGTTCACTGTTGATCAGGTTGATCATGGCTGCCAGCGTTGTCGACTTGCCGCTGCCGGTGGGGCCGGTGACCAGCACCAAGCCGCGGGGTTTACGAGCCAGTATCTTGAATATTTCCGGATAGCCAAAATCCTCAAGAGTCGGCACCTGCTCAGCCACCAGCCGCACGGCGATGGCGATCGAACCTCGCTGGCGAAAAGCGTTAACCCGAAATCGGCTGAACCCGTGAATAGCGTGGGAAAAATCGAGTTCGCCCTGATGAGAAAAAAGCTCACGCTGCTCGGCGGTAGTAATCGCCTCCAGCAACTCGGCGGTATCTTTCGGTGTGAGCGGTGCCCGCTCAGTACTGACCAATCGTCCGTTAATCCTCAGCACCGGCGGAATGCCTACAGTAATATGCACATCAGATGCGCCGCGTGCGAGGGCGTCGTGCAGTAAAGCCTCCATGTCAGATCCCCCGTTATACCTCACTATAGGCCACCCTCATAATCTCTTCGACGGTGGTCAGCCCGGCCAGCGCCTTTTGAACGCCGTCCTCGCGCATGGTGCGCATCCCTTGCCGGTTGGCGACTTCGGCCAGCTGAGCACTGGATGCACGCCGATTGATCAGCTCCCGAAGTTCCGGCGTAAGCGGCATGACCTCATGGATGGCCATCCGGCCCCGATACCCGGTCTGGGCGCAACGCCGACAGCCTGTTCCCCGGTACAATACAATATCCTCTCTGGCCGCGCTGCCTAAGAAGAGGCGCTCCGGCGAGTCGGGAGCGGGGGTAAACTGCTGTTTGCACTCGGGACAGATCAGCCGGACCAGACGCTGGGCCATCACCCCGAGAACCGAGGATGCAACTAAAAAGGGCTCAATCCCCATATCAATAAGCCTTGTCATGGCTCCAACCGCGTCATTGGTATGCAGGGTACTCAGCACCAAATGGCCAGTCAGGGCAGCCCGAATGGCAATATCGGCGGTCTCGCCGTCCCGGATCTCACCCACCATCACGATATTGGGATCCTGGCGGAGAATGGAACGAAGACCATTAGCAAACGTAAGGCCTGCCTTATAGTTGACTTGCACCTGGTTGACGCCGTCCAGCCGATATTCCACCGGATCTTCCACAGTAATAATGTTCTGGCCTGGGGCGTTGAGCAGGGTCAAGGTCGAATACAGTGTTGTCGTCTTTCCTGAACCGGTTGGACCGGTCACCAGAATCATGCCATAGGACTGGTTGAAAACCTTCTGGTACTTGGTCAGATTTTCGGCTGAAAACCCCAATCCTTTGATATCTAAAATAACCGCGCTTTTATCAAGAATCCGCAGTACGACCTTTTCGCCGAGGATGGTTGGCAGACTCGACACCCGGATATCGATCTCGCGCCCGCCTTCGATGACTTTGATCCGGCCGTCCTGGGGCAGGCGCTTTTCGGCGATATCCATCTCGCTCATTATCTTCACCCGGGAAATGATTGCCGGGTGGGTATGACGAGGAAAGGTGACGATCTCCCTGAGCACGCCATCTATCCGGAACCGCACCCGCACTGCCTTGTCCTGGGGTTCGATATGTATATCGCTAGCCCGTTCCTTGATGGCCTGGTTGATAAGGGAATTGACGATGCTGACAGCTGGGGCGTCGTCATTGGTCTGAATTTCCGCCAACGGGCTTTCGTCCTGGCGGATCCGGCTTGCCGCTTTTTCAACAGCCTCCCGCACCCCGTACATCTGACTGATGGTTCGGACAATATCCCGTTCGGCGGCGATTACCGGTTCAATCTCCAGGCCGGTCACCATACGGATGTCATCGATAGCATAAAAGTTAGTCGGGTCGACCATCGCAACCGTCAGGCGTTTGCCCTCTTTGCGCAGTGGCACAACCTGATAGCGTTCCGCCAAGGCGGCTGGAATGATTGTTATAATTTCACGGGTTATCGTCATGCTGTTTAGGTCGACATGCGGAATGCCTAGTTGAAACTCAAGCGCTTCAATCATGCTTTCCTCGGTGACATAACCAAGGTTGATCAAGGTTTTTCCCAAACGCTCGCCGGTATTTTTCTGGACACTCAGGGCTTTGTCCAATTGCTCCTGCGTTAACAGGCCAGCCTCGCGCAAAAGGGCTCCCAACCGCTTGCGGCTTTTCACCATTTACACCCCTTAGTATAAAAACCGACTATCGGCAACAAATTACATTATGGCAAACTTAAATCCAGTTTTCTCCAACATGCGCCTTAATTTAGCCGTATTTAGCTTGGTTCGCGAAATAACATATACAAGCCTCTTAATTCGATGTTTTTTCGACAACTTCCTGCAACTAAAGATAGATTAAGCGAATAATTCTGCGAACCTAACAAGAATTTAAAAAATTTATTCAGCCTTTTTCAAGGAATTTGTAAACTTTATATATAATTTATAATTCATCTAAATGCGGACAGGATTATTGCGGGTTGTGTCGAAATATACAATATATTGTGTTGAATAATCAAAGTCTAAAGGGGATCATGGAATGCGAAGCAGAGCGTTTAGGCGTAATAAAAGAAAAGGGCAGTCCCGTCGGAGCTTGCTGACTGTTTTGACCGCCCTGGTTCTGGCCAGCGGCATGTACTATAACATGCCTCATGTCTCTTTGGCGCCTGCGGATTCGCCGCCTCCTGCCGACAATGGCGCTTTTCCGGCGAAATCGTCCTTTACCCAGTATCAGCCTGATTTACCGGCCCGCGATCCCTTCGCCATTCCCGCCGAATTTTTACCTAAAGCTGCGGTGGATACGACTAACTGGAGCGCACCGGCAACGCCGACAGCCCCGGTCATCATCCGCCCCAAAGAAGTCCCGCCTGTGCTCACCGGTGTAATCGTTGCCGGCAACAGTAAGTCCGCCATCCTGCAGTATGGTGCAGACAGCCGTTCCTATCAAAAAGGCGATTTTGTCGGCCCGTATCAGATTAGCGCTATCAACCAGAATTCAGTTACGCTGCGGGGCCCGAACGGAACGATCGTCGTCAGCATAGGAAGGTGACTTGATGCCGACTATTAAGAAATACATACTATCGGCTTGTTTATTGGTATGCTTAACCATCAGCCAGGTTTCTGCCGCTGGAAACCCAGTCAACATGAATGTCGTCAACACCGATGTCCGTGATGTGCTGACTGCGCTGGCCAGTGTCGGTGGCGTCAACATCATTGCCGACGATTCGGTCACCGGGAAAGTGACCATCCAATTCAACGGCATCCCTTTTGACACCGCCCTTGACCTTGTTACCAAGGCCAAAGGGCTAAGCTATCAGAAAATCGGCAGCGTCATCGTTGTCGCCACTTCAGAAAAACTCACCAAAAATTTCGGCACCATTCAGGTAATCAAAATCAACTACGCCAAGGCCGACGACGTCAAAAAATCTCTGGCCGCGATCGTCCCCGGCGACCGCCTCAACGTCGACCAGGCTACCAATTCTATTGTCTTCAACGGCACGCCGTCCGAGCTGGAACAATTGACCAGCACACTGGCCGAGCTGGATATCCCCTATCAGCAAATCTCTCTGGAAGCCCAGGTAGTGTCCATCACCAAAACCGCTTCCAACGCGCTTGGCTTTGACTGGGCGTGGTCGTCTATCCCTGACAGTTCCGCCTCAACAACGACAACAACCACTACTACCTCAACAACGACAAACAGTACCTACCCGGGAGCCATCCGTTTTGGCCGCAGTGCCAGCGGTCAGCCCTACCAATTTAGCTTCCAGGCCACTCTGAGCGCGCTGGTCTCCAAGGGTGATGCTAAGATCCTCGCCAAACCCAACGTCACCACCATCAACGGCAAGGAAGCCAGCATCCTGATCGGTGACCGCATCCCGATTTCCACCCAAACCACGACAGGCGGGGTGACGTCGACCACCATTACCTATGTCGACGCTGGCATCAAGCTGCAATATACTCCGCGGATCAACGCCGACGGTCTGATCACCGCCACCGTCCACACCGAGGTCAGTACCCCGACCCTGGTGTCCTCGTTAGGCGCCTACCGTATCACCACCCGTTCGGCAGATACCAATGTCCGTGTTAGAGACGGCGAGACCATGATCATTGGTGGTCTGATTGGAAAAAATGATTCCTACACCAAGAATGCGGTGCCCTTTTTGTCGGAGCTACCGGTACTTGGCAAACTGTTTCAAAGCGTCGTTAACTCTAGCGATGAAAATGAGGTCGTCATTTTTCTGACAGCCCGAATTGTTAAAGACGGCGGCATAAATAAATGAACGCCGAAAAGGACCTAGCTTTTAGGTCCTTTTTTTATTTGTTGCCTGGCTATTGCCAAAAGATTTTTTCTTTCCTGCTTTGATAAAACAGCTGAAATATCATATAATATTGGTAACCGCAGTACTATAAATATTGCCTGAAGGAGAAGATTTATGTTTGCGCTTAACTTCCAGTGGCCGAATCATGAGGAACTATTGATCAACCGAAAAAAGAACTGTACCGTTCGCTTAGGCGACATCAGAGATACCTATCCTGAGAATTCCATGGTGTGGATTACCTTTGGCAAGAAATTCGCTTCTAAGAAAAAGCTGTATCTGGCTATTATTGATAAGGTTTATATTAAGCGATTCGCCGATTTGACGACCCATGATCTCGGTCACCAAAACCCGGAGATTAAGTCAGTAAGCGAATTGTTAAGTTATTTTGAAAAAATCGACGGGAAAACGGTTGATCCGGATGACATTGTTACTGTTATTTATTTTTCGGAAATCCTGAGCTAGTTAGTCCTCCAATCACCGGCACACATCATTAATGCCTACTTGATCTCTTAACAAGGCAACTGCTTTGAGCTGTTACCTTGTTAAGAGATCAAGTAGGCATTTTTTATTATAAAAAAATAAATTAAATATTCAGAAAATTATTTTCTTTTGAGTGAATATATATTATATTGAAGGTGGGAATATGAGTTGCGGGAGCGGCAGATTCCCTTTATCCTTATGGCTCATTCGGACTCAGAATAATTTGCAAGGAGGAGAGAAGTATGTTTCCGGTAAGCGAAATCATCAGGCCAGGGATGTACACCATTACTGGGAAAACTGTGGAGAAATCCGACACCGCCGAAAACTATGGCGGCGGAATGCTTGGCAATCTACTGGCGACACCAGCCTATGTCGGGCTAATCATCAAAGCTGCTACAGATACCATCGACCCTCTTTTGCCTGAAGGACTTGTTTCAGTCGGTCGTGCAATGCAGTTTACCCATGACGCCCCAACCTTTCAAGGAATGACGATCAAGGTGAAAGCCATCGTTAAAGCGGTCGACGGCAACCATATTCTGTTCGACATTACCGCCTTTGACGATCGCGGTGAGGTTGGTCATGGCCAGCACGAACGAGCCATTGTCCGGCGTGACTTTCTGATCCAAAAAGCCAACGAGCGCTTGGTTGGCAGTTAAATTACACAGCCTTGCCGATAGCAAAAAAGAAGACCACACCAGACGGTCTTCTTTTTTGTGATTTAGGAGCTGTTAATCACTAAGCCGGACATCGGCAATATATCTTTCCGCTATTTCCGGCGGCATTTCGTCATAGTATCCATAATTATCAACATCCGACCCGCTCACATCCCCGCGCTCCAATGCGCTTCTTTCTGCCTCCTGACGGTACCAAACGCTGGTCGCAACATAACCGTCATCCCTTAGAATGGCGCGGATAATCGTTTCCCTGCCAATCCAGTAATAGTATTGCTCCCCATGATAACTCCGCCGATAGGTATACCTTCCATGCTCTCGCCGCATCGTTTCCATAAACCGCGCACCATCGTAATTCTCATAACTGATATGATGCACTCGCTGTCTATCATTGGGCGAATAATAAACCCTCAGATTTAAAAGTCGATGATTTCCATACCATCTATTCTCATCATGACCTCGATAATGGACCACAGTTTGTTCGCCACGACCTTCCCTATGCTCATAGATCCGGTCATGAGCATGCCTTACGTCGTGCTCCTGCCACTGTCTCCAGAAAGAATGCTCGTTTTGGAAGGCCAACGCGTTCGGACACCAGGCGACAGCGAAAATAAAGGTTAACAACCCTGCCATAATCCTTCCCACGGCTAACTCTCCTTTCATAACATTGATACCGATCTTTGGCTTTATTTCTATAATATAGGCAAAGTTTGACAAAACCGTGACATCCGGCGTTTCCTGTAAAATAGACCACGGCTGAGTTAACCATGTAATTTTAACTATTCAAGACTTTGGGCTTGCCGTAGGTAATTGTAGAGTAAAATGGAAAATATCGGGTCCGTCAGCAGGAAAAAACAAAGAAATCGCCAAAGTTATCCATAGAAATATATGACTTATGTCTATATCTGCTGACAGCCTGGTATTCCAAAATATAGCCGCCAGTCCTACATTAGTTATCCTTAGCTACTCTCGTTGATACTAATTCACGAATGGAGTGATGCAGATGTCGAAAATAGTAATGCAAATATCGTTAGTTAATGAGCAAGGCGATCGGCTGCTGGAAATCTCACGGGACAAAGACAAGCTTGTTTTTGCCATGCGTCCAATACACGAAGATAATAGCCAGGCCGGTTACGAGATGTTTGAAACAAACTTGGTTGAGTTTATCGAATCGTTTAATAAAATCATCAAATAGAATCAATTTGCATACAAACGTAAAAGAGGCGGGAATACACCCGTCTCTTTTTTGTTACTCACGCCATGGATGATCATTGACTATGTATGACACCGCCCTTAGCCTGCAATCATTGCCGACTAACCTTTGGCGGCTGTGTCCACTATCTTTATTTCGCGGTGGACCATTTCGCAGATGGTGGCGCTGCCGGCAATAATCGAAATGCCCCGATCCTGGCGAAAATGAATAATCTGCCCGCCTGCTTCCTCCACCATCAACATGGCAGCCGCAACATCCCACAGCGAGACCTTGAGCTCCCAGTAGCCGTCAAACTTACCAGCCGCTACACAGCAGACATCATAGGCAGCCGAGCCAATTCGGCGGACAGCCCTCGCCTTCAGAACGATAGCGCTAAAGTAGTCGATATTATTTGCCGGATTCTGCGCAATATCGTAAGGAAATCCGGTGGCAAGAACGCAATCAATCAACTTTTGCTTTCCTGAGACATGAATTTTTTCGCCGTTTAAATATGCTCCCTGCCCTCTGATGGCAGTGAAGAGCTGTTCAGTAACCGGGCAATAGACCACCCCCAACACCGTCTCCTCCCGGTACTGGAGAGCAACCGAAATGGCAAAGATCGGCAGCCCCTGCGCGTAGTTGGTGGTGCCGTCTATAGGATCAATGATCCACAAGTACTCCGAAACATCAGCAGTACGCCCCGATTCTTCCGCTAAAATGGCGTGGGAAGGATAATGTCGGCGGATAAAATCGACAATAGCTTCCTCGGATTTTTTGTCTATCTCGGTAACAAGGTCAATGCTGCTGGACTTGGCTTCAATCTTTAGGTTGCTTCTGCCAAGATTCTCTTTTTGCATTTTTCCGACGCTGAAAACAATCTCCTTGACCCTCGCCAGAGTCTCAACAAGATCAATCACAAAAACTCCTCCTTGATACAGTCAACATCTGCTTGATAATAACCTGCTGTTTTTCATGATTTCGACACTGGGCCCCAAACCCCTGTATATTCCTATGATCCCCACTCAAAACAAAAGAAGCGAGACACTCTCGCTTCATAGTATGTTCGTACGGTACATCACAATAATCAGCCTATTTTATAAACACCTTATCATTTCCATTGGCCTGGGGCGGACAGAATACCGAGAAAACCTGCATATCTTCGTTGCCGACAACCCGGGTGGCGTGGATGACGCCCCGCGGATTGATATGAAGGTCGCCAGCTTTGACCGGAACCCATTTCCCGCCGATATACATTTCTCCCTGCCCCTTATAGACAAAGACAATTTCTTCGGCCGACTGGTGGTAGTGCAGCCCAATGAGCGGGCCGTGGTTAGTCACTACCACGATCTGGCTACGCGGCGATTCAAATACTACATCGCCGCGGGTGGCTTCGCCGGCCTTCAGGGGATGGCTGGCATAAAATTCGGGAAGACTGACGACCTGCCCTTTTTCAAATTTCGTATCAAGCAAAGACCAGCTGCCGACAACGTCGCCTGGCACGGCCAGTGACTGGGGAGAATCAATAAACATTTTATCGTTGCCGCCGGCTTGGGGTGGAGTAAAAATTGAGTATACCTGCAGATCTTCGTTACCGACAACCCGGGTGGCGTGAATCACGCCGCGGGGATTGAAATGGAGATCGCCAGCTTTTACCGGAATCCATTTTCCGTCGATATACATTTCGCCTTTGCCTTTGTGGACATAGACGATTTCATCGGCGGACTGATGATAATGCAGTCCGATCAACGGGCCGTGGTTGGTCACAATCACGACTTGACAGCGAGGCGATTCGAACACCACGTCACCGCGGGTGGCTTCGCCAGCCTTCAGAGGATGGCTGGCATAAAACTCATCCAGCCCGATGACCATCCCCTTGTCATACTTGGTGTCGATCAGCGATTTGTCACCGATCACATCGCCGGGAGAGGCGGCCAGAGCCGACACGCTCAACAGAAATAGACATACCAAAGTCGCCAACAAAACACGCTTCACTCTTCCAATACCCCCCTTAACTATTTACCGTACGAACAAAAATAGCAGGGTATGGTAATAAACCCGGCCGATTAGCGGCCCATCCAACCTCCGTCCACCACAATCACATGTCCCTGAAGATAGTCTGACGCTTCGGATGCCAGATAGACTACCGCACCTTTCATATCTTCCGGCGTACCCCACCGTCCCTGGGGAATCCTCGCCAGGATAGTCGGCGCCCGCTCGGCGCTCTTTTGCAGAGCCTCGGTCATCTCGGTGGCCATATAGCCAGGGGCGATGCCATTGACATTGATGTTCAGCGCGGCCCACTCATTGGCCAGGGCCTTAGTCAGTCCCGCCACCGCTGATTTGCTTGCGGTATAGGAAGGCACAATAATGCCGCCCTGGAAAGAAAGCAGTGAGGCAATATTGACGATCTTGCCTTTGCCTTGTTTGGCCATTTCTTTGGCTGCAGCCTGGCACATAAAAAACAGCGCCTTTTGATTGACGTTGATTACGTCATCCCAATCCTTCTCGGAAAACTCAATGGCTGGCGCCCGCCGGATAATTCCTGCGCAATTGACAAGGATATCAACCTTGCCAAATGTAGCCAGCGTCTCGGCAATAATGCCGGGTATTGGTTTGATGCTGCCAAGATCGGCCTGAATGGCGATGCTCCGTTTGCCCAGCGCCTTGATTTTTTCCGCGGTGTCATTTACCTTGCTGCTGCTGGCAACCACCACTACATCGGCTCCGGCTTCGGCCAGTCCAAGAGCCATGCCTTCTCCCAGCCCCCGGCTGGCACCGGTAATAATTGCCGTCTTACCTGCAAGCGAAAATTTGTCGAGTATCATTGTACGTCCCTCCATTTATAATGTAATTACTATTTTACAAGCCTTTTCCGGCTCGCTGTCCAACACATCAAAGGCCTTTTGCAGATCGACAAGAGCATATTCGTGCGAAACCAGCGGGCCTGTCTGCACTTCGCCTGCGGCGATCCAGCCGACCACCTCCGGCATTTTACCGGCATTCATCCGTGAGCCGCGAATATCCAGTTCCTTGCGGGTGATAGGAAGTTCCGGGATCTGTGCTGCGGCCGGATTGAAGCCAATAATGACAACCCGCCCCGCCGGAGCGGCAAACTCAACCGCCTGCTCAAATAGCGCCGGCACACCGACGGCATCCACCGCCACATCCACACCGTAACCTCCGGTAAAATCGTGGATGGCCTTGGCCAGGTCCTGTTTGGCCGGATTGACCGTCACGTCGGCATCCAGTCGGCCAGCCAGTGCCAAGCGGCTGTCCGCAAGGTCGGTAATCAGCACTGTGGCGCCCAACCGTTTTGCGGCCTGGAGAATCACCAGGCCGATCGGCCCGGCTCCCATAACCAGCATCTTGTCATCAGCCGTCACCTGACCGCGGCTGACCACCTGGGCGGCAATAGTATAAGGCTCAGCCAATACAGCATCCCGCCACGCCAGCTCAGACGGCAATTTATGTACACTCGCTTCGGGGAAAACGATATATTCGGCCAAGCCGCCCTCACAGGCCACGCCGATACACTTTACATCACGGCAGACATTGTGACGGCCGGCGCGACAAGCTGGACACTGGCCACAGCTAACTACCGGGTCGACCACCACATGATCACCAGCCTGGATGGTGCGAACCGCGCTGCCGACCTCGACCGCTTCACCCACCACCTCGTGACCGATCACCCGGGGGAAGGTCACGGTCGCCAGCTTGCCATGATAGGCATGCACGTCAGAACCGCAAATTCCCACCGCCTTCACTTTGATCAGCACACTATCGGCGCCAGTCAGCGCAGGGATCGGCTTTTCATCAATTCTTAAATCATGGGGACCATACAATACAGCAACTTTCACTGTCTTCCACTCCTTTTCCGTTTGCGGCTTTCTATTTGATCATCCCGAACGCCGCCGGCAAAATTTTGACAATCCAGGGGCAAGCGGTCACCAGGGACAAAATGGCCAGGTTCGCCAGCGCAAACGGCCAAACCGCCTTGGTTACCTCTTCCAGGGTAATATTGGTGATCGCTGAGGAGACGAACAGACAAATGCCGATAGGCGGCAAAATCATCCCCAAAGCTGAATTGATGGCAACGATAATTCCGAAATGGATGGGGTCCACCCCTGCCGCCAGCATGGCGGGAAGCAGGATAGGAATAACCACTAGGATGGTCGTTCCGGTTTCCAGCACAGTGTGAATGGCGATCAGGAACAGGTTGACAATCACCAGCAGCCAGAAAGGATCACTTGTTATACTGAACAAACCGGCGGCTATGTCCTGGGGTATCTGCTGCGAAGCCAGGTACCAGCCCAGCAGCATTCCGGCTGACGCGATAAACATGACCCTGGAGGTATTGACCGCTCCGGTAGTGATTACGGCAGGCAAACTCTTGATTGGCATCTCCCGGTAAAAAAAGATGCTGACAATCAGACTGTAAACCACTGCAACCACCCCAGCCTCGGTTGCAGTAAAAATTCCGCCGAGAATCCCGCCGAGAATAATGAGCGGCGCAAGCAACGCCCAGATCGAATGCAAGAAAGCCTTGCCCAGATTCTTGAATCCCACCCAAGGCTCGGCCGGATAATTGCGCCGACGGGCGATGATCAGACCGGTGACGGCAAAGGAAGCGGCAACAAGGAAGCCGGGAATAAACGAAGCCATAAACAGGTGAGCAACCGAAACATTGGCCACGAAGGCAAACAGCAGCATGCCCGAACTGGGGGGGAACTGGACGCCCAACGACCCGGCCGCCGCCTGAAGGGCAGTAACGAATTTCTTTTCATACCCGCGTTTGACCATTCCCGGCAACATGACATTGCCGATCGCCGCCGTATCGGAAGCCGCCGACCCGGACATATCGGCAAAAATGATACTGGCCAACACGTTGGCCGGGATCAGGCCGCCGCGAATCCATCCCACTAAAGAGCTGGCGAAATTGACCAGCCTGAGGGCAATACCGCCGGAGTGCATGATGGCGCCGGCTAGCATGAAGAAGGGCACAGCCATCAAGGTAAAGGAATCGAGCCCGACAAACATCCGCTGGGGAATAACCGTCAGCGGAAAATCGCCCAAAGACGAAAACGCGACCACGGTTAGCAGGGCCAGCGCAATGGCGATCGGAACCCCCAGGGCGAAAAACAGCAGCAATAGAACAACCAGTAGATAATTGAGTCCCGGTATCGGCATACTGACCAAAAAGGAAATGCCGGCGGCAATCACCGCGATAAGGCCGATTCCGAGCAGCGGACTGCCCAGTTTTTCACGGGACTCCTCCGCCACCAGATAAAGAATATGGATCAGCATAAACAAGGCCCCGACCGGCAGGGCGGCATACGCCCACGAAATGGTAAAATCCAGCCCCGGCGTTTTATCAGGCACCACGGCGAGCGTCAGTTTTGTTCCCTGGACTATCACATGATAACAAAACAGCAGCGACAAGCCATTGGTGACCAGGTATAAGTACGGCCGAATCTTAGCCGGAAAAAACTTGAGCCCCAGGGTGATATTGGGCAACGAATTTTGCCGCAGTGCCACCGACGCACCCAAAAATGTCGTCCACATAAAGGCATACCGCGCTAGTTCTTCCGACCAGGACAGCGGCATTTTCAATATATAGCGAAAAATAACCTGCAAGAATACCGCGGTGACCATGGTAAAGGCAGCCACAATCAAGAGTCCTGTCGCCGCCTTGTTGATCCGGTCGCTCACAGTCCGCAGAATGTCAGTCATGATCATTAAACCCTCCGTGTATTAAGGTGGCGATAAGGTTGGCATGCCAACCTTATCGCCAAAACCTAACTACTTGCTGCGTAATTTGTCGATATCATCAAGCAGTTGCTTGCCGACAACATCTTCGACCGATTTCCAGATGGGTTTCGCCCGCTCATAGAACGGCGTGGTATCAACCTGATTGAATTTCATACCGGCGGCGGTGAGTTTTTCCACATTCTCTTTTTCGTTTTGATGGAAGATATCGCTTTCATCTTTCTGGGACTCCGCGCCTACATCCAATAAAATTTTCTGCACGTCAGGCGGCAATTTTTCCAAGGATTTGAGACTCATCAGCATGATGTTGGGGGCGGCAAAATGATTGGTATAGGAGAAGAACGGCGCCACCTCGTTCATTTTGAAGGCAACGACGGTCGCCGGATTGTTTTCCCAGCCGTCCAGTACGCCGGATTGCAGTGCATTGTAAACCGCACCCTGATCCATCGGCGTAGCAATGGCGCCCATGGCGTTAAGGGCATCAACCATAACCTTCGACGGCATGGTACGGATTTTCAAACCTTTAAGGTCCTCGGGTGTATTCACGGCTTTCTTGGCCGTAATGCTGCGGAAACCGCTCCACTGATAAGCCATCCCTTTTAAGCCGCTCTTTTCCAGTTCCTTAAAGAGATCTTGGCCGATCGGACCGTTGACAACCTTGTTCATATGCTCTTCCGACTGGAAGATGTAAGGCAGACTGAAAACCTGCCACCGCGGGGCGAAGCTGACCATCAGCGCCGCGTTAACGTTGGCCATGTCAATAGTTCCCATCTTCATCCCTTCGACCAGATCGCGCTCCTGCCCAAGGGTGCCGTTGTTGAATACCGTGATTTCGATTTCGCCTTTACTTCTCTCTTTTACTTTCTTGGCATAAACCAGAGCCGCCGCCGCCACCGGATGCGATTCCGGCAGCTGAGTGGCCAGACGCAACTTGTATTTTGGTCCCTCAGACTGAGCAGCCGGTTTTTGACCGCAGCCGGCCAACAGCACCATGGCAGCGAATACCACTAAAATAACAATGGCCATAATCTTAGCTTTTCCGAACATTTTCACTCCACCAAACCCCCTCATTTTTTGTAATAGCAATCCAGCAATTACCCTTTCCCCGTCACCTCCAGATATGATTCAGTTTTATTGACAGCCTAAGGCTTTTGACAGCGCCTTGGTGACTTCCAGCAGCTTTGGCGCGATGTGAGTCTGAGCCAAGGGCCGTGACATCCGCGAGGTCGGACCAGAAACACTGATTGCCGCTACCACCTGGCCCAAGGGACTGTAAATCGGCGCCCCGATGCAAAAACAGTCCTCGCCGCTTTCCCGGTCATCAAGAGCAAACCCGCGGCGGCGAACCTCTTCCATTTCCTCAAGATAAGCCTGCGGCAAAAGCAGTGAATAAGGGGTTCGTTGCTCCATTCCCTCCGCCACCAGGATTTGCCGTATCTCCTCATCACTGTGCAAGATCAGGAGCACCTTGCCCAGCGCCGTGCAATGCACCATGTTCGTGCCGCCGATTCTGGCAACCAGCCTGATGGCATGCGGACTGTCAATCGAATCCACGTACAAAACGCGGTTTTTATGCAGCACGCCAAGATGGACCGATTCGGAAAATATCTCGTTTAGTTTCTGCATATACGGCCGAGCCAGGCGCTTGATTTCAAAGCCTTTTTCCGCCCGTTGTCCCAAAAGCAAAAAGCTCAAACCCAGACGATACCCGCCGTCGTTGCCGCAGGAAACAAGCCCCCGCGCCTCAAGGTTGGTCAGAAGACGATATACCGTTGATTTCGGCAAACCCACCAGCTCGGTAATCCGTTTGAGACTAACCGGCCCGGAATCGGCGCCGATAATCTCTAAAATATCGACTGCTCTTTGCAGGACTTGCACCTTCAAAACATTTTGCCGCATGTTTTTTCCTTACTCTATCGTTTCACATTATGAAACGTAATTTCGCTATAGAAGAAAATTTAGCCTATATTCAGTGAATTTCCTGCCTCAATCCATTAAAACGAAATAATAATTCACGATATGAAACTTATTCTGGCAATTGCTCTTCTTCCCGGCAGGAACGACGCGCCACAAGCTCGGGTTCAAACACGACCAGCGAGGGCCGCTGCTGGCGACCGCGGCTTTTAGCCCGTTTGATCAATAATGTGGCCGCCCGCCAGCCGATCTGATAGGTTGGCTGGCGGACCACAGTAATGGGCGGATCAAGCAGTTCTGCCCACTCCCAGTCATCAAAGCCTAAAAGGGCGATATCGCGAGGAATGTTGACATTCATCTTCTTCAGCGCCTTTATGATCGCCATGGTCATCAGGTTATTCATGCCGAAGATCGCCAACGGCTCCCGGCTGCCAGCCATCAGGGCAAGCAACTTTTCGCGGACAGTCTCAGCCTCCGGGGCAGTTTCCACCAAAAGCTCGGACTGGAATGCGATGCCATGCTCCGCCAGTGCCTGTCGGTAGCCCTGGACTCTTTCCCGCCGCGGGCTGATGCTGTCGTAAGGCAGGGTAAACATCGCAATGCGCCTATAACCCTGCCGCACCAAATGAGTGATCGCCAACGCCGCCCCCTTGATGTTATCCACCGCGACAGTGTCGATATTGATTTCCGGAACCTTGCGGTCGATCAGCACCACCGGCAGAGACTGGTTGACAGCGCACACAATGTCGTTGTTTCGGCCGGTGGTATTGATGATCAACCCGTCAATCTGCTTGGCGGTAAGCATCTCGATATATTCTTTTTCCTTGGTCGGATCATCGTCGGCGTTGCATAAAATCAGGTTAAACCCCGACTTTTTGCAGTAATCCTCGATCCCCCTGATCACACTTGTCGAAAAGGGGTTCAAGATATTGGCGATGATCGCCCCCACGGTATGAGTCTTTTTTTGCTTGAGACTACGGGCCACGGCATTAGGGTGATAGTCCAGCTCGGCTATCACCCCAGCGATCCTCTCCCGCGTCTCACCGCTCATGCACTCATATTTGTTATTCAGATAGCGCGATACCGTGCTTTTAGAAACTCCCGCCTGCCGGGCTACATCCACAATCGTAATTGGCATGTTATTCTCCTGTCAGTGCCTTACCATAACCTTGCCGCTTAGCGTTGTACCCGACCGGAGCCATCGCCCACCATCAGTGTCTTTACCTCACTCACGGTGACATGGTTGTGATCACCCTCGATGGAATGTTTCAGGCAGGAAGCCGCCACGGCAAATTCCAGCGTATCCTGGTTGCTGAGCCCGTTGAGCAAACCATAAACCAGTCCTGCGCCGAAGGAATCGCCGCCACCGACCCGGTCCACGATATGGACAGCGTAATTGCGGGAAAAATAATATTCACCGTCTTTAAAGAGCATGGCGGCCCAATTGTTGTCTGAAGCCGAAATGCTGCCCCGCAGCGTGATAGCTACCGTCTTGAAACCAAATTGTTCTTTTAGTTTGGCAGCCACTACCTTATAGCCGTCATGACTCAGCTTGCCGCCGGTAATGTCGGTATTGGGAGCTTTGATGCCGAAAACCTTTTCTGCGTCCTCCTCATTGGCGATGCAGACATCGACATAGGGCATAAAGGTGGCCATTACCTTACCGGCCTTCTCGCTGGTCCAAAGATTCTTCCGGAAATTCAGGTCGCAGCTGACCGTCAGTCCGGCTTCCTTGGCAGCTTTACAGGCATCAAGCACAGCTTCGGCAACATTATCACCCAGAGCTGGCGTAATTCCGGTAAAATGAAACCACTCAGCACCGGCGAAAATCTCGGTCCAGTTAAAGTCCTCCCGTTTGGCCTGGCCAATGGATGCGTACTTGCGGTCATAGACCACCTTGGATGGACGCTGCGATGCACCCTTTTCCAAATAGTAAATCCCCAGACGTTCGCCGCCTTTAAGCATAAACTTGGTATCGACGCCGTAGCGGCGCATTTCATTGACTGCCGCCTGACCGATGGGATTGTCGGGAATCTTGGTGACAAAGCTGGCATCCAGGCCATAGTTGGCTAACGACACAGCTACGTTGGCCTCGCCGCCGCCATAAACAACATCAAAGCTTTGCGCCTGCTCAAACCGCAGATACCCCGGCGGCGAAAGACGCAGCATGATTTCCCCGAAACAGACGATTCTCTTGCTCATATCCTTTTCCTCCTAAATTGGCGATATGTTCTACAGACCGCGGGCTGCGCGGATCTTGGCAATAAACTGTTTACCCAACTCGGTGATAGAATCATAGTCGCCTTTTTTCGCGCCGCCGGTAAGGTTTCCGCCCACGCCAACCGCCACACAGCCTGCCTTGATCCAGTCGGCGACATTATCCAGCCCGACCCCGCCGGTCGGCATCAGCGGTGCCTGCGGCAACGGTCCCTTGACAGCTTTTACAAAGTTGGCCCCCAGCGTTTCACCTGGGAAGACTTTGACGATATCGGCGCCCAGTTCCATCGCCTCGATAATTTCCTTGATGGTTGCCGCCCCTGGCATAATGGGAACCTGGTAACGGTTGCAAAGCTTGATGGTTTCCACATTGACACTGGGACTGACAACATACTGGGCCCCCGCCAGAATAGCCAGCCGGGCGGTTTCCGGGTCAAGCACCGTTCCCGCGCCGATGATAATCTCGCCAGAGGTATAAGTATTGGCCAATTCCTTTATCACTTCGGCGGCTCCGGGTACGGTAAAGGTGATTTCGATCGCCGCCACCCCCCCTTTGATACAGGCGTCGGTAATTTTTTTCGCCTGGTCGGAGGACTCTGCCCGGACTACGGCAACAAGCCCCTTGTCAATAATCTTCTGCAGAACGATGAGTCTTGGTAACACCATGATCACTCCTTTAATTATTGTCTTGGTGGAACGGTTTAGGAAACCGGTTTCTCAAGAAACCATATTAGTCGGCTCAACAGTATATTCCTGCCGTCTATGCGAGAAAATCACCTTGTCGGTAAAATATTTCATCTGATGAAATGCCTGTTTTAAATAATGCCCATAAGTCGCATCTTTTAACAGGAAATAGTTTCTCACTGATAGAACATATTATCAGCAAATCGTATGCCATTTTGCGCAAAAGACCCCAACCGATCATCTAGGGAGGAGGGGAATCGATGAGAAAACTCCGTCGGATTTGGAGTGCCGGGTTACTGGGCCTATTTTTGTCGTTAACCATTTTAGCACTGAGCACAGCGAAGGATGACGACTTTCGCGAGGTTTACCGCGACAATCAGGTGATCTGGTCGTTTAGTCCGGTATCGGTCATACTGAAAAACGAGGCCACCGGCTGTGATCCCTACTATGAATTGCAGCTCAAAATCGTTGAGCAGGACCGGGGGTATTATGATCTTATCCGGGTGCAGGTCAAGAAAGACGCCAGAGAATATAAGTTTACCGACAGCATTGGCTACGACCCGGCCGGGCAGGTCGCCGAGGCCTGAGGGGTCGAAGACGATGAGGTCTCGTGGAGACCTGTAGAAAAGGGCAGCAAGGAAGACCGTTTATACAGCGCAGTCATCGATGATCAGAATAAACCCCGCTGGCGTAAAGTCCTCGAAAGGGCTGTCGGCAATGTATACCGCGGCCTGAGCAGCCTGCGCTGACCGCGACTTTTACGCAATAGAAACCCGCGTCATTTCAGCATGCGCGGGTTTTTCGTTCCTATTCGTCCAGTATGGCTATCGATGAAAATCACATTTTTATTTTGAGTACGACTTTGCGGACAAGAGCACCTGCCTTTTTGACACAACCGGGGCGATGAACGTCCCACGGAAAGAAAACGGCGAACATTCCCGCCGAGGCTTGCAATTCAGTTTCATTCTCGACATTTTTATAAAACAGCGCGTCCTTGTCAGCCAGACGGTTTTCGGCTATTTCGGCGGTAGCGGTGAGGTTGGCATAACCCATAATCTCCTCGCCGGAAACGATATATTGGATATCAATATACTTTTCATGGGTTTCCGCCTTGCGATTTTCTTTTACATCTGGCTGGTATTCCTGAACAAGGGCGAACATCTTGTCACCGTCGATTTCGTGCCGGCCGACGCTCATCGCCGAAAAATCGGTGTCGCGCAGGAATGCCAACCCCTTTTGCAGCGACTGCGGATATAGCTCTCTTGCTTTTGCAAAATGATCGATATGCCCGAAAATCATGACTTCATTCCTCCATCATTGAATTTCAGGGCGGCTTTCGCTGTCACCAGCCGCCGCCCTGATCCCTGAACGCGGGATAGTTTCAATAATACTTCAACTTCCGGTTGTTGGTGTCCTGCCTAGTTTCCCCTGTACTTTATGATAATATAGGCCGGTAATCATCGGCGTGAGAATGGCAGTCACCAGCACGCAGGTAGCGATCAGCGCCGTCGCGGCAGGCGCCACCGGGGCAAACTTGGGATCAATCGCCGCAATAACCATCGGTACTGTAACCGCCGCCCCGGCGGTAGAAGCCGCGGCAATGCCGCACCTGCCGTTTCCGTCAGTCAAAAAGTCGGCGATCAGCAGCACCGGCATCGATAAAACTATGACGCCAAGCCCCATCATCAGGCCAAGCAGCCCGGTGTTGGCAATAATTTTGAAGTTGAGACCGTTCCCCAGAGCGAAGGCAAAGAAAGGAATAAAGACCGGAACCGCATTACCCAAAAATTTACGGATATCATGGTCAAGGTTACCCAGAATGAACCCCAAAAAGAAAGGCAGAATAGCCCCTAGCATAGCCTGCCAGGGAAAATTGCCCAGACCGGCCACGCCGAGAGTGACCATCGTCATGAACGGGCCGGACTCCAGCGTCATCAGCGCGTAGGCGCTAGCCTCCTCCTTTGTCCCGTACTGATTCATCAACGCCATATATAACCCGCCATTGGTGTCGTTCATCGACGCAACAATGGCCAGCACCGAAATCCCGGCAAAAAAACCTTCGGTGATTCCGGCATCAGGAATAAATTTGGCGGCAATAACACCTAGCAATGCAGCCCAGATGACTTTTGATCCCACCAAGGCTCCGCTTTTTTTCAGCACCCAAAAGGACTGCCGAACATCAACAGTTGCTCCCATACAAAAAAAGAAAACAGCAAGAATCGGCAGTATGCCAGTCATAAGAGCGGCGGTAAATGAACCGAAAAACTTAGCAGTATCTGGCGCAAAAGTGTTCAGCGTTGCTCCCAGTAACAAGGGGACAATCATCATTCCCCCGGGGATTTTTTGGACTGTCGCCATTATTTTCATGTCTCATACCCCTTCTTTCGATAATGGGATACCGATTCGCGCGCAAACTCGCGCGGAAAGACCACCCCCTTTGCGCTGCTTTGTAGCTCTTATTTAATCTGCGTCATAGCGACATGGTCCATATCATCAAAATTTTGGTTTTCCCCGGCCATACCCCAGATGAATGTATAGCACTGGGTGCCAACGCCGGAGTGAATCGACCAGCTGGGAGAGATTACCGCTTCCTCGTTACGCATCACGATATGCCTGGTTTCATTCGGCTCGCCCATCAGATGGAATACCACTGCGTCTTTAGGCAGATCAAAGTAAAAGTAGACTTCCATCCGCCGGGCGTGGGTATGACAGGGCATCGAATTCCACATGTTGCCGGGCTCCAGGGTGGTCATCCCCATAACCAGTTGGCAGCTTTCCACTCCGCCGGGAAGGATATATTTATAGATGCTTCTTTTATTCGATTGTTCGAGCGACCCGAGATTGACCGGGGTGATGTCTTTTTTGAGAATTTTTTTGGTTGGATAGGTTTTGTGAGCCGGCGAGCTCACGAAATAAAATTTGGCCGGCTGACCTGGATCATCGCTCTGAAAGGTGACATTTTTAGCTCCCATGCCAATATACAAGCCGTCCGTTTTTCCCAGTTCATATTCTGTGCCATCAACGACAACCTTGCCTCGCGGACCGACGTTAATAATCCCCATCTCCCGCCGCTCCAAAAAGTAGTCCACGCCAAAATCCTTGCTTGCTTCGAGAGCAACCGCCTGAGCCGGGCATGCCCCGCCGGTAACCACGCGGTCGACATGACTATATACCAGCTTGACTTCATTGGGAACAAATAAATCCTGGATCAAAAAATCCTTCCGCAGGCGCTCAGTAGTATAAAATCTTGCGTCTTCCGGGTTGGCCGGGTGCCTCACATCAATCATCGCTTTCAATCCTTCCTTCTGTCTGATTTTGAGCTGACATCCTGTCAGCAATATGCAGTTCTATCCCGCTGGCCTCCAAGCGGGTCTGATCATCCGGCGTGATCCGTTGATCGGTGATTAACACGTCGACCCTCTCAAGAGGACAGAATGAGACCAAAGCAAGCTTGTGAAATTTGCTGGTGTCAGCCAGGCAAATTATTTTGCCGGCAGACCGTAGCATCGCTTTTTTGATTTCGGCTTCATCCAACGAGAAAACCGCCAAGCCGCGGCCAAAATCAATGGCGCTGGCTCCCAGAAACAGTTTAGTCACCTTATATCGCTCTAGGAATCGCTCAGCATCCCGGCCCAAAAGAGTATATGCCCCATCCCGGCGCAATACCCCGCCGGTAACCAACAGGGTAACATTGTCTTTGTACGCCAACTCGGCCGCGATCCGCAAATCGTTGGTAATAACGGTGATCTTCTTGTCTCCCAGCATTTTTGCCAGCTCAAGCGTCGTTGTTCCCCCGTCCAGGATCATCGTGCAGCCTTCATCAACATAACGCAACGCCGCTTTGCCGATGGCCTGTTTTTCCTCCAGGTTCTTGCGCTTTCTTTCGGCAATGGGAAAACCGCTATTGCCGTTGCTTTTCAGGATGGCACCGCCATGAACCCGCTCCAAGAGACCCATTGCCTCGAGTTGATCAAAATCTTTGCGAATGGTCTTGGCGCTCACCGCAAAATGCCTGCCCAGCTCGACGGCGTCGACGCACCCTGCCTGGGTCAGAATATTCATGATCGCTTCCTGTCGTTTTACTGCTAACATTAATCACCCATCCTTGTCGTTCTAAAGAAATCATAACACACCAATTTGAACATAAATACACCAAAACGGAAATTGTTCAGCATGTGAAATATGCAGATCCTTTCACAAAAAAGCATGAACCTGCACTGGCAAGTTCATGCTTCAAAGACCATTGTCAAACCCGTTTGCTCGATTCTTGTGCTCACTCTTTTCTTTCGGGACTGGCCGGCAGGGGGAACTTCACAAAAAAGGTGGTGCCGGCCTTGCTGCTGATGAAGTCCATGGCAGCATTGTGCCTTTTGGCAATGGCGTAACAATTGGTCAGCCCGAGCCCGGTCCCATCTTGCTTCGTTGAAAAGAAGGGTGTACCAATATGCTCATGCAAATTCGCCGGTATTCCGTGGCCACTATCCTTGACAGCCAAGATGATCCGGGTGTCAGTCACAGACGTGCTGATCACCATATGCCCTGAGTCCATGGCCTGTAGCCCGTTGATCACCAGATTGATAATCAACTGTCGTATTTCGCTCTCATTTAGGATAACATCAGGAATATCACCAAGTTCGAAAACAATATCACAACTCTTCTGGATCGCTTCGGCATCCAATAAGGGTTTTAATTTTTCCAGCACCTTGTTAAGATTCTGATCCTGCAGCTTTGGCGGCATCGGCTTAGAAAGCGACAGAAATTCGTTGATAATATGAGTCGCCCGATCAATTTCACTGATCATCAACATTAGCTGGTCTTTCACTTCGGTAAATGCCGGCTTGAGTGACAAAAATTGCAGATAACCGCGAACAGTCGTAATGGGATTGCGCACCTCATGACTAATGCCTGCCGCCATCTCGCCGACAACCTTCAAGCGGTAAAGCTGATGCATTTCGGTTTCAAGCATCTTTTTCTCCGAAATGTCCTTCAAATCGACAAGAATTCCGGCGGCGGATGGATGACAGATCACCTCCAGCCAAAGGTTCAACGTGTCGCAAAAGACCTCTTCCTGTGTTGCTTTTTGCTCGGCAATACACTTTGCGATAGGTTCAATAATGACCGATTCGCGGGGGAAGAAGGAAAAAAGTCCCGCTCCCTCCATCTTTTTTTGACTTACTTGACACAACGCCGCAACCGCTTTGTTGGCATATCTTATCTTCCAATCATAATCAATGGCAAAAACACTGTCTGATATACTGTCCAATATTTCAGTGACTTGTTGGCTGCGATGGGCCAAAATGGTTTCTAACTGTTTTTGGATCCGCGTCCTTTTCGTGATCTCTTCACTCATTTTGAGCAAAATATTGCTCAATGCATCATTTTTTTCCTGAATGCCCTGCTCTAACTGTCTGTTAAGCTTCATTAGCCATTGATTCAGAGCAGCGACGGAAGAAATGGTAAGCATTCTTTCCACTGCAATGATCTGACAATCGGGCCGCAAGTATTGTCCAAAACGCTCCGGAAGCAATTTACCTTCAGACACAAGTGACGACACACCGATAATATATTTAGCTCCGCGCAGGGCTTCAATCAGCACCTCTTCTGACATATCTTCATAAGTCGCCAGGGAAAACTCCTCTTCAAGCCCGCCATAACGCTTACTATAATCAATGATACCCTGCGCCGAACGCCGCTTGTTGCAAAAAACCAAACGAGGCTCGTCTCTTGGCAATTTGGCTATTTTCACGCAAGAATCTTGCGAAGGAACCATCTCAATCCCCAGAATTTTTTCGGCTGGAATTTGCGCCGCCAATTCAGCGAATCGCGTATCAAAACACAGAAAAAGATCAGCGGCGTCCGCTTCGATTGTCCCGCCAAGAAGCAGTGGTTGTCCGACCATCCCCTGGCCGAACAGTTGGCCGACCACCGTCAATATCTCTTCAGCGACAGCCAAACTTCCTGCCACTGCGGCTACTTTGTATTGCTTCTCCATGATACTCTTCCTCACTCTTGTCGACATTCAGTACAAAAGTTAAGCAAACCCAAAACCTTTCTCTTTATTAATATTACCTTTAAGAGAAAAACCCTCTTTTTTCGACAAAATTTTCATTTTTCGGCCGCTCATTTTGGATGGGACGCTGGCTTAGCCGCAAACAAAAAAGCCGGGCTTTGCCGGCTTCTTAAATGGCAACAAAAGGCTCACACTTGTACTAATTTGTTTTCTGCCCCATAGCGGACAAACATGGTGCACAAACATTTTTACCCTTGAATTTGGTTATATCCTTGGCGTTGCCGCAAAAGACACAGGCAGGCTCATATTTTCGGAGAATAATCCGATCATTGTCGGTAAAAATTTCGAGGCCATCCTTATGTTCAATATTCAGTACACGCCGCAATTCAATAGGTATGACCAATCTGCCTAGTTCATCCAGTTTTCTTACAATGCCGATTGATTTCATGTTTTGCTGCTCCCCCTCCACCATTTCGATGAATAAATGCATTATACTGTCACCACATACAATATATTACTCATGTTTCTCAGAAATCCTGCTAGAAATCGCGTTTTTTTGTCAAAAAATGCACTATTATCCAAAAGAAAAATCCGCAACACTGCGGATTTTTTCTATCGTACCTTTTTAGGGCATCCGGGTAATACAAAACTGCTCGTCATGGCCAAGCACTTCGGCCTTGGATAACTTGCCTGAGGCAACAGCCAAAATCTCCTGGTAGATCTCTTCGCCCACCTCTTGCAGTGATTTTTCGCCGGTGATT